>MHOW01000027.1 GCA_001820215.1 Candidatus Staskawiczbacteria bacterium RIFCSPLOWO2_01_FULL_33_13 | reverse complement strand
CGAATTATTCTTAGAGTGCTTCATAATCCAAGGTAATTATATTGACATTCGTCTATTTTTATTATATAATTAAGCATTGAATAATGGATAGTGAAAATGAACAATTTATAAGGATTTATGATCAATATATTGATAAAATATATAGGTTTGTGTACTTAAAGGTTAACTCACAAGAAATAGCTGAAGATATCACCTCTAAGGTTTTTTTGAAGGGTTGGGAAAATTATAGGGGGGAGCCAAAAAAGATTGAAAATATGAGCGCTTTTTTATACCAAATTGCGCGTAATTCCATTGTTGATCACTATAGAGAAAAAAGTAAAACAAAAATAGTTTCGACTGATTTTGCTTCAAAAATAGCTGATAGTAAGGTAAATTTGTACGAAAAAGCAGTTTTAAAAGAGGGCATTGAAACAGTGAAATTGGCTATTGCGAATTTAAAAAAAGACTATCAAGATGTGATTATTTGGCACTATTTAGAAGATATGCCGCCATTAGAAATAGCTGCCATTTTAAATAAACCCGTCGGTACTATCAGGGTGATGATTCATAGGGGCTTAAATTCTCTCAAGAGCGAACTAATAGACGAGGCATAGTTAGTGTAACAAATTAACCTATTTTTCGTCTTAATAGTAATGACAGAACAAGAACTTATTGCCAAACTACAGTCATTGAAACAAGTTAAACCCAGAAAAGAATGGGTCTTTTCGATTAGAATGCAAATATTAGAATCTAGCTTAAATGCTAGCAGGATAGCACATAAGACAACCTATAAAGAAAGATTTTTAAATGTTTTCCAATCTTTATACGCACTGAATTTACAAAAGAAATTAGCGTATTCGTTTGCAGTATTTTTGTTTTTTGCGGTGGGCGCATTAGGGGTGATGACTACTCTTTTGCCTAATAATGATTCTAAGGTCAATATCACAGAACAATCTCCAGACGCTTTAGTTGCAATAAAAGACAGCGTTGAGACATTTAAAACAAAATCACAGAATTTAATTGATGTGACCAAAAACAATCCCCAGGATTTTTCTTTAGCTATAAAAGAAGTAAAAAATGCTGCAAAAACTTTGACTGAAGCCATTGAAAAAGACCCCGAATTAGCAAAAGAAATTGCATTGGAAGTTAAAAATAATGTGACTTTACTATCAGTAGTAAGTGAAGCGGAATTAGAAGAAGCTTCGGGTAATTTGTGTAGGACGATAGTAGAACCTGTAATAAAAGATTTAGAACAAACAACTTTGACAGAAGTTCAACATAAAGAATTGGTAGAGATGGAAGGAATTTATGACGAAGATAAGTATTCGGATAATGAAAGCAAATGTTGGGATGTGTTAGAAAAAATATTATTAATTAATTCAGTTAAGTAGTTTTTTAGATATAAGTCGGTTATCATCAGTGGGTATTAAAAATATTTTTTATATCCATTGGTTAATAGCTGATTGCTGTTAATTAACAAGAGACTTCTTTAGTAAGAGGTCTAAAAGATGTAACATTTGACAAATCGTTTTTCTTGGTTAGCAAGCTCTAAGAGACTGTCTGCAAAACCCATATTCGCGCCATTTTTCATATTTTCAGCTAAAAAAATTTCAAAAAATGCTCGACGATATTATTATATCGCCTGTGCTTTTTTAAAATTTTTCGCACGAAAATCTGGAAAATGGCATCGAAAGAGGCTTTGCAGACAGTCTCTAAAGAAATCCCTGAAGATTGTTATCTCGCGGAGGAAATTTTGAAAGACAGTCAATCAATAATTATTGTTCGAGATTTCTCTACGAGAGAAATTAATTAGAAATGATTTCTTAAGAGTTCGCAAAACCAAAAAAATGGCCGACCGATATTAATAAAGGTTGCCCCGTTAAATAGTAGTTGCCTTTTAAAAAGTAACTACTAAAATCCGAAAGGGTTTTTAGTTAACAGGGTGAAAAAATTAATTAACATTCATCCGATTAAATACTGCTTTGCAGTAATTTCGCTTTGCGAAATTATTTAATCGGACAAGCAAAAAAACACAAAAAAAATGAATATAAGAAAATCAATTATCACAGCCATTGTTTCTTTAACATTGGTTGCAATGATTGCTCCTGTTTCAGTTGGCGCAGTTACGATTGCAGAATTACAAGCCCAAATTAACGCTTTGATGCTTCAATTACAAGCATTACAACCAAGCGACACTGGGGGAGTTCCTGCAGCTTGCGTTGGACTTACATTTACAAGAAACTTGACCGTAGGATCTACAGGTTCAGATGTAAAGTGCTTACAGGCACTTATGAATACCTCTGCTTCTACTCAAGTTGCTTTATCAGGAGCAGGTTCACCTGGAAATGAAACAAGTTACTTTGGTCAATTGACTTTAGCAGCTGTTAAAAAATACCAGGCACAGCAAGGATGGACACCTGCAAATCAGGTTGGTCCTTTGACAAGAGCAAAATTAAACGCATGGTTGGCCGGAGGGGTAGTAGTGGTTACTCCACCATCTACAGGTTTCCCTCCAGGATGTACTTCAGCTTCAGGATATAGCCCAACAACGGGTCAATCTTGTGCAACAGTGGTAGTAACACCACCAACTCCAGCTGGAGCAGGTCTTTCAGTATCATTAGCTTCTAATAACCCATCAGCAGGAACAATTGTTGACGGACAGGCATTAGCCCCATTAGCAGCTTTAACTTTTACTAACGGTGACAACACTGAAATAAAAGTTACAGGATTTAAAATAAAGAGAATTGGAGTTTCCGCAGATGCTTCTTTGACAAATGTATATTTGTTTAACGGAGCTACAAGGTTAACTGATGGAGCAGCTGTATCCAGCACCATGGTTAACTTCAACAATACTGCAGGATTGTTCACTGTTCCTTCTATGGGATCAGTAACAATTTGGGTATTATCTGACATTAACGGAACTTCTGGAGAAACTGTTGGAGTACAAGTTGTTTCATCATCAGACATTTCAACAAATGCTAGCTCTGTAAAAGGAACATATCCTATTACAGGAAATTTGATGACAATTGCAACCGGAACTTTGGCAGGAGTTGAGTGGAATGCTACAACTACCCCTTCAACAGCATCTATTGACCCACAGGACGGCTACACTGTTTTCCAAAACAGCGTAATTGTTACTACAAGGGCTGTAGATATGACAAGAATCAGCTTCAGAAAAACTGGAAGCGCTTCTAATACAGATTTGAAGAATTTCAAATTATATGTTGACGGAGTACAAGTTGGTGCAACTATGCAATTAGTTGCAGATAGCTTGGATCAAAGCTATGTAACTTTTGACTTATCTGGCGCTCCAAAGAGATTGGAAGCTGGAACAAGAGTTGTAAAAGTTTTGGCTGATATTATCGGAGGTTCAGATCTAAACTTCACTATACATTTATGGAATGTTGCTGATGTTACCGTTGTTGACACACAATATTTAGCAAATGTATTAAGCGACTTAGTATCAGACGCTTCATTCACTAAGAGGTCAACAGGCGTGCAAACAATTAATGCTGGTACTTTAACTATTACCAAATTAACTACTTCTCCTTCAGGAGATATTGTTGACGCAGCTTCAAACGCTTCTTTAGCAAAATTTGAATTGAAAGCGGCTGGAGAAAAAGTAAAAATTGAGACATTATATGTTTCAGTTATTGGTAGCACTTCAGGAATCAGTGGATTAAGAAATGGTATGTTGCTTGCTAACGGTGTTCAAATCGGAAGCACAACTACTTTATATGATCCAGATGATTCAGGAAATGACTATACTACTTTCAATCTAGGTTCTTCTTTAATTGTTGAACCAGGAAACCCAGTAACACTTGAAGTTAAAGCAGATATCTATGATCTTGGAACTTCAGACACTACTAACAGCATTGTAACTGGAACCACATTGAAAGTAAGAATTGAAGGTGCAAGCTCAAACAACAATGGTACAGGCTTAACATCTTCAACTACACTTGATATCCCAGCAAGCGATATTGATGGAAATAGTTTGACCGTAAAGCAAGGTTCTTTGACATTGTCAAAGTACACTGCATACACAGATCACTCTGTTGTAGCTCCATTGACCGCTTACAAATTGGGACACTACACATTAACTGCAGCTACTTCAGAAGCAGTTAATATTTCAACCATCAATGTAGCACTTGATGAAGTATCTACCTACATGACAAACTTGTATGTAAAATACGGAACTCAAACTACATCTATTAAACCAACTGTTGCCGCTACAAATGCATGGTCAATTAACTATAATTTGGCAGCTGGCTCAACAATTGATGTGATGGTATTAGCAGATGTTTCAAGTGGTATGAATGCTGGAACAGGAACTGTTCAGGTTGATATTGATGGAACTACTGCAAGTTCAGCAGTTACTGCTGATTCTACTCAGGTAACATCACAAGCCTTAACTTACACTTCTGGCGCGTTTGCAACTGCATTTGATGGTACTCCTCAAAACCAATTGGTTTCTGGAAACCAGTCTGTATTGGCAGGAAGGTTTAAATTAACCTCTTCTTACCAAGATTATTGGGCTAAAGAAATGAGATTTACCACAGGCTCTTCTTTGCCTATTTCTTCAGCAACATTGAAGGATAATGCAACAGGAGTAATATTAGCTACCGTTCCTTACGACAACACCAATAGCTACTTTAACTTCACTGGATTAAGCGTTCTTATTCCAGCTTCAACTAACAAAAAAGTAGACTTGTATTGGAACTTAGCATCAGGTCTTTCAGCTACAAATGCATCTACTAATGTAAATGCCGTAGCCGCTTTAACCTATGTTAAATATGCTGATACAAATGGAACAGAAGCTACTGATACCAATACAAGGACTGCAAAAGAAACATATGTATTCAAAGCAGTTCCTACCCTATCTCAAACTGATTTGACTAATAGCATTATTGTTAACGGTGGAGAAAAAGAATTATATAAATTCTCAATTTCTGCACCTACACAAGGAGCTATTGCTATCAAGCAATTTAAGCTTAATGTAACTTGGTCTGATGCATTAACCTCCGATACCTTGGAACTTGAATCATTAAAGCTTTTGAAAGATGGAGTTGATATCACAACCTCTGTGTTGATCTCTAACGGTACTACAGGAACAACCGCAGAGAGCACTAACGGAGTAAGTGAAGATGATTCTAAGATTGTATTCACTTGGCTTACTACTGACGAAGATACTATCGCAGCAGGATCGTCAACTACCTATACAGTCAAAGGTACTCCTCAAGGATTTAGAATTACAGGAGCTACCGATACATCAACAGATAGCGTTTCACTTAATTTTGTTGCCGATTCAGCGCATCAAACAAGTGGATTTAACTATTTGAATGTAGGCACAACATTAACTCCAATATTAAAGTTATTCTCTTCTGCAGCTGCTGGAGATGCAAGCGCCGAGGATGCAAACTTGATTTGGTCTGATGTTTCAGCCGTCGCTCATGTTGGTGACTTGGGTGCCGATTCAACAAAGGATTGGACAAACAGTTACCTAGTTTTGCCTGACCTTATCGCTGAGACTTGGTCAAAAAACTAATTATTGAGTGAATTTCTCTGCTCGTTTTGTAACGAGTTGAAAAGAAAAACAAAAAACCCGCAATTTGCGGGTTTTTTGTTATAGAAAACAGTTATAAAAACCTTGAATTACGAAATGCCCATATAAAAGCAAGTTTCAGGTCTTTTATCCAAATTCCAGCTACAAATTCGCTATAATTTTTAGGCGGACGCGTAGCGTAAGCCTAAAAATTCTATCAAATTCTCGCTCTGAATTTGGAAAAAATCCCTTCGAGACCCAGGCGCAATTTCGCTTCGGCGAAATTCGCCAGGTCTGGAGAAAGCATTTCGTAACTCAAGGTATAAAAAAGGAATTAATTATTTTTCATTTTCTACATATCGCTTCCAATAGCCTCCTGGAATTTTTTTTATAAACTCCTCCATACCTTCTCTTAATTTCGGATTAATGAATATCCTTCGAAGAGCCGTTTGGTAAGCCCCTTCATATTCTTTTAATTGATATTCTATATTCATAATCTCCCATAAATAATCGGTGTTTTCAGGATACCTACTTGATAATACAAGATAAATGGCCTTAGCCTTAGAAAGTTCTTGTTCTGGGCCTGGCTGGGCGTAAATAAAGGCTAAGGACGAGTTTAAAATTGGATCGTTAGGTTTTTTACCAAGTAGTAATTTAATAAATTGTAAAGTTTCTGGATTTTCGGGTTGAAGTCTAAAGACTTTTAAAGCAGTTTGTCCAGCTTTTGTGTAGTCTCCAGCTTTTTCATACAAGAAAGCAAGAGTAGCGTAATGGCTTGCGGCAGCTGGAATAGCAAAAGTTTCATCAGGTATTAGCACTTTTTCATAAGCCAAAACGGCATCAGCCCAATTTTTTTGACTCATATAAGCAACCGCTAATTGTTTATACCCAGGATTATAATTATAGCCGTATTGCAATGCTAATGCTATATTTTTTTTACCCTCTTCTTGTTCATTTAAAAATATTTGGGCGACTCCTAAGTACCAATAGCATTCATTAAAGCGCGGATCTATTTTTATGCAATCCTGGCCCATCTTTTTCATTGATACATAATCTTGCGCAATTAAGTAGCTTTTCCCCATTTCTGAAAAGATTTCTTGCCTTTGCGGGCTTAATGTTAATGCTTTTTGCAAATAGCCGTTTGTTTCCAATAATAAGTTATTTTTCTTTTCTATATTTTCTTCTCTTGCTGCTAATACATTAGTAAAGCTGCCCATAAAAAGCCATGTTCTTGAAAATGTTGGCCTGGTTTTGGCGGCTATGCTAAGTAAAAACATCATTTTTTTAGAGTATTCTACCTCTTTTTCCGGTTCTATAAAGGCACAATTTCTCATAATGTCAGAATACAATAAGATTGCATGGGATTTTAAAATTCCCGCATGAGCCCAGTTTTCATTATTAGCTATGCTAAATGCTTCTTTGCAATATCTTACCATCGCTAAATTTTTAGCATGGGCAATTTTTTCATTAAGATAAAGAGGCTTTATATTCCAAAACCACAAAAATACTATCGCCACTGCAATATAAATAAGTATTAATGGTTTTTTTTGTAAAAAAGTTTTTTTAGGTGGGAAAATAGTGATCGCTTCTTTTCCTAGCCAGATTAAATAAAAAGCACATCCAATAAAGAAGAACGAAATAATATAGGTTGAAAAATTATCAAAATTGAAAAAAAGCACTATTGAGTATCCAATAAATGCAGCCTGAACTCCGTGGATTTTTATGGTGTTATCAGCATAATAATCATCCTTTTTTTGAGCGTTTTTTACAGTTTGCAGTTTCCAAAAAAGAGTACCCCAAAACCCAATGTAGAGTAATAAAGAAAGTATTCCAGAGCTTACTGCGATGTCTAAAAGGATATTATGAGGTCTATCCCATAGTAATATGGGGGTGTCAAATGGGATTGGGTCATAATATTTTTCAAAACCAATGTAAAAATTTTCGGGACCCCAGCCCAAAAGAGGTTTATCCTGTATTTCTTGCAGAGTTATTTTCCATACCGAAAGCCTTGTTCCGGTGATGTCCCTGGCAATTTTTTGTATGGATACGCGGTCAGTAATTATTTTTAAGGTATTGTTTTTTTCTCCTATTTGCGGGAAAAAATTAAAAAATACAATGGCAACTATAGAAGACAATAAAATTAACGAAGCAGTTATTTTAAGAATTTTGAATTTTTTAGGATAAGGGTACCATAAAAAGAAATATAAAAATCCGGCCAATAATCCAAGGTATCCTGCTCTTGAACCGGTAATGAAAATAGTGAAAATAAATAGAAGAAATAATATCCCATATGCTATTTTTTCTTTTTTAGTTTGTTTTTGGACAAAAAGGACAAAAGATAAAAAAGATAAAAAAAGCATATAAATCGCCAATATAGTGGAGTTTCCTAAAAAAGATGGGGTTGAACCTCCTTCGTGAGAAATAAAGACATTTTTTAAAAGATTAAAATATTGAACAATAGCTAGTAATGATGCTATGCTTCCCGTAATAAATAATATAGTAAATAATTTTTCCCATTGATTTTTATTAATAAAAAGGGCTAAAATAATAGAAAATATAAAGAAAAATAGCAAATTAAGGACACCGCCGGATCGCGTGGGAGAGCCGAAAATACTAAATGTAATATCTTGTGAAAATATTGTTGCGACGATTAAAATGATAAAAAATCCCACAAGAAATAAAAATGGTAAATAATTAGAAGTGTTCCATTTGGGTAGTGATATAAAAATGTTTTGTTTATAAAAAAATCTATAGAGTAAAAAAGAGATTAAGATAGTTATGATAATTCTAAATAATATTGACCTTGTCCAGTCTGATGGTTGGAAATTTGGAGGGAGGATTATTACAGGCAAAACTAGCGCAAGTCCAAGCAGCCAAAATAAGAAATTTGATGTATTTTCTTTAAAATGCGTAGGATTGTTTTTCATGTAACTTTATGATATAAAGAAAACATTAAAAAGGCAAACTTTAAGGCCTATTTATGAAGAAAATTGTCATTACATCAGGGTATTTTAATCCCCTGCATATTGGACATGTGAATTTAATGAGAGAAGCCAAAAAACTTGGCGATTTTTTAGTGGTTATTGTCAATAATGACCAGCAAGTGAAGTTAAAAGGTAGCGTGCCGTTTATGTCCGAAAAAGAGAGAGTAGAAATAATACAAGACATCAAGCATGTGGATGCAGTGTTTTTATCTATTGATGATTATGCGGAAGGAAGTCATGCCCCTATTTCAAAATCATTGGAAGCAGTAGCTCAGCAATATAAAGGAGATATTGTATTTGCCAAGGGTGGTGACCGCAATTCTGACAATATTCCTGAAAGTGAGAAAAAAGTTTGCCAGAAATACGGTATTAGAATCATCAATAATGTCGGCGGTGATAAAGTTCAAAGTTCTTCGATGCTTCTTGGTGGTGTTATTAAAGCCCAAAAAGCATGAATCTTAGAAATTTTTTTTTAAAAAACATAGGAATCAGGCAAACTATCATTAAAAATACTTTTTGGCTTGTTTCGGCTGAAGGAATAGCAAGAATTTCTAGTTTGTTTTTAGTTATCTATATCGCAAGAATTTTAGGGGCTAATGATTACGGCAAGTTTACATTTGCCTTTTCTTTTGCCTCAATCATAGGCATTTTTTCCAATATGGGCGTTGCGGAGGTTCTAACAAGAGAATTATCTCGCAACAAAGAAAACGAAAAAAAAATAGATGAGGTTTTGGGTTTGCAGGTATTTCTGTCAATTTCTGCTTTAGCGGGAGCTGTTATGGGGTCTTTTTTAATTACAGATGAATTTGAAATAAGGAAAGTACTATGGATTTTGTCTTTTTTTGTTGTAAGCAACAGCTTTCTTGGCATAATATTTTCTTTTGTGAGGGCTCGCCAAAAAATGGAGTACGAAGCAGGTATTAAATTTTTTCAGACATTTTTGAATTTAGTAGTTGTTATGGCGGTCATATTTAGTATTCCTTCTATTATCAATATAAGTTACGGATACCTGGCGTCAAATCTTATTATATTAGTCGTTGCGCTTTTATATTTCAACTTTTATTTTCAAAGATTAAAAATCAAATTTAAAAAAGAAAGTTTTGAAATACTAAGAATTTCCTGGCCATTAAGCCTTGGCTTGATGTTAGGGTGGGTTTATATTTCTATGAATTCTGTAATGCTTGGATATTTCGGTTTGATTACCGAAAATGGATGGTATAGCGCCGCTTCCCGAATCGCTATTGTGGCGATAGTTCCCGCAAGTCTTATTGTAAGAAGTTTTTATCCCGCATTAAGCAAGTTTTTTGTTTCATCAAAACAAAACTTTCAGAGAACATGGGACTATTTAATAGAGCTAATGATTCTTTTGGCGATACCCACAGTCATGGGTGGTTTAGTGTTAGCAGATAGGATTATTCATGCGTTTTATGGGCGTGAGTTTGCTCCTTCGGTATTTGCCTTTCAGCTTTTTGCCATTTTAACAGGTATTAGTTTTATTAATTATCCATATAGTGCTATATTGGTGGTATCTGGCCGCCAAAAAAATAATTTTTTAATTATCGTGGCGGGGGCTTTTTTAAATATCATACTAGCGGTTCTTTTACTTCCAGTGTTCGGTTTTTACGGAGCTATTATTTCAATCATTATTTCATCTTTAATTATTTTATTAGTCACAGTTTTTTTAACCAGAAGACTATTTTTAGTTGTTCCATTTAATTGGAATTTAGTTAAAGTCTCGCTAATATCATTTTTTTCCAGCATAATAATGCTGATTGTTATCAACTATACATTTATCTATGGATTAAATATCATACTTGTTTTGTTAGTTGGAGCTGGTATATACGGTTTATTGTTATTTATTTTTTATAGGCTTATTTTTCCAGACAGAATGTTGGTTTTAAGTCAATGGAAAAACTTTTGATATTAATGGGGAAGAAAATTATGAAAATACTTGTTACTGGTGGGGCGGGCTTTATAGGGAGCCATCTTGTAGATGCCTTAATTAGTAAAGGCCACACATTAGTTGTTATAGATAATTTATCAACGGGCTTTAAGAAAAATATTAATCCCAAAGCGATTTTTTACAAATTAGATATTTGTGATCCAGCTATTCAGAAAGTTTTTATAAAAGAAAGGCCAGAGTCAGTATTCCATTTTGCCGCCCAAGTCAACTTAAGAAGGTCTATCGATAATCCGATCAAGGATGCCAAAACTAATATTTTGGGGAGTATAAATATTTTAGAAAACTGCGTTGACGCCGGAGTTAAAAAAGTTATTTTTGCTTCAACGGGAGGGGCTATGTATGGGGAGGCTAACATTATTCCTACTTCGGAGAGCCATATGGCAAATCCATTATCTCCCTACGCAATCAATAAGTTAGCCATTGAAAGTTATTTAAACTACTATTATAATATTTTCGGACTGCAGTATGTTTCTTTGAGATTTTCAAATGTATATGGTCCTAGGCAAAATCCAAAAGGCGAAGCAGGAGTAGTTGGAATTTTTTGCGAGAAAATATTTAAACATCAAAATCCCACAGTATATGGAAATGGCAGGCAGACAAGGGATTTTATTTATGTTGACGATGCTATTAACGCCAGTATTTCGGCTATGGAAATGGAGGGATTGGGTGTTTACAATATTTCAACCAGTAAAGAAACAAGCATAAACATGATTTTCGATTTAATAAAAAGAGAGAGCGGTGTAAATTGTAAAAAAATCCACATCAAGGAGGGTGGTGGGGCTCAAAAAAAAAGCTGCTTGGATTATTCGCAAGCCAAAAAAGTATTTGGCTGGCAGCCAGAATATTCTTTAAAGAAAGGGATAATAAATACTATTAGATGGTATAGGTCAAAGCTAAACTACGAAAAAAATGGAAGCATATTATAATATCCACAATATTGTCAGAATTTATATCAAGACCATAAGGCCTGAAATAATTGAGGAATATGATTATTATATAAGGTTTTTCAAGGTGCAAGAAGTGGGTGGTGCCGACATAGAAATCAAAGACTTCGAAGAATTTTTATTACCCGCTAATTCTTTAAGGCTTTCTGATAGTTTATTTGGTTTTGAAGGCGGTATTTTCAATAAAAAGGATTTTTATGCTTTAGAAATCAAAGATAATAAAATGATGCTTTATGTAAAAAACAATGATCTTTGTATCAATACCTTAATTGAACATTTTTTACTGCAAAATAATTGCACTTTTTTACATGGAGCAGGGATAAGTTATAAGGGTAAGGGCATTATTTTCCCAGCCCCGCCTAATACAGGCAAGACTCTTTTAATCTCAAAATTACGCAAAAATAAAGAAGTTAAATTTTTCGGAGATGACTACTTGATTATAAAAAATAACGGAACTATGTATTCTTATCCGATGGATTTTTCCATATATGATTATCATTTTGAATTTTTCCCCGAATTAAAAAAATCATCGGAGCGGCTCAAAATAAAAAAAGCTTTTTTTGAAAAGATAATTGTAAATGCAGTAAAAGACCTGCCCATTAAAAAAGCTCTTAAAAAAATTGCCAGATTTTTTAATTATGATTTCCTGAAGGGGGGTGAATATTTGAAAGTTCCCGCGATGCGTTTTATTCCAAGAGATAAATTTGGAAATGGGGTAGAATTAAGATATGCAATATTTTTACAAAGATACAACGGAAATGATTTTAAGATTGAGGAAATAAGTCCAGAAGAAGCTACTCAAGAAATCATAGGCATACTTCAAAGTGAATGGCAGGCTACGATGCCCGTGTATCATGCGCTATCTTCATTTGGTATAATGGATTTTGCCAAGCATCTTAATGACATAAAAAATGTAGCAGATTCAGCATTTAGAAGAATCAAGCTTCATAAGGTGTTAATGCCCATATATATGAATAATGAAGTACGGATGGGAAAACTAGAGGAATTTTTAGAGAAAAAAATATTTAACCATATATAAAAAGATGGAAGAGAAAAAATGTCCAGTGTGTGATTCTGAAAATACATCCTTTTTTTCAGAAAAAAATGGGTACATTTTTTTAAGATGCGATGTCTGTAATTTGGTCCTTATGGATTCATTACCGGATGCCAAAAAACTCATTGACGAATTTTATTCAGAAAAATCCGGGTATCATTTCAAGCTGGTTGGAAATTTAGCAAAAATAAAAAAATATAAAAAAAAGTTTACAAAGGTTATAAATAAATTAACCGATCTTGGAATAACGGGTAATTTGCTGGATGTTGGCTGTTCTAATGGGGAATTTTTACTTTTAGCAAAAGAAAAAGGTTTTAATGCCTTTGGCGTTGAAGCAAACAAGTACACCGCGGATATTGCGCTGAGCAATGGTTTGAATGTTTTTAATGGAATATTGAAAGAAGCGAATTTTAAAGAAGGTTATTTTTCAGCGATATATTTGGGCGATATAATAGAGCATGTTATTAACCCAATTGATTTGCTCAATGAATGCAAGAGAATATTGAAAAAGGATGGGATAATTGCCGTCTCTACTCCAAATACAAATTGTTTTTGGGTTAAAATCACTCAATTCATTTGTCTCGGGCTCGGATTACCTTGGTCGGTGTTAGTGCCCCCTTACCATGTATTTCTTTTTTCAGAATCTAATATTAAAAAGCTCATGGATAGGTTGGATTTTAAGATATTAAAAATAGATTATCTTAGATGTTCTTTAAGACATGAACTTGGAACTACAGGATTGCTGACAGATTTTAAAAGAAGTAAATCGGTTAAAGCATTATGTTATCTTGTATTTGTTTTCTCGATGTATGTGGTCATTTATTTTTTAAGTTTGATGGCAAGGGTTTTTTCCAAAAAGGATTTTGAGATGATAGTGTTTGCTAAAAATATTAGTGCAATTTATAACAATGGATAAACCATTAGTTTCAGTAATTTTACCCACCCACAATAGGGCAGAATCTGTCGCCAAAGCCATGGAAAGTGTTTGGTGGCAAAGTTATAACAATATGGAGTTAATTATTGTTAACGATGGCTCTACTGATACTACGGGAAAAATAATTTCAAAACTTAGTCAAGAAAATTCAAAAATAACCATTGTAAATAATAAAAATAATTTGGGTATTGTAGCTTCTTTAAATAAGGGTATTAGCGTGGCTGGAGGAAAATATATCGCCCGATTGGATGATGACGATATTTGGTGTGACGATGAAAAAATAGAAAAACAAGTCATTTTTTTAGAAAAAAATCCAGAATATTGTTTGACTGGGGGAGGCGTGATAGCGATAGACCGGCATGGTAAGGAAATCGCTCGGTACTTATTGCCAGAGAAAGATGAAGATATCAGAAATGCGATTTTAATTAACAATGTATTTGCCCACACTACAGTTGTCTTTAGGAAAGATACTTTTCAAAAAGTAGGGGGTTATGATGGGCAATTTATTTTTGTGGAAGATTGGGATTTGTGGCTGAAAATGGGAAGCATAGGTAAGTTTTATAATTTTCAGGAATTCTTTGTTTCTTATCTAGATCAAGAATATGATAACCCTTATCATTATAGGAATTACAAGATAAGAAGAAATGTGGGGCTTAATATAAAATTGAGGAAAAAATATAAGGACGGTTACGCTCACTATAGCAAAGCGATTTTATTTTGTTGGATTAGTTATTTTTATTCATTCATAATTTTTAGGAAAGAATTATGGCCAGTAATTTTTCAAATAAGAAAATTGATTTTTGGTTCGCCGCCATACAAATATTTACATAATAACGAATCTTTTAAAAATGAAAAATAAAATAAAGAAAATTTTAATTACAGGTTCTAGTGGCACCATTGGCACACGGCTTTTCGAAGAGCTTTTGGCTTTAAGCTATGATGTAATTGGTTTTGACAAAAATCACAACAAGTGGAACAGTAATTTAGATAAATTAACTATAATCGGAGATTTACTAAAAAAAGAAGATACAAAAAAAATTCCGGCAGATATTGATATAATTGTTCATTTTGCGGCCAACGCACGGGTATATGATTTGGTACTGGAGCCGGATTTGGCTTTAGAAAATATCGTTACCACATATAATGTTTTAGATTTTACCAGAAGGAATGGTATAAAAAGAGTTATTTTTTCTTCAAGCAGGGAGGTATATGGCAACAAAAAAGAAATAATTTCTAAAGAAACAGATGTTAATATTCAATTGTGTGAAAGTCCTTATGCGGCAAGCAAAGTTTCAGATGAAGCATTAGTATATTCTTTTTCAAAATGCTATGGCATAGATTATATCGTTTGCAGGTTTTCTAATGTGTATGGCATGTATGATGAAAGCGAGAGATTTATTCCACTTATGATTAGAAAGTTAAAAAAAAATGGAGATGTGGAAATTTTTGGAAAAGAAAAGATATTAGATTTTACCTATATTGATGATTGTGTAGGAGGGGTTATTGGGTGCATAGAAAAATTTGATAATGTAAAAAATAATGTTTTTAATATTGCCTCCGGAAAAGGAACAAAGCTTATTGATGTGGCCAAGATTATTAAAAAGAATGTAAATAGTAAAAGCCGAATTCTGATAGGAAATAATCGACCAGGAGAAGTTGTGG
>MHOW01000026.1 GCA_001820215.1 Candidatus Staskawiczbacteria bacterium RIFCSPLOWO2_01_FULL_33_13 | reverse complement strand
TTTCATCGTAATTCATAATTCATAAATCATAAATCCTCGTTAATGTTTGAATATGTCATTAATTTAATAATCCTGTTTGCCATCTATGCGATTTTGGGTATCAGCCTAAATCTTATTGTGGGATACACGGGGCTTTTGTCTGTTTCGCAAGCAGCGTTTTATGGTATTGGCGCCTATACGACAGCAATTTTACTTACCAGCTTTGGTGTCAACTTTTTTATATCGGTTATTTTGGCAGTCATTGTTGTGGCAATAATAAGTTTTTTCATAGGGATAGTATTAAGTAAATTCAGCGGGGATTACTACGCGCTTTGTTCTTTAGGGTTTAATGCCATAGCATTCAGTGTGTTTTTAAACTGGCAAAGTTTAACACGAGGTCCGCTAGGTATTTCTGGCATTCCAAGGCCGAAATTATTTGATATTTCCCTTTACACCAACACATCATTTCTTGTTATATCTGTTGGTTTTCTTTTGTTGGTCTATGCAATATCTGTTTTTATAACAAAGTCTTCATTTGGAAGGGTACTTAAAGCCATCCGGGAAGACGAAAGAGCAATACAGGTTTTTGGATATAATACTTCATATTATAAACTTGCCATATTTGTCATCGGTTCAAGTTTGGCGGCAATCGCAGGTTCGTTATTTGCTTCGTATATTTCCTTCATTGATCCAAGCAGTTTTAATATTACAGAATCAATATTTATTTTAAGTATTATTATTTTAGGCGGCTTGGCAAATATACGAGGATCTATTTTAGGGGCGTTAATTTTGATTCTTTTACCAGAAATTTTGCGCTTCGTAGGATTTCCACTAGATGTTGCAGCACAAATGCGCCAGTTAATTTACGGGTTATTATTAATAATATTAATGCTATATCGCCCACAAGGTCTTGTGGGTGAGTACAAATTATAAAAATATGGACAAAAAGTATATTTGGTTAATTTTAGTGATTTTAATTTTAGTCGGTGGATTTTTGATTTTGGGAACCAAAAAACAAATTAACCCACCTAAAGAATTAGTAGTGGGGGCTATTTTTCCATTAACTGGGTCAACGGCACAATTTGGCGAGCTTTTCCGTCAGGGACTTGATGCCAGTTTAAAGGACTCAAAAAATATTAAAATTATCTATGAAGATAGTGGGGGTGATGCGGCGAGGGGTGTTACTGCTTTTCAAAAATTGGTAAATATAGATGGGGTAGATATTGTTCTCCCAATCATTTCTAAAGTTGCGGCGCCTCTTGTACCTCTCATGAGAGAGCAAATGGTACCAGGAATTATGTCACTAGTTGCTACAAATAGTGCTACATCAAAAGATAATAATTATGTATACCGATTATTTTGGACTGCAGATGAAACTGGAATAATTTTCGCTCAAAGAATTATTGATGCAGGCTTTACTAATGTTGGTTTGTTGCAAGCAAAAAACGAAGTTTCTCAATCTAATATTGATGTGATAAGACCTCTTCTAGAAAAAGCTGGCGTGAAAGTGAGTATAGAAACTTTTCAAGATCCAGATACCGATTTTAAAACACAGCTTTCAAAGTTAAAAAGCGAAAACATTCAAGCTTTGGGAATTTTAACAATCCCTCCCGTTTCTATGAAAAATATTATTACGCAAACTAAACAACTTGATATTAATATTCCTTTATATGACATATTGAGTGTTTTCTTAAATCCAGGTGTTCCTGAAATGCTAGGCTCATTGGCAAATAATATTTATACTATTGCCACGCCATACTTAATTGGTGACTATAAAAAAGATTTTAAAGACCAATACCAATCACAAACTGGAAAAGAATTGACGGGATACTCTAGTATTGGATACGACATGGGAACTTTGTTAAAATATCTTGTTGATCAAAAAGCGTTTGACCGTAATTCAATTACGCAGGTTCTTGCCGATATGAAAAGTTTTGAGGGAATTTCGAGTCCTTATATTATTGATGATATGCATAATATTAAGCCAACTATTTCTAAAGCTCAATATATTAATGGTGTAATCCAAAAATCAGAGAAGTAAATGAATAAAAATAAAAAAATTACTATAATAGTAGTCGTTATTGTTGCCATTGTATTAATCGGCTATGTTGTTTTACGCAACCAGCAAAAAAACAATGAAATAAATATTGGTGTCGTTTTGCCGCTTTCAGGAGGCGCTGCGAGTTTTTATGGAGAATATGGCCAGCGGGGATTAATGCTTGCTCTCGAAGACCTTAACAAGGATTTCAACCAAAAAAGAATATCAGTAACCATTGAGGATAGCCAAGATCAGCCGAAATTAGGTATTAATGCCGTTAACAAGCTTATAAACCAGGGTATACATTTTGTTATTGGCGGCCAGATTTCAGGAGTTACTTTGGCGATGGCTCCGATAGTAGAGCAAAATAAGGTCTTGCTTATTGTACCAGGATCAGCATCTCCAAAAGTAACTGATGCGGGGGATTACATTTTCAGAACCAAGGTATCAGCGGCTATTGAGGCAAAAAAAGTCTCTGATTTCATTGTTAATGAACTTAGTATTCGTAAAGTTGCATTTTTATACCAAAATAGTGACTATGGTGTTGGAGTATTTAATGTGCTTAAAGCTGAAATGGAAAAAGGTGGCGTTATAATGACGAATGATGAACACTTTGAAATTGGATCGGTTGATATGAGGACCCAGCTTACTAAAATTAAATCGAGCGATGCAGAACTTGTTTTGTTAGCGGGTTATCCTAAAGATATTGGGCAAATATTAAGACAGGCTTCTGAATTGAAGTTAGATAAAAAGTTTTTTGCCCATAGCGGATCGATTGGGCCTGATGTTGTTAAGGTTGGTGGGACAGGAGCGGAAAATCTTTTATTTCTCTATGAAATTTCGGTAAATAAAGAAGATCAAAAGACAAAAAGCTTTTTCGATAGGTATGAGCAAAAATATTCCGATTCACCAGAACTCTTTTCAATGATAGCGTACGATACCACTGTGCTTTTAGGAGAAAAGATCCGAGAATGCAAAGAAGATGTTGAATGTGTGAAAAATGCACTCTATAATACCGTTAATTACCCCGGCATTACAGGTTTGATTAACTTTGATAATAAGGGGGATATCATACGCGATTTATTTACATTATTTACTATTAAAGAAGGGAAATTTGTCATCACTGAATAATAATGAAAGTTTTAGAAACAAAAAATCTGACAAAAAGGTTCGAGGGCGTGCACGCTGTGGACGGACTTTCGATTGCGATCGAGAAGGCCAAAATTACCAGTATCATAGGTCCGAATGGGTCGGGCAAAACTACACTGATTAATGTGTTGAGCGGTTTTGTGCCGTTTGATTCTGGGGTGGTGATTATTAATGATGCTGCGAAGCTATTAGTCATAAAGCCTCACGAGATTATTTTTTATGGAATCACAAGAACCTTCCAAGATGTGCATCTTTTTAACCAAATGACTGTATTGGATAATCTTTTGGTAGTGCTAACTGAACGGAATGTATTTAGTGCGCTATTTGAAAAGCATAAAGAGTATCACTTGAAAAAGGCAGAGGACATTTTAAGGCGCGTAGGGCTTTGGGAAAAAAAGAAAGAGTTGGCAGCAAATCTTTCATACGGGCAAAGAAAATTACTTGAAATCGGGCGAACAATGGTAACCAATGCTGATGTTTTTCTTTTTGATGAGCCGTTCGCAGGTTTGTTTCCCGAAATGGTTAAAATTGTTTCAACTATTATTCAGGAACTAAAAAAAGAAGATAAAACGATTATTTTAATAGAACATGATATGAATTTAATCCGGGAACTTTCTGATTATGTTTTTGTTATGGATGGCGGTAAATTATTGGCGGAAGGCAAGCCAGAAGAGGTTTTGGCTAAAAGGGAAGTAGTAGAAGCGTATTTGGGCGGGTAAATTAATATTAAATTTAATATAAAATATGGATAAAAATATAAAAATTATATCGGTAATAGTTATTTTAGTCATTGTTATTATTTTTATCGGTGTTTTTTACAATAAAAGTAGCGCCAACACTGTTAAAATTGGTGTGCTTTTACCTTTAAGTGGTTCCGCGGCTTATTATGGCGAAGAAAGTAAAAACGGACTTTTTTTGGCGGAGAGGGATTTGGAAAAGAAATTTCCAAATATAGATTTTGAGCTAGTGTATGAGGATTCTCTGTATAACCCAAAAGGAGCAGTTGATGGGTACCAAAAATTATCAACGGTTGATGGTGTAAAAGCAATTCTTGTGGGCGGAAGTCATATTGCTGCCCCACTAGTTCCACTTGCCCAAAAAGATAACATTCTTGAGATTGCAGTTTGGGCAGGCGCGCCCTCGTATACTGATAAACACTCGATGAATTTTAGGGTAACACTATTAGCAGATGAGCAAGTTCCACCACTGTTTAAGTATATGCAGGAGAATAATTTAAAAAATCTTGGTATTTTGTTTGCAGAGAATGAATTTGGAGTGGCTTTTAAAGATGTTTTTAAGAAACTAACCGGTAGTCAGAGCATAAATATCGTGAGTGAAGAGGGTTTTAGTAATACAGAGACCGATTTCCGTACGCAATTAGCAAAGATTAAAGCTAATCAGCCAGACACGGTGTTTTTTGTTGGTACATCTGTTCAGCTTGCTACTGCATTGAAACAATCAGAAGAATTGGATTTAAATGTTAAATTTTTAAGTACTACTTCTGCAGAAGATCCTATTATTACCAATATGGGTAGCGTTGCGGAGGGCTTAGTTTATAACTATAATTTTGATGCCACAGCGCCGGAATCTTCTGGTTTTGTTAAAGATTATGTATCTCAATTTAACAGAATTCCTACCTTCTATTCAGCTGAAGCATATGTGGGTTTGCAATTATTAGCAAAAGCAATCAATGGTTGTAAGAATGAAATTAATCCGCAGTGCTGGAAGAATTATTTGGAAAACACCAAAAATATTGACACAATACTTGGTTTAGGAAGTTTTGACGGTAGAGGTGATTTTAAAGCTGGTAAAGTTATTTTAAAAGCTATAAGAAATGGTCAGTTTGTTAAATTAGAAGAATAAAATGATTACAAAAGAAACTTTATTACAATTACATAACATCAGTGTAAACTATGGCGGTATCAAAGCGCTTGAGGATGTTAGTATTTCCATTGATGAGGGAGAAATTGTGGCGCTAATGGGTCCTAATGGCGCCGGTAAATCAACCATTCTTAAGGCTATTTTTGGGTTGGCACCAATACATTCCGGTCAAGTGCTATGGCATCAAAAACCTATTAAACCAGTTTCATATCAAACCGCAAATATTGGCATCGCTTTTGTGCCACAGGGGAGGAGAGTTTTTACGCATTTGACTGTTGAAGAAAATCTTGAAGTTGGTGGATTTATTGTGAAAGATAAAACAGAACTTCAAAGAAGGATAAATGAAGTGATGGAAATTTTCCCAGCATTAAAACAAAAAAGAAAAGCAAAATCCGGTACGCTCTCAGGCGGGCAACAGCAAATGTTGGCTTTGGCCCGGGGATTGATGACCGATCCAAAAATTCTTTTATTGGACGAGCCATCACTTGGCTTGGCTCCCAAAATAGTTAAAGAAGTTTTTGAAAAAATAAAAGAAATTAACGAGAAACATAATACCGCAGTATTAGTGGTAGAACATAATATCAAGTCATTGCTTAAAATAGCTGATCGTGCTTATGTATTGGATAAAGGTAGGGTAGTGCTTGATGGAAAACCATCAGAATTAATCGAGGGTGATAAATTAGAAAAAGTGTTTTTGGGGAAGCTATAACATTTACCATTGATAAGAATAATATAGCTGTGGATTTTACAGAATTAGATAAAACTGAAGTTTGACTGGACGATTTTTATTTGTTAAAGTTTTAACTAGTTGGGTCATTATAGCGTGGCAAAAAAAGAGCGATTGCAATAATATAAATAAATGCGCGTGTAGTTCAGTGGTAGAACGCCAAACTGATAATTTGGAGGTCGAAGGTCCGATTCCTTCCACGCGCACAAAATTACGGTGTAATGAAATTATGAGAGAAGATTTTAATATTAGAGACTGGGTTTTGAATGTTGAAACCAAAAAACCCGAAATGAATATATTAGTTTCGCTTTTAAAAAACTACGATGCTACAGTAGAGTTTAAAGATTCAATGGATGTGGCTGCTTTGCATTATAATCTTTCATTTCGATTTGAAGATGGAGCAATTGTTACTATAGGAATTATTCTTATGGACCATCAGACCGACTCAGATATAGTGATAGAAACTATGACTACACTCCCGAAAAGTCAAAAAGGAAAAGGATTTGGCAGTAAAGCAATAGGAAAAGTTTTACAATGGGCTAAAGATAACGGACTTAAAAGTGTGCGTGCCACACAAGTGAGTAATTTGGATAGCGAAAATTTTTGGAAAAAGAATGGATTTATAAAAGATGAGGGGCCAAATCCATGTAATGATTTTATTTATATTATTCCAAAACAGCAGGGTTAAATATATTTTATTGGTGATATTTTTACAATAAATGTTTTGTCCCAAGATTATTGTGTAACAAAAGAAAAAGTTAAAAATATGTTTACAAAAATAGATAAAAAATTATTAATAATAGCGGCGGTATTTATAATCTTAATATTGATTGGTAGTTTTTTTGTTTATAAATATTTAATTGCTATTGATTCAGATATAAAACTAAACCAAGAATCATTGGAGCAACAAACGCCTGAAAATCAAGAAGCTAAAAAAGACGACACTCAAATGGAAGGAATTCAAGCAGAGGTAAATAATGAGAATGTAGGTACTTTAACTATTTGTTCGGATAGGTGTGGAGATGGAGTTTGTCAAAAAGAAGACTTAATTTGTGAAAATAATAATTTAAATTGTATCTGCCAAGAAACTTATCAAGATTGCCCTCAAGATTGCTTGCAATAGTTTTTACTATTTTCGCCTTTAGTTAAAAGGCATTATCGCTATAAATGATCAATAAAAATAAACTTTTTGTTGCAATAGTTCTTGTTTTAATAGGAATTACTTTATACGCTTTTGCATTTTTAAATAAAGATTTTTCATTTTTACTGCATAGGTATATCGGTTCTAATAATTTAATTATAGAAGGCGTTGATATTCAAACTGAAAAGTGCAGAGCTTCAAGCAATACTACGATTACTAAGGTAATTGATGGAGATACGGTTATTGTTGAGGGAGGTTATAGTGTCAGGCTTTCGGGTATTGATGCAGATGAAAGAGGGCACCAATGTTATGATGAAGCAAAATATAGGCTTGAAAAATTAGTGTTACATAAAAATATAATGTTAGAAAAAGAGAAAATAGAACTTGATAAATATAAAAGATGCCTTGCAACTGTTTTTATTGAAAACGAAAATATTAATTTGAAATTAGTAAAAGAAGGATTGGTTGTTGCTAAGTTTTATGGTTCGGAATTAAAATATGAGAACGAAATAATTGCAGCTGAAAAATATGCTTCTGAAAATAATGTAGGATGCAAGTGGGAAAAATAATTATAACAAACAATATTTTACATTTAAAATTATATAAAAGTTTCTTGTAGAAGACCCCCAAAATACGGGGTTTTTAATTTGATTTTTGAGTATAAATGTGATATAATTAAAAAACATGAAGATTATTATCAAAGCAAAACCGGGGAGCAAAGAAGATAAAATAGAAAAAATTGATGAAAGTAATTACATTGTATATGTTAAAGCTTTGCCAGTTGATGGCAAGGCAAATGCTGCGATAGTTAAACTATTAGCTGATTATTTTGACATAAGCCAATCGTTAGTTGAAATAATTTCAGGACATATGGCAAGAGTTAAAGTCGTGGAAATTAATAATTGAAAGAGCATGGATAATGAAAGACGATCAAATTTTCTAGAATCCGGTCAAGAGTTAATCGTTGAAGGTGACCCCCTAGAAACATTGCGTAAGTGTGGCGGATATTATGCGTGTCCAAAAGATTTTAATGGAAAGCGTTTGGGTGCATTGGTTGGTTATGCGGGAAAATACAAAGATATAGATGGGCAAGAGAAAAATTATGTTGGTGATGTGTATTTTAATTTTGCTATGGCAGACGAGTATCCAAGCGTATTAAAGCATTTTTCAGAAGCTATTAAAGATAATTTAACGAAGCAACTTGGGGAAATAGATATTTTATGTGGAGCTCCGATTGGTGGTTATAGTTTTTCTACAATGTTAGGTTTGGTATTGGAAAAACAAACTATAAAAGCTGAAAAGAAAATTACTGCAGTTGCGACGCCCAATTCACGAGAACAATCACAATTAGTTTTTGCCCGACATAATATTAAATCAGGCGTTAAATACGCAATTGTTGAGGATGTATGCAATAATTTTTCTACTACGGAGGAATTGATTAAACTTATTAATTCTAAAGGGGGGAATGTTACTACTATTATATGTTTATTAAATAGATCAGAAAAAGTGGATTCCCAATATCATACAACACAATCTCTCAATAACACTCCAGTGGTTTGCGATGTTCCAGTAGTAAGTTTAGTGCGTCAGGTAATACAAGAATATCTTCAAGATGATCCTGCAGTTGTCGAAGATATCGCAAATGGTAATGTAGTTTGGAAGCCAAAAGATGATTGGAAACGCCTTATGGATGCCACGCAAACATCTTGATTAAATACGGGAATTATCGTAAAGCACGCAAGCCATTGAAAAATCAACGGCTATTTATTTACAGGGACTAAAAAAAGGGGGGTAAAAATGAATTATTTCTAGTTACCGTGAATTAAGAAATATTTTTTAATTGTCCATTTCGTAATTCACGGTAGATAATCCCCCTTGAAAAAAAATTCTAACGGGGTAAACTATATGTAATGAAAAAGAAAAATAGGGCTGCCAAGATTAAAAAATTAAAGCTAAAAAAGATAAAAATTAAAAAAAATAAGAAACCGGCTTTAAAATTGCGGAAAGTTTTTTCTGTTAAAAAAAATCCTATAAAAAAAATCAATAAAAAAAATAAAAAGCAAAATAAAATTAAAAAAAGGACCAAAAAAGTTGTAAGGAAAAAATTATTTAAAAAAAGGCCACGAAAAAAAAATACAACAATTATAAAAAATAACTCAAGCGAAGTTTTTTCTGCAAAATCTTTTTTTAAGGCTAAAATAAAAGTTATTGGTATTGGCGGAGGGGGATCTTCTATTGTTTCTGAAATTGGTAGGTCTTTAAATAAAGCTTCTTTTGTGGTTGCTGATACCGATGTGAGGGCATTTAAAAATCGCCGAGGAATTAAACAGTTTTTATTTGGTCAAGAATTAACCCATGGATTAGGTACTGGATTAAATGTTGATTTAGCAAGAAGAGCTGCAGAGCAAGAAAAAGAAAAAATTGCTAAGCTTTTTTCAGGTCAAGATATTGTTATTTTAATTGCGTGTTTGGGTGGGGGGCTGGGATCCGGGGCCGCCAAAGTTTTTACAGAAGCTGCTGAGAATTTTAATGGTATTGTGTTTGGAATATTTACGCTCCCTTTTAAATTTGAGGGTAAAAATAAGCACAAAATTGCAAGCAAGGCGCTTTCGCAATTAAGAAATTCTCTTGATGTTTCTTTAACAATACCAAATGAAAGGATTTTTAAAATAATTAACCCAGATACCGCTATAACCGATGCATTTTCAATGGTTAACAGAAGCCTAGTTGAATCATTAGAAAGCCTTATTGATTTAATATATAATCCCGGTGTAATAAATATTGATTTTGCCGATTTAAGGGCCATATTAAAGGGGAAGGGAAATTTGGCTTTTTTAAATACGGTTGAAGCATCTGGTAAAGATAGAATAGAAGAAATTAATCAAAAAATCTTACATAATCCTTTGTATCAAAATTTACCAGGAATTGATCGTGGTACTGGCTTTACCGCCGATAAAATTTTATTTAACATCTCGGGCGGTTCAACGCTAAGCATGTTAGAGGTAGATAAAATTAGTAGGACAATTTCTGCAGCTAACCCTCGGGCAAAAATCATTTTTGGAATTTCAAAAGATTCAAAATATAAAAATAAAATAAAAACCACGCTTTTGATGACCGGGGGAGCAGTGGTAAAACCCGCTGTTATAGTAAAAATCCCTTTGGTAAAAAAGGTGGTTACAAGCATTCAAAGAATAAAAAAATCAAAAGATTTGAATGTGAATAAAAAAGTAGTAAAAAAAATTAAAACAAAAAAGAAAAAAACAATTATTAAGGATAAAATAAAAAAAGCACCAGGTGTGACTGAAAATGATAATACTTTTTTAGGGCAAACTGATGAAAAAAGAATTCCCTTTGGTGATAAATTACCCCAAGTATTTGGGGGCGTTCCAATGGATATATTGGGCGCAAGAAAATTAAGTATTGTTGAATCTTCACAGCCCTTCAATGCGAATCAGGATAGAGATGAAAAAAGAGCTATTAGAAGAACCGCGTTAGATATTAAAAAAGCAGAGGAGATAGAAGAAAATAGAAAATCAGAACAAGAAAAAGAATGGGAAATTCCTGCTTTTTTAAGAAAAATAAAATCTAAATCATAATCTGAAATTATCTTCTATGGAAGAAAATATAGAAATAAAAAAAGCAATAATTCCGGTAGCTGGATTAGGCACAAGATTTTTGCCATTATCTTTGGTTATTTCCAAAGAATTTTTTCCTTTGGTAGATAAGCCAATTATTCAATATATAGTTGAAGAGGTAAAAAAGTCAGGTATAACCGATATTGTGTTTGTGATAAGTCCAAAGCAGAAAATGATAATGGATTATTTTAAAAAATCTCCAGAATTAGAAAAATTATTAATTAAAAGAAATAAAGAAAAACAATTAAAAGATTTAAATGAATTTGAAGCACTCTTTGATGGAATTCGTTTTTCTTATGTTACCCAAAAAATGCCTCTTGGAGATGGGCACGCTATTTTGCAGGCTGGAAAATTAGTGGGTTCTGATCCGGTTGCAGTTTCGTTTGGCGATGACATTATAGATTCGCCTGAGCCCGCATTGTTGCAATTAATGAATATTTTTAACACCTGCAAAGCCCCCGTGGTAGCATTAAAATCTTTGCCAAAAGAAAAAATACCGGCGTATGGGTCGGTAGTGGTAGAAAAAATTGCCAGCAATCTTTATAAAATAAAAAAAATTATTGAAAAACCAGAATCTTCTCAAATAGAATCTAATTTAGTTGTGGTAGGTAAATACATATTAACCCCAGAAGTTTTTGGATATTTAAAAAAAGCTAAACCCTCAGAAAAAGGGGAAATAATTTTAGGCGAAGTGTTTGAAAAAATGCTTAGTGAGGGCAAAACTATTTATGGGTATGAGTTAAAAGGAGAGTGGCTTGAGTGCGGAGATAAGTCAAAATGGTTAAAATCTTTTTTGTACTTAGCGCTCAAAGATCCTGTGTTTGGAAAAGAATTAAAAGAGTATGTAAAATTAATCAAGTAAATTTTATAATAGCCCTAATATATTATGGAAAATAAAAAAATTGCTTTTTTTGAAATTGAAGATTGGGAAAAAGAATATTTCACAAAAGAATTTTCAGATTTTGAAATTTCTTTTTTTAATGAGCCCGTTTTAAAAGAAAATATTGCATTGGTAAAAGATTGTCAGATTATTTCTGTGTTTGCGAATTCACAATTAGATAAAGAAGCGCTTTTGCAATTACCAGAATTAAAAATGATTGCAACAAGATCAACCGGTTTTGACCATATTGATTTACAAGAAACCAAGAAAAAAGGCGTGTTGGTGTGTAATGTTCCAAACTATGGAGAAAATACGGTTGCAGAGCATACTTTTGCCCTTATTTTAAATTTATCAAGAAAAATTTACCAATCTATAAGTAAAACAAAAAAAGGGGATTTTTCTTTAGATGGATTAAGGGGGTTTGACTTAAAGGGCAAAACGATAGGCGTTGTTGGATTAGGTAATATTGGCCAACATGTGGCAAGAATTGCAAATGGTTTTGAGATGCAGGTTTTGGGTTTTGATATAAATGAAGATAAAAAATTATCAAAAAAATTAGGTTTTAAGTATGTTAGCCTTGAAGAATTATTAAGAAATTCTGATATTATAAGCTTGCATGTTCCTTACAACGAACACACGCATCATTTAATTAATTCTTCAAATATTCATTTAATTAAAAGGGGCTCTTATCTTATTAATACTGCAAGGGGTGGTATTATTGAAACCGAAGCCTTAGCAAAAGCTTTGGGCGATGGAATTTTAGCAGGAGCTGGTTTAGATGTATTAGAAGAAGAGTGCTTTATTAAAGAAGAAAAAGAGCTTTTATCAAAAGAATTTCCTAAAAAATGCGATTTAAAAACAATGTTGCAAAACCATCTTTTAATGGATCAGGAAAATGTAATTATTACTCCGCATAACGCATTTAATTCAAAAGAAGCATTAGAAAGAATCATTGAGACAACGGTATTGAATATTAAATCTTTTTTAAAAAATAAACCTATTAATATAATATCTTAAATTATAAAATGACATACGATTTAATAATTATAGGAGCTGGGCCAGCAGGAATTTCTGCGGCTGTTTATGCTGTGCGACAAAGATTGAATATGCTAATTATTTCTAAGGATATTGGCGGCCAAGTTGCAAAAAAGGCAGTGGATATAGAAAATTATCCTGGTTTTGATAAAATTTCGGGGTCCGAACTGGTTGAGCTTTATCAAAAACAGCTTAAGGCAAATAATCTTTTAGTACAGCAAGACGAAGTGTTGGGTATTCAAAAAAAAGATGGAATATTTTTTGTTTCGACAAAATCTAAAAAAGTGTATGAATCTATTTCTGTTATTATTACTTCTGGTGCAGAATCAAAATTAATTAATGTACCTGGCGAAGAAGAATTTTCGGGAAAAGGTGTAAGTTATTGTTCATTATGCGACGGGCCTATTTTTAAAGATAAAATTGTGGCGGTGGTGGGAGGTGGTAATAACGGATTTGAGTCAGCATTATTTTTATCAAACTATGTTAAAAAAATCTTTATTTTAGAATTTTCTGATAAGGTAAAAGCAGATCAAGAAAACCAAGACTTAGTTTTTAAAAATAAGAATATTGAAGTGATAACCAATGCAAAGGTAGTAAAAATTGAAGGTAAAGTTTTTGTAAATTCAATAACCTATGAAGATTTAAAAAATAATAAGGAAATTACACTAGAAGTTAATGGGGTATTTGTTGAAATTGGATACACTCCCTCAACTTTATTTGTTGGAGATTTAGTTGATTTAAATGAAAAAGGCGAAATAGTATTTGATCCAGAAAATTTAAAAACAAAAACCCCAGGGCTTTTTTCTGCAGGAGACTGCAATGTTTCAAAATACAAACAAATTGTAATGGCTTCGGGTGAGGGGGCAAAAGCAGCTTTATCTGCGTACGAATATATTAAAAGAAATAAATAAGGCGACACCAATATACTAATAACACTCTAATATACTAATGTTAAATATTATATTAGTAAATTCGTGTGTGATTAGTAGATTAGTGTCGCTGTAAAAATGTCAAAGATTAAGGAAATTATTGCGCGAGAAATAAAAGATTCCCGAGGAAAACCAACGGTTGAAGTTGAGTTGGAAACTGAAAATGGAGTTTTTATAGCCTCGTGTCCATCTGGTGCTTCAACGGGAAAAAATGAGGCCTTAGAATTGCGAGACGAAGATGGTAGGGGAGTTTTGAGAGCAATAGAAAATGTAAATAAAGTTATAGCACCCAAATTAAAAGGGAAAGAGGTGGCAAACCAGAAAGAATTAGATGAAATAATGATTGTCTTGGATGGCACTGAAAATAAATCAATATTGGGAGCTAATGCTATTTTGCCTGTTTCAATGGCTGTGTGCCGAGCTGGTGCTGCCGCGTTAAAATTACCATTATATGCTTATATTTCAAAAATTTCTCTGAATGATTTGAAGATGCCGCTTCCAAGTTTTAATATTTTAAATGGCGGAGCACACGCAAAAAATGAATTAGAGTTTCAGGAATTTATGATAGTTCCCCAAAAAAAATCATTCCAGGAAAATTTAGTTATTGGTAGTGTGGTATTTAATAAATTAACAGAATTATTAAAAGAAAGGCCTGAAGGTGTGCCCCAAATGGGAGACGAAGGCGGATATGCTCCTCAAATTGGCACGGTAGAACAAGCATTATTTTTAATAAAGGGAGCCATTGGCGAGCATCAAGATGTAAAAATTGCAATGGACTGCGCGGCTTCTGAATTTTATCGTGATGGAAAATACGAAGTGGAAGACGGGAAACAGCTAAGCCGAAACGAGATAGTAGATTTTTATAAAGATTTATCAGAAAGGTTTCCTATTATTTCTATTGAAGATCCGTTTTCAGAAGAGGATTGGGAAGGTTTTAAAGAAATCCATAAAGCTTTACCAGATACTATTATTATCGGAGACGATTTAACTACTACTAATATTAAAAAAATAAAAGAAGCAGAAAGCAAGAAAGCCTGTAATGGCATTATTATAAAGTTAAACCAAATCGGTACAGTTTCAGAAACTATTGACGCGGTGAATTTAGCGAAGTCGTATGGGTGGAAAATCATGGTAAGCCACAGATCAGGAGAAACAATGGATAGTTTTATTGCTGATTTGGCGGTAGGAACAGGAGCTGACTTTATTAAATCTGGAGCGTATACTAAAGATGTACGGATTGTAAAATATGATCGGTTGTTAGCAATTGAACAAGAATTAAGTAAAAATAAATAATATTATCTTAAGTCTAATTTTTAGTTCGGTGGTTCGAACCACCGAACTAAAGTAAAATGACGACATTTCATTTAAATAATTTACCGAAAGAAAAACGAATCCAAATGATAGGTGAATTTTATGATACGATTAATTCACTCAAAGATAGATCCGAGGTGCGTTTATTTTTTAAAAGTCTTTTAAGTGCCGATGAAATTGCTACATTAATGAGGAGAATAGAAGTAGCAGTGCTGTTATCGGCGAACTATAAATACATAAACATTATTGGGTTATTAGGAGTTAGTAGGGGAAAGATTTCAAATGTACATAAGTCTTTACTGCAAGATGATAGTGGATACAAAATAGTTGTTAAAAGGTTAATAGAAAACAGAAAAAATAGATTAAGAAAAATGAATAAACTGGAAAGAGATAAAATGTCGCCACTTGCAAATTTAAAAAAGAACCCAAGGCACGCCCTATTGGCCAATTTGATTGACGCCGCTATATTTAAAATCCAAGAGGATGGAAAAGAATTGGAAAGGGCGGCGATATTTTTTACTCCCTCTGCTGGTAGTCCAAGAAATAAAAAGTAATCTTAGTTCGGTGGTTCGAACCACCGAACTAAGATTTTAAATTATGTCAGAAGAAACTAGTCGCATTGAGATTTCAGATATAAATACACTAGAAAGTTTAAAGTCAAAAGAAAAATTAGAAAAGGTTTGGGAGTTATACGGAAAATTGAGGAAATGCATGATGCGTGGGTTCTCAGAAATACAAGGCACGGAACTTTATACTGGAGGAAATGATATTGGGAAATCTTCTGCAGAAAATACTCCCCTTGCGGCTTTGCAGTTAATTTTTACTATGGCACAGAGCTTGCATCCACTAGTGGAAGAGTTATCACGCATAGATTATAAGTCACTGCAGTCTGAAAAAGCTGAAGAAGAATTTAAAAAATTAATTGATGGTAAAGTACTGGAAAATTTAGGCATTATTGTTGATTTGGGGTGTGGACATGAACCATATTATCCAAGGTTGTGTAGATTATTGGGAGCCCAAGAAGTGTGGACCGTTGATGTTATAAGTGCAAAAGATTTTAATAGGCAGCCACAAAAGACAAATCCACAAATCATTGCTGAGGAGAGGAAAAACCATATTCAGTTAGATTTAAATAATCCCACTGCGGTAGAAATTATCCTTAGTAGGATTGGTAGAGACAATATTGATTTAGTTACCGAAGCATATTTATCAACTGGGGGTCCTCATGAGGACAAATATTATATTTCTTACAAAGGTGAGGAAATAGCGATGAAGTTGTTAAAAAAAGGTGGAGTATATTTTAATCCAGAAACCCAAGAATTAAAAATAAAATAATAAAATTAAAAAATTTACATGGCTAAATTATATTTATTACGGCATTCAAAGTCACAGTGGAATAAAGATAATCGATTTGCAGGATGGACCGATAATCCTTTGTCTGATGAAGGAAAAAAACAAGCTAAAGAGATTGCCCAAACACTAGACCTGCAAAATTTACCAATTGACACCATTTATTCCAACGCTCTTATTAGGTGCCAAGAAACTATTTTAAGAATGTATGATATGGTTGAAGGAAAATATCCATTTTTTGTGCATTTAGATGGAGGTAAAATGCAAAAATGGGGTAATTTTA
>MHOW01000025.1:439-25061 GCA_001820215.1 Candidatus Staskawiczbacteria bacterium RIFCSPLOWO2_01_FULL_33_13 | reverse complement strand
AAATAATTCTATCAAATTTTCACTTTACAAATTTGAAAAAAATACCTAGAAAGCATTTCGTAATTCACAGTAATTAAGACTCAAAAAACTGCTCTGCGACGGACAGAGATAACTCAGGCAATTTTGTAAAACTTTGCCGGTGATATGGATGGAATTAAGCAAAAAATCGGGCTCGCGGAATGTTGACGGTCATGTTCCGTATGTGTACTGGAATTCTTTCAATCGCAAGATGTATGTGAATTGGTATAACCCTGGTAATCACAATGCCGCTCTTCGTGCTCGTTCCGAAGTCTCTGCATAATAGGAGTTTTAAAAAAACTCCTTTTGTGTTGTCTATACAATTTCTTAAATTTATGAACATAAAAAACAATAACTTGATGGGGGGGGGGCTTAAAAGGATTGATTTATTTGAAAAAATTATTTCTCTTAATAGTTTATTCTCAGCTTGGGAAGACTTTAAAAAAGGAAAAAAGAAAAAATTAGATGTTATACAATTTGAAGAAAATTTAAAAAACAATATTTTTGAGCTTCATCGCGAATTAAAAAATAAAACTTATCGGCACTCAAACTATGTGTCTTTTTATATAAAAGACCCAAAATTAAGGAATATTAATAAGGCTACGGTTCGTGACAGAGTGTTGCACCACGCAGTATTTGTAATCTTATATCGCGTGTTTGATAAATTATTTATTTTTGATTCTTACGCTTCTAGAATTGAAAAGGGGACTCACAAAGCGGTACTTAGATTAAATATATTTGCCAATAAGGTTAGCAGAAATAATATCCGCAATTGTTTTATTTTAAAATGCGATATTAAAAAGTTTTTTGATTCAATAGATCAAGAAATTTTAATAAAGCTGATTAAAAAACAAATAGATGATCAAAATGTCATTTGGCTTTTAAATAGCATTATTAAAAGTTTTGATAAGGGCATTCCATTAGGAAATGTCACAAGTCAGATTTTTGCGAATATTTATCTTAATGAATTAGATCAATTTATCAAACATATATTAAAAGAAAAATATTACATTCGTTATTGTGATGATTTTGTTATTTTTTCAGAAAATAAAAAATATTTGGAAGATTTAATCCCCCAAATAAACAATTTTTTAGAAAATCATTTAAAACTGTCTTTACATCCAAATAAAATAATAATCAGAAAATACCGCCAAGGAGTTGATTTTTTAGGATATGTAAGTTTTCCTTATCATAAAGTTTTAAGGATAAAAACAAAACATCGGATGTTTAGAAAAATAGGAGTTAAAATAACAGAATTTAAAAATAACAACATATCAAAAAAATCTTTTAATCAAACATTACAATCTTATTTTGGAATATTAAAACATTGTAATAGCTATGTATTAAAAGAGAAAGTTAAAAAATATATAACAATGAAATTAGGTAAAAATTAGGTGAAAATAAAGCAATAATTATCCTTGTGTTTTTTGCTAAAATGGATTAATATAAAAAATTCACCCGGTCAAATAATTTTGACTTTTTGTCAAAATTAAAATCTTTTGGATTTTATTTGATCGGGTAAATTTTATGTCACAAAAATATTACATTTTTATTGGAGTTATTGTGCTGACTTTTTTGGCGGGTAATTTTGTATATCCAAACTATTTTGATACATCGGTTGATTTTTTAAACCAAAAATTTTCTTGGCAATTGCCCCATTTTTGGTCAAAACCTTATGTGTTGGGGCTTGATTTGCAAGGCGGGGTAAATTTAACTTACCAGGCAGATTTAAGCAGTGTTGAAGATAAATCAGAGGCAATGGCAGGGCTACGGGATGTCATTGAAAGAAGGGTCAATTTATTTGGAGTTTCAGAACCCGTGGTTCAAATACAGGGTCAAGACAGATTATTAGTTGAATTGCCCGGAGTAAAAGATGTGCAAGAAGCAATAAATATGATAGGCCAAACCCCGTATTTAGAATTTAGCGAACAAAGAACCGAACAAGAAACCCAGCAAATTTTAGATAGGATAAAAGAATTACAAGAAGTCCAAGAAAAAGGTGGAGATATATCGCAAATTCCGGATTGGCAGTTGGCATTAGAAAATCCTTATTTTAAACCTACCGAATTAACAGGAAAATATTTATCAAAAGCCAATGTGGTATTTGACCAAACCACTTACCGTCCTCAAATTGAGCTTATATTTAATACTGAAGGAGAGAAAATTTTTGAAGAAATTACCCAAAGAAATATTCAAAAACCCTTGGCAATCTTTTTAGATGGAGCTTCTATTATTGATACCAATGGTGATAATAAAATTGATTTTAATGATTTGTATGCCCCAATTGTGCAGGACAAAATCACAGGAGGCAAGGCGGTTATTACCGGAAGCCTAAATGTAAAAACCGCAAATGATATTACCAAAAGATTAAATTCAGGAGCCCTACCAGTAAAAATTGGAAGCCCTATTTCACAGCAAACTGTAGGCCCTACTTTGGGCAGTGCCTCGTTGCAAAAATCTCTTATAGCGGGAATGTACGGATTTTTAGCGGTGGTAATATTTATGCTTTTGTTTTACCGTTTGCCCGGATTACTAGCGTCAATTGCGTTGTTAATTTATGTTGCGTTAACTCTTGCAATCTTCAAACTTATTCCGGTGACTTTAAGTTTGGCAGGTATTGGAGGTTTTATTTTATCTATTGGAATGGCAGTTGATGCCAATATTCTTATTTTTGCAAGAATGAAAGAAGAAATTAAAGAAGGTAAAGAATTATCTTTTGCAATAAAAGAAGGATTTTTGCGCGCATGGCCTTCAATACGCGACAGTAATTTAAATTCTTTGCTTGTGTGTGCCATATTATTTCTTTTTACCACTTCTTTTGTGAAGGGGTTTGCTTTGACACTAGCAATAGGTATTTTAGTAAGCATGTTTTCAGCAATTTTTATTACAAGAATTTTTTTGATGGTTTTTGTTGGGAATTGGGTAAAAAAAGCTAAGTGGCTACTTTAAAAGTATTATGTATAAGGTATGTAGTATTAAGTATAAAGTGAAAAATTGTTTCAAATACAAAATACTTAATACATAATACTAAATACTAAGTTATGTTTCCTTTTACAAAATATTCAAAAATTTATTATATTTTTTCAGGATTTTTAATTGTGGTCTCTGTGGCCTCGTTGATTTTTTTCGGCCTAAAATTTGGAATTGAATTTACTGGCGGAAGCAATATGGAAATTGAGTTTAATCCGCCAGCTGGCGGACAAAGGCCAAGTAACGAAGAAATTTCAAATAGCCTTTTGGAATTTGATTTGGGAGAAATTATTGTCCAGCCAACAGGAAATAATGGTGCGGTATTAAGGTTTAAGGGCGTAGATGAGGCCCAGCATCAACAGATACTTTCAAAATTAAACGAATCTTTTTTGGTTCAAGAAAATAATTTTCAATATATAGGTCCTTCCGTGGGAAACGAACTTAAAAATAAAACACTTATCTCAATATCATTAGCGTTATTAGTAATTACACTATATATTGCCTTTGCATTTAGAAAAGTTTCAAAACCAGTTTCTTCTTGGAAATATGGAGTCACTTCTTTAATTGCGCTTTTTCACGATATTATCATTCCATTGGGAGTTTTTTCTGTTTTAGGAAAATTTTATCACATTGAAATTACGGTTCCAATTATCGCGGCACTATTAACGATTATTGGTTTTTCTGTACATGATACCATTGTTATTTTTGATAGAATCAGAGAAAATATTTTAAGAAAAGGAAACAATGAATTTCGCCAAACAATTGACTTAAGTTTAAACCAAACAGTTGGCAGGTCAATTAGCACAGTCTTTACGGTGCTGATTGTAATGTTTGCCCTCTTCTTTTTTGGGGGAATAACTCTTAAATATTTTTCGTTAGCGTTGATTATTGGTATAGCGGCTGGTACTTACTCTTCTATTTTTATTGCAAGTTCATTGCTTATTACTTGGAAAGAATGGGATGACAGGCGACTGTTAAAAAAAGGGTAAATCTATGAAAATACTAGGTAAAATAGTATCCACGGGTACCATTATTAGGGGTATTGACTTATATTTTTCTATATGATACAATGAAGTAATGGCAGGTGTAATAAAGTAATAGTTTTACACATTTACAATGGAAAAAATAAATTATTCTCAAATTTATACCAAGTTTACTAAGGGTCTTTTGCCTAAAACCAAAGACATTTTTGATAGGCGTTTTGGGGTTAATAAAAACAAGGATCAAGGCAAGTCTGCAAAGAATCAAGTGCTTGAGGTAGAAACCTTAGAATCTATTGGAAAAAGCCTTGGTATTACAAGAGAAAGAGTTCGTCAAATAGAGGAAGTGGGTTTTAAATACATTAAAAAAAATAACAAAGAAGCGTTGGATACTATTTTTGCGGAATTTAATGCTTATTTTGAAAGCAAGGGAGGTTTTAAAAAAGAAGAGATTCTTTTTGAGGATTTTGGCGGGCAAAAAAACAAGCCCTATGTGTTATTTTTACTTACTCTAGGCAGAGACCAATTTTTTAGAGTGTGCGATAAAAAAGACCATCATTATTTTTGGTCAACTGCTAAAAACTCTGTATCTTCTCAAAATTATGTAACAGGTAAAATAAAAGATACGCTAAACTCATTAGTGCAAGATATTAAAAAACATGGCAACCTTTCAACTAAGGATGAATTATTAACTAACTTTGCTTCTAAATATAGTTTGGGCAATGAAGCTTTTGTATCTTATCTTGAGATTTCAAAAAAAATACAGCAAAATAAAGAAGAAAAATTTGGTTTGATTGAATGGCCAGAAATAAAACCAAGAGGTGTTAAAGATAAAGCTTTCTTGGTGTTTAAACAACACCAAAAACCTTTACACTTTAGAGCAATAGCTGAATTGATAGACCAATTAGAATATAACAAATCAAACCAGAAAACACACTCACAAACTGTACATAATGAATTAATTAAAGATGCAAGGTTTGTATTGGTTGGTAGGGGAATGTATGCGCTGGGCGAATGGGGATATGTACCAGGAACCATTAAAGATATTATTTCAAAAGTGTTAACCGAAAAACCTCAATTAATAAGTCAGGAAGAAATAGTAAAAGAAGTATTAAGCCAAAGATTAGTGGCAAAAAATACGGTAATGATTAATTTGAATAATAAAAAATATTTCAACAAAAATTCTGACGGTAAATATTTTTTAACCGAAACTCAAACCGCATAGTATATATTATAAAAAATCCCGCTTCTGCGGGATTTTTTGTTACATTGATTTTGGGTTTTTATTGGAGTATAATGGGTGAATAATTATCAATTATCAAGTATCAATTATCAATCAAGTTTTAATGAATGCATTATCAAGTCGTTATGTTTGAAAATTGATCATTGAAAATTGAAAATTCGCTACGGTGTCATATATTTTTTGGGGTACAATTATTCTATTTATAACAACTGTAATTTTTTATATTGTCTTTTTTTCATTGGTTTATTATTGGCATGAAAAAAAGACAACTTTTATTATTGTGCCTCTTATTTACACTTTTGAATTCTTCTTGATAAGTTTTTTCGTGATTGTATTAGCGGTTATTTTACTGCAGTATTTTCCCGAGATCGGAAGATTATTCGGTGGATTATACTCGTCAATGATTAACTAACCTTGAATTACGAAATGCTTTCTAGGTATTTTTTAAAAATCTGGAGATAGAAATTTGATAGAATTTTAAAATGTAGCTTGCTACATTTTAAAATTATTGCAAATTTATAGCCCAGATTTTGAAAAAAGACCAGAAACCTGCTTTTCAAAGGGCATTTCGTAATTCAAGGTAACTAAATCAATATGGCAGGACAAATATCTAAACTTTTTTTCTGGGTACATCAATTAAAAAAAATTGTTTGGGAGCCTTTTTGGTGGATTATTTTAATGATTATAGTTTTTTGGGTTCCATTTTTGAGACCATGGTGGTGGATATTTGCTCCCTTGTTTCTTTCTATAGAATTACGGGTTTTATATTTATGGTGGGTTAGGTGGGATTATGCCCACGCAAAAACAAAATGGGTTACTTTGGAAATTATTACGCCAAAAGAAACATTAATTCCTCTAAAGGCCATGGAGGATGTGTTTGCGGTTATGTGGGGCCCTCTTTATAATTTTGCAAATTGGAGGGAAAGATGGTGTGAGGGAGCGCTAGATGATGCTCCTGGGTGGATGTCTTGGGAAATAGCCAGTATTGAAGGTAATTTGCATTTTTATTTGAGAGTTACCGCGGATCACCGCTTGAGTGTAGAAACTATTCTTTATAGTCATTATCCGGAATTAGAAATTAGTGAAGTTCCGGATTACACTAAAAATGTACCTCAAAATATTCCCAACGAAGAATGGAATACATACGGGGAAGATTTTGTTTTAGGCAAAGTTGATGCTTATCCTATAAAAACATACGAAAAATTTTTTGAACCACAAGGTGAAAGAATTAGAGTTGAAGAGAAAAGAATAGATCCAATATCTTCTTTATTGGAATTAATATCAAAGTTGGGTCCTGGAGAGCAGTATTGGATTCAGTTTATAACTATGTCTATCGATGAAGATGGATGGAAGGAAAAGGCTTTAGCAATAATCAATAAATTATCAAAACGAGAAGTCAAAAAGCCAAAAACATTATGGAATGATTTAGCAGAGATTAGCCATAATGTTATCGTGGGTCCCATAAAGGATGGATCGGGCAGTAAGGCAACATATAGATGGCTGAAAGCCGCAACTTCTAAAACCGTAGACAGGGAAATGCTTCTTACTCCCGGTGAAAGAGATACTATTGAAGAAATTGAAAACAAATTGAAAAAGCCGACTTTTAGGACGAGTATAAGGGGTGTGTATGTAGCTAAAAGAGAAAATTGGAATAATTCCCATAGGATTATCGGTAGGTCTTATTTTGCCCATTTTCAAACTCAAAATTTAAACCATTTAAGATTTAGCACTACCACAAGACCTAAAACTCATTATATTTTTAGAAAAAGAATACCTTTTTTGAGAACCAGGAGGATGTTTAGGAATTATACATTAAGGTTTCCGCCACTTTTTCCAAACAGGACAAAGGAATGCCCTATTTTAAATACGGAAGAATTGGCAACATTATTCCATTTTCCATTAAAGATTACAGGTTTGGCTTTTCCCACCATGTCTCGTGTCCAATCTAAAAAGGGTGGTCCGCCTTCTAATTTACCTACGGAATAATGTGAGAATCTAGAAAATAGAAAATAGAAATTAGAATACGATGACGGCATCGAAGAAATTCTATTTTCTAGATTCTATTTTTTAATTTTATGGAAAACGATAAAGAAATAATATTTTTTGGCTTAACTTCCTTTGGGAATCAAAGGAAGCGATTTGGTATAAAAAAAGATGATCGACGTAAACATTTTTATATCATAGGAAAAACCGGAACAGGCAAATCAAATCTAATGGAAAATATGGCAATTCAAGATATGCAAAACGGTAACGGCATAGCGTACATTGATCCCCATGGTGATGGGGCTAAAAAACTTCTTGATTTTGTTCCGGCGAATAGAATTAAAGATGTCATTTTTTTAAATCCGGCTGACTTAGATTTTCCAATTGCGTTTAATGTGATGGAGAAAGTTGATTTTGAATATAGGCATCTTGTTGCTAACGGATTGGTAGGTGTTTTTAAAAAAGTTTGGCCCGATATTTGGTCAGCGAGAATGGAATATATTTTAAATAATTCTATTTTGGCGCTTTTAGAATATCCAGACTCAACTTTATTAGGGATTAACAGAATGCTAGCCGATTCAGAATATAGACAAGAAGTAGTTTCTAAAATTAAAGATCCCGTTGTCAAATCATTTTGGGTAACTGAATATGCAAGGTACACCCAACGATATGAAATAGAAGCAACAATGGTTGTCCAAAATAAAATTGGTCAGTTTGTTTCAAACGCCTTGGTAAGAAATATTATTGGTCAGGCTCGGTCTACGATTAATATGCGCAAGGTAATGGACGAAGGTAAAATATTAATTATAGATTTATCAAAAGGTAAAATCGGCGAAGATAATTCAAGGCTTCTGGGGGCATTATTAATTACCAAATTACAATTATCTGCAATGTCTAGAGTTGATACTAAAGAAGAAGAAAGGAAAGATTTTTATGTATATATTGACGAATTCCAGACTTTTGCAACCGAATCTTTTGCTAATTTATTTTCTGAAGCCAGAAAATATCGGCTTAATCTTATCGTGGGTCACCAATATATTAGTCAAATGGATGAAAGCGTAAGGAATGCAATTTTTGGTAATGTGGGAACTTTAGTTGCTTTTAGGGTTGGAGCAGAGGATGCAGAGTATTTGGCGAAAGAGTTTTCGCCAGAATTTACCGCAGAAGATATAGTGAATTTAACTAAATATAATGTGTATTTAAAATTAATGATTGATGGCGTATCTTCACATCCGTTTTCAGCAGAAGTGCTGCCTCCATTAATTATTCCTAAGGAATCAAATAGGGACAAAATTATTTCAGCTTCACGAGAAAAATATGGTGTCAAAAAAGAAATAGTAGAAGAAAAAATCTTACACTTAATGGGGATTGAGGATCAAAATCGTACAACAAACAACATCGGTAAATCAAGTTTTAATAAGGGCCATGAGTTTGTTGATAGCCCCATGAAGCCAGAATTAATTACCCCTAAATTACCCAAAAAAGATAATACAAAAAAATTAGAAAAGCTGTTTTCTACGATTTTCGGGTTGGTCCATCTGAAAACGCTTAAAGATTTTGAATTAAAAAATAAAAAAGTTTTAGTAAGATGCGATTTTAATGTTCCGCTAGATGACGATGGCAATATTTTAGATGATTTTAAGATTAAGGAAAGCTTGCCAACCATAAAATATTTAATTGAAAAAGAAGCAAAAATAATTTTAATGAGCCATTTGGGTGAACTGGAAGGCAAAATAATTCCAAGTTTAACGCTAAATAAAGTAAAGGATAAGCTTGAAGATTTATTAGGCATCACTATATTAAAGGCTAATGACTGTATTGGTAAAGAGGTAAAAACCCAAGCTGATGCGTTAAAATCAAAAGAAGTATTGCTGCTTGAAAATCTAAAATTCCATAAAGAAGAAATTGATAACGATGCAGAATTTGCAAAGCAACTTTCAACACTTGCCGATATATATATCAATGATGCGTTTGCTTCTTGCCATAGGGCATATGCTTCTATTGTGGGAATTCCTAAATATTTAACCCATGGCGCAGGATTGTTGTTAGAAAGAGAAGTAAGAAACTTAAAGCTCATTTTAGAAAATCCCAAAAAACCGGTATTAGTAATTATCGGCGGCGTAAAATTAGAAACAAAGATGAAATTTATCAATAATATTTTAAAAGTGGCAGATTATATAATAATTAATGGGTTAATTAAAAAAGAAATTATGGCAAAAGAATTAATATTTCAGTACCCAGAAAAAATAATAAGCCCAGTTGATTTTTTAGAAGCGCCTGATATAAGTAATCAGACTATAACACTTTTCACCGAAAAAATAATGTCGGCTGGTACTATTTTATGGAATGGTCCATTTGGCCGTTTTGAAGATGACCAATATAAAAAGGGAACTTTAGCAATAGCAAACGCTATTATAAAAAGCGGAGCATTTTCGGTGGTTGGTGGAGGCCAAACAGTTGAATTTTTAAATAAAGAAGGAATAGCCTCAAAATTTAATCATATTTCAACCGGCGGCGGCGCAATGCTAGACTATCTTTCGGGAGATGTATTGCCCGGTTTGGAAGCCCTAGAATAGAAAATATATGAACAATATTAAAATAAAGAATATAGAAAAAGTCGCTGAAAGAATAACACGGGCAGTTAAAAATAAAGAAAGAATCATTCTTTATGGTGATTCTGATATGGATGGAATTTGTTCGGTAGTTATTTTAGAAGAGGCCATTAAAAATTTAGGTGGCGATGTTTTTTTAGTTGTTTTTCCTGATAGAGAGAATGATGGTTACGGAATAAATTTGAGAGCTCTTGATTTTTTAAAAAAAGAAGCGCCTGCGTTATTTATAACTTTGGATTTGGGTATTGGAAATATAAAAGAAGTAGAAATGGCAAATGCTATTGGATTTGAAGTGATTATTATTGACCACCATGAAATTTTAAACAGAATTCCTAATGCTAGCCTTGTAATTGACCCAAAACAAGAAGGTGATAATTCCAAGTTAACTCATTTGGCTAATGTGGGAGTTACTTTTAAACTTTGTGAAGAAATGTTGCAAGCTAATTTATCATTGAATGTAAAAAATAATTTTTTAGAATTAGTTGCCCTAGCTACCATTTCTGATATGGTGGCGCAAATTGGTGATAATAAAATATTTATTGAAGAAGGATTAAGGTCATTAAAAAATACCTTCAGGCCAGGCCTTCGGGCATTTTTACATATTTTAGGCGAAGGAGAAGTTGTTTCGGGTGGATTTTTAAAAATTATCTCTTCTTTAAATGCCGCAGAATCCCAAGATTTTAAAAACGAAAGCTACGAGCTTTTAACCAGTTCTTCTGATAAAAAATGCATGGAATTAGCTCAAAAATTAATTGATAAAACAAATTATAAACAGCAAATAATAAAAAATATTGTACAAGAAATGGAAAAAAGGATTGCTCAAAAACCGAATGAAGCTATTATTTTTGAGGGAGACCCTGCGTGGAAATTAACGCTGGCAGGGCCCGTTGCCTCAATTATTGCTGCAAAATACCAAAAACCTACTTTTATTTACAAAAAAATGGATAACGAATCTTGCGGTTCGGTAAGAAGTTTAAAAGAAGGTGAAAATTCTGTTGATGCAATGAAATCGTGTGCTGATATTTTGGTAACTTATGGCGGGCATCCAAAAGCTTCGGGATTTAGAGTGAAAAATGAAAATATCGAAGAATTTAAGGAAAGATTAAATAAATATTTTAAAAAGTGAAAAATATGAAAGAAAAAAAAGAAAATGGTCCAGAAGACTTACCAGCAAAAGAGCTGGTTGGGGGCAAGAAAGAAACCATTGAAATGAACGAAAAAAAATGGCAAAGAATAGTACAGGAACAAATAAATCAATCCCATCAATTTATAGATGTTAGCGATGTTGAGGGGTTGGTAAGTAAGAAGCTATTTTTTTATCCTAACGCTGAAAAAAATTACCAAGCTCTTTTGGATTTGCGCGATATGGAGGTAGTAAGTGTTGGGGACGATTTTATATATAGATGCAAGGAACAGTTTCATAAGATTACCATTAATTATTCAAGTGTATATGAAATTTGTGGACCATCTTTTTCCCCTAATGATATTATGAAGAAAATTATGGAAGCTATGGAATTTTTTGGATTTAATAGAAAAAGGTTGGATTTAGAAAAAACATCAAAAATGTATTATGCTTTTAATTCTGTTGCTTTGGCTGGTGAGAGGGTTCATAATGATAGGGGCAGGTATGTACACCTAACAGATGCTAAAGATAAGAAATAATAATCAATTGTTATGAAAAAAATAATAATTTACACTGATGGGGGGTCGCGTGGAAATCCTGGTAAGGCTGCCATAGGGGTGGTTTTTTGCCTACCTACCGGTCAGGCAGGTAATGAAAAAGAAGAAATTATTAAAAAATTCGGAGAATATTTAGGCGATAATATAACTAATAATGAAGCAGAATACCAGGCCGTGATTTTTGCATTAAAAAAGTTTAAAGCAGTTTTTGGTAAAAAAATAGCCGAAGTCAGTGATATTGAAATAAGAAGCGACTCTGAATTATTAGTAAACCAAATGAATGGAAAATATAAAATTGAAAACGAGAAAATACAAAAGTTTTTTATAGAAATTTGGAATTTAAAAATCGATTTTCAGTTGGTAAAATTTAAAGCGATTCCTCGTGAAAAAAATAAAGAAGCTGACAGATTAGTTAATGAGGCGTTGGATGGGCAATTATCTAGTCAAAAATTATTCTAAGCTACTTACACAACAAAAAAATCGTCCTTCTAAATATCAGGACGATTTTTTTGTTGGATTAGCAAGACTATAAGCCGAATTCTGTCTCACCCGCTATAGCCTTTGGCGGAGGCGGGTTTAGTGATTATCTATCTGGGCCAAACATTACTGTTTAGCTCTGGCGAACTACTTTTAACAGATTTTTGAGATGTAACCCAAATTTCTGCTTTGTTCTTGCGCCCAATAAGGATTTAGCCGTTTCATTTTTACATTACTGTAAAACTTACCCCGTCGAGACGCGAGAATTATCCGCTTTAGCGGAAATTCCCGTCTGTGAGGGTACCTTAACCTTTCGGTCTTGGCGTTACTGTTCGCACCTCGTGTATTACTACAGGTGGCTGTTAGCCACTATTATTTTAACCCTCTTTGAAGGAGTGGGTGTTCGGACTTTCCTCCCTTAGCTTACGCTAAGAGCAATCACTCATCTTGCTAATCCATAATAATAATATAATATTTTAAGGCATTGTCAAGTTTTTTTATTATAAAAAAAATGATAGCATAAATTCATGGAAATTTTGCCAAATAAAGAAAAAAATTTAATAGCTTGGATTGGCGGCCGTTCATTTGCACGCTACCCCATAAAAACCAAACTGATTACACCTGAAGACAAAGATATTTCACTTATTGTTGCCGAATATACTAAAAAATATCTTAAGCCTCAAGATATTGTGTTTGTTAGCGAAAAGGCGGTGGCGATAAGCCAAGGTAGGGCCTACAATATTAAGGATATTAAAGCTTCTTACCTTGCAAGATTTTTGTCTTCATTTGTAATAAAAACTCCTATTGGAATTGGGCTTGGTTCTCCTGAAACTATGCAATTGGCACTAGAAGAGGTGGGAGTGGTGAGAATTTTAATAGCTTCTTTTTTTGGCGCGCTTGGAAAATTAGTTGGTGTTAAGGGGCTGTTTTATATTGTTGCGGGCAATGGTGCCAGGTCAATTGATGGAGCGGTTTCATATGCAATTCCTCCTTATAATAATTATGTTTCCAAGGGTCCTCAAAATGCTAATGAAGTTGCAAGTATTATTTCTAAAAAAATTGGTGTACCTGTTGCAATTGTAGATGCCAATGATATTGGCATAAATATTTTGGGAGCAACTTACGGCGTTGATAAAAAATTAGTTGCAAAAATTATTAAAGATAATCCATTAGGCCAATCGGATGAACAAACTCCTATTGGGATTATTCGTGAAATGGACCAAGAGTATTCTTATGGTCCTGTAAGGAGAGCAACTTTGGCTGATTTAAATTCTATTACATCTGTTGCAACCTTGTTACATATTGATGTTCCTGGTTTTATTTGGAACTCACCGGAATTTATTGAAAAACAAATACATAATAGGGAATATTTTGTTATGGAGCAAAATGGAGTCGTAGTGGGAATTATGAGTTTGCGTCAAAGAAACTACAAAATGCACATTGAAACGCTGGTGGTCAAAAACGAATTTCAGTCAAAGGGTTTTGGGACACTCTTTATAGAATTTGCTAAACAAAACACTAAAGAAAGGGGGCTTGCTACATTGCATGCCTATTCTTTTTTGAAATATAATATGGCTGAATTTTATTTAAAAAAAGGTTTTACCATGCTTGAATATTTAGGAAACTACCAGGGCCTTCAGTACCATTGTTTTGAGATGAAATTATCATAATTCTTAAATCGTAAATCAAAATTTTGTTTACAAAATTTCTTAATATTCAAACTAAATCAATAAGTTTCGCCTCTTTAATTCTGGCGGCTTCTTATTTTTGTTCTGCTTTGCTGGGTTTATTTAGAGACCGTCTTTTAGCGGGGCGTTTTGGTTTGGGCAATGAACTTGATGTCTACTATGCCGCTTTTACTATTCCAGATTTTATCGCTCTCATTTTAGTATTTGGTGCAATTTCTTCGGCGATTATTCCTATTTTCAGTTCTTATTTGGTTACTTCCCAAGATGATGCTTGGCGCTATGCCTCAAATTTACTCAATATTTTTTTAGTTTGTCTTATTGTGGTTTCTCTTATTTTTATCATCTTCGCGCCATTTTTTGTTTCTCTTATTGCTCCTGGGTTTTCACCAGAAAAAAGGGAAATGACAGTCACATTGATGCGCATTATGTTTTTGAGCCCCATTATTTTGGGTATCAGTAATATTATTAGTGGTATTTTACAGGTTTTCAAACGCTTTTTGGTAACAGCTATGGCGCCACTTATGTATAACTTAGGCATTATTGTGGGAATTATATTCTTTGTGCCTAAATTCGGACTGATAGGGCTTGCCTTTGGAGTAGTATTAGGCGGCGTTCTTCACTTGCTTATTCAAATTCCGGCATTCTTGTATTCTGGGTTTGTGTATAAACCTTTGTTTGATTTTAAGCACGCCGGTGTGGTAAAAACTTTAAAACTTATGGTACCGCGATCTTTGGGTTTGGGGGCGGGTCAGTTAAATACTATTGCTACAACTGCAATTGCTTCAACACTGGCCGTAGGTTCTATTGGGGCGCTTAATTTGGCTAATAATTTGTCGGCCATGGTGGTAAATGCTTTTGCTGTTTCGCTTTCAACCGCCATTTTTCCAGCTATGGCACTGGCATATTCAAAAGAAAATAAAAAAGAATTTGAAAGGAAGTTTTCGTCGGCATTTTTACAGATTATATTTTTTACAGTTCCCATAAGTATTTTAATTTTTATTTTACGAGCGCAAATTGTACGAGTTGTGTTGGGAACAGGAAAATTTGGCTGGCTTGATACTCGTTTAACTGCTGCCTGCCTTGGAGTTTTTGCCGTGGGTCTATCTGCTCAAGGCCTTATTTTTATTTTGTCAAAAACATTTTATGCCGCCCATAATACTAAAATTCCGGCTTGGATAAGTTTTGGTACAGTGGTTTTTAATGTGCTAATGAGCTTGGGTTTTGTATGGCTTTTAAATGCCCATGGCCTCTTTTTTAATCTTGTCCAGTTTGTGTTAAGGTTAGACGGTATAGATAATATCGGTGTTTTAGGGTTGCCTATTGCATTTTCTATTACCGGAATAGCTGAAGCATTACTGCTTTTGTATTTTTTGTATATAAAATTCAAAGTATTTAGGCTAAGCCACATGGCATTGTCGCTCTATAAAATCGCATTAGCGGGAGCATTAACTGCCGCCACCGCATTTTTAGCAAGACAAATATTAGTAAGTTATAACTTGGTAAATTTACAAACATTTTTAGGAGTTTTTTTCCAATTATCATTTTCAAGTGTGGTGGGAATAGTTTGTTATATCGGAATGGCACTTATTTTAAAATCACCCGAACTTGAAATGATAAAAAATTCTTTTTTACCAAAATTTTTTAATAAACATGAGTCAAGAACACATTAGGAATTTTTGTATAATTGTTCAATAAATAGATTTGCATTATTTCCCATTATTGATATAATAAATCAATGGGAAGAATTAAAATTGAATTATCAAAAAAGAAATTATACACGCTTTATTATGTACAAAACAAGCCCCCTCATTTGATAGGTAAAATGTTTGGATGTAGTTTTAGTACTATAACCAATCGTCTGAAGGAATATGGGATACCGTTAAAAACTCCCGCTTCCGCCCGAATGAAATATAAAAAATATGATTTTTCAGGAGATTTGATTGAAAAATCATATCTAATTGGTTTCAGGTTGGGGGATCTAGCAGTATCAAAAACAAATCCAAGTGCAGAAACAGTTGTGGTGCGACTTCATACCACTCATGATGTTCAAATTGATTTATTCAAGAATTTATTTAAAAAATATGGTCAAGTTTCCCTTTCTAAATCATCAACAAATCCATCCACCAATCTAAATGCTTTTTTAAATAAAAGTTTTGAATTCTTGTTACCAAAGTGGGATTTAGTAGAAGAATGGATTATTCAAGACGAAAAATATTTTTGTTCTTTCGCTGCAGGATATATTGATGCGGAAGGAACATTCGGAATTTATCAGGAGCGAGCAAGATTTAAAGTAGACTCATATGACAAAGAAATACTTTTTCAAATTCATGTTTGGTTGGATAAAAATAATATTATCAATAAATTTTTTCGTGTTGCTAAAAAGGGAGATTATGTAAGGTATGGTGATTATCATTTTAAAAAAGATGTTTGGCGGGTTAATGTGAACGATGCTAATAGTTTGTTGGAATTTATTAATTTGATAAATCCATATATTAAACATAAAAAAAGGAGAAAAGATTTAGAAAAAAATTTGAAAAATATAGCAAGGAGAAAATTAAAAGGAAGTATACGATGACTGAAAACATAAGAAACTTTGTGATAATAGCCCATGTGGACCATGGAAAATCCACCTTGGCCGATAGGCTTTTAGATATGACAAAAACCATTGCTACCAATAAAATTACTGCGCAGTTTTTAGATTCAATGGAATTAGAAAAAGAAAAAGGGATTACTATTAAGTTAAAACCTGTTCGGATGAACTATATCTTAAATGATAAATCATATATTTTAAATCTCGTTGATACTCCCGGCCATGTGGATTTTTCTTACGAAGTTTCAAGGTCTTTAGCGGCAGTTGAGGGTGCGGTATTGCTAGTTGATGCTACACAGGGAATTCAAGCGCAAACTCTGGCAAATATTGATTTAGCAAAAAAACAAAATTTAGTGATTATTCCAGTGGTAAATAAAATTGATATGGATGCGGCTCGCGTTGAAGAATCTTGTCGGGAATTAGCAAGCGTTTTGGGAATTGGTGCAGAAGAGGTAATTAAAATTTCCGCTAAAAATGGATTAAATGTTGAACAGGTATTGCAAGCGGTGGTGGAAAAGGTGCCAAGTCCAGAAATGCGCAATGCCAAAGCCGAGCAAAAGCCATTTCGCGCGCTTATTTTTGATTCTACCTACGATTCTTTTAAAGGAGTTTTAGCCTTGGTGCGGGTAATTGATGGCTCAATTAAAGACCGCGAAAAAATTGAATTATTGGCCGCCAAAACCCAAGCCGAAGTAAAAGAATTAGGTTATTTGGCGCCAATTATTGTTCCTCAACCAGAAATTTTTACCGGTGAAATTGGTTATATTGCCACCGGCATTAAAGAACCAGGTAAAGTGCGTGTGGGTGATACTATTGCTAAAGTGCAGCCACCCAATGCGCCAAAAATTTTGCCATTAGCCGGTTATCAAGAGCCAAATCCTATGGTGTTTGCTAGTTTTTATCCCGAAAATCCCGATGACTTTGAATTACTGAAAGTGGCATTATCAAAATTAAAATTACAAGACCCTGCATTAGTGTATGAAGCCGAAATGAAAGAGGCTTTGGGTAGAGGATTTCGTTGCGGATTTTTAGGAACCCTGCATGTGGAAATTATTTCTGAAAGATTAGAGCGAGAATTTAATTTGGGGCTAGTAATTTCAACGCCATCGGTAATTTACAAGCTTATTGATAAGCGCGGCCAAGAACGGGTGATATATTCGGCCTCAGATTGGCCCGATCCAAGTGCCATAGAAAGCATGCAAGAGCCTTGGGTACTTTTAGAAATTATTGCGCCCGCAAGTTATTTGGGAAAATTAATGGAGGTATTAAAAGATGTGCGAGGAAATTATTTAGAAACTAATTATTTATCGGCCGAGCGCGCTATTATAAAGTACGAGGCTCCATTGCGGGCCATTGTGGCAAACTTGTATGACAAAATAAAAAGCACAAGTCAGGGATATGCTTCATTAAACTATACTATTTTAGGATACCGGCCGGCCGTATTGGTAAAAATGGAAATTTGGATAGCTGGGCGAGCTGAAGAAGCTTTTAGTCGAATTGTAGAGGAAGGAGATGCCTACGAACAAGGTAAAAAATTGGTAGAAAAATTAAAAGAAGCTTTGCCGACTCAACAATTTACGGTGGCATTGCAGGCCGTTATTGGCGGAAAAGTTATTGCGAGAGAAACTATTTCAGCCCGTCGAAAAGATGTTACAGGATATTTATATGGAGGCGATAAATCCCGCAAAAAGAAATTATTAGAAAAACAGAAAAAAGGTAAGGCGCTGATGAAAGATAAAGGGAGGGTAACTGTCCCGTCAAAAACTTTTCTTGAGATATTCCGAGCTTGATTAATGAAAGACCCCGCCTTCGCTAAAGCTTCGGCGGGCAAAGAAGGGCCGGGTTACCGTGCCATCCAAAACCTTTTTAGAAATATTTAGAGCATAATTAATTATTATAAAAAGTAAAAAATTTGTAATTTTTTATTTTATTGGGATGTGATAAAGTTATAGTATAATAAGCAATAAGCTAATGCTCAAAAATATAAAAAATAAACTAAAAGCAGTGAGCCTTTTTTCTGGTTGCGGTGGCTTAGATAGAGGTTTTATTAATGCTGGTTTTGAAATAATTTGGGCTAATGATTTTTTTCCTGATGCAGTAGAAACTTATAAGAAAAATATTAGTAATCACATTATATTGGGAGATATTAAGAAAATTAAAAGCTCTCAAATTCCGGAGAATTTCGATATTTTATTAGGAGGGTTTCCTTGTCAGGGATTTTCTATTGCTAATAAAAAAAGAAATATGAAGGATGAGAGGAATTTTCTTTATAGGGAAATGCTAAGAATCGTTAAAGATAAAAAGCCACCATTTTTTCTAGCCGAAAATGTAAAAGGTCTTTTGTCTATGAGTGGCGGAGAAGTTATTAAGATGATTAAGAAAGATTTTGAAAGTCTTGGGTATATTGTAGATTATAAACTTGTTAATGCTGCTGATTATGGAGTTCCTCAACAAAGAGAGAGAGTCTTAATTCTTGGCAATAGACTGGGAATTAAAAATGAGTTTCCAGAATCTACTCATGGAAAAGATAAAAAACCATATATCACCACAAAAGAAGTAGTTGGCTACTTAGCTAATGTATTAGTTAGTTTTGATCCACAAAAACACAATAATAAATTAGTTTATAACCATATTGCAAGAACTAATGTCCAAGATAATTTTTGGGGGCGCAAATATTCGGTAAGTCAATATGCAATATGCGATTATTTAAAATTCTGGAGAGAAAAAAAAGGTTTGTCAACCAAGAAAATAGACGATTTGTTTGGTTATAAATATACTGCTGGCCATTGGTTTCGCAAAGATAATAATTCTGGTAGCATTCCGAATCCCGAAGATTGGTGGAGGTTAAAAAAAATTCTGGAGTTTGATAATAAGTTTGATAAACAAGTTACCGAATTGGAATTAAAGCCTATTAAATTTGAACAGTCTCTTAGAATTAATAATTGGGATAAGCCCAGTGATACTATAACTGCAACTGGTCCTGAAATTCATCCAAATAAAAAAAGAAGAATGTCTGTGAGGGAGTGTGCTATAATTCAAACATTTCCTGATAATTTCGTATTTACTGGTAGTTTGGGCAATATGTATAAGCAAATTGGTAATGCGGTACCAGTATTACTGGCTCAAAAAATAGGAAAATCTATACAAAATATGATTAAAAAAAATAGAATCTATGTCAACTAAAATAACGAATGAGGAGAAGGAACATTTTAAATCTATCGAGGAAATAGAATGTAAATACTTAGAAAAGTTTTATTATTTTCTTAAATATACTGAAGATGAAATGATTTTCGGTTTTAATACTAAGGAAAATATTAGGGAAGATTGGATAGAAAAATATAAAACAGGCATTTCTAATTTTTCAGTTGGAGCTGAAAGAATAATATATTCGTTGTTTAATGGCAAGGGAATAGGCCAGCCAAATTCATCTCCAGTGGGCTCTGATCTATTTTTTGAAACTAAAGATGCCTTTGTTCATATAGATTTAAAAACAGTACAAACAAGGAATATGGGTGATTTTACCAGTAGTATTTTTGTTGGAAGGAATCAAAATAGCTATACTGGAAAGATAGTAGTTCGTGGTAAGAAAGCAAGAAAATATGAGGCTTCTTTACCTTATTTCTATAATAACGCAAAAGAAAATCAGAAAATTTGTTTAACTTATTTTATAACAATATTGTATGAGGAAGAAAATTTGAAGATTTTAAATATTAATATTATATGTATGCCAAATGGTTCTCTATATCCTATGTATGGTAAAAAGGTTCTTCAGGCAGGTAAAAATCCCGATAAAACTAGATTTAGATTTTCCGAAATACCAAATTTTGAATTATTAAATAATAAGAAAAGAATAAAGGTAGTATATTTTGATGAATCAAACCTAAGTAGTGACCAAAAAAGGAGGATGCATTTTTTTGAAAAAATATATAATAGTCAAAAATAGGTAAATTTCAAAACAAAATCCGGTTATAACCGGATTTTGTTTTGAAATCTTTAGTAAAATGGTAACATAAATGAATATTAATTAAATTTTTATAAAAACATGTTATCAAAAATGCAAAAAGTTTGGTTATGGTTTTTCGGGGGGATGTTTGTGGTGCCGGAAGTTTTGTGGACCCCAGTAATAAATTTTTATTATGGATTTTTACAAACTAACTATACCAATAATGTACAGCCTATTAGAGATAGTTTTTTATTTAATTATCAATACGAAAATCTATTAAAAGGTGTAATTCTTTTACAATTTATCGGTATTATCCTCTTTTTTATTTTTTGGATAAGAAATAAAAAAAGTATTAGTTCTAAGTTAGTTTTTTGGATTATTTTATTCATAAGTTTATTTCTTTTGTTAATAGATTTTTTTGTTTTTGGTTTTGCATTTTCATTTAGTCCTAATATCGGATAAAATATCGAGGTTTTATGAAAAATAAAATATTTATAATTCTTATTTTATTTTCTCTTTTTATGCCCTCTATTTCGCAGGCTGTGATTTTTTTACCAACAGCGAATTTAACTCTTCTAGTAAATACTCAAGGCCAAGATAGTGTTTTTACATTTAATTCAAGTGATGGGGAACAGTTTATCTTGCAAACTGAAAATTCATCAGCATCACAAACAGTAGGTATTATTGCTTTTGGAGGTCAATACATATTAACTCAAGAAAATCTGGACGGGTTAACAATTGAGAGTATTGATTGTATTAGCGATAACCAGGATACCATTTTTTCGTATCAATTGAATGGTGTGAGATTTTTACCAACGCCAGATGAAAATATTACATGTACTTTCAATAATACAAAAGGAAAAATACCAGTATTAATTGTTCCAGGATTATTAGGTACAGAAATTAAGAGTGAAGATAATTTACTATGGTTAAATTTAGAAAAAATGTTTACAGATATCGGAGATGACTTTATGGATCCGTTAGCATTTAATTCTGGTCTAATATCTACTCATGATAATTTACAATTAGGAGAAATTATTAGAAATATACCTTTTTTTAATTATACCGATAGTCTTATTGATGAATTTGGGAATCAGGGCTATATAGAAAACGAAAATTTATTTACATTTCCTTATGATTGGAGGTATGGAGTTAGCGGTAAGTATGTTAATGGTAAAACTAATTCAGATTTATTAGGAGAAAAAATTCAAGACATTATAACTCAAACGGGAAGCGATAAAGTGGATATTATTGCTCATAGTTTAGGTGGATTGGTGGTGAAAAAATATGTTATTAGTTATCCAATAAACCACCATATTGATAGATTAGTTTTTGTGGGAGTACCAAATACGGGGGCACCAAAAGCAATAAAAGCCCTTTTGCAAGGTGATGATTTTGATATCAAGTTTCTCAAAATTCCTTTTTTATCACAAGATAAGATGAAGGAAATATCTGAAAATTTACCTGCGGCTTATGATCTTTTGCCAAGCCAACAGTACTATGATGTTAAAGGTAGTTTTTTGAAAATAGTTGATAATGGATCATTAATGGATATAAATGATCAAACAGAAAAAGATTTAAATTATGGTGAATTTGGAAATTTTATAACCAGCGATCATAATTTAAATTCAAAAGCACTTATTAATGCTGAAAATTTGCATACTGCCGATTTTAATAATTTTGATATGCGTACTGCAGGCATTGATTTATATGCTATTGATGGTTGCAGGGCTGGAACTATTGGCACTATTATAGAAAACCGTTTTAAAAATATTTTTGGCTACAGTTTTACTGAATATAAGACGCCTAAATTTACTCCGGGCGATGGCACAGTTCCTTTAGAAAGCTCCACTAATTTACCAATAAATCAAAACAATAAATTTTATTCATTAATGGGTGAGCATAGCAAAATGATGAGCCAAAATGGCAGTCGTCAGCAAATTGTAAATATAATTTCTGGAAGTAACCTTAAAGTGGAAGACAAATTTATTACCCAAAATATTGCTGATTGTAATTTAAATGGCAAGGCAATTTCTGTATTTAGTCCTATTAATATTTTTGTAACTGACCAAAATGGTAATGAATTGGGAAATGCTGATGATGGCAGTATTTTAAATGAAATTCCCAATGCTGCTTTTGAAATTTTTGGTGAACACAAATTTTTGTATTTACCCACTGATAATGGCCAAATATATACTGTAAACATAAAAGGAACTGGCGTGGGAACCTATACAATTACCAATCAAAATCTTGCAAACAACCAGGTGGTAGGCACTGAAGTATTTAGTAATTTACCTGTAACTGCCAAACTTTCAGGGCAAATAAATTTGGGTTCACAAACAACACTTACCGTAAAAGAAACTTCTGAAAGTGGCGATCAAACTATTTTGCCTTCAGCAGTGCTTAATGGTGTTGAATCAGAGGATGTTGTTTTGCCAACTTCTTCTTCAATTTTATCGGGTACCCTAGGGCAACCAAATTTTTATAGAAGCGATGTAGGTGTTTTGTTTAATGCTGAAGATGATATTTCTGGTGTGCTTGCGGTAAATTACAATATAGATGGCCAAGGATATCAAAAAGTATTAACTGATTCAACAACGGTTTCTATTACAAAAGAGGGGAGTCATACAGTATCATTTTTTGCCACTGATAATGCAGGAAACAATGAGCAAGAAAAAACTATTTCTTTTACCATAGATAAAACGGCTCCGGAAACGATAATTCAATTTGACCCCGTTATTTTTGATATAAAATTTACTGGCACTGATAATATTTCAGATGTTTCTAAAATATTAATTAAAGATCAAGATAATATTATTACTATTACTGACCAAGCGGGAAATATCACAGAAATAACATTACACGATAAAAATCGTAGAAAGCTGATGTTGGCGCAAATCAAGTCAATTAAATATAATGGACTTGCAGCTAATATTAATAAAAATGGTATGATGTATTTGTGGTTTTTAGGTAAAGGTAAAAAATTAACAAATCTTTTTCAATCGGTATCATCAAAAACACAATATAATATTTTGGCAGTTTTTAATGGTAAAAACACTAAAATTACAGGAAAGGATTTTTTGGGTAAAATATCAAAATCGTTTGATGAATTAAAAATTATTAAAATTTCAACTAATAAAGGAGATTTTAATTGGAGTTATTAAATATGCAATCACAAACACATCCAATATCAAAGAAAATACATTCTGGGCCAAAATTTTTGCGCATTTTTTTCTTTCTTACGGGAATTATTGCCACTATTGCCTATAGAATTACCCCATTTTTGTACCCCTTTTGGGTAAAAGTTGCTTGGTATGTGGGCACTATAGGTTTTATTTTATATTTTTGGCATCGCTCACATATTGAAGAAAAACGGGCAAAATTAGTAAAAGAATATAATTTGGTAAGTGTGGTTGAAAAAAGCGATATTGCTCCAGAAGAAAAATCAGCGGTTTCATATTTAGTAAAAACTAGCCTTACTTCTAAAGCCAGATTTAATTCACTATTTATAGTTATTGTTTCTTTGCTCGCTCTGATTGCAAGTATATTAATAGATTTTTCTTTTATTTATGCCACAAGATAAATATAGTGCGGTTTGGGTGTCTCATTCTTCTATTGGTGATTTTTTAAAATGCCCAAGAGCGTATTTTTTGCATAACATGTATAAAAATGAAAAAGGCAGGAAAATAAATGTGGTAAATCAGCATTTATCTTTGGGTACTGCGGTGCACGAAACACTGGAAGGATTGCTAAATTACAAAGCAGAGGAAAGGTTTTTGAAGCCATTGATTGAAACCTTTGAACAAAATTGGGCGAAGGTATCAGGGAAGGTTGGGGGATTTAAAGGCATAGAAGAAGAAATGGAAGCAAAAAACCGCGCCAAAAAAATGATAGAAAGGGTTGACCAATACCGTGGCCCTTTAGAAAAAAAGGCGGTGAAATTAAAAGAGCATGCCAATAATATGCCCCCTAATTTTTATTTATCAGAACAGGATAATATTATTTTGTCAGGAAAAATTGATTGGCTCCAATATGTGCCCGAAGACGATTCAGTAAAAGTTATTGATTTTAAAACTGGAAAAAATGATGAAGATAAAGATTCTTTGCAATTACCAATTTACGCATTGCTTTTAAATGCACTGCAAAAAAGAAAGGTATCGGGGGCGGCTTATTGGTATATTGATAGAAACAATGAGCCTACTGAAGTTTTATTACCTGAAATTTCAAGCGCTAAAGAAAGGGTGCTTGCGGCGGCCCTTAAGGTAAAACAGGCAAGGGAAGCTGGTGTTTTTCAGTGTCCGCGCAAAGCCCAAGGATGTTTTGCCTGCAAGCCTTTTGAAAAGATTATAAAAGGAGAGGCAGAGTTGGTTAAAGTAGATGAAACAAGAAAAACAGAGTTGTATATGGTCTAAAGAGTTTTAAATTTATTGAGATGAGA
>MHOW01000025.1:0-394 GCA_001820215.1 Candidatus Staskawiczbacteria bacterium RIFCSPLOWO2_01_FULL_33_13 | reverse complement strand
CGCCATTTAAAAACTTTCCTAAAAAATGACGCAACAACAAGCACTAAACATTTTAAAAATGGGGCATAATGTATTTTTAACCGGATCTCCTGGATCCGGAAAAACGCATACTATTAACGAGTATGTAGATTATTTGCGTTCTTGTGGTATTGAACCCGCTATTACTGCTTCAACGGGTATTTCAGCTACTCATATTGGGGGACTTACTATTCATTCTTGGAGTGGTATTGGAATTAAAAATTCATTAGATGCGCGTGATCTTAAAAAAATTGCAACAACTAAGTACATTGTAAAACGAGTAAAGCCCGCAAAAGTGCTTATTATAGATGAAGTTTCAATGCTTTCCCCACAAACTTTTTCTATGATTGATAAAGTTTGCAAAGAAATCAAAGAA
>MHOW01000024.1:19132-23360 GCA_001820215.1 Candidatus Staskawiczbacteria bacterium RIFCSPLOWO2_01_FULL_33_13 | reverse complement strand
CTATACTTGATAATTTTGATAAAAAACTTACACAAGAATTAAGAAAAGAAATTTCTTTACAAAAAAAATCTATTTTTCAAATTATTACCATGGCCTCAATAATTGAAAAAGAAGTTATTTTATTAGAAGATAAAAAAATAGTTGCCGGTATATTATGGAAACGCATTAACGCGGGAATTCCTTTACAAGTTGATGCAACTATTAATTACATTACTGGTAAAAATGATCCAGGAGTGAGTATAAAAGACACTACTATAGATTCTCCTTATAATACCTATAAATATTATGGCTTGCCTAAGGGACCAATTTCAAACCCTGGAATGGATAGTATTTTAGCAGCTATTTATCCTACAAAAACCGATTATTGGTATTATTTATCAGCAGATGATACGGGTAAAACTATTTTTAGCAAAACACTAGACGAACACAATATAGCTGTGACAAAATACCTACGCAATTGACAATATTTAGATTATAGATTAGTATTAAAATAATTAAATTCACCCAGTTAAATAGCCCGAAGGCTAATTCGCGAAGCGAAATTATTTTCTAGCAAGTGAAGGCAATAAAGATTCGCAAGTATTTATTGCCAAGCGGCGACGAAAATATGCTTTGCATATTTAACCGGGTTAAGCCGCAGACAGTAGGTATTCTTGGCAAAAGCGAAGAAATAAATCCTATCGAGGCAAATTACGAATATCTAGTATAAAATATTAGATATTCATTGTTGTAATGTCTGCAGGTCGCAGGCTTTTATTTTATAAAGAAAATAGAATCTAGAAAATAGAAAATAGAATTTCGGCCGTCGTTCGTATTCTAGATTCTACTTTCTATTTTCTAGATTCTCGTGTTATGGCATTAACAAAAGAAAAGAAACAAAAATCTTTAGCAGATTTAAAGGAAAAAATTTCAAAACAGAAGTCGGTTATTTTTGCTGATTTTTCAAAAGTAAATTCTAAAGATTTGTTTGATTTAAGGAAAAAATTAAAAGAGGCAGGATGTCTTTTAAAAATTGGAAAAAAGACTTTAATTAGAATTGCCTTTGGACAATCCGGTATTTCTTTTTGGAGCAAAATTAAAAATAGTGTTCCAGGCCAATTAGCGTTGGTGTTTGGAATTGATGATGAAATTGCTCCTGCAAGGATTTCAAACCAGTTTGTTAAGACAAATGAAAATTTCAAGATTTTAGGAGGTATTTTTGAAAAAAGATTTATAGGGAAAGAAAAAGTATTAGAATTAGCTAATATACCTTCAAGAAATGAATTATTGGGTAGATTGGTTGGTTCTATTGCTAGCTCAATGATAGGTTTTGTAACAGTATTGGATCACATAAGGGAAAACAAAGAAAAAACAATAGTTAATAATTAATTTATATAAATGAGTACCAAGCACAGAAATTTTTAAAAAATTTTGTGCTCGGTGCTAATTTGAAAAATTAGCATGACAGACGAACAAAAAAATCCGCCAGCTGGCGGAGAAATACCAGCTAAATTTGAAAAGTTAGTTGGAGAGGTAGAAAAAATGTCAATTGTAGAATTGGCAGAATTAGTAAAAGTATTAGAAACTAAATTTGGTGTGTCAGCAGCGGCTCCGCAAGTTGCAGCAGCGGCTGGGACTGCGGCCCCTGAAGAAGCTAAAACTTCATTTAATATTGAATTAAAAGAAGTGGGAGCACAGAAAATTGAGGTTATTAAAGTGGTAAGAGATGTAACTGCAAAAGGATTAAAAGAATCAAAAGATTTAGTTGATGCAGCAGCAACTGGCGCTCAATTAGTTAAAGAGGGAGTGAAAAAAGAAGAAGCAGAAGAAATAAAAAAGAAATTTGAAGCAGCGGGTGCTAAAGTAGAGATAAAATAACACAAAACAAAAACAGCCCATCTGGGCTGTTTTTGTTTTGTTGGGGTTGTGTATGAGGTTTATTGCTCCTTTTTATTAAAAAATGGTAAAATAATCATATGTTTTACAAACACAATCTTCATTGGACAGAACATTCTAAAATAAAAATGCGCCAGTATGGACTTTCAAAAAGTAAACTAATAAAGTTGCTTTATAAACCAGAAAGAAAAGAAGAGGGGATTGTGTTGGGATCAACGGCGCTTATGCAAACAAATACACTATATTCTTCAAAAACGGCTAATATTTCTTTTGGTACAAGAAGAAAAATACCAGGTGAAATTTGGCTTATGTATCAAGACATAAAAAACGAAAGGAAAATAATAAGTGCTTGGCGTTATCCTGGTGTTTCAAAACCTGGAGATAGTATACCTATTCCAAAGGATATTTACCAGGAATTAATCACCAATGGAAAATAATAATAATATTGTAGTATTATGGTTTCGTTGGCATTTTTACCAAATGCCAAAGTTTTTGTTTTTCGTCTGGAAAAATTACCTTTCATTTATTTTGGATTATTTTTCTATTACCCTTTTACTTTCAACGCTTTTTGCTCCATGGAAAAAATATACTTATACATATCCCAAGGGATTTTTAATAAGGCAGCGTATTAATATTTTTGTTTTCAATATGATTTCAAGAATATTGGGTGCCATTGTAAGGGTATTTTTAATTTTATTAGGAATTATTGCACAAATTTTCATATGTATAGTTGGCGCGTGTAGTATATTGCTTTGGTTTTTAATGCCATTAGTTTTACTAGGTTTAATTTTAATTTTTTTAATGCTTTAAAAATATGATCTTTAGTTTTGATACTAAAAAAACAGTAATTTTCCAGTTTTTAAAAATGTCCGAGCTGCCTTTTTTAAGGTATGCAGGAGTATTAACCCAACTATTTTTATATTTGTTTTTAGTATGTTTTTTGTTGATTAGTGTTTCGTTTTTTGGTGTTATTTTAATATCTACAATCGTGTTGGTTAAAATTTCAATTTTTCTTTTGTTTTGCATGGTACTATTTTGGGAGATTTACTTGTTTGTGGAATTAAAAATTAAATCTCCTACCGTTGGCATTGAAAATAATAAAAATGAGATAGCGCTTGATGCTGCTTTGGGCCAAGATGATTATAATTTGGCAGAATTTTTAAGTTTAGAATCTTGTCGCGTTATTGAAGTCGCCATTAAAATTTGCAAAAAAAGAAAACTTTCAGAGGTTGTTTCTGAGGGTATATTATACGCATTACTACTTGAAAGCAAAGATATACAAAATTTAATTTTCAGGTTAGGAATAGATATAAAAAAACTGCAAGCAGATTTAAAAAATTATTTAGAAAAACAGAAAAAACAAAAAGATTTTACTTTATCTTTTTCTCCAGCGTTCCAAAAAACTATAAAGGGAGCAACAAAAGTCTCAGTTGAGCGAGGATATGCTGTAATAGGAGAGAAAGAATTATTTGTTGCCTTAGCAAAAAATGATGGATTTTTTAAAAAAATACTTGTTGAAAATGATTTAAAAGAAAAAGATATTGAAAATATATCGTTGTGGTTGGATAAGTTAGAACAAACTATCACAAAAAATAAAAAGTTTTGGATGAAAGAAAATTTGTCAAAAATGGGTTCTTTGGGAAGAAGTTGGGCTTCAGGTTTTACCAATACCTTAGATGAATTTTCTATTGATTGGAGTCGTATTGCAAGTAAAAATGTATTTGGCGAAATTATTGGACATCAAAAAGAAATAAAAGGCGTTGAAATGGTGTTGGCTAAGTCAAGTTTAAGTAATGCACTGATTTTGGGGGATGTTGGAGTTGGTAGAAAAAGTATTATTCAAGCTATTTCACAACGATGTTACCTTGGTGTAAGTTTGCCAGAATTAAATTATAAAAGGGTGGTTGAGTTGGATATGATTTCTTTGCTTTCACGCATTCAAGATCAAGAAAATTTAGAAAATACCTTAGACCGCATATTGCAAGAAGCATTATTATCGGGCAATGTTATTTTAGTGATTGATGAGTTGGATAATTTTGTAGAACAAAAAACCCAAAAATTGGGCAAAGTTGATATCTCTGGCATATTAGCAAAATACTTATTAATTCCTAATTTTCATTTCATTGGAATAGCCTCTTTTGATGGTTTGCATAAAAGATTAGAGCAAAACCCCTCATTTTTGGAATATTTTGGAAAAGTAGAAGTTTCGGAAATATCTGAATTAGATACTATTAGAATTTTACAAAATTTGGCCCTGGGGCTTGAAAAAAAGCATAAGATTTTAATCACTTATCCTTCGGTAAGAGAAATAATAAATTTGACGGCAAGGTATATGCCAAGTACTCCGTTTCCG
>MHOW01000024.1:0-19123 GCA_001820215.1 Candidatus Staskawiczbacteria bacterium RIFCSPLOWO2_01_FULL_33_13 | reverse complement strand
AATTAGTTCTAAGAAAAGGCCAATGGGTACATTTTTATTTTTAGGCCCTACGGGAGTTGGTAAAACCGAAACCGCAAAAGCGCTGGCAGAAATTTATTTTGGCGGCGAAGAAAAAATGATACGGCTTGATATGTCGGAATTCCAGTCAATTTCAGATATTCCTCGCTTAATTGGAGAAATAAGTCCGGTAGAGCAGCAGGGCCTTTTAACTACGCCTGTAAGAGAAAATCCTTTTTCTTTAGTATTGCTTGATGAAATAGAAAAAACCCACCCCAATATTTTAAATTTATTTTTACAAGTTTTTGATGAGGGCCATATTACCGACGGGCAAGGCAGAAAAATTATTTTTAATAATACTATTATTATTTGCACTTCAAATGCTGGTGCGCAATTAATTTTTGAAGGCTTAGAAAAAGGCGACTCAATACAAAAAGACAAATTGTTTGAATTTTTATTTAGCAAAGGAATATACAAGCCCGAATTTATCAACCGTTTTGATGCGGTGGTAGTTTTTCATCCGTTAACTCCGGAAAACTTAATGGATATAGCCCAGTTAATGTTTTTAAATATTGCAAAAAATCTTAAAGAAAAAGAAATTGATTTTTTAATCACAGAAAATTTGAAAGAAAAAATTGTGGCACTTTCTTATAAACCCGAATTTGGTGCCCGAGAAATGAGAAGAGTGATGCAAGATACGGTAGAAAATTCAATTGCTAAAGCTTTATTGTCCGACAAAATAACACAAGGAGATACCATTGAAATTAATCCAGAAAATTTTGATATAATAAAAATTGTAAATAATAATTCTAATACATAAGCCCCCCATGTCCGAAACCTTACCACAAGAAAAAGAACCTCTCCCTTACAACCCCCTCGTCATGGAAGACGAATGGAGGAGAGGCCAAGTATTACCTCTTGCAGAATCAATTTATGAAAAAAGCCAATTTGAAGCCCTCCCCATTCTCGCCGACGCTCTGGAAGAACAGGGTTGTACCGATTCAAATATCCTATCCCACCTAAGAAACAATACTTGTCCCCACCACAAAGGTTGCTGGGCTCTCGGCCTTGTTTTGGGCGGTGACCACGAGCTCGAGTCCTCCATAGAAGTCATCAGGGATCAAATGCTACTTTACGCAAAGCACTTTAAGCGTGAACTAGACCTATCCACCGTAGAGCTTCCCGAAAGAACAGAAGAACAAGAAAAAGAATTCACAAGACTCCTTATCATCGACAAAAAGCTCGCCACCGAAGAAGCCTACCAAGCCTGCAAGAAACAATTTCCTTGTTACCACTACCAAGAAAACAAACCCCTCGACCAACTCATCGACCCAGAACAAGAAGAACGCAACCCACAAACCCAAGGTAGCTACGCCATCTGGGTGGAAGACTCACAAAACGCACCTGAACGAAACGCTAACCTTTCCGCCAACCAAATCAAAGAACGAAAACTCCAAACCATGACTTTGAGGGAACGACTATACGACGAGCTATATCATTGGGATAAAAACTCATCTAACCCCGACCAAACCCAACGCCATTTAGACTCAACCAATACCTATACCCATTGCTCGGGCTCGCGGCATGTTGGCGGTCATGTTCCGTGTGTGTGCTGGTATTCTTTCCCTCGCAAGATGTTTGTGCTTTGGTCTCGCCCTGGGGATCGCGATGCCGCTCTTCGTGCTCGTTCCGTAGTTTCCTTGCCTGCGAAACCAAGCGAAGCGCGAGTGGAATAAGTTTAATTATAAAAATATTGGTTTCTAAAAGTAAAAGTAATAATCAAAAGCCCGAGATAATTCTCGGGCTTTTGATTATGCCTGCCGGTAGGCAGGCGACAAAATTATCATAATTATCATAATTTACATTTTTTAATATGTGCCAAAAATGATACGATCGTATCATTTTTGGCACATATTAAAAAATAATAATTCAAAATATCTAATTTGAATTATAGTTTAAAGTGGGGAATTGCAGTTTTTCGCCTTTATGAACAAATATGTAAAATATCATTGTTAATTAAGTGTGGATAAATAAGCGTATTTAAGCTTAAAGTAAACATTATTTTATAAGCATTGACTAGGTATCATGAAATAATATATAAATAATGCGTAGTGGATGATTGTGGATAAAAGTGGGAGAAAGTCGGTTATCTGTTGATAACTCCATTGCTAAATCCAAAACCCCAAGCACCAAATCCTAAACAAATTCAAATTACCAAAATACACGATCCAAAACATATCACATTTTGAATATTTGAATTTTGATATTGTTTAGAATTTAGTGCTTTGAATTTTGAAATTAAGATGTTAATAGGCCAATACCAACATACTATTGATAGTAAAAAACGACTTGCTTTGCCTGTAAAATTTAGGGGTGAAATTGGCAATAAAGTGATTATTACAAAGGGAGTTGAAAATTGCTTAGTTATTTATACAGAAAAAGAATGGGAAGTTATGTCGCAAAAATTAGGCAATTTGCCAATTTCCCAAACTGAAGCAAGGTCTTTTGCTAGGCACTTATTAGCAAGCGCTATGGAGGTTGCGTTAGATAAATTGGGTAGAATTCTTATACCAGATTATTTAAAAGAGTATGCAGCGTTGAAAAAAGATGTAGTGGTTTGCGGATTATCTAATAGGCTTGAAGTATGGGATGAGCAAAAATGGCAAGCTTATAGTAAGCAAGCTGAAAAAGGGGTGGAGGAAATCGTTTCAAAATTGGGGCCACTTGGTATATAAATGAAATCCAAAATCCAAAATTCCAAATCCTAAACAAATCTAAATTACCAAAATCCAAATTTTCAAAACGTTTCGTGTTTTGAATTTTAGAAATTAGAATTTTGAATTTGTTTAGAATTTAGTGCTTTGAATTTTGAAATTAGTTTGCACATTCCTGTTCTTACAAAAGAAGTTTTAGAATATTTAGACCCAAAACAAAATGAAAATTTTATTGATGCTACGGTGGGTGAAGGAGGGCATTCAATGTTAATTTTAGAAAAAAATAAACCTAATGGCAGAGTTTTGGGGATAGATTGGGATGCGGGGCAAATAGAAAATAGCAAATTACATTTGGCGGATTTTAAGGAAAGAATCGTTTTGGTAAATGATTCTTATTTTAATCTTCAAAATATTATTGCCAAAGAAAATTTTGCACCAGTCCATGGAATTTTATTAGACCTTGGAATGTCATCTTGGCAGTTAGAAAAATCTTTGAAAGGATTTTCTTTTACAAAATCGGAACCGTTGGATATGAGATATGATATTTTAAATTCTACAACTGCCCAAAAAATTATTAATGAAGAATCACAATTTGAATTAGAAAAAATATTAAAAGAGTATGGAGAAGAAAAATTCGCACACAATATTGCAAAAAAAATAGTAGAGAAGCGCAGATTTAAAAAAATTGAAAGCACACTTGAATTGGTAAGCATTATAGAAGAAGCGATTCCGCCAAAATTCCGCCATGGTCACCCTCACTTTGCTACAAGATCTTTTCAGGCGATAAGAATTGCAGTAAATAGAGAACTTGATAATTTAACTGGATTTTTGCCGCAAGCCATAGAAACATTATCTAGCAAAGGAAGATTAGTAATAATATCTTTTCATTCATTAGAAGATAAAATTGTTAAAAATTTTTTTAAAGAAATGGAAAAATTGGGATTAGTAAAAATTCTTACCAAAAAGCCAGTTGTGGCTTGTGCAAGTGAAATTTTGGCTAATCCTCGTTCAAGGTCGGCAAAATTAAGAGCAATAATTAAATTAGAAAATAGAAGTTAGAAAATAGAAAATAGAAAGTAGAAGTATTGTTTTTCGTATTCTATTTACTATTTTCTAGATTCTAAATTCTAAATAAATGACGACGATAGCATTAAATTACAGAGTATCAAGAAGTAAAATAAAGTCTGCGGTTTTTTCAAAGATAAATTTTAAATTATTTTGTCTTGTAATTATTTCATTTATTGTAGCCATGCTAGCTTTTTATATATTTTTGGTTAACGGGTTAACCCATGGAGTCTATGTAATTGAAAGCTATAATAAAGAAACAAGAGTTCTTGCAAAAGAAAACAGGATTTTAGAAACTAACTTTGCAGAAAGCGGTTTTTTGGGGAAAGTTACAAAAAAGGCAAATGAACTTAGTTTTGAAAAAACTACAAAGGTAAAGTATATAGAAATGGCAAATAATTCGCTTGCCAACGCACAATAAGGGTAAATCGGATTTTAATAAGGATGAAGAACTGGAGATTACATATATTATTGTTTTGTTTTTTTATTTTAGCGGCAATGATTATTTGCCGCTTATTTTATATTCAAATACTTAATCACAAGCTTTATCAATCGCAAGCCTTAGGGCAACAAACAGGATTTTGGGAAATTCAGGGAAGCAGGGGAGAAGTGTTTTTTAAAAACAGCAAGGATAATGACGGTAATTATGGTTTGGGGGAAGAAAAAAGCTTGGCCATTAATAAAGAAAAGTGGGTTATTTTTGCGGTGCCTAAAAAAATCAAAGATAAAAATAATTTCGCAGAAATTTTGAGTAACCCCTTGCAAGAAACAAAAGAATTTATTATTACTAAATTAAAAGAGTCGGAATCTTATGTGGTGTTGAAAAAAGATGCGCTTTTGAGTCAAGTAACCGATTTAAAAAATCTTAAATTAGAAGGTTTATCTTTTGAGAGTACCACAGCGAGGTATTATCCCCAAGAAGAGCTTGCAAGCCAAGTTATTGGATTTGTGGGTGGCAATAATAATGGACAATATGGCATAGAAGGTTATTACGATGAAATATTGGCCGGTAAACAAGGCGTCAAAGAAGAAAAAAGAGGTTTGAATTTACTTAATTTTGAAAATGAAGAAATGTTAAATGGGTCAGATCTTTTTTTAACTATAGATTATAATATACAATTTCAAGCAGAATCACTTTTAAAAGAAGCGAAAAAAAATATTAATATTGATTCGGGACAAATTATTGTATTAAAGCCCGATTCTGGCAGAATTTTGGCATTGGCTAATTTTCCCTCTTTTAATCCAAATAAGTATTCAAAAGAAGCAAATTTTGATATTTTTCAAAATTCGGCGGTGCAAAAAATCTTTGAACCAGGATCTGTGTTTAAGCCTTTTATTATGGCGATGGCATTAAATGAAGGAAAAGTCACTGAAGAATCATCATTTACTGATACAGGTTTTGTAAAAATAGGCCCCGATACTATCCATAATTTTGATAGGAAGGTGTATGGCACGCAAACTATGTCGAGCATATTAGAAAAGTCTATCAATACTGGCGCAGTATTTTTGGCAAGCCTATTGTCGCATGAAACATTCAATGAGTACTTAGAGAAAATGGGCTTTAACGAAAAAACTGGGATTGATCTTCAGGGCGAAGTATATTCAAAAAATGAAATTTTAAAAAAGGGTTCGAGTTTTGGTTTTGCCACCGCTTCTTTTGGACAAGGAATTGAAATGACTCCTTTGCAACTGGCAAGATCATTTGCATTATTTGCCAACGGAGGCAGAATTATTACCCCACATATTGTTGAAAAAATTGTTCATGGGCAGGACGAAATGACTACAAAGCCTCAGGCCTCACCTCCAGTTATTTCAGAAAAAGTGGCATCTTCGGTTACAAAAATGCTTATTAATGTGGTGGAAAGAGGGTTTGGAAATGCGGCAAGAATTGAAGGGTATTATTTAGCAGGTAAAACTGGTACTGCAGAAGTTCCACTGCTTAATTCAAAAGGGTATTATACAGATAAAACTATTCAAAGTTTTATTGGTTTTGGCCCCGCACTAAAGCCGCAATTTTTAATTTTAGTTAAATTAGATAATCCAAAAGTTTCAAAGTCAGCGCTTTCTGCTGCTCCTATTTTTAAAAAATTATCACAGTATATAATTAATTATTGGCAGCTGCCGCCCGATTATTAGGTCTTGTATAAAAATAAGTCCAAATTCACTGCGTCGTGCATTTGGACTTTTGGTTTTGAAGATAGGTTTTTAAGATTTACACTCCTAAATTTATTGTGCGACCCCATCGGGATTTGAACCCGAGTTTTTAGGATGAGAACCTAATATCCTAGACCAGGCTAGATGATGGGGTCAAATAATTTTAATTCGGTTTTAATGTATCATAAAATTGTCATTTTGTCTAAATAAATGTAAAATGAAAATATGTTAAAGGACATATTTAAAAATTATATTTATCCTATTGCAGTTATGTCGGGCAGTATTATTGGAGTTGGGTTTTTATCCTTGCCTTATATCACCTCCAAAGTTGGCATTTTCATAATGCTTTTTTATTTTGTTTTTTTAACGGCTTTGGTAATATGCTTGCATTTAATTTTTACAGATATAACTCTTAAAACCCCCGATTTTAAAAGATTTCCGGGTTTTGTGGGTTTTCATCTTGGAGCTTGGGCCGAAAGAGTAACACTGGTATTGATGATTTTTGGCGCTTTTGGTATTTTATTAGTCTATTTAATCGTCGGTGGCCAATTTTTAACAAGCCTATTATCTCCTTTTTTAGGCGGCAGTTTACTTGATTATATTATTTTATTTTTTGCGGTATTAAGTTTTATTTTATATTTTGGAATTAAGACTATTTCTAAAATTGAATTTTGGGCATTATCTCTTTTTGCAATTTTATTTGCCATTATTTTTATAAAAGGAGCTTCTCATATAAATTTTAATAATTTTTTTCTTTTTCCAGAAGGGGGAAAATTAACTGCAGCATATTTTTTTATGCCCTATGGAGCTATTCTTTTTTCGTTGTGGGGGACTGGATTAATTCCAGAAGTTGAGGAAATGATGAGGGGCAAAAAGAAATTATTAAAAAAAGTTATTGTAATATCTACTTTAATTCCTGCCATTATATACCTTTTATTCGTTTTTTTAGTAGTAAGTATTACGGGCCCTTCCACCACAGAATCAGCACTGGTGGGACTTGAATCATTTTTTGGCAGAGGAGTTTTTTCACTCGCCCTTTTTATAGGAGTAATAACTACTTTTACTGCTTTTGTTACCCAAGGACTTCTTTTAAAAAAAATGTTTATGTATGATATGAATATTAAAGAATTTCCGGCATGGGTTTTTACTTGTTTTGTTCCCTTAATTCTTTTTTTACTGGGATTTAATTCTTTTCTTTCTTTAATATCTTTTATTGGAGGTGTGTTTTTGGGTATTAACGGTATTTTTATATTATTGATTTATAATAAAATAGGAGGCAAAAAAATTCTTATGTATCCTTTAGCTTTAATATTTATTTTGGGGATGATATATGAAATGTATTATTTTATAATTTAAATTTTTACTTATGCTTTGGTATTTTGTAGTAATTATATTTATTGTTTCATGCCTTGTGCTTAGTTGGTTAAGTTCGCGCATGGTAAGAGATTTAGTATTGGTGGCTCGATACTTAAATTGGCGCGAGTTTATTATTGCTTTTTTTGTAATGTCGCTTGCTACATCGCTACCTAATTTATTTACCGACTTTAATGCGGCATTACAGGGCAAACCAGAATTAGCATTTGGGGACATTATTGGAGGTAATTTAGTTGATCTTACCTTTGTATTAGCAGTTGCAGTATTTTTTAGTAAAAAAGGCCTTTCTGCCCAAAGTGAAATGGTGCAAAAAAGCGCTATTTTTACCACGCTTATTGCGGTATTGCCATTATTATTAATTGTTGATGGAAGACTTAATAGGGCAGATGGATTGATTTTAATTGGTTCGTTTTTGCTATATTCGTGGTGGATTTTTTCTGAACGAGACCACTTTAAAAAAAGATATTTAAGCAACCACAAAAGCCAGAGTCTTGGATTTTCGGGTTTTATAAAAAGCTTATTGAAAATTGTGGTATTGTTGGTATTGCTTTTAGGCGCTTCGTTTGCGGTAGTCGGCTCGGCACAGTTTTTTGCTGATAAGTTGGGAATTTCACTGGCACTAGTAGGAATATTAATATTGGGCCTGGGAAACTCATTTCCAGAAACTTATTTTGCAATAATTTCAGCTCGCAAAGAAGAAAATTGGCTTGTGTTGGGGGATTTAATGGGATCAGTAATTGTGTGCACTACTTTGGTGTTGGGGTTAATTGCCACAATATTGCCCTTTGAAATTAAAAACTTTACTCCATTTATTACTGCTAGGATTTTTTTAATTATTGCAGCAGTCTTTTCATTGATATTTATGAGAAGCGGTAAAAAAATAACTAAAAAAGAAGGATTATTTTTATTGTTTTTATATGTTGTATTTTTGATGTTTGAAATATTCCTGAATTAGCAATAAGTTATCAACTTCTTTGTCGAGCGTCCCAAAAAAGTGAGTACAGAATTTAAGCGACCGCTTAAATTCTGTACTCACTTTTATTTTTGTGATATTATTGTAATATGAATGAAATTAGTAAAAAAATATTACTACTTTTGTATACTGGTGTGGGGTTTAGTTATAGTTATACTCCAGGGCAAAAGCTGAAATTCTTAAAGAATTTACCCAAAGAGTGGAAAAAAATAGAGGAAAATGAATTAAAGAAGGGAATTAAAAATTTATACCGGCTGGATATCATTGATAAAGCAGAGGGAATTGATGGCTGGATTACTGTAAAACCTACAGAAAAAGGTAAGTTGCGGGCCCTAAACTTAAAGCTTGACGGTATTAAATCTAAAAAACAAACTTGGGATAGAAGGTGGAGAATGGTTGCATTTGATATTCCTGAAAAACATAAGCAAGGGAGAGATGCACTTCGGCGGCGTCTGATAAAAATAGGGTTTTGCGAATTACAAAAAAGTGTCTTCATTGCACCATATGATTGTCGTGAAGAGATAATACTTTTGGTGAAGTTTTTTCGTTTAGAAAAATATGTTCGTTTTGGCGAGCTGGATTTCATTGACAAGGAAGATTATTTCAAGAAAGTGTTTAAATTGTCGTAAATGTATTTTTTAAAGTGAGTACAGAATTTAAGCGACCGATTAAATTCTGTACTCACTTTTTTGAAGATGTTTTGAATTAATTGATTCTGTCAAAGCGCCACCGTAAATATGTCTCCATGTTTACGGTTTTTTCTTTCCAAAAAATTTGTGTTAGAATTATTCTAATGGATTACTTAATATTATTTTACACAATAATTATTTTGGGCATCGGCACGGTGATTTTTTTATTATTGTTATTATTGCGAAAAAAAACCGAACCCAAAAAAGATGACAGTGCTATGTTAATGTTGCAACAACAAATAAACCAAATTTCACAAGTGCTAGATAATAAGCTTTCTGAATCAAATAAAAATGCTCAGTTTCAATTTAATCAGTCGGCAAAAATAATTGGAGATGTGCGTGAAAGACTTGCAAAATTAGATGAAACAAACAGGCAAGTAGTGGGTTTTGCAGATCAGTTGCAAGGTTTGCAAGATATTTTAAAGAATCCAAAACAGCGTGGTATTTTGGGGGAATATTATCTTGAAACAGTGTTAAAAAATGTATTACCTCCGGACTCTTATAAAATGCAATATGGATTTAAAGATGGTGTTATTGTTGATGCCGTGGTTTTTGTTGACAAAAGAATCATTCCTATTGATTCAAAATTTTCTTTGGAAAATTATAATAGAATGGTGGAGTCCCGAGATGCTGTTGAAAAAAAGCGTTTAGAAATGGTGTTTGTAGCGGATTTAAAATTAAGAATTGATGAAACTTCAAAGTATGTAAAACCAGAAGAAAAAACCACTGATTTTGCCTTTATGTTTATTCCTTCAGAGGCTGTATATTACGATTTGCTTATTAATAAAGTAGGAACTATTGTTGAAGATACTAATAATTTAATTTATTACGCAGGCAAGAAAAAAGTTATTGTAGTTTCTCCTACTTCATTTTTAGCGTATTTGCAAACAGTATTGCAGGGTATGAAAAACCAGAAAATTTCAGAGCAAGCCCAAATGATTATTAAAGAAGTTGAAAGATTAGGCAAGCACATGTATGTATATTCAGAATATGTAAATAGATTGGGGGATAATTTGGATAAAACGGTAAGTTCGTATAATAAGGCTCGGACTGAATTTTTAAAAGTTGATAAAGATGTGGTAAAAATCACCGATGGAGATTTGAAAATTAAAATAGATGAGGTAGACCGCCCCCGTATTGACGAATGAACAAAAATAGATTATATTGAACAGGGTAAAATAATTTGTATACCAAGCACAGACCAAAGCACTGACCAGAGCACTCAATATGTTGAGTGCTCGGTAGTGCTCGGTTGTGCTCGGTGACAATTTTTTCAAATTGTCATGTTAGCTATAATCAAAACCGGTGGAAAACAGTATTTGGTTTCCCCTGGAGACAAATTAAAAGTGGAAAAAATTGACCAAGAAGTAGGGAAAGAAATAACCCTGACAGATGTTTTATTGTGCGACAGAAACAATAAGGTAGAGATTGGTAGTCCTTTGGTAAAGGGTATGGAAATTAAAGCAAAAATAGTAAAGCATGGAAAAGGAGAAAAATTAATTATTTTTAAATACAAGCCTAAAAAAAGATATAAAAGAAAAATAGGACATAGGCAGTTATTTACAGAAATTGAAATTTTACAAATTAAAGACTAAAAAAAATCCGCAAAGAGCGGATTTTTTTTAGAGCTCTTAAGACTCAAGAATTTGGGTCTTTTTTTTCTTTAGTGTAAAAAGAAATTATGCAAAAAGAAATTCACCCTGTTAAATATCGCAAGGCGGCAATTTTACCAAGGGTAAAATTATTTAACAGGGTAAAATGGCTTTTAAAAGAAAAGTACCACAATAAGCCTACAAGACAATTTGCTAAAGATATTCAAAGATTGAAAAATGGCGAGCCCAGAGATTATGTAATTGGATTTGTGGAGTTTTTAGGATGCAAAATTAATCTATCTAAAAAACCATTAATCCCAAGACCGGAAACAGAGTATTGGATGCAAAAAGCCATTGATACAGTATCTTTAAATTTAAACGGCCGTCCAAATTTTGAGGTAAAGATTTTGGATATTTTTTCTGGATCTGGGTGCAGCGGTGTTTCTGTTATGCTACATGTAAAAAATACTAAAGTGGTATTTGTTGATAAGGGCAAAAAATGTATTGACCAAATAAAAATAAATTGCGCACTTAATAAAATAAATAAAAAAAGATATAAAATAATTACATCTGATGTGTTTTCGAATGTAACAGGGAAATATGATTACATTTTTGCTAACCCGCCGTATATTGCTAAAACAAGCCAAAAAAAAATTCAAAAATCAGTTTTGTTATATGAACCCAAAATGGCGTTATTTGGTGGAGAAGACGGACTTTTTTACATTAGAAAATTCTTAAAGAAAGCGTGTGGGCATTTAGTTTCCGGCGGTAAAATATACATGGAATTTGATTCTATTCAAAAATTTGCCATAGAAAAATTAATTAACGCCTATCAATACAAAAACTTTACATTCTATAAAGACCAATATAATAAATATAGATGGGTAGTTATTAGTAATTAAAATTGGACTTGGGGATATTTATATTGGTTTATTATGGTATAATTCACAGTAAGTAACTAATATAAAGCATTAAATTATATTTATTAAATGAATAAAAAATTTGCAAAAGGTCAAGTATCAACCACTCTTATTATTATAGCGGTGGTGCTATTTGTTGCTATAGTAGTAGTATATCTTGCGATTAGATTTTCGTCAGGTAATTTTTTTCAGCCAAAACAGGAGACTACTTCTGAAGGCCAGCCTTCAGAACCCATATACGAAGTAATCATTGGAGATACAAGGTTTTTATTTGAATCAGCCGAGGATCTTGGCAGTGTATTAAGTAGTGAATCTTTAACCTCAACCTACAAAAGCGAAGAAGTTACTACAGAAAAATTTATTAGGGTGATTGTTAGAGCTCAAAATAAAGGCAAGAATGATCTTAAAAAATTCTCATGGGATATTGAAAATATTGTTGATTCCGTTGGCCGAAATTTTCCTCCAAGCAGTAGGGCGTATAATTTTTTGCCCAAGCCCAATTTGTGCGGTGCAATATTAAAACCAGAATTTGAACCAACTCCTTGCGTAAAAATATATGAGGTTTCAAAAGTTTCAACAAATCTTAAATTAGAAGTGACAGCACTAGGCCAAAACGGCAAGAAACAAATGGCTTATATTGATTTAAAATTAAATTAAAATATATGGCAAAAATCAAAAAAAATATTATAACAAATTCCCCCGACGAACCTGATAGTATTTATTTAGAACAGTTTGGCAAAGAAATAAATTCTCCAGAAACACCCAGTGATAGTACACAAGAAAAAGATATTGAAAAAGAACTAACAAGTGAAGATATTGTGCATCGGCAAATAAGAGAAGAAATAGAAAATATAGATTTAGACGACAGTTTGAAATTACAAATACAATCCCAATCTAATAAAATACAACCACTTAAAGAAGAAAAAAAGCTTAAAAAACTCTTAGAAATAGCCAAAAAAAAGGGGGTTGTTTTTGCAATTAATATTGCAAAAAAAATGGCCAATCCTTATATTTTAGATACATTTCACGATATATTAGTAAAAGAAGGGTATTATAAAAAATTTCTTAAATAAATTTTTTATCTATGGCTATTCTTTGGTTTTTATTATTAGCATTAGCGTTGATTGTACTAGCAATTGTATTTGCATTGGTTTTTGAGCGATCCGAAAAGAACATGCTTTTTTCAGGCCTTGAAACCGTATTGTTTTTAGTGATGATGCCTAAAAATGAGTTAAAAAAAGACGACTCGAGGGCACAAGAAGAAAAAATATTGATATCACAGATGGAACAAGTGCTTACTAATTTTTTGAATCTTAGAAAGCCGAAAATATTTCAGGATTCTTTGTCGGTAACTTTAGAAATTGCTTCACAGATAGGGGGTGAAGACATTTCTTTTTATGTTGCGGTGCCAAAATATTTAGAAACCGTTTTTGAAAAATATGTACAGGGGGTTTATTCTGGAGCAATAGTACAAAAAGTTCCAGAAGATTATACCGTTTTTGAACCACAAGGACAAACCGCGGGGGCCTATTTAATATTAAAAGAAAATTCTATTTTTCCAATAAGCACTTACCAAAAATTGGAAAAAGATCCTCTTTCCACCATCACTAATAATTTAAGTAAAATTTCAGCTAATGAGGGAGCTGCTATCCAGTTAATAATCAGGCCTTTAGCTGGAGAAGATTTCAGAAAAAAAGGAGAGAAAGTATTATCTAAAATAAGGGAAGGAAAAAGCCCTAAAAATGCCGTGTTTGAGGTAATGCAAAATCCAGCGGTAAAATTCATGTTAGATTTTGTAAAAGATATTTTTAAAAAAGAAATAGCACCCGATTTACAAAAAAAAGAACAGGGATTTGATCAAGCAGGATATGATGCAGTGCAAAGTAAAGTCCAAAAACAGGCGTTTCAAACTAATATAAGATTAGTGGCATCAGCACCATCAAGAGAGAGGGCCGAAGATATTTTAAGCCACCTTGTTGATTCTTTTAGCCAGTTTTCCCTTTCTTCTATTAATAGCTTTGAAAAAAGAGGAATAAAGCCAAGTGCTTTAAAAAAATTTATTTATGATTTTAGTTTTAGAAATTTTAATGCAGCGCAAGGTAATATTTTAAATACTGAAGAAATTGCCAGCATATATCATTTTCCAAACCATTTTTCAGAAACACCTTATATAAAAGCCGTAAAGACACAAGAAGCCGCGCCGCCTTCTGATTTGCCAGAAACCGGCGTCAATTTGCTGGGAAAAGTATTATTTAGGGGTGAAGAAAAAAAAGTATATTTTGGCTCAAAAGATGACCGTCGCAGGCACTTTTATATTATAGGTCAGACCGGGGTGGGAAAATCAGGTTTTTTGCGTGAAATGATAAGGCAGGATATTGAAAATGGAGAAGGTGTTGCGGTAATTGATCCTCATGGCGAATTGGTTGAACACACTTTAGCCAATATTCCAAAAAATAGAATTGACGATGTGGTATTATTTGAGCCTTTTGATCAAGAAAGGCCAATGGGGTTGAATATGTTAGAGCACGACACTCCCGAACAAAAAGATTTTGCCGTGCAGGAAATGATTGCCATTTTTTATAAATTATTTCCACCTGAAATAATAGGCCCTATGTTTGAGCATTACATGAGAAATGCGATGCTGGCATTGATGGCAGATAAAGATAATCCCGGCACTTTAGTTGAAATTCCTAAAATGTTTACTGATCCTGTATTTTTGCAAGAAAGGTTGGCGAAAGTTTCAGATCCTGTAGTACGCCAGTTTTGGACAAAAGAATGGGCGGTGACTACGGGAAATACCAGAAGCGACATGTTAGGATATGTGGTTTCAAAAGTGGGCAGATTCATTGAAAATGAAATGATGCGAAATATTATTGGCCAGTCAAAGTCTAGTTTTGATTTGTCAAAAATTATGGACGAGAAAAAAATCTTTTTGGCAAACTTATCAAAAGGCCAAACCGGAGAAGTAAATAGTTCTTTGTTGGGCTTAATTTTAGTTTCAAAAATGCAAATGGCCGCAATGAAGCGAGCCAGATTAAAAGAACAAGAAAGGGATGACTTTTATTTGTATGTTGACGAATTTCAAAATTTTACCACCGACAGTATTGCTACTATTTTATCTGAAGCTAGAAAATATAAATTAAATTTAATAATTGCTCACCAGTACATTCCACAATTAACCGACCAAATTAAAAATGCAGTATTGGGTAATGTAGGCACCATGGGAGCATTTAGAGTAGGGGTTGAAGACGCTGAATTTTTAGAAAAACAATTTGAGCCAGGGTTTTCTAGGTTTGATTTGGTAAATTTGGATAATTTTACCGTGGTGTTAAAAATGATGTTAAATAATAAAACCTCAACTCCTTTTAAAATGCAAACTTGTGTGCCTAAAAATGGCAGGGAAGAGATAGTAAATGCTATCAAAAAAATATCAAAATTAAAGTACGGAAAACCGAAGGCATTGGTTGAAGAAGATATTGTAAAAAGGTCTTTTACTCAAACTTTACCAAAAGCTGATTTATAGGAGTTTTCCACCATATAAGTTGTTTTTGATTTGCTGCAAAATATGTTAATATAAATAGAGTAATCATATAAATTTTTTTCACAAATAATAATATAGTAATGAGTAGTAAATTTTTTAAAAAGTTTTATAAAACCCTATTCCTTTTATCTGTTTTATTAACAGTTTTTTTTGTCTATCCAAATTTTAGCCAAGCAGCTACAAGAACCATATCAGACGCAGGAGGAAATTGGGATGACACTGGGACATGGGTTGAAGGCGCAGTTCCTACTGCAGCCGACGATGTAGTGGCAACTGCAACTTCGGGAAGCGTTACCATCGTTGCCGGCGACGATGCTTTTGTAAGATCAATAGTTCTTACGGGGTATACGGGGACACTAAGCCATAACTTAGCAACCACCCTTTTTATCGGTGATGGTACTGCTGGTGCAAGCAATAACGCTTTAATTTTTCCTACTTCAGGATGGACATATACTTTAGGAAGTACTACCACTGCAGCAATTGATTTTGTTTCTACTTCCACAACCCAGCAAAATGTAAATTTTGGTGGTAAGAGCGCAGGAAGTGTTAATTTTAATGGTGTAGGTGGTTCGTGGAAATTAACTGGAGCCATGGCCACGGGAAGCGCTGCAACAGTTACACTAACTAATGGATCACTAGATACTAATGGGCAATTATTAACTATTGGAAGATTTAATTCTGATAACTCAAATACAAGATCGTTAACATTAGGCGGTCTTAGTTCGATTACTCTTGCAGGAACTAGTACTGCTTGGGATATTGATACCACTACTGGTTTAACTTTTGACGGTGGCAATACTTCAATTACCGCTTCTGCTTCGGGCATTACATTTGGAGGGGGTGGGCTAACTTACGGTACCGTTGCAATTACCGGTGCTGGTACTTCAACCATCAATGGCGCAAACACATTTGGAACTTTAACTCGGACTGGTACCGCAACAAAAACCAATAGACTAACTTTGGGCGCCAATCAAGTAGTAAGTAGTGGTTTTAATTTAAATGGGAATAGCGCTACCAATAGGCTTTTGGTAAAATCTAATACCCTAGGTACTCCAAGAACTATTACCAATAATGCGTTAATTACCTCAATTACCAATGCGGATTTTCAAGACATCACTGGAGCTGGTACTGCTTCTTGGGATATTTCGGCTGCTACCGGAAACTCTGGAGATGCGGGAGGAAATTCTTCAATTACTTTTACTACTGCTGCTACTCAAACTTGGAATGGAACTTCGGGGGGTAATTGGTCAGCTAACGCCTGGACAAGTCGTGTACCACTACCTCAAGACGATGTAGTAATTAATGCGGCTTTTTCTGCTTCTCAAACGGTAACCGCTGATATGCCGCGGCTTGGAAAAAGCATTAGTTTTGCCGACGCAACAGGTACTCCTACTTTTGATATTAGTTCAATATCAAATACTATTTACGGTTCACTTACTTTAATATCGGGAATGAATTTAACGGTTTCAACTACATTGGTATTTGAAGGCCGAAGTTCGTTTACTTTAACTTCTGCGACAAAAGCCTTTGATGGTATTAATGTTCAGATGTATGGTGGAACCCTTACCCTGCAAGACAATTTAACGCTAGGATCTTCTGATATTCTCAGTTTTCAGAACGGCACATTTGATGCAAATGGTAAAGATCTTTCGATAGGTCTTTTTACCTCTGATAATTCTAATACCAGAACTATCACCATGGGGGCAGGTACTTGGACGCTCACTGGAAACAATACAAATATTTGGGACTTTACCGCTACTACGGGTCTTACTTTCAATAGGGGCAATGCCATTATTGTTAATTATTCGGGAGCTACCGGAACTCGTAGTATTGAACCTGGTTTCCTTGCCGAAGCTAGTGCCCCTAGTTTTAATATAACCGCAGGCACAGATACAGTTTTGGTATATGGGGCATTTTTAAACTTAGATTTCACGGGTTTTTCAGGTACTCTCGCTGATTGGCCCAGAACAATATATGGAAATTTAATTATTGCTTCAGGTATGACGATCACTGCCACCTCGCAGGTTACCACCTTCGCCGCCACCTCCGGCACCAAAACTATTACTAGTAACGGAGTAACTTTAGATTTTCCAATAACCTTTGACGGAGTCGGAGGCACCTTTCAGCTTGCGGATCATCTTACGGTAGGCGCCACAAGAACCGTAACTCTTACTAATGGTACTTTTGATGCAAACAACAAAAATTTTTCAATGGGAAAGTTTTCTTCAAGCAATTCAAATACCAGAGTTATTACTATGGGAAGTGGTACTTGGACACTATCGGGCACTGGAACCGTCTGGACCACTGCAACTATTACGGGGCTTACACTAGGCCAAGATACTTCAACGATTAAAATTACTGATACATCTACCACGGCCAACACTTTTTCTGGTGGGGGAGAAACCTTTAATAATATTTGGTGGTCTCGAGGAGCCAGCACGGCTTCAAACACTATTGCGGAAAGCAACACTTTTACAGATTTTAAAGATGATGGTTCGGCAGCACATTCAATTTTATTTACTGCAGCTACAACAACTACAGTTACTACTTTTACAGTTTCAGGAACGGCAGGAAATTTAATAACTATTAATAGCACTAATACTGCAACCCATGCCTTAACAAAATCAGGCGGAGGTACTATTTCTTCTGACTATCTTAATATTCAACATTCGGTGGCTACGCCAAGTACTACTTGGTATGCAGGAGCCAACAGTACTGACAATCAAGCAACCACTACCGCAGGAAGCGGTTGGATATTTACCGCGCCACCTGTTACTTGTACTTCTTTAGACACCGGTAATTGGAATACTGCCGGCACTTGGGATTGTGCAAAAGTACCAGCCGTTGGTGATACGGTAATAGTTGCCCTTAGCCACACCGTTACCATGGATGTGGATTCGGCAGTGCTAGTTACCATAACAGTTAACGGAACTTTAAATACCAGCAATGGCACAAGCCGTGCATTGTCTGGTACCACGCTTACTATCGGTTCGTCCGGCACCGTAACTGCCAACGCTTCTACGATTACCTTATCGGGAACCACAGGCACTTTATTTACCATTACTTCGGGCGGCGTATTTACTTTTGGCACTTCAACAGTAGTTTTTTCTGGCAACGGAGATGCTACTTTACATTCTGCTGCAATTGCAATCGCCTTTAATGCAATGACCTCTTCAGGCACTGGCACCAAAACACTTGGTGCCGGTATTATTACGAACGGGGCCCTAACAATTTCTGACGGTACTTTACAGCTTAGTTCGTTTGATGTAACCGCTAATAGCACTACCTCAATTACCGGAACCTTAAATGATGATAGTGCAACGGGCACCAATCTTTTTGTGGGAGCGGTAACGATTAATTCTGGTGGTGTGTGGACTACCAGTAATAATCCTGCGTTTACTTTCCGTGGGGGATTAACTAATGATAGTTCTTCTGGTTTTACTTCTGGCAGTGGCATATACACCTTTAACACTAATGCCCAAACCGTTTCTGGTACGCAATCTTTTACTATTACTAATCTTACCAATAGCGTAACCTCTTCAACCGGCCTTTCGTTTTCTGGCGCGCAACCAACGGTAACCACGCTAACTCAAGGCTCAAGCGCCCAACTTACTTTTTCGGGGTCAATGCCAACTATTACGACTTTAACTGCAACGGCTTCAGGGAATACGGTAAGTTACACAAGCACCGCCGGAGCTCAAACAGTTATTAGTACCACCTATGTTAATGTAACCATTGATAAATCAGGACAAACCGCAACCTTAGGAGGAAATATTATTCTTAATGATACACTAACCATCACTGCTGGAGCTTTAGATGTAGGAAGCAACTATAGTATTAATTTAAAATCATGGACCGACACAGGCAGTGGTACCTTCACCGAAGGTGGTGGAACAGTCACCTTTGATGTGGCGAGTGGAACAATTAACAGTAATGAAACCTTTGAAAATGTCACCATCAACCACGCAGGCACCACAACACTTGGCGCTGCACTTGACTTAGATGACACGCTTACTATTACCGCAGGCGCACTAGATGTTTCAGGAACCAATTACGGAATTTCACTAAAATCTTGGACTGATTCAGGTTCAGGTACCTTCACCG
>MHOW01000023.1:35085-38867 GCA_001820215.1 Candidatus Staskawiczbacteria bacterium RIFCSPLOWO2_01_FULL_33_13 | reverse complement strand
CTTTACTTTCGCGTTTTTCATATTCATCAATGAAATTTTTTAAATCAGGATACGGTAACGATCCTAGTTGTTCTGCATTAATTTCTTCATCAAAAATTTTGATGTACTTTTTATGGATCCAATTGTGGTCGTTACTCCGAATTTCTCCAATATCATGAAGCAAGCTCATCATTACCGTTTTATATGGATCAACATTTTCTTCTTTTGCCAAAAACCAACTTATCATTGCCACACGGTAGGAATGAGATGTAATACTGTCCGACATATCATCAGTCAGAAGCACCTGGCGATGCATTCGCATTAACTTACGCATCGTTCCTATTTCATAAAGGAAATTAGCTATTCTTTTTTCTTTTTCATCTTCCATATTTTTGATACCTCTCGGCACATTAGTTGGCCAAGAGTACTGGACGCCACTATAAACTGTTTAATGGTTTTGGCAAACTTCTAATTGTTGGTTTTTAAGATGTTTTACAAGAATTGCGCTTTGATAAGGCCTCTCTCCCATCCATTCGCCATCTCTTTCTATCCGCTCACCAGAATCCGTGTAACCTCTTTTCTCATTACAATAATATTCGATTGCCTTTTTATTTTTCTCTTGAGTGCTTATCCTGATCATCTCCGCTCCGAAAACATTTTGTGCTTCCCGCTCTGCGAAAAATAGTAATTTCGACATAAATCCATTTTCTTGATATTTTTCCATAGTCGTAACAGTGCCAAACTCCACAATATTAGCATGCTTTGAATCGTTACCAAAATCAATATGTGCTACGACTTCGCCATCAATATTTAAAACAAGTGAAGCAAGTTTATCCGACTCGCTAAAAATTCTATCAAATTCTCCCATATCCGGATCTTTGTTGGGATCATATTTTCTTTCCCCTCTTTCCATCCTATACTTTTGTTTATCCATTTCAACGGCTTTGACACCCTCTCGATCTTTTTCTTGGGCATATTTTACAACACCGTTATATTTAAGACCCTTCTTGCCCCTAACGCCTTTTTCGTCCACCCACAAAAAAGTATCAAGAATTTTTGGCTCTGTTTCAGTTTCAATGCTTGGTTCTTTTTTTATTTCTTCTGACATGTTATTTAAGGCTTGAGAGGCACAAGACTCTGTGCCTCCCGCGTCTTGATTGTGCTACTACTGGCCACTTTCAGGGTGCAGTAAGGCGCAAAATTGTTCCTTGCTAACCACTCCAATCTCGAACCGATATTTCCAAGAACAAATTACGACATTTTTATAATAGCCCTACTGATTAAAGATTTTCCTATTGCAATTCCAAAATTTCTCGAGACCCAGGCGCAATTTGGGCAAAGCCCAAATTACGCCTGGGTCTCGAGCGTTAAATTCGCTATAATTTGTCAGCTTAGATAAAGCTAAACCTCCAAATTCTATCAAACTTACCGCTCTGTAATTTTGTAATTTCATCACGGAAACCTTTAATCAGTAGGTCTAATCTTAAAACGGTGGGTCTCGGTTAGACTAATTTAATAAATAATTAATTAAATTATAAATTTAATTTACTTGATAACTATCCCCACAACTACGCCCAAAATAATGGCAAGTCCACCTATAATCATCATCCTGAAGGAATTTTTTAAAATATTTGTTTTTAAAATTTTAGCACTTGTAAAACCAACTAGAAAAAGGGCCGACAAGCTTGCTAAAATTGACCACCAGAAAGCTTGTTCCCTGCTAAAAATAAAATATGGGAATAATGGTATAAACCCGCAGATTAAATATGACAAAAACATAACAATGGCAGCCGGAATGGATTTGCTTTTCCTTTCTCTAAAACCGGAATAAAATTCTTCCGTTGTTTTTTCAGATAAAAAGCTTCCTACTGACATTGAAAACGCTTCAACTGAAATTAAAACCACCCCTGAAATAATAACTTCCTTTTGTAAAACTCCTGCAGAAACTATGCCAGATAATAAACCTACCGTAGACACTAAGCTGTCTTCGGCTCCAAAAATAAAGTTTCTTACATATAATATGAAATCTTTATCATTCATAAATTAACTATATGCCAGTAAGTTTACAAATCCCCTCTCTTTAATTTTTTAATAAGACAATTTTATTTTATTTTTTGTTTGAATTTTTGGCAGTGTGTTTTGAAAGGAAAAGTTTATCTTGTTTCCATCGATATTTATTTATAATATCTTGTTGTTCTATAACAGATAAACTTAAATTGCGTAAATTTATTTCAAGTTCGGCCCATGCAGCTAAACCTTCTAATACTTCCTCATCCTCCCTAGAGAATTCTCTTGGTTTAATATCTTTAATACAAAAAACCCCTATGCGTTGATTGTCGGCACTAATAATTGGCACCCCAGCATAAAATCTTATAAAAGGTTCTCCTGTAACCATCGGATTATCTGCAAATCTTTCATCTTTTTTTGTGTCTGGTATAACAAGAATTTCGTTTTCTACTAAAGCGTGTCCGCAAAAAGAAATAGCCCTATCTCCTTCTGTTTTTGAAAGACCTTGGCAAGATTTAAACCATTCTCTATTTGCATCAATAAGAGTTAGGGTTGAAATAGGAACATGGAAAATTTTTGTTGCAGTTTTTGTAAGTCTATCAAATCTTTCTTCTGCGGGAGTATCAAGCAGATCTAAGGCATACAAAGATGCAATTCTTTTTAATTCATTTTTAGGAATTGGCGCTTTTTTCATAGGATTTAATAGTTACTTTGAATTACGAAACTCTCTTTGAAAAAGAATTTTGGGGTCTTCTCCCCCTTGACCCAGAGGTCATCCCGAAGGTGCATTTTGAACATAAATTCGCAATAATTTTTATGCTTATGCGTAGCTAAGCATAAAAATTCTATCAAATTTCTGTCCTAAAATTTGGAAAAAATACCGCCAAAGAGTTTCGTAATTCAAAGTAGTTAAAGATATAACGATTTCATAATACTATTTTTTTGTTTATTGTACATTAAATTTCATCATCATTCCAGATTCTAAATGCTCGGCAATATGGCAATGCGCCATCCAAGTGCCCGGATTTGATGTATCTAACAAAATATCAACTGTTTGACCCGAAGGAATAAAAACAGTATCCTTCCAAACTAAATTCGTTTCTTTTACACCATTGTGCTCAAGTACCAAAAACCTTTGGCCATGAAAGTGCATCGGGTGTTGCATTGGATGCATGGAATTGGGATCATTGAAGATTTGAATTTTTACCGGCTCCCCCTTTGCAAATGACCAATCAATATCCATATTTTCTTTGCCGGTGGCTTGATCTACTATTTTCCATTTGATTGAATCGGTATCCGATATTTGATTCATCATTTGCATATCATCTTCCCATTCAATGCCTCCTGCCGGCACGCTCATGCCCATTCCACTCATCATCTGGCCATTTGGCATCATGTGTCCTCCCATGCTTTTTGTCATATTACTTCCCATTTGCAAAGAAAGATTTATTTTCTTATCAGGAGCCCTATCAAAATACTGCCGAAGTGAATCAATGCTTTCAACGACCTGGTCATGGGTGCCCAATGTATTAAATTTAGAAGCATATGAAACTTCAACCGGATCTGCACTGACCGTTATTGACCCGAGAGAATAAGTTTTATTTGGTGTTTTATTTTGAATGGCGAATATGCCGCTTTTATCAAACAATACTTCAACGACAGCGCGTTCAGACGGTCCTAAGACTACCGATTCTTTCCATTGGTCTTTTTCATAAGCGCCGCCATCAGCTCCAACGAGTTTCATTTTTGCGCCCTCAATCGTAAAGTTGAAAGGTCTTGCATTAGCGGAATTTGTG
>MHOW01000023.1:16912-35051 GCA_001820215.1 Candidatus Staskawiczbacteria bacterium RIFCSPLOWO2_01_FULL_33_13 | reverse complement strand
ATTGGTTTCTTGTTTGCTTAATATAATTTTTTCATTCTCAATGAGAATATCGTCAAGGAATAAAGGAACTTCACGATTCACTAGCGACCAGTAATTCTTGTCAGCAGGAATAACCAGATAATTTCCATAAAGGCCTAATTCCTGTTCGTAATCCTCGCGGACATGGGGATGATACCAGAACATACCGGCATCAGGGAATTTTAACTTATACGCAAAAAATTCTCCTGGTTTCATTTCTTTCTGAGTTGTCTGTGAGCCATCAAATGGATTATCCATGCGAACACCATGGGAATGGAGCAGTGTCTTCATATCAGTATTGTTTTTGAAATTAATAGTTACTTCTGATCCTTGAGTAATTTTAATGATTGGTCCTGGGATTGAACCATTATAGGCAAGCATTCTATATTTTGTCCCACTAATAGTTTTTTTGACATAGCTTGCAGTTAAGTTGTAAGAATCGCCACTCTTCAATTCAATGGTTTCGGTTGGTTTGGCTTCAGGAAGACCAACAACATCAGTACTTGAATAATTACTACTTGAAATATTTAGCAGTCTATTTTGAAAAAGAAAAAATACTCCAATTATAATAATGACTGCAATACCAAGACTAAGATAAAGATATTTTTTATTCATAGATTTTAATTGAATTATATGGATAATTTTTATTATCCATATAATTCTGCACTCGGAAAAAATAAATAATTTTCTAATCACTTACTTTTTCCTCGATTGAATTATAATTTCCTTCTATGTAACAGTACGGCGTTAATTGCAACAATAACCGTACTCGCTGACATTAATACAGCTGCGACCGCTGGCTCAAGAATAATACCCCTAAATGCAAGCGCTCCCGCCGCTAATGGTAACGCAATCACATTATATCCCGTTGCCCAAAATAGGTTCTGGATCATTTTAGAATATGTCATCTGTGAAAGTCTGATGATTTTTACAATATCTCTTGGGTCATTCCTGACAAGGATAATTCCTGCTGATTCAATGGCAACATTCGTTCCTGCACCGATAGCAATTCCAAGATCGGCCTGCGTTAGTGCTGGAGCGTCATTGATACCGTCACCAACCATAGCAACCTTGAGTCCTCTTTTTTGCAGTTCTTTTATTTTTTCAGACTTTTGGTCGGGTAAAACACGGGCAAAATATTCATCAATACCCAATTCCTGACTTACCCATTTTGCCACATCATCTGAATCTCCGGTAATCATTGCGGATTTAACATTCATTTCTTTAAGCGCTTTAATAGCTTCCCGTGATTCTTCACGAATGATATCAGCAAGAGCAATGGCACCTAAAAGTGCTTTGTCTTTCAAGGTGAATATAACCGTTTGTCCTTTTTTACCGGCATCCTGAATGTGTGGTAGGATTTCGGCGGGGATATTAATTCCCATGCTTTCAAGGAGGATTGGCCCACCCACCATAATTTCTTTTTCATCAACTAATGCCTTCACTCCTCTACCTTTTAATGCTTCAAATTTCTTTGGATCCTTAAATGATAATCCTTTTTCCTTTGCCTTAGCAACCACGGCTTTTGCAATAGGATGCTCTGAAAGTACATCAAGCGAAGCGGCTAATTGCAGGGTTTCATCCTGTTTTTGTCCATTTGCATTCCAGATGTTTACCACGCCGAATTCACCTTTGGTTAATGTTCCCGTTTTATCAAATAGAACCGTATCAATCGTCCGGGCAGCTTCCAGGGCAAGGCGCTGTTTTACCAAAAAGCCGTTCTGCGCTGCCTTCGTTGTGGAAATCGAAGCCACAAGTGGTACGGCAAGCCCTAAGGCGTGGGGGCAAGCAACAACGAGCACGGCAACAAGCCGAGCTACCGCAAACGCTACATCCGCACCGACTGCAAGCCATGAAATCAGGGTAATAAGGCCACCTATAACCGCAATAATGGTTAAATAAAATGCAGCTTTATCCGAGAGTATTTGAAGGCGGGACTTTGATGCCTGCGCTTCGGCCACCAAACGCATCACACCGGCAAGAAATGTTTTCTCGCCAATGTTTGAGACTTTGATTTTAAGTGCACCGTCACCGTTTATTGTTCCAGCAATAACTGCATCACCTTCTTTTTTGGAAACCGGCTTTGATTCTCCGGTGATCATAGATTCATTGACATGAGACTGGCCATCAATAATATTGCCGTCAGCGGGAACTTTAGCTCCCGGTTTTACAAGAACCATATCGTTTTCTTGGAGCTTTTCAAGAGAAATAATTTCTGTTTTTCCGTTACGGATTACTTCAGTGGTATCAGGCAATAGTTTTGACAACTCCTTAAGCGCTCCTTGTACGCCGCTTACCGCCCGCATTTCGAGCCAATGACCCAAAAGCATAATGGTAATAAGTGTGGTAAGTTCCCAGAAGAGTGCTTCCTCACCAGCAAATACCGCATACACACTCCAAAAATATGCAGCTGAAATGGCAATGCCAATGAGTGTCATCATACCCGGCAGCCTTCCTTTCATTTCCCGCCATGCTCCGGCAATAAAAACCCATCCGCCGTAGAAAAACACTATTGAACCAAGTAATAATTGAAGATACTGCGAGCCAGGAAAATCCGGTAAAGACCACTTAAAAATATTTCCAATCGCATCGGCATAAAGCACCACGGGGATGGTAAGGATGAGGCTTACCCAAAACTTTCTAAAAAACATCGCTGTGCTATGACCGGCATGTTTACCCTGTCCATGATTGACATCTCTTTTCTGTTTTGCAGGAACAAGATTCATACCGCATTCAGGACACCTGCCAGGATTATTCTGCTGTATTTCAGGATGCATGGGACAAACATAGATTGTCTTTGTGCTGTCTTGATGCTGAGAATTGTGATTATTATGATTCATATTATTTATGTATTTTTAAATTTACGCCAGGTGAAATGTTCATAGATACTTGACCACATAAATCCAAAACTGAAAGCATAGAGTAATTCCTCCAAGGGAATGCCTACGACAAGAATTCCTGAAACGACTTGCAGATTCCAAACCTGTTGCACATATCCTGGGAACATAATAATAAGCGTTAGAAAGTAGAAAAAATATAATCCAAGGAATAAGAAAGCGCTCGTAACCATTTTATTTTTTAAATCCGGCCGGCAATACCATGTGGCCAAACCTCCGACAATAAGGGAAATGACAGAAATATAAATAGGATTTAGTTTGGTGAAAAATAAAAGAATAAAAAAGATAATCGGCATGGAAAGTATCGCCCAAAGATGATAGCGATGCGGCGTTGCATGATGAGACGATACTTCCATTTTTTCGTGGGCAGTGCGAAAAATGAGTTCGTATATTATTACTACTATGCCTCCGGCAGCAAAAGAGAAAATCAAGCTTTCAATATCAAAACCCGTAAGGGAGGCAAGGTTAAAAAGAGATGGCGGATTCCAATAGACTGGCACAAAAAGCGGTTCGGTCAACCCGGTTAAGGATGTCAACAAGCTTACTATTAACATTTCTTTCCTTTTTTCTTTATCGTTGAGGAAAATATAAACCACCAGCCAGATGCCGACCAATAATAAGCTCCAAATTAACCAGGCATATTGTATATCCATAGAAGTTTAGTGGTGATTATGCTTGTCAGTATTATCTTTTTGGTTATGTCCGCCATGGCTGCCGTGCATGAAAAGATGCATGACAAGGCATCCAAGCAAGAATGCAAACGGCAAGAATGGCACTAAGTGCTGGCCATGATCGGCAACTAGCCAAACTCCCGCAACGACCAAGAGGCCGATCAGAATCCATCGAATGCTAAAAGGTGATGAATTTTGAGTATGGTTTTCCATATTTTTATTTGATTAATAATTATACCACTTAAACAATCTCTCCTGTTTTCTCAAGCATCATGTGATGAATCGTTGCAATTTGAGTCCAAATTGCGATAAGAATGAGAACTCCGGCGCAGAGCAAGGTATCAACCTTGGTAATTCCGAATACAAATCCAGACCCGCCAAAAACTGCAATGATAAACACAATAACTCCGATAAAACCTACGACGACGCTTCCGATATGCATTAATTTTGATAGTTTCATGTTTTTATAATTATTAAATTACTTTCTATTGCTTAATCGTATTAAATAACCAAGCAAAAAGCCAGACTGACAATAATGCAATTACATTCCATATAATGAGGCCTGAAATAAAATAACCTAGTCCAAAATATCCTGAAACAAAATTAACATCAGCGTGAATGGCGTAGCGCATAGTCATCATCCTTATTGGCGGATACATCGCTACCCCTACATAACAAACAACATACACAATGCTTGTCCAAGCCGAAGTGACTTTTAATAAATGATTAGTGTTGATCATAAAAATAAATGTTTAATAATATTATGCATTACTTTGCTTTTTCTTCTTTTTTTCCTCTTTCATTGTTTTGGGGTCTAGCCTTTTTGCTAAATTCCAGACTCTGACAATGAGCTTGGCTCTAAGATCATGAAATTTTAATCCGGCTTTTTGCAGTTTCTTATATGTATTTTCTGACATGATATGTAAATATATACCCTATCGAATGTTTATTTATGGGACAAGGTATATACTTTGATTAATTCTTTCACTGCTTTTTCCTGCTCGCTCTTTTTTGCCATCTGATGTCCTACATGAGACCTAAGATGATTCTCTAGAAGAAAACTGTCCAGGCTCTTGAGCGACCTTTGGATAGAAAGTGATTGTTCCAACAATACAGGACAATACACCTCTTCCTCAATAGCCTTCACTAAACCATCTAATTGACCTCTGATAATCTTAGCTCGATGAACCGCCCGATGTTTAAGTTTTTGATCTAACATATATTTATGATATTAATAATAATTCTACTTATAGGTTATACCCCCATACCCTATATGTCAATAAGACATCTGTGGATAACTTTTCATTATATAAAAATGCCCACTATTACACCCGCACGCAAACAAAAAACCTCGCTTTGGCAAGGCTAATAATTACAAGCTAACGGAGGCTGTTGACGGGATTCTTCATGCTACCTTTTTGCTTCTTAAAGCTCAGGATATTCATCAGACCCCAAACTGATGGGACCTAGTCGGGTTTATTTCAACAAATTAGTCAGATGGTTTCTACAATTTACGCATTCACAGAGATTCTTTCTAATTGGCAGTCTGCCACCCATAGGTTTTACAATATGATCGACAGTAGTAGTCCAAACTTTAAATTTTTTATGAATATTGTTCTCTTGTAAAAATTCCCTGAGTAAATTAGCAAATTCTTTATCCCAAGATTCTAAATCCTTTAGCATTCTTTTACTGCTAACCTTCCACTTACCTTGAATACGATAATAGATTTTTATTAATTCACCAATGCCTAATGTCATCGAAAGCAATGCAGAATCAGGATCTTTCTCTAAATTTCTTTGTACCTTTTCATCAATATGATAGATAAAAAATTGTTGATTTTGATAATCTTTAGAAGAATATGTGGGACATACTGCTTCAGCATAACGATTTTTTAATTCCTTCAATTTTTTCTTTTTATCAAAAATAATTATCGATTCAACAATCATTGGGATTCTCCCATCGATTTGTTCTTTGTTAACTTCTTTTTCTAATTGTCCCTGAGAAAGAAAAGTTATATCCAATTTAATGCCATTAATGAAAGGATGATTGATATTTTTACACTCGTTATCGAGTGCAGTGATAACTTTTATATCCAAATCACTATCTTCGCTTATATCTTCTCGAGCAACGGAGCCGAATATAAAAGCGGCACTATATTCATTATGCCACTCTAGTTCTTTTACTTTCTGAATAGCAACATCAAATTTTTTAGGAATCATTTTATTAATTTTCGAATACTTTCCTGCTGCTCAATAATTATTGCTTGATTTTTTTGGTTTTGCTCAAGAAGTTGCTGATTAATTTTCTGTGTATTTTCAACTGTCCCGATTTTTTCGGAATACTCCTTATACGCCGCATTATTATAGCGCATTTGATCAAGGAATATTCCAAAAACTGCTACCACAATCGATATCAGCGCTATTATAATAGCGACAACAACTGTAATTAATATGGTATCTATTTTATCAAATCGATTCTTTACCTCCTCTGGCATTCCAGTTACGGGAGTATTTTTTTCGGGAATTTTAATTAAAGGTTCTTCCATGTCAGTATATTCCTATTATGATATAAACATCATTTTCTTCTCGTACCTCCAAATCCCTACCAATATACTTGGATAAATCTATACCGCCGAAGGAAACATTTTTGAATCTAGCTCCTGGGCCAAATTGAACACCACCAATTTTTACCGTTCTTCCTTTTGATTCAATACTACCATCGGTGTTCACATTAAAAATTTCGTGGAAATTTATACGCATATTTTTATATCTTAATTTAAGTAATCCAAAAAGTATCTATACCAATACAATTCTGGAAGTCAGTCACCTGACTTAGCATAAGACCGCCGCGGGAACCGGACTCGAACCAAGTCATTCGAGATCCCGAGGGTCTCTCAGACCCGAATGAGATAACATCCTCCAGAGGGATGTGTCACACTTTACCCCCACACCAAAATGTTCCGAGGCTTGGATTCGAACCAAGATACCATCCTCCAGAGGGATGGGTCCTACCATTAGACGACCTCGGAGTAATTTGGTGTGAGGGCAAGTTAGACAAACCCACAATAAAATATATCTAAACCTTTAAATACTTATTTACCACTATAAAACTTGAAACAACCCCCATGGCAACCCCAAATCCCAGTTGAATTAAAATAATAATAAAAATATTAGAAGTAAAATATTTAAACAAGTTAAATCCCGGCATAATTATTTCAACGCTTGAAGATACCAAAAAGGCTAAAATGAAAGTGACAAAAAAACAAATAATAAAAGACACAAATCCAAACATAGCCCCTTGAATGATAAATGGTGATTTAATAAACCAACTTGAAGCTCCTACTATTCTCATAGTGGTAATTTCCTCTCTTGAACCATTAATTGCCAGTTTTATGGTATTAAAAACAACCACTATAGCAACTAAAAATAAGATTACTGCAAGAATTAAGCCAAATTTATTAATAGTTGCACTGATAGAGAAAATCTTTTCAATGGTAACCTTTTTTTGAGAAAAATCAACCTTTTCAATTAAATCAATAAATTGATCTCCTTGTAAAATAGTAGCCACTTTTTCATATCCAGATGCCCCGCTAGCCATAATAATATTTAAAGAAGGCAAAAAAGGATTACCACCCACCTCTTGGAGCGCGCCTGAAATAGTGGGGTCGTCCCCATGCTTTTGGGTAAAATCATACAAAGCATCTTCTTTCGATATATATTCCACATTTTTTACTTCTGAAGATATTTTTAAAATTTCATCTTTTGCATTTAATATGTCTTGTTCTGGTACATCGGCTTTAAAATATGCCGTGATATCAATTTTATTTTGAATAGTTGAAATTAAAAAATTACTCACCCCATGCATAAAAAAAAGTCCTGTAATTAATAAAATAGTCGTGGTTAATACGAAAATTGCGGCAATAGATATTCCTTTATTGCGAAAAAAATCAACTAAAGCGAAATTAAAAACTCTTTTTAGATTGGTAAACATAAATGCGAATTTTTAATTTTTAATTTGAAATTTGAATTCAATATTAAATGTTAAAATATTTTAATTTGAAAACACAAGAGGTTTTAATTATTTCAAATTCGTTTATTTCAAATTGATTTCAAATTGTAAATTTCAAATTTTAAATTAAATTATGAACCTTCCCCTCTCTTCATCTCTGATAATAATACCATTTTCTATGGTGATTACTCTTTTTCCTAATTTATTTACAATCTCCCTGTTGTGGGTTGATAACACTACTGTCTTGCCGGACTTATTAATTTTTTCTAAAAGTGAAATAACTTCATAGGTATTATACGGATCAAGGTTTCCTGTAGGTTCGTCGGCAATAATAACAGCTGGGTGGTTTACAAGAGCCCTTGCAATAGACAATCTTTGCTGTTCTCCTCCAGAAAGTTCTCGAGGAAAATTATTCATTTTATCGCCAAGCCCAATAATTTCTAACACTCTTGGCACCTCAACTTCAATTTCCTCATTTTCTTTTCCCTCCACTTCCATAATATATGCTACATTTTCATAGACGGTTTTTGCGGGTAAAAGCCTGTAGTCTTGGTACACGCTTCCAATTTTTCTTCTTATTTTTTGAAGAATTTTGCTATTTGCTTTGCTCACACTTTCTCCATCAAAAAAAACTTCTCCGTAGGTTGGAAATTCTAATCCTAATATCATTCTAATTAAAGTGGTTTTTCCTGCTCCGGATTTGCCTACAATAGAAACAAACTCCCCTTCTTTAATTTCAAAAGAAACATCCTGTAAGACAATAATATTTTCTTGATATATTTTTGTAACATTTTGAAATTTAATCATGTATTTTTATTTCTGCTTTTATAAATTCTTCTAAATCGCCATCTAATATTCCTTCTGTATCAGAAGTTTCGTATTGCGTACGCAAGTCTTTTACTAATTTATAAGGATGCAACACATACGATCTTATTTGATTTCCCCAGGATGCCGAAATTTGGTCTCCTTTTATTTCTTTTAATTCTTTTTGGCGTTCTTGCTCTTTTAATTTCTGGAGTTTTGCATAAAGAATTTTCATTGCGTGCTCTTTATTTTTTCCTTGCATTCGCTCTGTTTGGCAAGAAACAACAATCCCTGTAGGAATATGGGTAATTCTTATTGCTGATTCAGTTTTGTTTACATACTGCCCACCCGGACCAGAAGATTTAAAAGTATTAATTTTTAAATCATCAGGTTTTATTTCTATTTCAGATTCTCCACCTTGTGAATTTATTTCTATTTCTGGCAGCACATCAACTAATGCAAAAGAGGTATGGCGCAATTTCTGGGATGAAAAAGGAGAAATTCTTACAAGCCTATGCACCCCTGTTTCTTTTTTTAAAAAACCATAAGCATATTTTCCTTTTACTTCCAGTGTTACAGATTTTGTACCAATTCTTCCATCGGGGCCTCCCGCATCACCAAACGACTGATGTAAAATTTGGGTTTTAAAACCCTTTTTTACAAAATACTTTTCATACATTCTTAAAAGCATTGTCGCCCAATCCTGGCTGTCTTGGCCTCCCGCTCCTGAAAATATTTCTAAAATAGCATTATTTTTATCGTATTTCCCTGATAAAAAAACTCTAAATTCTTCTTTTCCAATTTTTTCTTTTAATTGATGGTACTTATCTTCTAATTCTTTACTTTCATCCCCTTTGTGTAATTGATATAATTCTTTTAAATCATCTAGCTCTTTTTTTAAAAACGCGATTTTTTCTGTTTCTTCTTTCAATTCAAAAATCTTTTGGCTTATTTCTGATGCGTTTTTATTATCTTTCCAAAAATCAGGGGACTGTGTTTCTAATTCTAGTTTTTTTATTTCTTTTTCTTTGCTATCTAAATCAAAGACAGTCCATTAAATAATGGACTTGTGTTTCTAATTCAGTTATTTGTAACATATTATAATTCAAAGTAATACTTTTTAAATTTACCATATTTTTTGGAAAAAGAAAAAGGGGGTCATGCATGTCAACATGGCCCCCCGACAGTTGAAAGAAGTTTGTGTGGCTCGGCATTGCGTCTGCCAAGTGATATCGCCGCTCTTAACTAGAGCCACCTCCGAGATTCGAACTCGGGACCCCAGCTTTACGAAAGCTGTGCTCTGCCAACTGAGCTAAGGTGGCATATTCGATAAGCGAAGTACGGGAATCGCCCAGTGATTCAACACTGGGCGTCAAGTGTTTATCACTTGACGAACCCTTAAGCGGGCAATGAGAATCGAACTCACACCTTAACCTTGGGAAGGTTATATACTACCACTATACTATGCCCGCATATTTTTGGTGTAGGGGTGACCGCAACCTCTTAGAAACTATTCTTCATAAAATTAAAAATATTATCAAGCCAAACTTGAAAAATATTTTTTGAAGACTCTGTTTCTTTTGCGTCTTGAGGTGATTTATCTATAAACGAAAATACCTTTTCTCCAGGTTTTTGCAAATCTAATTCTTCTCTAGCTATTTTTTCTATATACTTATCATCATCTGCTTTTAATATTTCTTGTTTTAAATTATTATTGGTGGTTCTTGTTTCTTCTATTTTATTTTTTAAACTTTCTATTTGTGAATTAAGGTGTCTTCTTTTATTATAAATTCTTAGATTAACAAAAATTAATACCACACAAAAAACTAACAGTAAAACTACTATTAATTTTGCCGCAAAATTCTGAGGCAAATGAGATTGTATTTTTTTTTGAAAACTCGACATTGCGCTTTAAAAATTATAATATAAAATGAATGAGTCGATGAAAAAGAAAAAATATTTTAAAGTTTTAAAAAATGAAAACTAAAAAACTTCTAAAAGTCGTTTGGATTATTCTAATAAGCTTAGTGGCATTAAGCTTAATAATGTGGTCTGTGGGAATAGGATTTATGTAATTCACAGTAAACTAAGGTAATAGTATCAAAAATTAAAATGAAAAAACAGCCCTCTTCAAAGAAGCTGTTTTTTTCATTTTATAGCTTCGATACTTTGTGACAGAATTACTACGATCGTAGTAATTCTGTCACAAAAAAAACTAAACCCATTAGCTAACCTGCTGCTATACTCTTAATAGCATTTTCGTAATGAGTTAATATTCTTTTGGCTTCTTCTAAATTAAACTGGTAATCTTGATTATACACTATAGAATTTCTTACTTGATGGGCTTCTAATACTTCTTTAGAGTTTGGCAACATTCTTTTACCAGCATTATCAACTAATTCTTCAAAAGTTTCTCCAGTGCCCCCCCTTTCTTCCAAAACCTGATACAAAAAATCATCTGCTTCTATAATGGCTAGTTTATACCCATTTTCATCTTGAGACTCAGTTTTTTTCATAATACTCTTCCATCGTTTATTAACTCCACGAAGACCATATGGCTGCCAAGAAAAAAATTCTGAAAAATCCTGTAAAAACTGGTATTGAAGATAAGTACTATTCATATAAAAGTATATTACGGCGCAAAGAAAAAATAATGCAAATAAAATAAACACCAACTTTACCGGCAAAAGCGTTTCTTGAATAACAGGAGAAGAGATAAAATAAATAAAATCTCTTATTCCTAATACATCATAAATTTGGTTCCAAGTAATCATGAATATAATGCCAATATGCTAATACCGCGCCAATAATGCAAATTCGTCACTCCTAATTTGTATTATTAGCATAAGATTCGCATATTGGTGTTATAATAGCATTTTCTCCATTAATCCAGCAACCGATAAAATCTTATTTTCTTCAAAATAGTTTCCAATTATTTGCAAACCAACGGGAAGCTTATCTATTTTACCCGCAGGCAAAGACAATCCTGGTAAGCCAGCTAAATTTAAAGAGATAGTATAAATATCTGCTAAATACATTAAAAGAGGATCATCTGCTTTCTCTCCTATTTTAAATGCAGGTACGGGAGAAACCGGACAAAAAATAACATCTACCTTTTCAAACACATTCTGAAAATCTTGCTTAATTAATTGTCTTACCTCCTCCGCTTTTTTGTAATACGCGTCATAGTACCCACTAGAAAGCGCGTAGGTACCAATCATAATTCTTCTTTTTTCTTCTGCGCCAAAACCTTTTCCGCGACTTTTCACATACACATCCAGCAAATCTTTTCCAGCCTGTTCGCTTAATCCATATTTTATTCCATCAAATCGCGCTAGGTTTGCCGACGCTTCAGAAGGCGCAATAACATAATAACAAGCAAGTGCAAATTTCAAATTAGGCAAACTAATATCAACAATTTTGGCCCCATTTTCTTTGGCCCTATTGATTGCATTTTTTATTATTTTTTCCACCTCTGGGTCTAATCCTTTTGCAAAATATTCTTTAGGCACGCCAATTCGCATTCCTTTCATAGATGACTCTTGGTTACTAAATTTATAATCAACCGAAGTTGCATCAAGAGGATCTTTTCCAAAAATTACTTTAAAAATTATTTTGGCATCTTCAACAGTCTTAGCCATTGGACCAATTTGGTCTAGCGATGATCCGTATGCAAATACTCCATGCCGAGATACTGCGCCATAAGTAGGTTTAAGCCCCACTACGCCACAAAAAGAAGATGGTTGGCGTATTGACCCACCAGTATCTTCACCAAGCGCATAGCATGCTTCATTTGCAGCTATTGAAGCCGCAGAACCTCCCGAGCTTCCACCTGCTACTCGAGTTTTATCATGCGGGTTTTTAGTAACTTTGAAAGCAGAATTTTCGGTAGAACTGCCGAATCCAAAAGGATCCATATTTGTTTTACCTAAAATTACGGCTCCATTATTTTTTAGATTTTTAATTACTGTTGCATCATAGGGAGCAATGTAATTTTCTAACATTTTTGAACCAGCGGTACATTTTTCACCCTCAACCAAAATGGCGTCTTTTATTGAACAAGGCACGCCGGTTAACGAAGGAAAATCTTTTTTAGAGGCTATAATTTTGTCAGCTTTTTTTGCTTGTGCTAATGCTAGGTCTTCAGTCACGCTCAAATAAGCACCAATTTCACTATCGGTTTTTTTAATATTATCTAAATAAGCTTTTGTAACTTCAACAGAAGTAAATTGTTTTTTTACAAAGCCATCGTGAAGTTGTGTAATTGTAAGATCCAAAATATCCATTTTCTTAATTTCCAATTTTCAATAATCAATTTTCAATAATCGTATCGTTTGATAATTGATAATTAGAAATTGATAATTTAAAGTCAAAAAATATTTTTGACTTTTATGTACCTTTCTTGTGTATCGGGCGCAGATTGCACTAAATTATTTGCCAAACTTGCTGGTTTTTCTATTATTTTATCTTCACGAGTTGTGGTTTCTATTTGTGTTTTATCTTCTTGTTTACCCTTGGTAAATTTGGGAGCTTTTTTTAATAAGTTAAAGTAATCTAAAATTGAAGACAAATCTTTTTGCATTTTTTCAACTTCTTTTTCGGATAATTCTAACCTCGCTAATTTAGCAATACCAAGCACCTCTTCTTTTGAAATCATAAAGTGAGAATCTAAAAAATAGAAAATGGAATCTAGAATACGAAGTGTTACGATTCTACTTTCTATTTTCTAACTTCTATTTTCTAAATCGGCGCTCCCCATTCCTCATCCTTCTGCACCAAGTCAGCCAAAGTATCTATATTTTCTAAAGCCATTCCACAGCCACGGACCACTGAAGTTAAAGGATCATCAATAATTTTGCAAGGCATTTTTGTTTCATGAGAAATTAACACATCAAGCCCTTTTAATAAAGATCCTCCACCCGCTAAATAAATTCCGTTTGTCATTACATCTGATAAAAGTTCTGGAGGGGTTTCTTCAATAGTGGTTTTAATAGCCGATACAATTTGCTTTACCGATCTTTCTAGCGCTCGTTGTATGTCATCGTTAAATACCACTACTTCTTCAGGCAACCCTGTAACTAAATTCCTACCGCGCATAGGAACTTCTTTTTTTTCTTTCAGCGGAAGCGCCGAACCAATATTTATTTTAATAAATTCCGCAGTTCTTTCACCAATTAAAAGCTTATATTCTTTTTGGGCAAATTGAATAATATCATCATTAAGCTTGTCTCCTGCAATCCTTAAGCTCTTAGATGCCACAATGCCACCCAAAGAAATTACCGCCACTTCTGTGGTTCCTCCGCCAATATCAACAATAAAGTTCCCTCCCGCTTCTTGAATAGGAAGATTAGCACCAATTGCAGAAGCAAGAGGTTCTTCAATTAAAAATACGGTGCGAGCTCCGGCATTTTTTGCAGCATCTCTTACTGCCTTTCTTTCAACTTCAGTAACTCCGCAAGGAATACCAATAATAATCCTTGGCATATAGGCAAACTTAAAAAAACTCTTAGAAGTAGATATTGTTTTTTCAATAAAATATTTGAGCATCTGCTCGGTAACTTCAAAATCGGAAATTACCCCGTTAATTAACGGCCTTGTAGCAGTAATATATGAAGGGGTTCTTCCCACCATTTTTTTTGCTTCTTCACCAATAGATAAAATCTGGCCGGTTTTATTATTAACCGCCACCACTGAGGGTTCGTTGATAATTATTCCCCTATCCTTCACATAAACTAAAGAATTGGCCGTACCAAGGTCAATTGCCATATCAAGGGTTAAAAATGAAAAGAGTTTTTTAATTTTTTTTAACATTTTTAAAAAATTTCTGTAATTGTGTTATTTTTACCAACTTTGCTTTTTCTTTTGACCTTTCTTTTATTTCAACTGAATTTTCTTTTAGAGTTTTTTCACTGATTACAATCCTATAAGGAATACCTATCAAATCAGCATCGTTGAATTTATCTCCTGCGGTTTTATTTTCCCTATCGTCATATAGTATAGTAATATCTTCTTTTTGGCAATCTTTGTATAACTTTTGTGCCGCCTTTTTTACTTTTGGAGTATTATCAAATTGTAGTAAATGTACTAAAAATGGTGCTACACTTTTTGGCCAAATAATTCCTTTTTGGTCATAGCTTGATTCTACAATAGCACCCATTAGCCTACCCAATCCAATTCCATAACAACCCATTAACACCAGTTTATCATGGCCGTCACGATCGGTAAATTTTAAATCAAATGGCAAAGAAAACCTCGTGCCCATTTTAAATATATTGCCAACCTCAACTGCCTTTTTTTCTTCAAATTCCGAATTATTACATTTTGGACACTTTAGATTTTCGTTTTTTATTTCTTTATTTATTCCAATCCCACACTTTTTACAAATATAAATTAAATCTTCGCCGGCACCAGTAATGGTTTGGAACTCATCAGAATATTTAGAAAAACTTCCTCCTGATGCCAATGTTCTGTAAGTAACAGAACCTATTCCACATTTTTTAAAAATTTTCCCATACGCTTTTGCAACTACTTCATAATAGTTATCTAGATCTGTCTGATTTGCATGAAAAGAATATAAATCTTTCATCATAAATTCCCTTACTCTCAAAAGTCCTGATTTTGGCCTTAATTCATCTCTTAATTTATCCTGTATTTGAAACACATAAAATGGCAGATCGCGATAAGAAAAAATAACTCTTTTCGCCAAAGGAGTTACCACCTCCTCGTGCGTGGGACCCAATACATATTCTTTGTAACCATTTCCCTTTAATAAAAAAATAATTTCTTTTTCTATATTAATCCTGTCAGTTTTTACCCAATTTTCTTTTGGCTGTAACACTGGCAATAACAATTCCTGCCCGCCGATTTCTTCCATATTTTTTCTTATAATCTTTTCAATATTTTTTAACACTGAAAAGCCCAATGGCAAAAAACTATACACTCCAGCCATTAACTGGTCTATATATCCTGCGCGAGTAAGAAAATCATGAGAAATAGAATCTACTCCTGCAGTTTTATTTTTAGTGGTTTTATAAAATAATTTTGATTGTAACATAATTTTAGAATCTAGAATTTAGAAAATAGAAAGTAGAATTTGAAAGTTTCGTATTCTAGATTCTATTTTCTACTTACTATTTTCTCGTTTTAGAATCCTGCTTTCCAAAATTCTACAACTCTCGGGATATCAAATTTAATAGTTACAAAAATGGACATTGCAATTAGTAAAAAGAAACAAATAATAGTTAAACTTTGTTCTAATTTTACTGAAACCGGTTTTTTCATTATTTTTTCAAGAATTAAAAACAATAGCTTCCCACCATCCAGCGCAGGAATCGGAAAAATATTAAACAAGGCAATAAATACAGATATTGAACCGATAAAATAAAGAAAAAATCCCGGTCCATAATCTACTGCTTTGGCTAAAAATATAGTGATTCCTACGGGACCCGCTAATTCTGCCCCCTTTGGAACTCCATTGCCACTAAACAAGTTTGAAAACACATCAAATATGCCTCCAATTGCTTTTAAAGTTACTTGGCCGCAATATACCACTCCTTTTATAGGCGCTTTATACCATGCAGATTTTTCTATAAGAGTTCCATATCTTTCTATTTGTATTCCCAATGGGCCTTGGTTTTCTGGATAAGAAATTCTTGGAGTTACATTTATATCAATATCTTGGCCTTTTCTGTTAACAGTCAACACAATCTGTTTACCTTTATTTTCATTTGTCAGCGATTGGAAAGAAGAAATACTGTCTATTTTTTGATTATTTATTGCAACTATTTTATCTTTTAACTTTAATCCGCCTGTCTCTGCCGGTGAATCACCATTAATATTTGTAATTTGAATTGCGGTGCTTGAAAATCCTTGCAGTGCATTATCTCCAATAGGAACCGTAGCGCCAATAATAAACACCACAGAAAAAATAATCATACTTGCCACCCAAAAAGCAATAACGCCCCCCAACACAATCAGTATTCTTTTCCAAATAGAAAGACTAGAAAAACTCCTATAATCATCTAAACCCCCTTCTTCTCCATAAATTTTAACAAAAGCCCCAAGTGGTATAAGATTTACCGAATAAAGAGTTTCGCCGAATTTTTTCCCGAAAATTCTTGGCGGATATCCAATGCCAAATTCTTCAACTTTTACACCAAATTTTTTAGCAATGACAAAATGCCCAAATTCATGGATAATCATCAAAGCGATAAGGCTAAAAAATGCAATGAGTAGTGTTAAAAACATTAGCGAATTTTCAATTTTCAATTCCCAATTTTCAATGAATTATCAATGAGGCGAATTTTCAATGACGACGATACGAATTGATAATTTAATCCGCCACTTGGCGAATTGATTGATAATTGATACTTGATAATTGATAATTTTAAAGTAATTCTTTTTCTTTTTTATCAACCAGCTCTTTAATTTTTTTATTGTATTCATCAATCAGTTTTTGCAATTCATCTTTGCCTCTGAACTTATCATCTTCTGAAAGTTTTTTTTCTTTTTCTGCTTTTTGGATTTTATTCCACGCATCTTCCCTCCAATGTCTTGCGGTTTGGCGAGTTTCTTCTGCTTTTTGATTTAAGATTTTTATCAAACTATGCCTATATTCTTCTGTGAGCAATGGCAAGCTTAATCTTATAATATTTTTATCAATTACTGAAGACATGCCCAACCCTGATTGTAAAATTGCTTTTTCTATGGGTTCTATATAAGAAGTATCCCAAGGCTGTATGATTATTTTATTTGCTTCCGGAGACGAAATAGCCGCTAATTGCTTTAAAGAAAATTTATTGCCAAAACAATCAACTTCTATATCTTCCACCAAAGAGGGTGAAGCTCTTGAAGTTCTTATTTTTGCAAGCTCCCCTTCTAAAAATTTAAGGGTTTTTTCAAATTCGGGCCTTACTTTATCTATGAATTCTTTATAACTCATTTTTGAGTATTAAGTATTGAGTATTTAGTATTTCGTATACTTGATACCTTATACCTAATACCTGATACTTTTTATATTTCTAATAATAACACCTCTAGCGCTAATTTGTTATTCAAATTACTTTTTATTGTTTGATAATTTATGTTTTCTATTAAGCGTATTATATTTTTCAATTTTTCCAACGAGTAATTGTGAGTTTTTTCTCCCTTTAACGCCCCTATTTCTATTAATAGAAATTTTCTAAAATATTTTTGCAAAAAATATAATATATTATTAAAATTATCTCCTTCTAAATTAACTTTTTTTGCATATTGAAATTTTGTTGCAAGATCAGAATTAATGATAGTTAATAATTCGCCAAATTCTACCTGCTCAGTTTCTAGTAATTTTTCTTTTTGAGAAAGAAAAAATGTAACTTCTTGGCACCTGGAAGTAATGGTATTTAATAGTGCTTCTGGTTTTGAGCTAATTAATATAATAAGCGTTTTACCCTTAGGCTCTTCAAGAGTTTTTAAAAAAGAGCTTTGCGCTTCCACATTCATTCTGTGGGCATCATGAACAACAACTGTTTTATAACCGCCATAATAAGATTTATAACTTAAAAAATTATTAACTTCCCTTATCTGTGAAATATCAATTTCCATCATATCTTTTTCATTGTCAACCGACGACTTGCTATATATAGATTTTACCACCATCAAGTCCGGAAAATTTTCATTATCTATTAAACTAGCTTGTTGTTTGGCGTTTAAAATATCTAAAGAATTTATTGATTTTATAAACTCTTTTGCGAATAGAT
>MHOW01000023.1:0-16877 GCA_001820215.1 Candidatus Staskawiczbacteria bacterium RIFCSPLOWO2_01_FULL_33_13 | reverse complement strand
CTCTTTTGCGAATAGATTAATACCCGCAATGTCTTGTCCTGAAAATAAATAGGCATGTGCCAATTGCTCTGCCTCAAATTTTCCCCTCAAAAATTCCCACTGCTTTTGATGTTTAATCTGCATATAAAGATTATTTTTTGACCATGCAAATAGCGCGATCAATATACCCAACTATGTTTCCCATGTATTGAAAACTTAATTCCCATCCCCCTGGTTTTGTTAGATTACCCCGCCTTGTTTTCCTTACAACGGGAGCTTCAAATCTTAATATTGGAAAGAAATCATCCCGGTCATCTTTATCCCTGCGTCGGGTTGTACCAGGAAAAAGTAAGCAGTATTGTTTCCATTCATCGGGAATGTTGTCGGGATTTGCCAGTATTTCTTCGGCCTCTTTTTGGCCGGCAAATTGGACTCCTTTTTTCTCCAAGGTCGCAAATGCTTCATTAAGGTGAAGCTTAGTGCTTATTCTATCCCAATCTCTTTCATCAAAAAGAGATGTTAATTTTGGCGAAAATTCTCCTTCAGAAAATTCCATATTCTTTATTAATGGCCAATTTCTGGCTGAGGGACTATGTCCACTTTCAAGAGACATTGTCCCGGCAACAGATCTGCGAACCGACGGCGCTTCTGGTTGTTCTGTGTCAAATCTTGCTTCTAATACCAAAATTCTTGACTCTAACTCTCCATTCTTTTTTTCTAACTCTTTAATCCTTTCCAAAACTTTCATCTTATCTTCTTGATTGTCCCTTTCATTGGGTAATAATTGTTCTGACATATTTTTAAATTTTAAAATTGTTTTTGAATTTTGAATTTAGATTTTTAAATTACTTCTTATTCATCACCACTTTTTTGTAATCATCTAAGTGTTCTAATACGGTTCCCGTACCTTTGATCACACAAAATAAAGACTCTTCAGCAACGAAACAAGGAACTCCGGTACTTTGAGCAACAAGCTCGTTAATTCTTGGCAATAAAGACCCTCCGCCGGCCATAATAATGCCTTTATTCATAATGTCTGCTGAAAGCTCGGGTGGTGTTTCTGATAACACATCTTTTGCAGCTTGGATAATTTCTGCTAACACATCAGAAATTGCTTCGCAAATTTCATTGCTTGATATTTTAATATTTCTTGGCAATCCCAAAATTAAATCCCTTCCTTGAATTTCCATATATTTTGGGTCTTTTTGTACAAGCGCAGTTCCAATTTTAATTTTTATTTCTTCTGCTGATTGCGTTCCAATTGCCAAATTGTATTTTCTTTTAATATATTCTGCAATAGCCATATCTATTTTATCTCCCGCAACTCTTACGGACTGACTAGTTACAATACCGCCCAAAGAAATTACTGCTACTTCTGAGGTTCCTCCTCCAATATTAATAATCATGTGCCCAGAACAAGAATTAATTGGTATTCCAGCACCAATGGCCGCCAATATTGGCTCTTTGGCAACAAACGCTTGCCTTGCACCCGCAGATAACGCGGCTTCAATAACTGCCCTTCTTTCAGTACTTGTAATGCCGGCGGGCACCGAAATAACAAGTTCGGGTTTTAAAAACCTAAAATTAGTTGCAGTCTTTTTAATAAAATGGCGCATCATTGCTTGGGTTACTTTGTAATCGGCTATCACTCCATCTTTAAGAGGCCTATATACTTTAATATCAGCGGGAGTGCGCCCGATCATTTCTTTTGCTGCTTCTCCCACTGCTAAAATTTTATTATCAAATAAAGAAACTGCAACTACTGATGGTTCGTTTAATACTACTCCCTTGCCTCGCACATAGACTAGGGAGTTACAAGTTCCAAGATCAATTGCTATTTTGTCGTTGAACATTATTTGAAAATTATTCTAATTATTCTAATTTCTAATTATTCTAAATAATTTCTAAATAACTGAATGACTAATTTCTAAAACTTTTTATGATTTAGACATTTTGGCATTAGGATTTGATTAGGTCAATTAGAAATTAGGTTAATTAGAAATTCGCTTAATATCTGCTCCAATTTTTTGAAGCCTTTCCTCTATCTTCTCATATCCCCTATCAATTTGAAAGACATTATTAATAGTAGTTTTTCCGTCAGCCATTAATGCAGCAATAATTAAACCAGCCCCTGCTCTTATATCTGATGATTCAATAATAATTCCTTTTAATGTATTTGGGCCAAACACAAATGACCGGTGTGGATCAACAATTTCAATATCGGCACCCATTTTTCTTAATTCATCTATGTATCCAAATCTACCCCCATACAAAGGATCATGAATCAAGCTTTTTCCTTGAGCTCTCGTTAATAGCGGAACCAGTATGGGCAATAAATCAGTAGCAATACCAGGATGCGGAAGCACCTGCACTTTTACCGGTTTTATAAAGGGCGAATAAAAAACAGTTACTGAATTTTCTTGCCTATCAAAATTAACGCCAATTTCTTCAAGCTTAGATAAAAATAAATCTAGGTGGTTAAAATCAATATTTTTTACCACAACTCTTCCGGGAGTCAGCGCGGCCATTACAATAAAAGTACCCGCTTCAAGGTAATCAGAAGTTACGGTATGTTCGCATCCATGCAACTGTTCCACTCCTTCAATTTCAATTACATGGGTTCCATGCCCTTTTATATTTGCTCCCATTTTTAAAAGCATATCGCCTAAATCTTTTACATGAGGCTCGGCGGCTGCACCTTTAATTATTGTTTTTCCTTTTGCTAAACACGACGCCATCATAATAATTTCTGTAGCAGTAACTGAAAATTCTTGTAGCACAATTTCTTTTGCCATAATTCCATTTCGTTCAACTGAATACACACTACCTTCTTTTTCAATTTTTGCGCCTAGTTTTCTTAAAGCATTTAATTGCACCGTGATCGGCCTTAACCCTATTTTATCTCCGCCAGGAGAAGGAAATTTAAATGCATTAAATCTGGCAAACAAAGGACCTAAAAATAATACTGAAATTCTAGTTTTTGCAAATTTTACAAAATCTATTTTTTCGGGACTAATATTTTGGCAAGTTATTTTTACCTTTCTTTCTGATAAAAATTCTGCACTAGCACCCATATCTTTTAATATTTCGATGGTGATATGTATATCCTCAATTAAAGGCAAGTTATCAATAATGCAACTTTCTTGCGTAAGCAAACAAGCCACAAGCGCTGGGCCTGCTGCATTCTTTGATCCTCTCACTTCAATTTCTCCTGCTAATTCCCTATTGCCATTAATAATAAACTTATCTGACAATTTTAATATATTAAAATTGTCACCGAGCACAACCGAGCACTAAATTTTAAGGAAATTTAGTACTTTGGTCTGTGCTTGGCATACAATTTAAATTATGGTTAATATTATTCTTATTTCCTCCTCTTGTCAAATATGAAAAATTTGACAAAATACTATATAGTTGATATCGTATTATAATTCTAGGGACTATAAAATAACTTTTTATAGGAAATAAAGAAACTGGGAGCGATTGAAAAATAACAAAATTTCTGATAATATTTACTATAATGACCAAAAAAAGCCGCCGTATTATATTTTTCATTTGTATTATTTTATTTCTGCTTATTGCTCCATACATAGTAATGTATTCATTAGGATACAGGGTTGATGTTGCAAATAAAAAAATAGTAACTACTGGTGGGATTTATGTAAAGGCATTGCCACAAGGAGCTAATGTAATTATTGATTCTAAGATTAATAAAAAAACTGGCATCCTATCAAATGCGGTTTTTGTGCAAAATCTTTTGCCAAAACAACATACTGTTGTAATTAAAAAAGAAGGCTTCCATGATTATCAAAAAACTCTTGAAGTAAAAGAACGCGAGGTAACAAAATTAGAACATATAATTTTGTTTAAAAATAATATCGTATTCCAAATACTGGAAGATAAAACTCAATCACCCTTTAACAAAAAAACTTTAGAAGACGCGTATATCATAAAAAATAATACATTATATTATTCCGATATTGAGGAAAATAACCAACTATCCCCAACCCAAAAAAACACCCCGATTATAAAAAATATTATAGCGTTTAAAGTTTTAGATAAAAATATTGTATGGCTCAGTTTAGATGGCTTTTTATATAATTTTAACATGGAAAGAAAAAACACCGAAAAGCTAAGTGTAAGAGATATTTTCATACATCAGAAAAATATTTATACCCTACTTATATTCAACCAAACTATATTTTTAAAAGAAAACGATACTTTATTTATTTTTGACGAAAAAATAAAATCTTTTGAAAATTTTTATGGCTCTGTAAAAAATATGCAAATTTCTCCCGATAGACAAAAAATACTTTATTGCAACGACCATGAAATATTGTTTTCTTTTTTAAATTCCAATAACCCCGAAAAAATATTTTTAAATAGATTTTCAAAAAAGATTAATGAATGTCATTGGATAAATAATGAATATGTAATATTCTCACTGGAAAATAGTATCATAATTTCTGAAATTGACAAAAGGGGAAATATTAATGCAATTAGTTTAAAAGAAACCATTTCTTTACAAGGTAATGCAGATATTAATATTCAAAGCCCAGAAATATTATTTAATAAGGAAGATGGAAAATTATATATTCTTACCCAAAATACTATCTTAGTTTCAGAAAAATTAATCCCTTAGAAATAACTAATTACACCAAAAAACAAAAAAACCGCATCGCGGTTTTTTTGTTGAATAGTTTTTTAATTTTATTACCTCTTCGCCCACTGCGGTGGCTCGATGGCTCTCTTTGATACAAAATAGAACCGACAGTCAATTAAGTAAGTTCATTATATCGCGATGGTTTACCTAGTCAAGTCTATTTTTCAAAATTCAACAATTTTTCAATTGTTTCATTCTTTATTGTATCACCATGTCTACTAGGAGTTTTAATTGTAATCCCTTTTACATCCTCAATTATTACTTGTTGTAAATTTACTATTTCCCCTGGTCGAATAACAATATAATCCCCCTTTTCAAGTACAATTCCTTTTTTATCACCAATTCTACCCATGATTTTTCCTTCAATAATAAAATTATACTCCGTGCATAAAACTTGAAATTTCGGTTTATGCTTATACTCTTCTCCTTTTTTAAACTCCCAATACTTTACCTCAAAGTCATCCCTTTTCGCTAAACTTGGAGAATCGATAAAAGAACCAATAAACCAAAAAAAGTTTTGGGGACCCTTTATTTTTCCGATTTCTCCCCAAGTATCTTGGGTAATTTTATAATTTTCAGTATCAAAACTATTTTCTGTCATATTTATTTCTAAATTAATTTTTATTCTATGATGCAATTTCAAAAATTCTTTTTACTAAACCTGTTCTCGCGTAAAAAGCGCGGCTTGTTGATCCGTGTCCCGCCCCTTTTGTTCTGGCCTGTATCCATTTTCCGTCCGCGCCAGTCAAGGCACTAAAGCCCTCTGTGATAAGTTTATTGCGTATGAAATCATAGTCCGCTTTTATTTCTTTTATCAAATCGTCGTCTTCGGTAAAATCTAAACTGGTAACTTTCAATAGTTTTGCTTCTTCTGAATTTACGCCATCCCAACCCACTGCGCAAAAGATAATGGTTTTTAATTTTGTCCAACAATGGCTTTCAAAAAAAGAGTGGGCTTTTAATTCTTCGGGGTTTATCATGGTTATTGCCATAGTTTCTTTTGGCACTAATTCACCATTTACAGTCCGAAAGGCAACCGATTTTAATTCATAGGTAAGTCCATTGGGTGCTTTTGAAATATTGGGTTGTAATCCTGCAAGGCGTTCTAAAACAAGCCCCTTCCAACCTTTATTTTGTTTTCCAGTTTCGTAAGTCGTAACACCGTATTTTAACGCTAATTTCCTTAAATCACTGCTGACGTATTTTTTTAAATTTCTTATTGCAACCGCGCGGGTAATTATTTTCATAATTATAAATGTTTATTTTTTAGGTTGCGATCCAGCTCCTCAAATCTCTTTATTGATACATCTAAAAACTTTGGCTCAACATCAATGCCAATAAAATTACGTCCGAAAAGATAAGAGGCAATCCCAGTCGTTGAACTACCGGTAAAAGGATCGAGTATCAAATCTCCTTTATTAGTGCTTGCAAGCACAATTCTTTTTAGTAAATCTTCAGGCTTTTGTGTTGGGTGTTTTCCAAATTTTTTTTCAATAGGTTTCGGAGTTCCCATTGCCCAAACTGAACGCATTTGCAAACCAGGTTTTTTTAATTGATCTTCTTTCCAATCTCCATTTTTCATTAAATCATAATTAAACGTATGCTTTGCTTTTTTATCCTTACGCGCCCATATTAGGGTTTCATGGCTGGCGGTAAAATAACGACAACTTAAATTCGGCGAGGCATTAGGCTTAAACCATGCGATATCATTTAATATGTGAAACTTGTTAACTAGTAATGCGAAACCGCATTGATAAATTGAGTGATAAGTTCCACTAATCCATATCGTTCCATGAGGTTTTAAAACTCTATGGCAAGCTTTTATCCATTCAAGATGAAAGTCAAAATCTTTCTTTAATCCATTACTAACATCCCATTGACCTTTATCAACACTAACCATTTTTCCGGCGTGAACAGTGAACCCGCCGTTTGAAAGAAAGTACGGCGGATCGGCAAAAATCATATCTATGGAATTTTCCGGAAGTTCTGCAAGAACATCTAAACAATTTGCATTGTATAATTTAAATCCCGACTTGCCATAATACAACTCGCGAGATACAGCATCATCAATTTTTTTATTTTGTTTTATTATTGTTGCGTCTAACATAAAATATCGTATGACACAGGCGTGTCTTTATCCATTTTACATCAATCTTTTGCGGAAAGCAAAACCACTCCGAGAAGTGGTTTTTTGACAATTCTGATAAGTCGTGTTACCTCTTCGCCCACTGCGGAGCTTTTCTTGCGCGCTTTAATCCAAACTTCTTTCTCTCTCTCATTCTTGGATCTCTTGTTAAATATCCAACTTTTCTTAATCTCTTTTTAAAATTGTTATTAAAATCTACCAAAACTCTTGCGGTGCCGTGTCTTACCGCTTCTGCTTGGGCATTTCTACCCCCACCCCTTACAATTACTGTAACTTTAAACTTATCAAGGCACTTCATTTTTCTCATAGAAGAAGTAACAGTTTGTTGGTCATGCTCAATGGTAAAATATTCCTGATAAGGCTTGCCATTAACTAAAAACTGCTTTTCGCCCCTAGTAAAAAGACGCACGCGAGCAACGGCGGTTTTTCTACGCCCAACTGCTTCAAAATAACGATCTGGCTTTGAAGCTAATTCTTTTTCTATAGGAAAATCTTCTGGTAAAAAATTATCAGATTCTTTTTCAACAACAACTAGTGTTTCTTTTATTTCCTCTGCTTTTTTAACAGGTGCCACTATTTTTTTTATTTTAGTTTTTAACATTTTTTATTAAATCTACTTATATATAAATTGTCAAAACAATTTCTATTTTTCGCACCGCAACCTTTTAATCTGTTTAGCGCGCAATTTATTTTTGGTTAGCATCCCCATCACCGCCTTTCTAAATATTTCAGATGTGCCTTTTTTATCTTTTATTTCTTTCATCGTAGTTTTTTTTAATCCTCCCAAATACAAAGTATGATGGTAATATATTTTATCGGTAAACTTTTTTCCAGTGAATTTTAGTTTATCAACATTTTTCACAGTCACAAAATCTCCAATATCTTTATACGGCGCAAACCCTACTTTGCTTTTTCCTCTTAACAACACCACAACCTGAGTAGCTAATCTACCCAATACTTTATCGGTTGCATCAATGATATGATTTTCTCTTTTTATTAGATCCATAATTATATAACTTATTTTACTAGCTCTATAATTGCCATTTTTGCTCCATCTGATTTGCGAGGTTCAAGTTTTATAATCCTTGTATATCCTCCTTGTCTTTGAATGTACCTAGGAGCAATTTCGCTAAATAATTTTTTAACTATTAATGGTGTTATAGATTGGGTTAAAAGCCTGCGATTAGCTACTGAATTAGTTTTTGCCTTTGTGATACATTTTTCAGCTACTACTCTAAGTTCTTTAGCTTTTGCTTCGGTTGTTTTTATTTTTTCATGTAAAAAAAGACTAACAGTTAAGGTTTGTAAAAGTGCCTTTCTTTGATTTTTTAATCTTGATAATGCTCTGCCTTTATTTCTTTTTCTCATTTTTAGCTTTTTTAGTTGCTTTCTTTTTAGATTTCACTTTTGCTTCTTCCATTGAATCTTCTTTTGTATTATTTTCTAATACTGCATTTTTACCCTCAAAAATTAAATTAAAATGTTTAATCAATATTTCACAAGCTTGATAAAATGCTTCTTCTGGAGTAAGCGTTCCATCAGTTTCTATTTGCAAAGATAATTTATCAAAGTCAGTTCTTTCACCTACTCGCATATTTTCAACTTGAAAACTTACATTCTTAATTGGGGTAAAAATAGCGTCTAGTGCAATAGTGCCTATATCTAATTTTTTTGTTTTTCTTTGATCTTTTGGTTCATACCCTATACCTTTTTCTATGGTAATTTCTATGTTAAGTTCTGTTTTCTTATCAGTAATAGTAGCCACATGAAATTCTGGATTTACAAGCTCAATTTGTGCAAACTTTTTAAAATCAGCACCGGTTACTTTCTTTTCACCTTTTACCGAAAGCTCAACTTTTTGCAAAACTCCTTCATATATTTTAAATCTCAAATTTTTAAGATTTAAAAGCATTATAATAACATCTTCTAAAACTCCTGGTAATGTAGAAAATTCATGAGGAGCACCTTTTATCTTCACTTCTGTTACTGCTACCCCTTCTAATGAAGACAGCAAGACTCTTCTTAGAGCATTTCCTATGGTAACGCCATACCCTGGATAAAGACCTTGTATTTCAAAAATAGCCTGATTTTTATCTTTCTTAATTATTTTAGGCTCTAATGGAAGAGAAATCATAATTTTAGAATCTAGAATCTAGAAAGTAGAATCTAGAATACGAAGCGTTACGATTCTATTTTCTATTTTCTAACTTCTATTTTCTAGTTTTAGCGTGAATAAAACTCAAATATAAGTGAAATTTCTACAGGCGGATTAACTTCTAACAAACTTGGATCCCCTATCGTTTTTCCTTCAAATTTTTCTTTATTAATATTCAACCACAAAGGCACCTCTGTTTTCTTTAATATTGCTGGCAAGTCTTTAAATACGCTTTTCTTTTTCTTAGTTTCTTTAATGGCAATCACATCGCCTTTTGTAACCTGAAAAGAAGGAATATTAACTGACTTTCCGTTTATTAAAAAATAGGAATGATTAACAAGCTGTCTAGAATGTTTTCTAGATTGAGCAAAGCCCAACCTAAAGACTACATTATCCAATCTTTTTTCAAGGCGTTTTATAAGTTCGTCTGACACATTCTCAACTCTCTGTGTTTTCTGCAAAGATTCTTTTACATATCTTTTAAATTGCTTTTCTGATAACCCATACAATCTTTTAAGAGTTTGTTTTTCTTGTAACGATTTTTTATATTCAGAAGCAGTTTTTTCCCTTTTCTTATTTTTTATAGCAACCGGCGCTGGTGAAAAATTCTGCAAAGAAGATTTGTCGTTTTTAAATTGATTGTTTAACATCTTATGTTGTTATTTATAGGTTATAGTGAATTACACTCTCCTTATTTTCTTAGGCCTGCATCCATTATGAGGAATTGGCGTAATATCTTTTATTGAAACTACATTTAATGATTGATTAACAAGGGTTCTTACTGCAGATTCGCGGCCGGCTCCTATTCCTTTTATTAAAACACTTATTTTCTCAATAGCTAATTTCTTGCACACATTAGCAATTGCTTCTGCTACGCGGGATGCAGCAAATGAAGTTGCCTTTTTTGTACCCTTAAAACCTACCGCACCTGCTGATTTGGAAGCCAAAACCTGCCCCCTAGAATCAGTAAGAGTAATGATAGTATTATTGTAAGAAGAAGAGACATACACCTTGCCTTCCAAAACCCTATCAGCCATTTTTACCTTCACTTCCTTTTTTAAGGTAGCATCAACTTTTTCTTTCTCTTTTATGGCTTCTTCTTGATTTTCCTCTGTAACATGTTTTTTTCCCATCGCTTCGCTTAGCGACACTAATATACCAATGACACACTAATCTACTAATTTTCGTATTCGTAAATTCGAGTGTTATTTGTAAATTGGAGTCGCACTTAATTATGTCGGTGCTGCCGCAGGCTTGCGTCCTGATCCCATAGTTTTTCTTACATTTCCTCTTACGGTTCTGGTATTAGTTTTTGTTCTTTGACCTCTAACGGGTAGTTTTTTAATATGCCTTAATCCCCTCCAAGTTCCAATATCTTTTAATCTTTTAATATTTATCATCACTTGCCTTCTTAAATCTCCTTCAATTTTGTGGGTTTTTTCAATGACTTCCTTAAGACTATTCACTTCCGCAGGCGTTAAATCTTTAGCCTTTTTATTTGGATCAATTTTAGTTTCTTTTAAAATTTCTTTACTCAAAGAATTACCTATACCGTAAATATAAGTAATTGCTATCTCTACTCGTTTATTTTCAGGAATACTAACTCCTGCAATTCGTGGCATGGCAATTTTTATTTATAAAAATTGACACCGAGCACCAAACGCATTAGCGTTTCGGTGCTTGGTTATCATATATTTTATTATTTATTCAAGCACTTAAATTATTTTTAAACTATTCTTATTCTATTGTAGAGTTTTTTCATCTTCTTTTCTTAACACATATACATACCACATAAAAAAATAATTTAAGTGCTCGATTTCACTAAGCTTCGCTTAGCTCAACCTTGTCGTTGTTTATGTTTTGGATTTTTTTTACACATAACGAAAAGACGACCCTCTCTTTTAACAATCTGGCAATTATTACAAATTTTTTTTATGGATGGCTTAACCTTCATTTAATTTTTTGATTATTTCAGTCTATATACAATTCTTCCCTTTTTTTCGTCGTATGGCGACATCTCTAGGGTAACCTTATCACCGGTTAATATCTTAATCCTATTAAGTCTCATCTTACCAGATAAAAATCCAATTATCTCGCTACCATCGTCCAATAATACCTTAAAAAAGGCGTTCGGTAAAGCCTCAATGACCCTGCCTTCCTTTTTTATAATTTTTTTTGAGTCCAAGCTACCCAATTCTTGATTAACTGGATTTTGCAAACTCGCATTCTGATCACTATTTGGGCTAATATTTAAATTATTATCTGATTCCATTTAATAGAAATAATACTAACAAATTAACTTGTATTAGTCAACTATTTGCCCCTAACTAATAAAACACAAAAAATCCCTTCGAGACCCAGGCGCAATTTCGCTTCGGCGAAATTCGCCAGGTCTGGAGAAAGTATTCTGTGCTTTGGGTGGTCTATTCAAAAACTAAATCTATTACTATTCTATCTTTATTTTTTGGCGCTTTTTTGACCCAAAATGGCCAAAAAGTAATTTTTGCTTCAGAAATTTTATCGCTATATTCTACGCTATTAACAATCTCTTTTATTTCTTCGGTGGTTTGTAATGAAAATAATTCAACCAATTCTTGTGTATTTATATCTTGATATACTTTGGCAGAAAAATCTAAATCTAAAGTTACTTTTCCATTTTTATTATCAATTACTCCAGGATTATAATTAATATCTAAACTTGTTTCTAATACACTATTATTTTGAGGTAATTTTGCAACAATACTATCTTTAACAAATTTTTCTAAATCTTGCTTTTTAAAAATTAAACCCGAAACTTTTACTTTTGCCTCTGCGCCAAACTTATCTATTATTGTGTCTTGTTTAATCGTAGAACTAAAACTAATAATATCCCTTACCACAGAATCATCTATTAAAATATCATCCGGAGTAAGTTTGCTTTTTAATGCAACCTCAGCCTGCTCTAATAATTTTTCTGTCAAATCATCCTGGGCTTTTTGAATATCATCCTTTGTTACCTTTTTAACATTTCCCACATACCCTCCCACCATGGGGCTACTAGATTCTGCATAAATACTGTAGTAATATACTGTTCCAGATAATTTTGGCACTGAAAATTTAGAATTTCCTATATTATAATCTTCTCCAGCTTCTTTAGCTTCAACTTTAGCGGTAACCGATCCAGGCACTAGTTTTCCTTTTTGATATTGAGCGCTAGGAATAATAACCCTATCAACAATTACAAAAGATTTACCCGAATCTGATAAAAAATGAGTGCCTTTTATTAAAGTAAGGGGAGCTAAAGAATCTAATTTATTATAAATTTTAACACTGCCGGTTGCTTTTTTGTCATTTGACACAATGCCGGTTGATTGAAATTCTTGCCAACTATCTTGGGTTTCTTCTGCGTAATATGCAGGAATAACTTTTTTTATTATATCAACTTCACCAATAGACTTATCTGCTACTATTTTTTCTTCTTGGGACACCTGCTCCATTCTAGGTAAAATCTGTATTTGGGCTTTAGGCAATTTATTATAAAGATAAATGGACAATAAAATTAATATAACCCCGCCTCCAATTAGAATTTCTTTTAAAGGAAATCTTTTGTCTTTTTTGTCTAAAATAATTGGACTAGATTTTTTTGGTTTTTTTAATTTTTGCTGTCCATGACTTTTCTCATGAGTAGCAAAAGATTTTGCAGTGTTTTCTGTTTTATTAGCTAATTTTGGAGGCAGAATATCGTATATTTTTTTTGGCATAACAAACTAAATTTTCAATTCCCAATTCCCAATTTTCAATAAATTTCCAATTTTTAAATTATCAAAAAAACCCGGCTTGATAATTTATTGATTTAATCCACCGATTAATGGATTGATTGATAATTGATACTTGATAATTGATAATTACTCTAGAATTGCTTTTATTCTTCTTACTCCAGCACTTACTGCTTCTTCTTTTACAATTTTAAACTTGCCCAACAAAGATGTATTTGGCACATGGGGTCCTCCACAAAATTCCTTGCTAAAAATATTTCCCTTTTTATCTTCAATAAAATAAACAGACACCGTATTACCGTATTTTACACCAAATTCCATTTCTGCTCCAGTTTTTTGAGCTTCTTCCTTAGGCATTTCTCTTTTCACTACATTTAAGTCTTGCGTTATTTTTTCATTTACAATATCTTCAATTTTCTTTTTTTCTTCATCGGTGATTTTTCTATCAAAAGAAAAATCAATCCTTAATCTTTCAGCATTTATATTACTTCCTTTTTGTTTCACTGATTTGCCAAATATTTCTTGCAAAGCTGCTAATAATAAATGATGAGCTGTATGTAATTTAATAGTTTGAGGTTCATGATTCGCCAATCCCCCTTTAAACATCCCCGCTGACGCAGTCTTTGAAAGTTCTTGATGTTTCTTTAATTTTTCTTCAAAATCTTTTAAATTTATTTCTTGGCCTTTTTCTTTTGCTAATTCAACTGTAAATTCAATGGGAAATCCATAAGTAGTAAAAAGAATAAACGGATCTTCTCCTCTTTCAAATTCTTTCAATCCTTTTTCTAATGTTTGATTAAATTTTACTTCTTCTTTTAATAATTCTTCTTTGATAACTTTTGCTTTTGTTTCCAATTCAGGATACACATTTTTATAATCATCTACGATAATTTTTGTTATTTTTTCAACCCAATTTCCCTCTTTAATTCCCAATTTTTGGCCAAACCTGATAGCTCTCCTTATTAATCGTCGCACAATGTAGCCCTGACCAGTATTACTTGGCACAATACTCTTATTGTCCCCCATTATAAATGTTGCTGATTTTATATGATCTGCAATAACTTCGAAAGATTTTTTATCATCTTGGTATTTTTTACCAGATAACTCTTCAATTTTTTTGATAATATTTAAAAATAAATCTGTTTCAAAAATATTATCTAAACCTTGGTTTACCATTACAAGTCTTTCAAAACCTCCGCCAAAATCAACATTTTTCTGTTCTAATTTTTCAAAACCTTTATTAGTTTTTTTATATTCAATAAATACATTGTTTCCAATTTCAATAAATCTTCCGCAATCACAATTTATATGACAAGATTGTTTAGCCCACAAAGAATTTTCATGTTTTTTTAATTCAATTCCTAAATCGTAAAATATTTCACTATCTGGTCCGCCTATTTCTCCAATAGGCATTTTTTGGGGAAGCCCCGACTTTGACCACCAATTTTTCAAAGAAGGATAATAAAAAATCCTTTCACCCTCTTTCATTTCTTTTCCCCCTACAAAATCTGTATCTTCTGCATCAATCTCATATTTTTTAAATATCTCTTTTAAAATAGCAACTGATTCTGTGTCTTTCGGAACACCTATTTGTTCATCTCCATAAAAAACTGACGCATATATTTTATTTGGATTTAATTTTATTTCATCTATCAGAAAAGAATAAATCCAAGGCAACTGTTCTTTTTTGAAATAATCCCCCAATGACCAATTACCCAGCATCTCAAAAAAAGTATTATGCCTTCCATCGCCAACTTCTTCTATATCTTCTGTTCTAAATGATTTTTGGGAATTGCAAAGACGAACTCCTTTTGGATGTTTTTCTCCAAGTAAATAAGGTATTAATGGCTGCATACCAGAACCAATAAACAATGTGGAAGAATCATTTTCTGGAATTAAAGAAGCGCTAGTAATAATTTTATGCCCCCTTTTTTCAAAAAAATCTAAAAATTTCTGACGCAATTCAGATGATTTCATAATATTTGATTATACAATAAAAATTAATAAATACAAAAACGCCGGTTTTTCCGGCGTTCTTCTACTTTCTATTTACTAATTTCTATTTTCTAGACTTATGTATACCTATCTGCCACAACCGACGCAGCAAATGAAAAGGGCTTGATTCTTGGTTCAAAACCATTGGCTTTAATCAATCCCATCACCTCCTTAACCATTTCTTTTGTTTTTCCTTGCTCACCAACATCTGCATGAATATATTGGAATTGATAGTTAAACGAAGGAGTTGCCTTACCAAACTCTCTTTCTAGTGTTTCCCTTAAAGACAGTGCTAATTCGCATGATAAATATACTTCTTGTAAAATTCTGTTTTTCCAATTTATATGCATAAATCTTTTTAAATACGCATCAGGGTAATGCATTTTTTTTAAAAAAAATCTGCCTCCGGCCCCAGTGCGTAATATCACTATTGCAATTGGAAAAAAGGGCTTATCACTTGACGGAGAATCACATCCTACTACAATATCATAAAAAAATTCAGGCTGTTCCTGAATATAATTATAAATTTCTTTTATAACTTCTCCAAACTCTAAATTACCCTTACTTGGGCTGTAAAATTGGCCACTGCTTATTATTTTGCCATTCATAACTTAAATGTACTGCAAAATAAAAAATGTGCAAGTAGTCCTAATGTAAAATAATTAAAAAAGCCGCTGTCTTCACAACGGCTAAAAAATAGTTTTTAAAAACTTTGAATTACAAAATGCTTTCGCAGGATTTTTTTCAAATTCCAAGTTGAAAATTTGATAGAATTTTTTACCGTAGTCAAAGACTACGAAAAAAATTTATAGCGAATTTTCGGCTGGAATTTGAAGAAAAGACGCGAAAAATCTTTTAAAATGTGCATTTTGTAATTCAAAGTAAGAATATATTACTGTCCATCTGGCTGATTCTTTCCCTCGGTTGCAACAAAACTCACGCAATCTCCCTGATTTTTAAAAACACCCTCATAATTTTGCCAGCCCCCATCTTTGCAATCATCTTTAGTTTCAGGAAGTGTAGGCGTAGGAGGTGGAATAACTATTGCCGCAAATACTGGTGACGCAAACGCTAAACACAAAACAAATACTGCAGTAAATAATTTTTTTTGCATTAACATGGTATATATAATATTTAAAAATACTCTACGACCTTTATTCATATTGATTCAAAGCGATTTGATAATTTCAATAAATTCTTCTGCATTCAAAGAAGCGCCCCCAACCAGCAAACCATTCACCCCCGTTTGCGTTATATACGAATTTGTATTTTTACTATCAACACTTCCTCCATAAATAATTTTTGTAGTATCTGCTATTTCTCTATTATATAATTTTGAAATAATTTTTCTTATTAGTAAAATAGAGCTCATTGTTTCATCAACCGAACAATTATTACCAGTGCCGATTGCCCATACCGGCTCATAAGCAATAACAATATTTTTAGCCTCAGATTTCATTACGCCTTTTAAGGCTTGCGTAATTTGAACTTCTAAAACTTCTAATTTTTTGCCTGAGTTTTTTTCCTCATCTGTTTCGCCAACACAAAGAATTGGTTTTAACCCAATCAATAAAGATTCCTTGATTTTTTTATTTATTACTTCGTCTGTTTCATTAAGATATTTTCTAGATTCAGAATGGCCGATGATTACATATTCCACGCCTAAATCTTTAAGCATTAAAGGAGAAACTTCGCCCGTAAAAGCTCCACTTTTCTTTACCTGCCTGTCTGCCGACAGGTAAAAAACATTCTGTGCACCAAGTTTTAACCCCGAAAATAATGACAAATACACAAAAGGCGGACATATTACCACTTCTATATTTTTAATTCCTTTTGTGCTTTTCCTAACTGAATCAAAAAGCTTTTTAGCCTCTTTTTTGGTTGAGGGATTCATCTTCCAATTAGCAACAATGAGTGTTTTCATATTTTTTCATTATATCATAAATTAGAGAATCATATAACAAAAATATAGTAATTTTTTTTCGCGTAAAGCGATCTAGCCCTTCACTTATTTTTCTATTATTTTTTGGAATAAAAAATCAATAATATTTTTAACATAACATCATGTACTCAAATCACGTAAAGGAATTATAGACAGAATTTTCTGATTTAATTTGAAAGCATTGCAGTTTTTTATCATTCCTAAATAAGAATTTACTGTCTGGTTTTTCTTATTAAAAGATA
>MHOW01000022.1 GCA_001820215.1 Candidatus Staskawiczbacteria bacterium RIFCSPLOWO2_01_FULL_33_13 | reverse complement strand
TTTGAAAATCCCCCTGTTATATGGAATTGATGCTACTCATGGCCATGCTAATGTGCTGGGAGCTACGGTTTTTCCCCACTCTATTGGTTTGGGTGCAACAAGGGATGCTGATTTAGTTAGACGCGTTGCAAAAGCTACTGCAAACGAAATGGCTGCCACCGGAATTTATTGGAGTTATTCCCCTAATCTTGATGTAGCTCGCGATATTCGTTGGGGTAAGACCTACGAAACTTTTGGGGCAAATACCGTAAATGTCGCAAATTTAGGGACTGCATATATAAAAGGAACTCAAGATAATTCAAGTAGTTATTTTAATGTGCTTGCCACTGCCAAACATTTTATCGGAGGAGGCGCTATGGAATATGGAACTTCTCGCAATAAAGATTTTAAAATAGAAGAAGGGAATATCACTCTTAATGAAAATATATTGCGTGCAACACATTTGGTTCCTTTTCAAAAAGCGGTAACCGGCGGAGTTCAGGTTGTGATGGTAAGTACCGCTACCTGGAATGGAGTTAATAATACCGGCAATCACTATCTTTTAACCGATGTATTAAAAAAAGAACTTGGCTTTTCAGGTTTTGTAGTTTCCGACTGGTATGGCGTATATCAAGTTTCTAATACCAGATATGATTCTTTGGTAACTTCCATTAATGCGGGTGTGGATATGGTGATGACTCCGTTTGAATATAAAGATTTTATGTCTAACATGCAAAAAGCTTTAGCGTCGGGAGATATATCAAAAGAGCGATTAGATGATGCTGTCCGTAGAATTTTAACTGTAAAATTTAAAACAGGTTTATTTGACCGTCCTCAAGCTACAGAGAATGGGTTATCTGTAATTGGCAACGCAGAGCATCGCACTTTGGCCAGGGAAGCGGTGCGTAAATCACAAGTGTTATTGAAAAATAAAAATTCAGCGCTACCGTTGTCAAAATCATCCGGTAAAATTATTGTTGGCGGTTTAGCTGCAGATAATTTGGGGCGACAGGCAGGGGGGTGGACAATAGAGTGGCAGGGTATTGATGGTAGTTACGGCCTTACGGGCACAACTATTTTGGAGGCAATAAAAAGTGCGGTTTTTCAAAATACCAAAGTTGAATATAGTTTGGATGGTAATTTTTCAAAACAAGAAGCTCTTGCCGATGTGGGGATTGCTGTGGTGGGGGAAAAACCGTATGCAGAGGGTTGGGGGGATAATGCTAACCCAAGCCTAAGTGCCCAAGATTTGGCAACTATAGAAAAAGTAAAAACAAAAAGTAAAAAATTAATAGTGGTTATTGTTTCGGGCAGGCCATTGGATATTAAAAAATATATTTATGCATGGGATGGAGTTGTGGCTTCTTGGTTGCCGGGTAGTGAAGCGTCTGGAATTGTTGATGTGTTATTTGGGGATTATCCTTTTGTGGGTAAGCTTCCCGTTGAGTGGCCACTGTAACTCATTTTTTTCAAAAGCCACCTTTAAGGGCGGCTTTTGGTTTGAAATAGCATGGAGAATTTGTTTGTGTTATTATTAAGATAGTGAAGTTTCTAAAGTTTATATATAAAATTTTTATGTAGTTGAATAAAAAAATCTTTTACTATTGATGTTAATAATTTTACTTGAAATATTTTTAATTATATTAGGACTTCTTGGCCTAAGTTTTTGGTTTTTATCTGTTTTCACTTCCTTGGGCCGTGGTCCTGGAAAGTTTAATTTAAGGGGGCGGGTCAGTTTTTTTGACGAAAGTTTTCTTAGGGCTTTGGAGGCTATAAGTCGCACTACTTTTGAATATGGCGCGGTGCCTCAAATATTAAACAATGGAGATGAATTTTTTTCATCGCTTTTAGCTGATATTGAAAATGCTAAAAAAACCATTCATATTGCGGTTTTTATTTTTCGTCCACAAGAAGCGATTGGCCAACAAATAATAAGTGCGTTATTGCGTAAATCACAAGAAGGAGTGCAGGTTCGGTTGCTTATTGACAGAAATGGATCTAATAAATTTTCAGAAGCAACTCAGTTCCAACTTGAAAAAGCGGGGATAAAAATTGTAATGTTTCGCCCTTTAAGATTTGGCACGGTAGCCAGGTATCATAGGCGCAATCACTGTCGCGCCTTTATTATGGATGGGAAATTTGGATATACCGGAGGCATTGCTATTGGTCAGGAATGGACTGGGAATGCACAAGATAAAGATCACTGGCGCGACATGATGTTTAAAGTATCTGGTGCTCAAGCGCGCGCGATCCAAAAAGTTTTTAATACTCTATGGACTAATGCGTGCGGTGAAATTCTTACGGGTGACGATGTATATCCGGCAATTGGAGAGGAGCTCACAGAATCAAAATGGGTAAGTCTTACCAGCTCACCTGCATTAGAAACAAGTCTTTTGCGGAATGTATATTGGCTCTCTTGTATGGCTGCTCAAAAAGGGATTTATGTTCAAAATTCCTATTTTTTCCCGAGCCGATATATGCGTCAAGTTTTTATTCAAAAAGCACAAGAAGGAATAGAGGTTATTTTAATGGTTCCTAATACCAATAATGATGAGAGAATAGTGTACCATGCGGGAAGATTTTTTTATGATCAACTTCTTTCTGCTGGTGTAAAAATTTATGAATTTCAACCGACCATGATTCATTCCAAAACTTTTCTGGTTGACGATTGCTGGTCTATTGTAGGGTCTGCGAATATGGATGTTCGCTCTGAAGAGTTAAACGAAGAAAATATATTATGTATTCTAAGCGAGCCTTTCGGCCTTAAGATGCGCGAACAATTTAATGCAGATTTGGCAAAATGCAAAGAAATTAATTTAGATGTTTGGAGAAAACGGCCTTTTTTAAACAAGATTTTAGAATGGATTTTTGGTTTAGTGGGGCACCAACTTTAGTATTAATGATTTAACCTATGCCTTTTAATATGAAGCGAGTTTCCCGTTTTATTATAAGCATCTTTTTGATAATTATTATTGTAATTGTTGCGGTTAATGGTCTAATTTTATTTACCACTAAACCATATATTTATAACAAAGATTCCCAAATTCTCAATGCTCAAACTGCAATTATACTTGGGGCATCGGTATTACCAGATCGTAGTCTTTCTCCAATATTAAAAGATCGTGTAGATACCGCAATTCAATTATATAACGCAAAAAAAGTATCAAAAATTCTTGTGTCTGGAGATAATGGCACGGTAACCTATAACGAAGTTAATCCGGTTAGAATTTATCTTTTAAATAAGGGTGTTTTAGACCAAGATATTTTTCTTGATCACGCGGGTTTTGATACTCATAGCACCATGTATCGCGCCCGTGATATTTTTAAGGTTGATTCTGTTCTTATTGTAAGTCAATCATTTCACTTGCCGCGTGCGGTATTTATTGCGCACTATCTTGGTATAAATGCGTATGGAGTTAATGCTGATGGTGGTAAAATTCTTTTTAGTAATTATATCCGTGAAGTGTTTGCAAACGAAAAAGCAATATTATATTTGATATTTAATATAAAACCCAAATATTTGGGACCAGAGATACCCATTACAGATGATGGAAGAAATAATCCATAATATACTTTGAATTAAAAAATGTTCGTTCAAAAAAATAACTCAAAAGCACTATTTTACAACACAATGTATTTTTTGTTATAATAAAGAGTATTAATATTAATAAATTTGAGTAATGGTAATTTTTTGGTTTTAACCAGTAAATTATTATTGCCCACAAAACAAAAAAAATGGAAAATATGCAAAATCAAATGCAACCACAACCGCAACCACGGTCGCAGCACAATGAAAAATACAAGTTATTTTTGCCGTTGTCAATTATTGTTGCCTCAATTATTATTAGTGGTACTATTTTGTACAGTGATATGAATTCTTCAAGCAACACCGTTAATAATAATAATAACCAAAATAACAACCAACAGGTGCAAGGTCCTGTAAAAGTTTCGGTTGATAATGATGCGGTATTAGGAGATAAAAATGCTCCAATAACCATGATTGAATTTTCTGATTATGAATGTCCTTTTTGCAAAAGACATTTTTTACAAGTGTATCCTGATATTAAAAAAGACTACATAGATACGGGTAAAGTAAAGCTAGTATTTAGAGATTTTATTGCCGTTGACGGCCATAATCCACTTGCAACTACCGAAGCTATGGCTGCTGAATGCGCAAGGGAGCAGGGGGGAGACCAAATGTATTTTAAATATCATGATGAAATATTCAAAAAAACTACTTCAAATGGAAATGGGTTAAAACTTGAAGATCTTACAACTATCGCAAATAGCTTATCAATAAACTCAACTCAACTGCAGCAATGTATTGATTCAAACAAGTATAAAGAAGAAATTCTAAAAGATATTGCCGACGGCAGCAAAGCCGGAGTATCGGGTACACCTTCATTTTTTATAGGCGAATCAACTAGCGATGGCCTAATAGATGGGGCAATGGTGGTAGGGGCTCAACCCTTTGACGCCTTTAAAGTCATTATTGAAGAAAAGCTTATCAAAACGATGGGTAAATAAATTCTCTAGGTAATAAGTTAATCATTATTATGAATAATCGCAAAGAATTATCACCGGTAATTTGGTGGATCATTGGAATTATTATTATTTCTTTAGTAATACTTTTTTTTATTGTATTTAAAAATTCAGCTCCTAAAAAAATAAGTTCTCAAAAAACAAATAGGGAGGTTGCATTAACTTGTACCACCGATATGGCAACTGAATTTCATATTCACCCTAATTTGGAAATTTTTATTGATGGTCAAAAACAAGAAATTACTAAGAATATTGGAATTAATTCTGGCTGTATGAATGCGCTTCATACTCATGATAATACTGGAAAAATCCATGTGGAGTCTCCAGAAAAAAGGGATTTTACTTTATCTGATTTTTTTGCGGTTTGGGATAAAATATATACTAAAGACCAAATTTTTGATTATAAAATTGATCAAAATCACACCATGCGCCAGACAGTTAATGGCAAAGAAACTTACGATTACGAAAATACCATTCTTTATGATCAAGACCAAATTGTGATATATTACGAAGTTCTTGTAAAATAAATGAAAATATTTTGGACTAAAAAGTTTATTCTTTCTACCATCGTAATTGCATTTTTCTACATTGCGATAACTGTATATTTGATGAATGTGAGCCTCGTAAAAGATACTTTATTTAGCGCTTACTCATTAGAATATAAATATAATTTGATGACATCACTTTTTTGGGGAATGTGGACATCAATGAGTCGCCCGAGTTTAGCACTTTTATTTATTATTTCTTTTCTAACAGGACTTAATGTGTCACTTATAGTAAAAAGGATTTTTATTTTGCGCTCTTTCGGGAAAATAAATTTTGTGGTGGGGGGAAGTTCATTGTTGGGTATTATAAGCAGTGGTTGTGCTAGCTGTGGCTTGTCAGTTATTGCATTTTTAGGATTAGGCGGAGCTATTGCATATTTGCCTTTTTATGGAATTGAGTTATCTTTTATTGCGATTTTATTGCTTTTGGTATCATTTTATTTTTTAGTGAAAGATACCGCAAAAATTTGCAAGAAAAACGGAGGCGTGTGTTTAATATAAAAATATAAGTAAAAATTAAATTAGACTCAATGCGTAAAGGTTTTCGTTAGGAAAATTGAATATTTTGAGTTGGAAATTTCAAAAATTGACAAGGCTTATCCAAAGGATAAGCCGCGAAGATTTTGGGAATTTGCAGCCAAAATATTCAATTTGCAGTAGAAAAATCTTTACGCAGTGGGTCTATTATCATAAATAATGAAAGAATATTTATCTAAAAAATATCAGAAAGCTAAATTACATTTTCAAAATTTCAGGCAAAAGTTGATTGTAAGAAATTGGGGCTTAGCAAAAAGGTTAGACCAAAGCCATACTAAAGGTGAAAAAAAGAAATGATAACCATTGAAGATTTTAAAAAAATAGATATTAGGATTGGCAAAATAGTATCTGCAGAAAAACTTGAAGATTCAAATAAACTTTTAAAGCTCCAAGTTGATTTTGGTGCTGACGAAGGAAAGCCAGGTCAAATAGTCCAAAGGCAAATTTTAGCAGGGATTGCAAAGTTTTATGAACCAGAAGCATTGATAGGAAAACTTTGTCCATTTGTATTTAATTTAGAAGCGAAAAAGATGGGTGAATTGGAAAGCCAGGGAATGATTTTGTGTGCGGATGGCAGTGGGCCGGTATTATTAAATCCCGATAAAGATGTGATGCCAGGAAGTGTAATTAAATAAATTGTTTGTTATAAAAAATCCGGAGGCATATTAAGTCCGGATTTTTTATTTTAATAAAAAGTGGTAGCATAAAAACAATGAATAAAATTATTTACCCAAAAGTAACATTTTGGGATATAACAAAAAGTTTCTGGAAGGGAATGAAGCCGCAAAAATGGTTACTATTTTTTATAGTTTCCGCTACCTTGGTGATTAATATTATTAGCGTTATTACTCCGCTCTTTTATAAGAAATTTTTTGATATCATTGCGAATAATTCCGGTAATACCGATGTGGCTAGCCAGTTAATTACAATTATCATATATGTTGCAATGTTTCATGGGGTGTTATGGGTTTTTTACCGCTTGCATGGGTTTTGTAATATTAGTTTTCAAAATGATGTAATCGTACGCTTAAAACAACAAGCATATGATTATTTAATTGAACATTCTTATAGTTTTTTTACCAATAATTTTACAGGGTCTTTAGTACAAAGGGTTAGCCGTTTTGGAAGAGCATTTGAGCGGTTGGCAGACAGGATTATGTGGGATATGTTTTCCTTGGCGATAAAGGTTGTTTCTATTATTATCATTGTATATTTTATTAACCCCTGGATTGCGTTGATTATTTTAGCGTGGGCAACTACTTTTTTATTATTTAACATTATATTTTCCATATGGAAAATAAGATATGATTTTGCCGTTGCCGAAATAGATTCAAAAACAACCGCTTATTTGGCAGATACTATAACCAACCAAAACACTGTTTTGCTTTTTAATAGATTTGGGTTTGAGTCGGCGGGATACAAAAAAATTACCAACGAACAGTCTAGAATAACAAAATTTAATTGGAACTTGGTGGCGATGATTGAAGCGGTCCAGAGTTTCTTGGGTTTTTCAATAGAAATCATAGTATTTTATTTTGCCATAAAATACTGGCAAAAGGGTCTGGTAACTGTAGGATTTTTCGTATTGTTGCAGGTATACATTTTATATTTAATAGACCAGCTTTGGGTATTTACTAGAATTATCAAAGATGTATACCAAAGTTATGCTGATGCTAAAGAAATGGTTGAGATTATGATGTTGCCCCATGAAATAAAAGATATTCCAAAGGCAAAAGAATTGGCAGTAAAAAGGGGGGAGATTGAATTTAGTGAATTAAATTTTAGTTTTAATGAAACAAGAAAAGTGCTGGAAAATATAAATTTAATTATCGGGGCAGGCGAACGGGTGGCATTAATAGGGCCTTCTGGAGCAGGTAAAACAACTTTTGTAAAATTACTATTGCGTTTATACTCGCCTACATCGGGTAAGATTATGATTGATGGTAAAGATATTCAGCAGGTAACTCAAGATAGCTTAAGAAAAAGTATTTCTATGGTCCCTCAAGACCCGGTGTTATTTCATCGGACCCTTACTGAAAATATTGCCTATGGAAAGTTGGGCGCATCAAAAAAAGAAATTACAAACGCCGTAAAACTTGCCCACTGCGATGAATTTATTAAAAACTTGCCGGATGGATTAGATACTTATGTGGGTGAGAGGGGAATTAAATTATCAGGAGGCGAGCGTCAGCGCGTGGCAATTGCCAGGGCAATTTTGAAAAATGCGCCTATTTTAATTTTAGACGAAGCAACTTCAAGCTTAGACTCTCATTCTGAAATGTTAATTCAGGATGCCCTAAGTAACTTGATGCAAGGAAAAACAACAATTGTTATTGCTCATAGGCTGTCAACAATCCAAAAAATGGATAGAATTATTGTAATTGAAGATGGGAGAATAATTGAAGAGGGAAGCCATAATGATCTTTTAGCCAAACAAGAAAGTTTGTATAAAAAATTATGGACATTGCAGGCAGGAGGATTTTTAACAAGTGATAATGTAGAAGAAAACGAAGAGAATTCTGAAGATCAGGAAGATGATGATTTGCCAAAAAATTCTAAGATCAAATTTGCAAGTTTTTAAATTGGGACTGTTAACCTAGATTTTTTTTGCTATAATTATATAAACAACATGATTATTACATACATTTATGCTTTTGTAAGCGTTATAATAGTAAGCATCATTTCTCTATTAGGGGTTTTTACCCTCTCTTTAAAAGAGCAGTTTTTACGAAAATATATTTTTATTTTTATAAGCTTAGCTGTGGGAGCATTATTAGGAGATGCATTTATACATCTTATTCCTGAATCTTTAGAGAGTGCTTCAAATCCAGCCATAGTAAGTATTTTAATAATTGCCGGAATACTTATTTTTTTTATTTTGGAAAAATTTCTCCACTGGCATCATCATGGCGAAGATAAAAATGAGCTAAATATTCATCCAGTTGGTCAATTAGTGCTTTTTTCAGACGGGTTACATAATTTAATAGATGGCATCATTATAGGAGTAAGTTTTATTGCAAGTATTCCTTTGGGAATTGCTACTACTATAGCCGTGATTTTGCATGAAATTCCCCAAGAAGTGGGTGATTTCACCGTATTATTGCATGCCGGATATGATAAAAAGCGCGCATTGTGGCTTAATTTTCTTTCGGCTCTTTGTGCGGTTTTTGGAGTTATTATTGCTTTTGTATTGGGCGAAATGGGAGAAGGTTTTGCAATATGGATTTTACCAATTGCCGCCGGAGGATTTATTTATATTGCAGTTGCCGACTTAATCCCCGAACTTCAAAAAACCAAAGAAATAGCTTATTCTATATTGCAAATTATTGCAGTAGTTTTAGGGGTTTTAGCAATGCTTGCCTTAATTTTCTTTGAATAAAATACATTCATAATATAGCAAAAAACAAGGGTTTTAGCCCTTGTTTTTTGCTGAAAATTAAGCTATAATTACTTTAAATTACGAAATGCTTTCGAGGTATTTTTTATAAATTTTTAGATAGAAATTTGATAGAATTTTCAGGCGTAGCCAAAGGCTACGCATCAAAATTATAGTAAATTTATAGCAAAAATTTAGGAAAAAGACCCGAAAAGAAGCTTAAAACGGGCATTTCGTAATTCAAAGTATTTAAGCAACATTATACAAAATTATGAGGCAAAATATTGTTATTAATAATGAAAAAGAAAAAATTTTAATTGCTGATTTACAAGAGCGGGTCGATATTAATGCGTCAAGAATTAAGAAGCTTTTAGCACTCCCAGATTTAACAAAAAAAGAAAACTCTCCTGTAAAAATTTTGTTTGATCAAATATTAAAACTACCAAGATTCAAGGATTTTGATGTAGTTGATTTTCCTAAAATAGTGACAGTCGAGCAAAATTTCGATCTTTTAAATACCTCAAAAGATCATTCAAGTAGGAGAGAAACAGATACTTATTATGTTACAGATGAATACGTTTTAAGGACACAAATGACGGTTATGTGGTCATTTTATTTAAAAGACCCAGAAATCTTGGAAAAACTTAAAAAAGAGGGATATGTTGCGGCTCTTTCAACGGGAATTGTATTTCGCAAGGATGAGATTGATAGGCATCATTTTCCAGCTTTTCACCAAATTGACGGATTATATATCTGTAAAAAATCAAAAAAAGTTATTACTCAAAAAGATTTGGAAGATGTTCAGGTTGATATGGCGAAAAGTATTTTTGGACAAGATATTGAATATAAGTTTTTGGTTGATTCTTTTCCCTTTACAGATCCATCGGTTGAAATGGATATTAAATTTAACGGTAATTGGCTAGAAGTAAATGGTGCTGGACTTGTACACCCACAAGTATTGAAGAACTTCGGATTAGACCCGCAAATATATAATGGTTGGGCTTTTGGATTTGGGGATAGGATGGCTATGATAAAAATGGAAATTCCAGATATAAGGATATTATGGTCAGAGGACGAAAGAATAGCGAGTCAATTTAAAGATATTGATAGTAAATATAAAGAAGTAAGCAAGTATCCTCCGATTATGCGCGATATTTCTTTTATTATTGATAAAAGTGTAAATTTAAATAATTATTATGAATTAGTGCGTGACCAAGCACAAGATTTAATTGAAGAAGTTAAATTAGTTGACCAATATGAAAATGATGAAAAATTCGGCAAAGATAAAAAAAGCTATACTTTTGGTATAGTGTATAGAAGTTTAGAAAAAACTTTAACAGACGAAGAAGTTAATAAAATTCACGATAAAATTACAGAAAAGACTAAACAAGAATTAAACGCTATTATCAGGTAAATTTATTTTTTCAAAAAAAATGAGCGAAAGAACATATTATGATCTAAAATCATTTGGTGGTAAAGAGGCTATGCAGTCAGGGGAATTAGAAAAACTTTATGAAGAATACAGACTTATTTTAGATTTATACCATCAATTGACTCAAAAAATGAAAGCCTTTCAAAGAAGATATCCTATATTGGGTGACCAAGAACTAATAGATAAAATTACGGAAATAGATCAAGAAAGACATTTAAAACATCTAAGACTATTGGAAATTGGCAAAAAATTAGATAAAGGAAAGAGCGATGTTTTAGTTGATATAGTTCGTGAGGGGCGAACTCTTGAAGATTACGGATTGCCAGAGTTTTCAATATTGACGGGGGAGGATGTTATTATGGTAAATGACGATCGTAAATCATTTGAGTTTAATTTGGACCCAAAAGAGCCCTTGCCAAGTAATAAAAGAATTATAATAGATCAAGAGGTTAAAAGATTAATTTCAAAAAGAAAATTTATTTTAGTGTTTGCTATTTATCATATTGGAAATAAAAGTGATAATGAAACAAAATTAGATAGTTCAGATTATTATGAAACCATATTAAACCGTGCAAAAGATTTGGCAGGTGAATTAAGCGAATTAAAGGCGGAGTTTGTTAATATTTGTGATACTGATTACCATGACGCAAAGGTAAGAATTATTGGAGTTAGATTTAAAAACGAGGATTTTAGAAAAGTATTTGCCACAATATTAAACAATAAAGAAAGATTCAGATTAACAAGAGAAGAAATAGAATATTTAGGATTAAAAATATAAAAATAACAATAAAAATATACTCTAATTTATGCGATCGTCAAAATAAGGGTATAGATAAAATTTTAAAAATTATGCCAAGAGAAATTCCAAGACCCGAAGATGATATTACTTCAGAGGAAGAAGTTCAAGATAGAATTAAATCGATTCAGCCAGATAATCAAGCTAGGTCGCCCAATACACCCAAGAAAATGAATTTATTTAAGAAATTAACCGGAAGCGCCTTGTTGGGAGCACCGGCTGTTTTTGGAACTGGCGGTGAGGTGAAAGCTGGTCGCCCAATGGACAATAAGCCATTAGAGGTAGTTGTTAATCCTCGTACAGTAGAAAATTTAAATTTAGCGTTAGGTGAAGCGTGGCTAAAGTTTAAGGCAAATGAGCAAATGTGGGAAATAAAAGAAAATCAATATAAAGATACAATAAGAAAACTTCGTGAAGGATTAGAAAAATTAAAAACTTCTGCCAAAAAGGCAAAAACGGAGGATGAAAGATTGGGATTGCATTTAGCTTATTTAGAAACATTAAATAATATAGGTAAGGAAGAAAAAAACAGATACTTTTTATTGCGAAAACATGCAAGATTAAGCGGTGAGTTAATAGCCCCTTTTATGAGTTTGAGAAATCAAATAGAAGAAATTCACAAAAAACAAAAAAATAAAAAATAATAATTTTTATGAAACTAAAAATAAAAGATACAGAAGACGAAAAGTCAAAAGTCAAAAATCAAAAATCCAAACTAGTTGAAAAAAAGGAAGTTGTAAAAAACCAAACGCTGATTTTACCTGAAAAAGAAAAGTCTGCAAAAGCCAAGCCATGGGAAGCAAAGCCTTCCGATAGAAAAACAGAAGTTGATCCGACCTCCGCTAAAGCTATGGCGGACAAGGAAGAAAAACCATTAGAAAAAATGCCTGAGAAAAAGATCAAAAAAGACGGAGAATACACTGCTAAAGATATTTATGTGTTAAAAGGTTTGGAGCCCGTAAGAAAACGCCCTGGAATGTACATTGGTTCAACTGGGCTTGATGGGTTGCACCACTTAATTTGGGAAGTGGTTGATAATTGCATAGACGAAGCGATGGCTGGGTATGCAAAAAATATTGAAGTTATTTTATTGCCAGATAATAGGGTAAAAATTTCTGATGATGGCAGGGGAATTCCAGTTGAAAAACACGCTGATACCGGAAAATCTGCCTTAGAAACCGTGATGACCACCTTGCATGCAGGAGGAAAATTTGGCGGAGACGCGTATAAAGTTTCAGGAGGTTTGCATGGAGTAGGAGTTTCGGTGGTTTGTGCGCTATCAACTTTTATGGAGGCGCAAGTTGAAAGGGATGGAGGCAGATATGTGCAAGAGTATTTTAGGGGTAACCCAAAGTCTTCAGTTAAAAAGGTTTCAGATTCTAAAAGGAGTGGTACTACTATTACTTTTGATGCAGATCCTCAGATTTTTCCTGAAATAAAATATGATACAAAAAAGATTTTGGGACACTTAAGACACCAGGCATATTTAACAAAAGGCGTAAGAGTTATTTTTTATGACAAAAGAAAATCCGCCTCTGCCAAGGCTTCGGCGGACAAAGAGAGCGAAGAGTCTAGCTATGGGTTTTATTTTGAAGGGGGAGTGGGGTCATTTGTTAAATATTTAATTGGCCAAAATACTCCAAGGCACCAAGATATTTTTTCAGTTGCAACCACAAAAGATGACATATTTGTTGAAGCGGCTTTTCAGTACACTCAAGAAATGGAATGCACTGAACAAAGTTTTGCAAACAATATTTTTACTCCTGAAGGCGGCACACACATTTCTGGTTTTAGAACCGCATTAACAAGATGCTTAAATGCGTATGCAAGGCGCGAAGGATTTTTAAAAGAAAAGGATGAAAACTTTACAGGAGATGATGTGCGTGAGGGTTTAACTGCCGTAGTGTCGGTTAAAATAAGAAATCCGCAATTTGAAGGTCAGACAAAAGCAAAGTTGGGAAATCCCGAAGCTAAAGGTGCTGTTGAAGATGCTGTGGTAGAAGCTTTAACGGATTATTTAGAAAGACATCCCACTGATGCAAGAGCCATAATTGAAAATTGCATTTTAGCAACAAAGGCTAGGTTGGCCGCTAAGGCTGCCCGAGCAACCGTGTTAAGAAAAGGTGTATTAGAAGGCTTGGCATTACCCGGAAAATTAGCTGATTGTTTATCGAAGGATCCAGAAGAATCAGAATTGTATATTGTTGAGGGAGATTCTGCCGGGGGGTGTTTTTTTGGAGACACTAAAGTTGCGTTGGTAGATGGAAGAAATATTTCTTTTGTAGATTTAGCGAGAGAGCACAAGGAAGGAAAAAAAAATTATTGTTACACTATAAAAAGTGATGGTAGTATCGGTGTTGAGTTGATTTTAAACCCCAGAATTACTAAGAAAAATGCAGAAGTTGTTAAAGTTATTTTGGATAATAGTGAGGAATTAATTTGCACGCCAGATCATAAGTTTATGTTGAGAAATGGAAGCTATAGGATGGCAAAAGATTTGACCTCGGAAGATTCTTTGATGCCACTTTATAAGAAACATTCAGAAATTGGCGGAAGGATAACTATTAAAGGTTATGAAATGGTTTTAGATCCACAGAATTCAAATTGGATTTTCACTCATGTGTTATCTGATAAATATAATTTAGAGAGGGGAGTTTACTCAAAAAACAATGGTGATCACAAACATCATATTGATTTTAACAAACTTAATAATAATCCTGACAATTTAATAAGAATGACCAAGGATGCTCATTTGGATTATCATAGGAATCTTGCCAAATTTACTTTACATACAGAGTCAGCAAAAGAGAATGCAAGGCAGGCTCATCAAACAAAAAAATATAAAGAAAAATTAAGTGCAATAATGAGTACCCCTAAGATGAAAGAAATGTTGAGCGAGAGGGCAAAAAAGCAATGGGAAAGCGAAGCATACAAGGAATATATGATTGGTAAATTCCTTGAGTTTTATAATAGTAATGCGGCATATCGCCAAAAAAATAACGCATTATTAAATAATAGTCAAAAGGAATATTGGGCAAAAGAAGATAATAGGAATAAACAATCGGCAAGGGTAACGGAATTTTTTAAGGAAAATCCAGAATCAAAAGAAGCGCTATCTTTCATGGCTCAAAAACAGTGGCAGAATAGAGACTTGTTAAAATGGAGGAGCGAAGAAACAAAAAAACAGTGGACACCAGAATTCAGGCTACAGAGAAAATCCTCTTATAACCAAACATATTTAAGAAAGTTTTTGGTGACAATGAAGGGTGTTTCTAAAAAGTTTGGTAACACAAATAAAGATATTTATCAACAAGAAAGACTAAAAAATAACGATAAAAGTTTATTGAAGTACGAAACGATAAAAAACAGATTTTTTAACGGGAGTGACCAAAAATTACAAGAAGCGGTGGTACATTACAACCACAAGATTAAAAAAATAGAAAAGCTTACAGAAAAAGTAGATGTGTATGACATCGAAGTTCCTGGCACGCATAATTTTGCTTTAGCTTCCGGAGTTTTTGTTCATAACAGTGCCAAAATGGCGCGCGACAGAAGGTTTCAAGCAATTTTGCCCTTGAAAGGAAAAATTTTAAATGTGGAAAGGGCTCGCTTAGACAAAATGCTTTCTTCAAAAGAAATTAAGTCTATTATTATTGCGTTGGGTACCGCAGTGGCAGAAGATTTTAGTTTAGAAAAATTAAGATATCATAGAATTATTATTATGACCGATGCCGATGTTGATGGATCGCATATTCGTACTTTGCTTTTAACGCTATTTTACAGATACTTTAAACCAATTATGGAAGCCGGATATATTTATATTGCCCAGCCACCGCTTTATAAAATACAGTCTGGAAAGTCAGTGCAATACGCATACACAGAAGAACAAAAAGATAAGATTGTAAAAGAAATTGATAAAACGGGCGTTAATTTGCAACGATATAAAGGTTTGGGAGAAATGGATTCCGATCAACTTTGGGAAACAACTATGAATCCGGAAAATAGATTATTATTGCAAGTTCAAATAGACGAGAGCCACTTGGCAGACAAAACTTTTGATATTTTAATGGGTGAAGAAGTAGAGCCAAGAAAAAAGTTTATTCAAACGCATGCAAAATCAGTAAAAAATTTGGATATTTAATTTTATTAAAACATGGAATTTAAAGAAATTGAGAAAAAAGTTGTAGAAAATGCATTAAGTTACGGTAAAAAATATAATATAGATATTGACGAAGATTTTGCGTTGTTGAAACTTTATGAAGAAGTTGGCGAGTTATCGCAAGCAGTTTTAATACACAGAAAAAAGAGTAGACCAGAGAAACATATTGCAGAAGAGAAATCTAAGGAAGAATTAGGAAAAGAATTAGCAGATGTTTTGGGTCTTGTTATAGTCAATGCTTATTTGATGGGTATCGATTTAGAGAAGTCGTTAATACAAAAATGGATTAACAGATAAAAATATATGTTTGATAATTTAAAAAAAATGTATGAGTTAAAAAAGATTCACCCAGTCAAATAAAATCCAAAGGATTTTAATTTTGCCTTTTAGCAAAATTATTTGACCGGGTAAAGGATGAATTTAAAAATTAATTGAGTATTATAAAAATGTTTGACAAGTTAAAGCAAGTGTACCAACTAAAGAAATTTCAAGATGAATTTAAGAAAGAAAAATTGACGGTTGAAAAAAGTGGAGTGACGATTATAATGAATGGCAACTTTGAGGTAGAAGAAATAAAATTAAATCCCGAATTGAGTATTGAAGATCAGCAGAACGCATTAAAGTCTGCATTAAATGAAGCTCGTGAAAATATACAAAAAACTCTGGCACAAAAAATGATGAACTCGGGAATACATTTTTAATCCCATTTTAATATTTTACATGAAAATTAGCGATAATTATCAAAATGGCATACCCGGCTTTCGTTCTGTACCTCTTACTGGAGTTATTTATGTTATGAATCGCGCTATGCAGGAAGGTTATTCGTATGGCAATAATCAATGGTTTAATTTAGGACAAGGTGCGCCAGAAACAGGAGTTCTGGCTGGTGCTCCCAAACGCATTAAAAATGTCAAAATAAACTATGAGCTTTGTGAATACGGTCCGGTAGCGGGAACAACAGAATTACGCAAAGCGGTTGCTGATTTTTATAATAAGACATTCAGAAAAAATAAGCGTTCAAAATACTCCTACCGCAATGTGGCAATTTCTGGGGGAGGTAGAGCGGGTTTAGCTAGAATTGCATCGGCATTTGGGGGCATAAATCTTGGACATTTTATACCAGATTATACTGCCTATGAGGAATTGCTTTCTGTATTTAAAGCTTTTAACCCCATTCCCATTCTTCTTGATCAAAACAATGGATACCAAATATCTATATCTGATTTACAGAAAGAAATTTATGGACGAGGTCTTTCAGCTTTGCTCGTAAGCAACCCTTCCAATCCTACAGGAAGACACATTATAGGAAGTGAACTGGCACAGTGGGTTGCCTTAGCAAGCGAGGCGCATTGTACTTTTGTTTTTGATGAATTTTATTCTCATTATGTTTTTTCAAAAACTGATAATCCTTTAAATATAGTTTCAGCAGCTGAATATATAGAAGACGTCAATAAAGATCCAATAGTTATTATTGATGGTTTAACGAAAAATTGGCGATACCCCGGGTGGCGCATATCGTGGACTCTTGCCCCCGAAAAAGTCATTGAATCAATTACTAGCGCAGGTTCTTTTTTGGATGGGGGAGCAAATCACATTTTACAAAAAGCTGCAATTTCGCTTCTTGATACCAAGAATGTCCAGCAGGAGACACGAGCAATTCAAACTGTTTTTAAAAAGAAACGCAACATTGCTGTTAAAAAACTTCGCCAATTAGGATTTGTAATTGATAGTGAGCCACAGGGTTCTTTTTATGTCTTTGCAAGACTCGATAAACTTCCAAGAAGTTTACGCGATGGCATGACATTATTTGAAAAGGGCCTTGAAGAAAAGGTTATTACGGTGCCAGGCCAATTTTTTGATGTGAATCCCGGAAAGAGAAGGCAAGACATTCATTCTCAGTATAAGAATTATACGAGGATTAGTTTTGGGCCAAATCTGCGTTCAGTACAAGGAGGGCTTGCGGCACTTCAAAGAGTTATAGCAAAACATATATGAAAATAACTTTCTTTGGTGCGGCGCAAACAGTTACCGGATCTAAATATTTAATAGAAGTTGGGGGTTACGGTCTGCTTTTAGATTGCGGGTTGCATCAAGGTAAAAGGAGTATTGCTAATCAATTAAATGCGAATTTTCCAATTGATGCTAAAAAAATAAATGCAGTAATACTTTCCCACGCTCATGCTGATCATTGTGGAATGTTGCCGGTGTTGGTTCGCGAAGGTTTTGAAGGAAAAATTTACTGTACCGCCGCCACGGCTGATATTACTAAATTTATTTTACATGATTCTGCAAATATACAAGAAAATGATGCCTTGTATTACAATAAGCATTTACAAGAAGGCGAAGCTCCAATCAAGCCAATTTATACCGAGCAAGATGTGAAAAAAACTTTTAGCTATTTTGAACCTGTGGCGTATTTTAGACTAAGCGGCCAATGGACACAGTTGACTCCAAATATTCGTTTTAAATTTTATGATGCGGGGCATATTTTAGGATCTGCCATAACTTTATTGGAAATTACCGAAGAGGGCAAAAAGAAAAATATAATATTTACAGGGGATTTAGGCAGGCACTTTTTGCCTATTTTGCGTGATCCGGAATTTGTAAAGGAACCAGCAGAAACTCTAATTATGGAATGCACCTATGGTTCAAGAATTCACAAGCCTGTGTCGGATTTGGAGCTTGAGTTAAAAACTAGGCTCTAGACTAGATATCCAACCTAGCCACGATATTTTTTAATGATATTCCAAAGCTCTTTTTCCAGTATAGTATTTTTTCTTCCGTA
>MHOW01000021.1 GCA_001820215.1 Candidatus Staskawiczbacteria bacterium RIFCSPLOWO2_01_FULL_33_13 | reverse complement strand
TGGATATCTAGTCTAGAGCCTAAGTAATTCAGAAAACTTTAACAGTATTGCTAGTATCACATGCGCCATCGCAGAAGCAGTTCTTGATTTAAATGAAGATTCTATTCCGTGTGGTAACTCTGGAGTAAATGAATAAACAAAAATTGGCTGCATTGCAAGGGTATAAAAGAGCTAATATATAAAATAAAGTCTAATATAAATATATGTCAGAAATATCTACAAGAGATGGATCTTCTTTAGAAGAATCAAACAAAGAAAAGGTAAGAATATTTGAGGAGAAGAAACATAAATTTTTTGTAAAACTTGGATTAAGTGTCCGAGAAGCTTTGAAAATGCATAAGGAATCTGAACTTTGGGATTGGGATGAAAAACGAAACCGAAGTTGGAAAAATGTTTCAAAGCATTGTCTTGTAGAAACAGCAAGAGCGTTAATATTTGCAGATAAATTAGGTTTTTCAAAAGAGAGAAAAAGAGATTTAATGATAGCAGCTGCCTTGCACGATTTTTTTAAAAGAAAAGAAATTGATATTATTGAAGAAAAAAATATGACTTGGAATAGTATTTTAGAAGCCGAAGAAAAAGCTAGTGAAACATTAGATGAAGCATTAGAAAAAAAGAATTTCAATAAGGATGTTATTGAAATAATCGTTTCTAAAAGTTTTGACCCTTCTGTAAAAAAACAAATACTAGAAAAAGAAAATCTTTCTCAAGAAGATATTACTTGCCTTGTTTTGATGTATATAGATTCATATACTGATGGCGATGAATGGGTGAAACCTTCTGAAATAGGAGAAGATGGTGAAGCAGTAAATGCACTAGACCGACGGGAGCAAGGTTCGCAAGAAAGATATGGATTATTATCAGAAGATAGTAAAAAATATTTTAATGGAGAATCTATTTTTAGTATTCATCGCAGAACCGGTCATCAAATTGAAAAAATATTAGTAGACATTTTACAACAAAGGGGGAATGGCAATATAGCTCCAGAAGATTTGCCTTATTTCATTGACCAAGAAATTAAAGCTGAAATAGAATCCCAAACCTAATTCAACTCCTTTGAATTATGTTTAATATTGTCTAAATTAGGGCCCATAGTAAATCGGCATTACGCATCCATGGCATGGATGAGGGCGGGGTTCGATTCCCCGTGGGTCCACCACATTTTTATACACTTTATGCAAAACAATGTAAAACCTGTAAAATATGGAATGCTTAGTTAAAAAGAATTTATTGTATCTTACCTTGAATTATTAAATGCTTTCTTGAGATTTTCTCTAAATCTGGAAGGTGAAAATTTGATAGAATTATTTTATGTAGTTTACTACATAAAATAATTATTGCGGATTTTCAACCCAGATTTAGAGAAAAGACCTGAAACTTGCCTTTCCATTGGGCATTTCGTGATTCAAGGTATCTTACAATAAATCAAGGAAAAAATAATATATATTATAGATACTAAATAAAATTCACCTAGTTAAATAAAATGGATAAGGTTTTGCTTTTAAAAAAACTAGAAGAAGAAATTTCTCAAAATAAAAATATTCCCCTTATATCAAATTTGGTATTTGGAGAGGGTAATCCAGATTGCGAAGTTCTTTTTATTGGTGAAGCGCCTGGCGCCATTGAAGACCAACAAATAAGGCCATTTGTTGGAAGATCTGGACAACTTTTGCGAAAATCTATCCGCCAAATTAATTGGAAAGAGGAAGATGTGTATATTACCAATATTGTAAAACGCAGGCCTCCTGAAAATAGGGATCCTCTACCAGAAGAAATATTAGCCTACAAGCCATATCTTACTCGCCAAATTGAAATTATAAATCCAAAAATTATTGTTCCTTTGGGCCGGTTTTCAATGAATTATTTTTTGCCAAATGCCAAAATAACCCGCGACCAAGGAAAGCTTTTTAAAGCAGGTAACTGGTTTGTGGCACCCATGTTTCACCCATCAGCCGCTTTGCGTGGAACTATAATGATGAATGCATTTTTGGAAAGTTTTAAAAAATTGCCAACAATGCTTAAAAAAATTAAAGAACTTGGCAAATAATATTATGGAGTCTCATTTTACTATAAAACAAATAACCAAATTTGATAAAAAGGTGCTTTTAGGAATAAACAAAATTTTACTTCAGTGGTCTAAAACAGGATATCAAATGACGCCTGATTATTTTGCATCTTTAATTACACACAGTTGTGTGTTGGTTATTTATGACAAAAATGATATTATTGGTACAGTAACTTTGGTGAGAATATATAAACTTTCCGGCCTTAAAGGAACCATAGAGCATTTAATAATAAGTGAAAAATATAGGGGCAAGGGATTGGGCGAAAAATTGATGCGCCATGCGATTGATTTAGCAAAAAAATTACACATTGAAAAATTATTTTTAACTTGTGATTTAGATAGGGTCGCTGCAAATAGCTTATATCAAAAACTAGGTTTTAAAATAGAAAAAAATAATTTTTATTTTCTAGCAAGTGAAGGCAATAAGATATGAGCGATTAAAAATGAAAACACATTCCCATTTTTAAGCGTGAAATATATTATTGCCAAGTGGCGACGAAAATATGCTTTGCATATTATTTAAATCTTAATTAAAATGGCAGAAGAAATTTTAGGTTTAACTTTTGATACAAAAAAAGATGGCTGGAATACATCAGCCGGTTTTATAAAACGAGAAATTGCAATGCCGGTTTTAGATGAGCAAAAAAATCCCAAAGATGCTTTTTGTGTTGTTTTAAAAATAACATATGCTGGGGTTTGCGGAACCGACAGGGGAATTTTTAAAAGAGAAGTTTTTAAAAATTTAATTGAAAGCTCTCTTGAAAATGAGCAAAAAACCACAAGAATTTTGGGTCACGAATTTTTAGGAGAAGTTGTTTTACTTGGCTCAAAGGCAAATGAGCAAAGAAGCCAAAAAATAAGCATTGGCACTGCGGTTTCGGGTGATTCTCATATAACTTGTGGACAATGTTATCAGTGTAAAATTGGGCAAAATAATGTATGCACTAACGAATTAATTTTAGGAATTTCTATTGATGGAATTTTTGCTCAATATGTAAAGCTTCCTGCTAAAAATCTTTTTGCGGTTGATTTAAATTTAATTAGGCCCCAAATAGCTTCAATTATGGATCCTTTTGGTAATGCAATGCACGCGGTAAGCAAATTTCAACCAAAAGACCAAACCGTTGCAGTGTTTGGAACAGGGGCAATTGGATTATTTGCAATTGCAATTTTAAAGCATTTTGGCGCTAAAAAAATCATCGCAATTGATGTGAATTTAGAAAATTTAAAGTTAGCCGAAAAAATGGGTGCAGACCACTCGTTGCTAGCTGATGAAAGTATTGCAAAAAATATACTGTCTTTAACTGAAAATATTGGCATAGATGTTTGCATGGAAATGGCAGGGCCCTTAAGTTCTGTATTAAATTCATTTGCTGCAACAAGAAGGGGGGGACAAGTAGTGTTATTCGGATTAAAAGACGGTGATTTTACGATACCTAAATTTTCACAAATAATTACAAAGGGTTTGACTATTTACGGAGTGATTGGCCGAAGAATTTTTGAAACATGGGAAGCATCGCACAATTTATTATGCGACAAATCAAACGGAGTACAAGAAAAAATATGGGAAGTGATTTTAAAAAAAGGCGAAGGCACTATTATTGATTTTAATAGTTATAATAAAGAAGATTTTGAAAAATCAATGAAAGAATATCCAAAAATAATATTTAAATTATGAACACAACATTTAAAAAAATAATAGAAGCCGAACTTGTTGCAATAAAAGAAAAGGGACTTTTTAAAGAAGAGGGCATTATAAATTCAAAACAAGGCAGAGAAATAACTATTGGGGGCAAAAAATACCTTAATTTTTGTTCTAATAATTATCTTGGACTTTCTAGTAAAAAAGAATTAATTAATGCTGGGAAGAAAACACTAGATAAATGGGGATTTGGCCTTTCTTCGGTGCGTTTTATTTGCGGTACGCTAAAAATACACAAAGAGCTTGAAAAAAAGATTGCAAAGTTTATGGGTTACGATGATGCCATACTTTATAACTCATGCTTTGATGCAAATACAGGCATATTTCAGGCAATTGTAAATTCTGAAGATGCGATTATTTCAGATGAATTGAATCACGCAAGTATTATTGATGGTACAAGACTTTCTAAGGCAGAAAGGCTTGTGTATAAGCATTCTGATTTAAAAGACCTTGAAGAAAAGCTAATAAGCACTAAGAATAAAAGATTGCGGTTAATTGTTACCGATGGCGTTTTTAGCATGGAAGGAGATATTGCAAAAATAAAAGAGATATGCGATTTGTCCGATAAGTATAATGCGCTCTTATTAATGGATGATTCACATGCGACTGGATTTTTAGGAAAAACCGGCAGAGGAACTCACCAACATGCAGAAGTGTTTAAGCAAGTTTTAGGGCCAGTAAAAAATCGCATTGATTTTATCACCTCAACTTTTGGTAAGGCGCTTGGAGGAGCATCTGGAGGCTTTATTGTTTCTTCAAAAGAGAATATTGAATTTTTACGCCAACGATCAAGAAATTATCTTTTTTCAAATTCGCTTTCACCAGTTATTACAGGGGTTAATTCTTTTGCGATTGATTATATTAGCCAGCATCCAGAATTAAGAAAAACGCTTTGGAAAAATGTGCAAAAATTTAGGCAGTTAATGGAAAAAGCAGGGTTTACTATTTCAAAAGATGAGCATCCTATTGTGCCAATAATACTTGGTGATGCTAAGTTGGCAAAGACTATGGCAAGCGAAATTTTAAAAAAAGGTATTTTTGTAATTGCCTTTAGCTATCCTGTAGTTCCAGAGGGAAAAGCAAGAATACGCGTTCAAATTTCGGCTTCTCATACCGACAAAGATATTGAGCGAGTGGTGTCTGCATTTGTCCAAATAGGCAGAAAGATGGAGATAATAAAATAAAGACTTTTGGAAAAGCCGTGGATTCATTACCACGGCTTTTTTTGTGCAACAAATATTATACTACACCATCCCTTAGGTATGTCCAGGTTCAGATACATATGATACACCCTGTTGATTAAATTAAGTTTGTAAAACGATCACATTTCTCGTTGGTAATCCTTGTAGTTTT
>MHOW01000020.1 GCA_001820215.1 Candidatus Staskawiczbacteria bacterium RIFCSPLOWO2_01_FULL_33_13 | reverse complement strand
TAAACATCCATTGGTAATTTATCTAATAATGACTTTATTAAAATTACAGCAATAAAAAATGTCGAGTTCAAAACTCTCTATCGGAATAGTGGGTTTGCCCAATGTAGGTAAATCTACACTATTTAAAACATTAACTAAAAAGGAAGTATTAATTGCTAATTATCCATTTGCTACTATAGACCCCAGCGTTGGGGTTGTTTTGGTTCCCGATGAAAGAATAGGTAAATTGGCCGAATTTTCGAAATCTGCTAAAAAAATATATGCCACGGTGGACTTTGTGGATATTGCGGGATTGGTGAAGGGCGCCAGTGAAGGTGAGGGACTAGGAAATAAATTTTTAGCAAATATTCGTGAAACCGATGCAATTTTATATGTGTTACGCGCGTTTAAAAATGCAGACATCATCAATACGCAAACAGAAATAAATCCTCTAAAAGATAAAGAAATTTTAGATGTGGAATTAATTTTAAAAGATTTAGAGACAGTAAATAAAAGAATAGACGGTTTGGCAGGAGATATAAGGGCGGGTAAAAAGGAATCTATTAAGGAAAATGCAGTTTTGATAAAAGCCAAAGAATTTTTGAGTCAGCAAAAAGTATTAATTGACCAAGAATTTACTGAAGATGAAGTAGTAGTTTTAAAAAACTTTCAACTTTTAACTTTCAAGCCAAGATTATATTTATTAAATGGAAAAGAAGAAGAGGTGAGTGATGATATGAAAAACGCATTAAAGGATTATGTTATTTTGGATATTGCGAGCGAATATGAATCTGAAGGCTTAAATAAAGAAGAAAGGGTGGGTCTTGGGTTTAGCGAATTATCTGGCACGGATATTTTGGTTAAAAAGTCGTACGAATTATTAAATTTGCAAACTTTTTTAACTACCGGGGAAGACGAAACGCGCGCATGGACTATTCACAAAGGGGACAAAGCTCCACAAGCCGCAGGTGTAATTCATTCAGACTTTGAACAAAAATTTGTAAAAGCAGAAGTTATTTTTTGGGAAGATTTATTAAAATCAGGTAGTTATGCTAGAGCCCGCGAAACAGGATTAATAAGGACAGAGGGAAAAGAATATGTAGTAAAAGACGGGGATGTCATTGAATTCAAACACGGATAAAGATTTTCTAAAATCAATATGTGAGTTAGATTATAACTTCAGTAATATGCAAAAATTTACATAATTAAAATTATGAATAAAAAATATGTATTTATGTGTGTTGGTTATACACATACTGGTAAAACCACATTTGCTAAAAAATTAGTCAAAAAGTATCCAAATATGATTCAATTAGATAGCGACGAGGTTGCTGTTTTTACGAAAGAAAAATATCCTCTTCTTGTAGAATCTTCTTACAATAAAAATCGACCAGATTTTAGAAGTCTTAAAATGGTTATTTTTAAGGATGTTTATAATTTTTGCTTGAACGCTGGATTTAATATCATTCTTTCGAATTGTAATCTTGCTAAGAATTTTCGTTCTTTTGTTTCATATAAGGCTAGAAAACAAGGTTATAAATTGGTTACTATCTATTTTAATCTTCCCGAAGAAGTTATTTTAAGGCGTTTAAAAGAAACAAGAAAGAGTGATAAGGTTTTTATACAATCTAAAAAATGGTCTGAAGTTTTTGAACGACAAAAGAAATATGCCCAACTTCCGCCATCTAAGAGGAATACTATCTATTTCGAAATTAAAGGTAGTACTGATGATGAAATAGTAATTAATGAGCTTAGTAGGTTACTGTGAAGTATATTAAAAATTTTGCAATTAGCTACTCCAATCAAAGTCAGTAACTTTTATCCATTCATTATCTGCACCGGTAAGATAATCTTCTAAAACTTCTGTTGATTTTTCTGCTTGAAGTAAAACATTAGTAATTTGTTTTTTATTTTTTGTTATAATCCTTATTACTTCAGCATCGCCAAGTTTTAACTCTGTAGGGCTTTTAGCGATGATAATCCTATTTTTTATTTTGAGAGTAGTACCTAACCAAGGAGAATTTTTATAGAAATAAGTAATCGACCCGTCTTTTTCTGATTGAGATCGAAGGTATAAATAAGTTCCTGGAGGTTTTTCTTGTTCGGGAGTGAATTCAGAAGATTTTGATTTTTCTACACGATTTTCCATATAACTTATTATATCAATCGTTAATTGCATGTCAATTTTTTAAAAATAATATGGATATTAAAGTTTTACATGAAGACAATCATTTAATAGCGGTTTTTAAACCAGCTGGGGTTTTAAGTCAGGGTGATGAAACTGGCGATATTAGTATTTTTGACGAAGTTAAAGAGTACATTAAACATAAAAAATACCAAAAATATATGGAAAATCCGCCAGCTGGCGGAAAAAAACCAGGTAATATATTCTTGGGTTTATTGCATAGGTTAGATAGGCCGGTTTCAGGAATTATATTATTTGCCAAAACAAGCAAAGGAGCTTCAAGGCTATCAGAACAATTTAGAAATCACAAAGTAGAAAAAATATATCATGCAATGGTTTGTGGTAGGTTAAAAACACAAAAAGGCACACTTACTCACTTTTTAATTAAAGATGAAAAATTAAAAAAGGGTAGAGAAGCAAAAGATGGCAAAGAAGCAAATTTATATTACGAAGTTATTCGGTCAAATACTGATTATTCTTTATTAAAAATAAAAATAGAAGGGGGGCAGTTTCATCAGATTAGAACGCAATTATCTATAGCCGGTTTTCCTGTATTGGGTGATGTAAAATACCTGCCTGGCGGCAGGCAGGTAAAGGGCCGATGGAATAACGAAAAAGCTATTGCACTTTGTGCAACGCAATTATCTTTTTATCCTGCTACAAGTGATAAATTGGTTGTAATATCAATAGAATTACCAGAAGAGTGGAAAGAATACATCCGCTTTTAGTTATTCACAGTATTGGACTTGATTTTAAGAGTTAATTAGAGGGATAATTAACTAATGATCCCTTGAATCTGAAGGTCGACTTATAGATTCTTAAGGGAAAGAAAAGATCTAAAGTAAATTATCAATTATTAGTTCAATTGAAAATCAGCCTTCGCCCTCTGGGCTACAGGATGCCCTGCGGGTCAAGGGGAATTGAAAATTGAAAATTATTTATGTTATACAACGATTGGTCATTATTAATTATTCAGCCATTTTTACAAGATTTGGTAAGCTTTGTTGCTAAATTATTATTAGCAATAATAGTTTTGGTGTTGGGTTACTTAATTTCTATTGGAATTGGTAAAATAATAGCCGAAATTTTAAAAAGCATACATTTTAATAAGCTTTTTGAAAAAGAAGGATGGCATAAGGCTTTGCAAAAAGCCAATGTAGATGTAGATCCTTCAGAATTTATTGGAGCTATTTTTAAATGGGTATTTGTCATTTTATCTTTGCTATTGGCAGTAGATATTTTAGATTTGGCCCAGTTTGGAATGATTTTAACGCAGGTGTTAAATTACTTACCAAATGTAGTGGTAGCTGCTTTAATTTTTGTGGTGGCAGTAATTATATCTGACATTGTAGAAAAAATAATAAGAATTACGGTAGAAAGAATGAAAATTAGCCATGGATATTTAGCGGCTTCTATTACTAAATGGGCAATTTGGATATTTACTTTATTTTTAATTTTAGAACAGCTTTTGCCTAATAGTGATTTAATAAAAACGCTATACATGGCAATTGTGTATGGAATTGTTGGAGCGGTTGCTTTGGGGGTTGCTATTGCAATTGGGCTTGGCGGAAAAGATTCGGCTTCAGAAATTATTTCTGACATTAAAAGAAAAATTCAACAAAAATAGATTTTTTAACTTTAAAAACGCCGGTTTTCTAGATCGGCGTTTTTTTATTGCATAGTCATTTTTTACTAATTAATAGTAATTTAAAGAAAGATAATTTTAAAGAATAAAACTATCTTTACAATTTATATTTTTATAATATAATTAATTTAGATAAGTTGTAGAAGGTCGAATAATAAAGAGATAAAATTTATATTGTTAAATAGTCATATAAAACATATTTAACAAGTTAAGAATTTAAAAATATGTCACCATTCAAAGAGGGTCATCATCCAGAAAAAAAAGCATTTGATCCAAACTTAGAATTTTGGGATGAAGAACTATTTATACGAGAACTTGGCAAGTCAAACTTTGATACTATAAAACCTGAAATCTTGGGATTAGCAAAGAGAATTGGTCCAGAGGGACTTCCTATAGTAGAAGAGCACCTTAGCAGTATGTTAATAAAAATTAAAGAAACCTTAGAAGAATTAAAAGCAATAAGAGAAAAAGAAATAATAGAAGAAGCAAAAAAAGGGGAACAAATCCAAGGGTAAATAAAAAAATAATAATTTATAAAAATTCATATATTATAATCTGATATCATATTTTTTAGTAATATATAGAATTAAAAAATATGGCCAACAAGCCAACATGTCGATTCTTTTTATTAATTTTTATCTAATGGAAGTTTAAACTTTTACCTTATTATATATAAAACCTCTGCGGTCTTTTTATGACAAACGCTTATAAAATTAAACTAACTATTGACAATCATTTTATAATCTAATAGACTGTTAGTTACATGATAAATCAGATTAAAATTATTTATAAAAAAAGAAGCGGATAATTGCTGAATTTTTATTTTATCGGTTGGAACCGCTTCAAAGCGGTTTTTAATTTAAAAATTTAATTAGTCTGTGTGTAAGAATAATAATTTGTTTTTACACACAGATTCGTTATGATAGTAGTTTGACAATTTTAACCCTATTAAAATAAATCCCAAAAAGATTTATATTTATTGTTTTCAAAACGCAATACAATGGGGCTGTCAGATTAATTTTAAGAAGGGTCTTATTTAATCTGACAACAGGTAAAAAAATAGCATATATTAACCCAGTTAAACAATTTTGACTTTTAGTCAAAATTAAAATCCAAAAGGATTTTGTTTAACCAGGGTAAAAGTTCATCAGATTAAAAATCACTTTTTTAATCTGGCGATTTTTATAAATATTTATCCGTCTGCAAACGGAAAAAAGTTTATAAAAATAAAGATACATAAAATCTGTATCTATTACTTACGCAAGAAAATAGGTTATATGCAAATGGTGGATGCCTTGGGATATTAAAGTGATGAAGGACGTGGCGTGCCTGCGATAAGCATCGGGGAGCTGGCTAGCAAGCTTTGATCCGGTGATTTCCGAATGGGGAAACCTAATTTCGGTAATACGAAATTGGCGATATAACAATATGTCGCAGCTAACCCGCTGAAGTGAAACATCTCAGTAAGCGGAGGAAAAGAAAACAACGAAAATTTTTATTCTTTCTTCAACATGATATTTAAGAATTCTGGAGAAAGATTAAAGATTTTCATATTCCCTTAGTAGTGGCGAGCGAAAAGGGATCAGTCTAAACCAGAATTTATTCTGGGGTTGAAAGGGTTTAGCGTCGGGAGCATTTCAATTTTTTGTAAACAAAAAATTCGCAGACCAGCGCAGACTAAGACGCAGACTAACGCAGACACTTTTGTCAGCGTAGGTCAGCGTGAAGTCAGCGTAAGTCTGCGCTTGCTTGTCCGAGGGAGAGCATTTAGGTAATTTATTAAAAGAAGCACCCTGGAAAGGGGCACCATAGAGGGTAATAGTCCCGTATTCTAAAATAATTTTACGCTCCTTGTTAGATTTCTTAAGTACTGTCGGGAATGATAACCTGGCAGGAAGCAGGCCGAACTATCGGCCAAGACTAAATATTTAATATCACCGATAGTGAACAAGTACCGTGAGGGAAAGGTGAAAAGTAGGGGGTTGACCCCGGTGAAATAGAACCTGAAACCATTTGCTTACAAAGAGTCGGAGCGGCCACATCACACTGAGTGGGATGTGGAATTATTCTAATTGTTCTAATTACTCTAATTATTATAATCAATATCTAAATATGTGAATGACTAATTTCTAAAACGGTTTAGGATTTAGACATTTTAATATTGGGATTTTATTAGGTTAATTAGGTAAATTAGAAATTAGATTAATTCCCACATCACGCATAGCGTGATGTGGCTGTGACGGCGTGCTTTTTGCAGAACGAGCCAACGAGTTTGACTATTCCGTCGCCTAAGCCCTTTTGGGGTGGAGGCATAGCGAAAGCGAGTGTTAAAAGCGCGAAATATGATGGAATATTCAAGACCCGAAGCGTGACGAGCTTACCATGACCAGGATGAACCCGAACGAAAGTTAGGGGGAGGTCCGAACCCGTGAGTCGTGCAATCCTCTGGGATGAGTTGTGGTAAGGAGTGAAAAGCTAATCGAGTTACGTAATAGCTGGTTCTTCCCGAAACAGGTTTGGGCCTGGCGTCTATTATGGAGTATGGGGGTAGAGCACTAAATAGAAATCCTTGGAGCAATCCAGGTTTTCTAATTAAACTCCGAATACCATACTTTTAAGATAGGCAGTTAGACTGTGGGGGCTAAGCTCCATAGTCAAAAGAGTAACAGCTCAGATCATCGTCTAAGGTCCCTAAATTAAACTAAGTGTTATAAAGGAGGTGTTTTGCCCTTGACAGGCAGGAAGTTAGCTTAGAGGTAGCTATCTTTTAAAGAGTGTGTAACAACTCACTGTCCAAACTTTTCCCTTCGGGGTTAAGAGGGGTAAGATGCGCCAAAGATTCCCGGGGCTAAAGTTTAATACCGAAGACATGGATTTTTTCCTTTTATTAGGAAAGAGTGGTAGGGAAGCGTTCTTTAATCAGTGAAGCAGGAGGGTAACCGACTGTGGAGATTAAAGAAGTGAGAATGTTGGCCTGAGTAACCGCAATCTATGTGAAAGCCATAGACACTGAAAGTCCAAGGTTTCCTTGGCAATGGTATTCAACCAAGGGTTAGTCGGTCCTAAGGAAAAGCCGAAAGGCGTACCCGATGGTCAGTTGGTTAATATTCCAACACTTGGATGATTTTTAAAGCCGAAAGGCGTACCCGATGGTCAGTTGGTTAATATTCCAACACTTGGATGATTTTT
>MHOW01000019.1 GCA_001820215.1 Candidatus Staskawiczbacteria bacterium RIFCSPLOWO2_01_FULL_33_13 | reverse complement strand
TAGTTTTGGCAGTCCTACTATTACCAATGACGGCGTTTCTATTGCAAAAGAAATTGAACTTGAAGATCCAACAGAAAACATTGGTGCTGAAATTATAAAAGAAGTGGCTTCAAAAACAAACGATACTGCGGGAGATGGCACTACCTCTGCGGTGTTATTAACCCAGGCGATTGCTACAGAAGGCTTAAAAAATGTTGCTGCGGGAGCCAATCCATTGGCCCTAAGGAAAGGAATTGTAAAGGGAAAAGATGCAATCATTTCTTCTTTAAAAGAAATGTCTAAAAAAATAAGCACTAAAGAAGAAGTGTCGCAGGTTGCCACCATTTCTGCTCAAGATAAAGAAATGGGAGATTTAATTGCAGAGGTCATGGAAGAAGTTGGAAAAGATGGAGTAATTACCGTTGAAGAATCAAAAACTTTTGGCCTTTCAAAAGAAATTGTAAAAGGATTGCAATTTGACAGGGGATATATTTCCCACTACATGGTTTCAAATTCTGAAAAAATGGAAGCAGTATTAGAAGATCCGTATATTTTAATTACCGATAAAAAAATTGCTGCGCTTCCTGAAATTCTCCCTATATTAGAAAAAATTGTTAAAGAAGGAAAAAAAGAATTAATTATTATTGCTGATGATGTTGAGGGTGATGCGCTTTCAACTTTAATTGTAAATAAATTACGCGGTATTTTTAATACGCTCGCAATAAAGTCACCAGGTTTTGGAGACAGAAAAAGAGAAGTGCTAGAAGATATTGCGTGTGTTACGGGTGCTCAAGTAATTTCTGAAGAAAAAGGAATGAAATTAGAAGGCGTTGAATTAGAAATGCTAGGCCACGCCCGAAGAATTATTTCTACAAAAGAAAATACTACTATTATTGAAGGCAGAGGCCAAAAGGAAGGGCTTGAAAAAAGAATACACCAAATCAGGGCTGAAATAACCAATGCCGCTTCTGAATTTGATAAAGAAAAATTACAAGAAAGATTGGCAAAATTATCTGGAGGCGTGGGGGTTTTAAAAGTTGGAGCGGCTACAGAAGTTGAGCAAAAAGCAAAACAGCATAAACTTGAAGATGCATTACATGCAACAAGAGCTGCAGTTGAAGAGGGAATAGTTCCGGGAGGAGGAGTGGCACTATTAAGAGCTTTAACTGCCTTGGATGGTTTGCAATTGGAAGGCGACGAGCAAACCGGCATTAATATTTTAAAAAGGGCGCTTGAAGAACCAATACGGCAAATTTCACAAAACGCCGGCATAGATGGAGCGGTTGTGGTGCAAAAAGTAAAAGAAGGAAGCGGTGAATTTGGTTTTAACGCCTCAACAATGGTGTATCAAGATTTGATAAAAGCCGGAGTAGTTGATCCTACAAAAGTGGTAAGAACTGCTTTAGAAAACGCAGTTTCGGCGGCATCTATGCTTCTAACCACAGAAGCGGTTATTTCAGAATTGCCTAAAAAAGATGAGAATCCCCGTGGTGGAATGGGTGGCGGAATGTCATCAATGATGGGGGGAGAAGATTATTAATAACATTTAGTAAAACAAAGAGCCAAAAATCCTTCTTGCCCCGTTAGAAATTTTATTTCTAACGGGGCTTGTTTTTGAGGGTATTTTTAGTTAGAATGAAGATAAGTTTAATTATCAAGTATCAATTATCAATCAATCTGCTAAATAGCGGACTAAATTATCAATCAGTGTGATCGTTATTGAAAATTCATATAATTGATAATTTATTGAAAATTGTAAATTGAAAATTCTTTTACATGGATTGTCCAAATAAACACAAAGAGTTAGAAAAAATTTTATTTCACAATGTTGAGGTTGATTGTTGCCCTGAATGTATGGGAATGTGGTTTGAAAAAGATGAATTAAAATTGGCAAAAGACGAAAAAGACAAGCAATTAAATTGGCTTGATTTTGATATATGGCGCGATAAAGGGAAATTTAAAATTTATAATATTGATAAGCGTTGTCCTGAATGCAGGATTCCTTTTGTTCAAATAGATTATGATGATTCAAATGTGAAAATTGATTTTTGTAAAATGTGTAGCGGAATTTGGCTGGATAGGGGTGAATTTAAGCAAATTATGGTGTATTTAAAAAAGAAGGCGGATTATGAAATTTTACATCACTACACAAAAAACCTTGCGAAAGAATTGTGGGAAGTTTTTACGGGTCCTGAAAAATTAAGAGATGAATTAGGGGATTTTTTCATGCTTTTAAAATTATTGAATTATAAATTTGTTGTACAACATCCGCATATAAATAATTTAATAGACGAGTTACCTAAATAAATTAGAAAATAGAAAGTAGAAAATAGAATTTTAAAAAAACTTATTCTAGATTCTAATTTCTAGATTCTAAATTCTCAAAACATGGCAACATTAATTATTGTTTTAAGCATTGTAGCAGTTTTAGTTTTATGGGTGGTTATTATCTATAACGGTTTAGTGATTCTTAAAAATAGGGCAAAAGAAGCGTGGGCAGATATTGATGTGCAACTAAAAAGAAGGTACGACTTAATTCCTAATTTAGTAGAAACAGTGAAAGGGTATGCAACGCATGAAAAAGAATTATTTGAAAAAGTAACTCAAGCCAGGGTAAGCGCGATGGGGGCAACAGGGATTCACGATAAAGCTGAAGCTGAAAATATGCTTTCAGGCACTTTAAAAAGCCTTTTTGCCGTTTCTGAAAATTATCCAGACTTAAAAGCCTCGGTGAATTTTTTAGAATTACAAAAAGAATTGACTGACACTGAAGATAAAATTTCTGCAGCCAGAAGATTTTATAACACCAATGTCAGGGATCTTAATATCAAAATTGAAAGTTTCCCCGCAAATATTTTAGCCAATTCTTTTGATTTTAAAAAAATGGAATTATTCCAAACTGCAAACGAGGCAGAAAGACAACCAGTTGCTGTCAAATTCTAAATTCAAAGCACTAAATTCTAAACAAATCCAAAATTCAAATGTTCAAATTATTAATATATGTCTTGGATTTTGGTAATTGGAATTTATTTAGGATTTGGGATTTTGGATTTAGTATTCTAAGAAATGGCTTCAATATATAAAAATGCTGATTTAAATACCAGAAAAACTTGGTTTTTAATAACCTTTTTTTTGGTGTTTGTGATTGCGGTTGGCTGGTTTTTTAGTTATGTGTTGGATAGTAGCGCTATTTTGATATTTGCCGTTTTTTTAAGTATTACTATGAGCGTAGGAAGTTATTGGTTTTCAGATAAATTGGTCTTATCAATGGCGCATGCCGTAGCTATTGAAAAAAAAGATAATCCAGAACTTTATAGGTTAGTTGAAAATTTATGCATCACAGCTGGTCTGCCGCTTCCTAAGATTTATATCATTGAAGAAAGGCAACTAAATGCTTTTGCAACGGGCAGAGACAAAAATCACGCAGTTATTGCGGTAACCCAAGGTCTTTTAAATAAATTAAATAAAACAGAATTAGAGGGCGTTTTAGCTCATGAATTAAGTCATATTGGAAATAAAGATATGCTTTTGGGAACCGTGATAGTAGTGTTGGCAGGAATTGTGGCATTGCTTTCAAACTTTTTTTTAAGAATCAGTTTTTTTGGGGGCAGAAGCCGTAATTCAGATGATAATAAAGCAGGAGCGCTGTTAATGATACTAGCTTTAGTCGCCGCTATTTTGGCACCAATTGCCGCTACTTTAATTAAATTAGCAATTTCAAGAAAAAGGGAATTTTTAGCAGATGCAGATGGAGCTTTGTTAACCCGTTACCCAGAAGGATTGGCATCTGCGTTGCAAAAAATTTCATCCGATGTAACACCAATGAAAAGTGCTAACACCGCAACTAGTCATCTTTATATAGATTCGCCATTTAATGAAACACAAAGTCAAAACTGGTTTGTAAAACTTTTTTCAACCCATCCGCCAATAGAAGAAAGATTAAAAGCATTAAGGGATATAGATATTTAATGTTGTCATAATATGTGGAAAGATCTTTCGCCAACCATATATAGAAAAAGACTTATTATTGAGGGTGTGCCTAATAAAGTCGTTGATAAAAATAAAATTGATGATTATTTAAATAGGTTGTCAAAATTATTAAAAATGACTTTGGTGATAGCCCCTCTTACTAGAGAAAACCCTCGCTATGGTTTATCAAGTTATATTTATTGGGAAGAATCTGGAACGCATTTTTATTATTGGCACAAGCCTTTTCCATTTTTAAGTATAGATATTTATACCTGTAAAAAATTTGAAACAAAAGTTGCAATGGAATTTACAAGAAAATATTTTGCTATGGGAAAAATTGTTTTTAAGGAAATAAGATTTTAATTGTGAAAATTGTGAAATAAAAAATGAATCCCGAAATTTTTGAAAAAATCCACGAGAATTCAGTCGAACAGCACGAGAAAATTCTTAAAGACAGATTGTTGGATATTCAGTTGGAATACGCAATAAGGTTGTTTGAGAAAAAAATTCCATCACCATCAAAAGCAATAAATATTGAGATAATGACTTTTGAGCAAATTATTAATGAATTTACGGATTTATATGAAAAAATTAAAGAAGCTTATAATCAAAGGACTGGTGAGCAATTAGATTCGGATGTAAATTATCAAGAATTTGAAAGGGTTTTAGATGAAGTAATTATAAATTTGCATAATGAGTATGTTAAAGATCCTGTTTGTTGGAAACAAAAAATAGATGAATTAATTTTATTATCTATTAATAAATTACCAGAAGGGGGTGAATCCTTTGCGAAAGATAAGCAGTCAAAAGCAGGAATTTTAGAATACAATGTGATTAAAGGGCTTTCTGATTTAGGGGAATTTGGAATTGGTCCAGAAGATGAGTGTATTAAAATACATTTAGATCCATTTTTCAAACAAGAAGAATTAGCAGGAGGATCAAATATATTTTTTAGAAATTATTTTCAAATTCTTGCCCATTTTTTTTCAAAAAATCATCCAAATGCAAAGGCAATTGTAGCAGAGTCTTGGCTTTTAGGTAGCCCAATTGCTAAAAGGATTGGGTTTCATACATATCCGAGTCTAAATGAAAATACTTTTCATGGTGATACTTTTTGGGGGCAGTTTTTAGACCAGCAAGGGCAAATTAAAGAAAAAAAAATAAGGGAATTCTTAGATACAGGAAAACCACCCTTTGTTGTAAAAAGTGGATATATTTTAATTGGAGAATTTCTTAAAAGATATTCACTTGAAAAATAAACATGAAAATTGTAAAAGACTCTATTAGTAGAGTAGATCTCACTACGAGGCAAAGTAAGATATGGAATTAAATGAATTTTTAGTTTAAGTATGAAACTTACTATAATTGATCAAAAAGAACACCCAATTTACTTGAACGACGATTTCTTGCAATGTTTTAAACCAGAGGAAATCGTTATTCTATGCGTGCCAGAAAGCAAAAGTTTCGACGGTTCTATTTTGCAAAGTATTTCTACTGATACCACACATCTTATTATGCGAGTTTTAGATAAGGTTGATGAAGATAATCTTAAAAAATTAGAAAAATTAGAATATATTGGGATTACTTCCACCGGATGGTGGGATCAGTACTTTGATAGAGATGCTTTAACAAAAAGAAATATAGTTGTTACTAATAACCCGACTTATGCTAGAGAATCTGTAGCAGAAGCTGTTTTTGCAACTTTGTTGGCAGACAGGAGGAAGTTATTTAATTTATCTATGGGGGAAGTTACAGTTGAGGTACCTATTGGCACCGAACTTGCCGGAAAAACTATGGGTATTATTGGACTTGGGAGGATTGGCGGTCGTGTAGCAGAAATTGCGCACGGATTTAATATGTTGATCATCTCAAATGCGGAGAATAAACAAAAAAATGTTGTTAATGTTGATAGAGAAACCTTATTACGAAATAGTGATGTTATTTCTCTCCATATTCCTAAGTCAGCTGGAGTAATAATATCGAAACACGATTTTCAATTACTTAAACCAACAGCTACAATAATAAATAGTGCTGGATCTAATCTAATAGCCATAGAAGCATTAGTGGATTTCTTAAACAAGAATGAAAACGCAGTTTATATTGATTTGTCTTATCCGGAGAGAGAACTTTTCACAAAGTTATTGAGTTGTAAAAATGCATATTTATACCCATTATTTTCAAATCAAACCCAAGAAGCGTATATAAACAAGAAAAAAGTGCCTATTGATAATTTATGTAAATTTGTTTTGGGTAATAAAGAGATAAATCGAGTCATTTAAAAAATTAATTATATGAAAATTGTAAAAGATAACATTAACATTTTAGAATTGAAAGAAATGGCAAAAAAAATGCAGTACGGTTTAGTAAAGGCCATGATTGATGTTGAAAAAGAGATTATGTCCGTTGACGGAGCTTTGCATGCAGATTTAATGGAATTTTTAATCAGTTCTGAGGATTCAGAACCAAAAAATCTGTGGGGTATTAATATTTTTCCAGATAATTCTGGTGATAGTTTTATTGAATTTGATTCAATGATGAATATAAAACCTGGTTGGGGAAATAGAACTAGGGGGGTTGAAGATAAAGAGATTCAAAGAAAAATAATTAATATTGTTAATAAATTAGTTATAAAATAATCATGATTAACGAAAATCTTACAAAAGAGAGATGGTTCAGCCTATCTTTTTTAGATCAGATGGCAAATATTGGATGTGAAGTGGAGCGTATTATAAATTGGAAGATAAAGTATCCTGATAGAAGTAAATTAGCCATTGAGGGCAGCTTAGAATTACTGGATTTAACTATTAGTGATAAAAAAAATCATTCGCCAGCAATACTAAAAGAACTTTGCAGAGTCAGAGAAACTCTTGTAGATTACTTTATGTTTGACAATATTTATGGTTCTTCAGATAAAAAATGGAACGATTACTTTTATTCTTTTAATTTATTGGGCAAGTAATATATGACCATATTACAAGCTATAATTTTAGGAATTGTAGAAGGTATAACTGAATTTTTGCCAGTTTCTTCAACGGGGCATTTAATTTTAACAAGTAAATTATTAGGCATTGCCGATTCGAACTTTTTAAAAAGTTTTGAAATTGCCATACAGTTTGGGGCAATTTTATCGGTAGTTTTTTTATATTGGAAAAAGTTTATTTTTAATAATGAAAATTGGAAAAAAGTATTAGTGGCTTTTCTGCCAGCAGCAATTATTGGTTTTTTATCGTATAAAATACTTAAAAAATATTTGTTAGCAAATGCGTTATTGGTAGTATGGTCTTTAGTAATTGGAGGAATAGTTTTGATTGTTTTTGAATTATGGCACAAAAACTGCGTACAGAATTTAAGCGATCGCCGAGATTCTGTACTTACTTATAAACAGTCCTTTTTGGTGGGATTAGCGCAATCTTTAGCAATAATTCCGGGAGTTTCCCGTTCGGGAGCAACTATTATTGGGGGATTGCTTATGGGAATTAATAGGCAAACCATTGTTGAATTTTCTTTTTTATTGGCGGTTCCTACTATGGCAGCTGCTACTGGGTACGATTTATTAAAAAGCGCGGGTAATTTTTCCTTTAGTGAATTTCATTTGTTAGCCATAGGATTCATTGTTTCTTTTTTTGTTGCAATGGCAAGCATAAAATGGCTACTACATTTTGTTAAAAATCACACATTTATTTTTTTTGGAATTTACAGGATTATTGCAGCATTGCTATTTTATTTTTTAGTGGTTAGGTTATAAAAAAAAGAAAAATAGAGATTTTTTATAAAATTTTAAAACCATATCAGAATAAATACTTGGCGGAGAGATACCGAAGCGGCTTAACGGAACAGCTTGGAAAGCTGTGACTCGAAAGAGTCTCGTGGGTTCGAATCCCACTCTCTCCGCCAAGTATTTATTTAACTTGCCTTGAATTCCCAAATGTCCCGATTTTATCGAGGATCCGCGATGGCAAAACCATTGGGAATTTCGAGGTATTTTTTTCAAATTTGTAAAGTGAAAATTTGATAGAATTTTTATGCTTAGCTACGAATAAGCATAAAAATTATTGCGAATTTATGTTCAAAATTTGAAGAAAAGACCCCAAAATTCTTTTTCAAAGAGAGTTTCGTAATTCAAAGTACTTATAAAAACAGCTCTGAATTTTTATTGAAGGGCTGTTTTTGTGTGGCTAACTATTTTTTTAGCGTGGTAATTAGTTGTAAAATCGTTCTTTTTGTAGTATTATCACTATCATTATTCTAATGTTATTGTGATGCATATAAAAATTAATATGCACTAAATTTATGTTTAAACTTTTTCTTAAAATATTAAAAGATAAAGATAAAGTAATTTCCATTAATAGTATCGACACTAAGCAGGCCGAAGTTATTGCGGTTGGCGAAAAAATACAACAAAAAGTGAAGAAATTATTTAAGGGTTCTTTGGCAATTAGACAAATAGATGCTGGATCTGATAATGCCTGTGAGCAAGAACTTGTTGCTCTTTCTAACGCTTTTTATGATGTGGAACGCTTTGGAATCCATTTTGTTGCTTCACCCAGACACGCCGATATGCTCTTAATAACGGGTCCGGTAACACAAAATATGGCAGAAGCTTTGCGAAGGGCCTATCAAGCAACGCCTAATCCAAAAATTGTAGTGGCAGTGGGCGATGATGCTATTGATGGCGGTATATACAAAAATTCTTATGCGATTTTAAATGGAGTAAGCAATATTGTTCCAGTAAATTATAATATTCCAGGAGATCCACCGAGCCCCAAAACAATTCTTTGTGGAATTTTAAATATTCTTGAAACATTAGAAGTATGATGAGTACTATTATTCCTCAAATAATTTTTTTCACGGTATTATCATTTTTTGTCATTGGGGGCATTGGATCTTTATTATTTAGAAAAAATGATGTACTAGCCAATAGGTGGAGCAGTTTTTTTGCTATTTTCGGGTCCGTAATCGGACTTTTTTTTGTAGCATTGATAATTATAAATGGGTATGATATATCTTTTTCTTTAGGCACATTAGTATTGCCACTTTTTTCAGTGTCGTTTCATATTGATAAATTGTCTGCTTTTTTTATTTTTATTATTTCATTAATCTCCCTTTTTTGTTCTGTTTATGCCATTGGATATGTGAAGCATTTTTATGAAAAATATAATATTGGCTTTTTGGGATTTTTTTATAATATGTTTATTTTGGGCATGCTCCTTGTAGTATCTTCGTCAAATTGGCTGCTTTTTCTTATTGCTTGGGAGGTTATGTCTATTACCTCCTATTTTTTGGTAATCTATGATCGCCAAGACCCACAGAATGTGAAAGCCGGATTTTTATATCTTATTATGACCCATGTTGGAACGGCTTTTATTGTGCTTGCCGCATTGTTATTGTATAAATTTACAGATTCATTTGACTTTCGGGTGATACAAGCTAATTCTTCGCTTATTCCATTATCAATAAAAAACATTATTTTCATCTTTGCCATTATTGGTTTTGGCACAAAATCCGGCATTATTCCGTTTCACATTTGGCTTCCTGATGCTCATCCAGCTGCCCCTTCGCATGTTTCTGCATTAATGTCGGGCGTTATGATTAAAACTGGCATTTATATGATGATAAGGATTTTTCTTTATATGATTTGGCCAGTGCCGGTATGGTGGGGACTTGCGCTACTTATTTTAGGATCAATATCTTCTTTAATGGGAGTATTATACGCACTCACCGAGCATGATATAAAAAGGCTTTTAGCCTACCATAGTATTGAAAACATTGGTATTATTTTGCTGGGGCTTGGTGGTGCGCTTACTTTTTTATCGCTTAATATGCCTACGCCCGCTCTTTTAAGCCTTACCGCTGCACTTTTCCATACTTTAAATCATGCTACATTTAAATCATTACTTTTTTTAAGCGCTGGTTCAATCATTAATCAAACACATACTCGCAATATGGAAGAATACGGCGGCCTTATTAAGTATATGCCCTATACTGCACTATTCTTTCTTGTTGGATCTATGGCAATATCTGCGCTTCCGCCCTTTAATGGATTTTTTAGTGAATGGTTAACCTTCCAATCACTTTTCCAAGGAATAGCATTATTGCCGCTCTATGAAAAATTGATTTTTATTTTGGCAGCGGGTTCATTAGCATTTACCGGGGGTTTGGCATTGGCTTGTTTTGTGAAAGCTTTTGGGGCGACATTTTTAGCCCGACCAAGAAGTGCAGAGATTTCTCACGCAAAAGAATCTTCTTTTTCTTTACAGGTTGGGATGGGGGGAATTGCACTGTTATGTCTTTTGATCGGACTATATTCTGGACATATAGCGATCTTTCTTGAAAATATAGTTAAAGACCTTGAGGTTTTTAAAAATACCACATCTTTTATGTCTGTGTCTGGACAAAGCATTGTGGTGGAAAAAGGTTTTGGTTCTGTTTCTTCTCTTTTATTTTTTGTATTTTTTGTTTTGGTAATCGCTTTGGTAATTGGTGTTATTAAATTTGTCATCAATAGAAATCAAAAAATAGAAACTGGTTCTACATGGGATTGTGGCACCGATTTAGCGCCTCGCATGGAAATAACTGCTACAGGATTTTCTCGTTCAATCATTATGATTTTTAGAGGTATTTTACGACCGAGCATCCAGCATGATATTGAATACCATGATGCGCAAAGCCGATATTTGCCAAAATCAAGAACCATTATTTTTGGATTACACGATGTGTATCAGTCTTATTTTTACCAACCGCTCTACAAAATGATTAACGCCATATCGTCGCAAACAAAAAAGATTCAAAGCGGCAATACTAATGCGTATATTCTATATATTTTTATTGCATTAATAATCTCACTGCTTTTTGTTCTATGGAGATAACTATGATTACCAATATTATTACTTGGATATTGCAACTCATTTTTGTGCCAATTATGGCACCACTTTGTGTTGGTATTACTAGGAAACTAAAAGCTAAATTTCAAAATCGTAAAGGTGCCAGTATTTTTCAGCCATACCAAGATTTGCAAAAACTTTTTGGCAAAGATGAAATAATTAGCAAAGATGCTTCGTGGATTTTTCGATGTGCACCCTACATTGTTTTTACCGTAACAATTGTCGTCGGAGCAAGTATTCCACTTTTTGCATCATCTATTAATAATACTATCACCAGTGATTTACTGGTGATAGTGTACACACTTGCCATTGGTACATTTTTTTTGGCGCTGGCGGGAATTGATACAGGTAGTGCATTTGGTGGGTTTGGATCAAGTCGCGAAATGACGATGTCTGCGCTTGCAGAAGGTGGATTTATTTTTTCGTTATTAACAATGGCGCTTATAAGTAACAGTACTAATTTATTTATGATTTCCCAAAACAGTCTGCTGTTACAAGGTCACTTTTTCTTATCCACAGCATTAGCATTTTGCGGATTTTTCATTATTGTACTGGCAGAAACAGCTCGCTTTCCTTTTGATAATCCGTCTACTCATTTGGAATTAACCATGATCCACGAAGCGATGATTTTAGAATATTCGGGGAAAAAATTAGCACTTATGGAATGGGCGTCGGCCAATAAGTTGCTTATCTTTATTGCGATAGCTTCAAATCTTTTTTTCCCTTTTGGATTAGCTCAGGACCTCAGCGCCAGTGCGATAATTCTAGGTATCATTGTTTTTACGATAAAAATAGGTATTTTTTGTTTAGTGATCGCCATTCTAGAATCAAGTATTGCTAAATTCAGATTTTTCCGCTTACCCGATCTTTTAATTATTGCTTTTATTTTAAATGTCATAGCGATTATTCTCATATATTAATCTAACTTATTATTAATGAATATTTTATTTTTACAATTTTTATTACAGGTAATTTTTTTAACTATTGTTTTTTTGCATATTTCGAAAAAGAACTTTGATGCGATCTGGGCATATGGAATCCAGTCATTTGCCATTACGATCTTATTGCTTAATTCTTTTTTTGAAACTGGCAATATCTCATTGCTATTTGTTGCTTTATTAGTCCTTATTGTCAAAGTAGTTTTAGCACCGAGATTTTTCGCAAGGTTAATCAAAAAAAATGAATTAATATTTTCGGTAAGCACCTATCTTAATATACCAATTACTTTAATAGTTATTGTATTGCTTTGCGCGATAGCTTTTTCTGGCATATTTGAACCGCTTACCAGTATTATTTCTTCCAACCAGGGATTGCTATCTCTCGCACTTTCTACAATGTTTTTGTCGCTTTTCTTAATTATTAATCGTAAAAGCGCGCTATCGCAGATTGTGGGTATCCTTTCGTTAGAAAATAGCATTGTGGCTTTTGCTATTTTTGCTGGTCTCGAACAATCTCTTAGCTTACAGATAGGTATTTTATTTGATATCTCTGTATGGCTTATTATAGCAACTGTTTTTATGTCTATGATGTACACTCATTTCGGATCACTTGATGTTACCGATATGAAAAAACTAAAAGATTAACCATATGTATAACACAGAATTAATATTTATTTTAATACCTTTTTTCATTGCGGCATTACTATGTATTACCGTTAAAAATAGAAGGCTCATTGAAATATCTTCACTGATTGCATCAGGTATCTCATTACTTGGGTCAATTATCGTTTCTTTTCGAGTTGCTTATTTTGGCGTGTATGCTCCGTTTCCATTTTTTTCTGTTGACTCATTAGATGCTGTGGTAATGCTTATCATTGCTTTTGTCGGACTAGCCACAACGGTATACTCTATTGAATATCTTCGTCAGGAAACCACTAAAAATATCATAGGACTTAGCGGTGTAAGTTACCTGAGCTCAAGGGTAAGGGAATATTTTATCTTGTTAAATCTTTTTATGGCGATGATGTTTCTAGCTATTATGGTTTCCAGCCCACTATTTGCCTGGATTTTTATTGAAGCAACAACTCTTTCTACTGCGTTTTTAATCAGTTTTTATAATAAGCCTTCGGCAATCGAAGGGGCATGGAAATATTTAATTATCAACTCCATTGGCATATTATTGGCTTTTTTTGGAACCCTTTTATTTTTTTCTTCTACTGGCTCGTTGGCTAGTGATGGATTTATTAGCTGGCATTTACTTGCCATAAATGCCACAAATTTCAATCCTTTAATTATTAAAGTAGCTTTTATTTTTATCTTTATAGGTTATGGAACTAAGGTGGGGTTTGCTCCAATGCATACATGGAAACCCGATGCCTACAGCAAGGCTCCAGCTCCCATTGGAGCATTATTTTCAGGAGCCTTGTTGCCGGTTGCTTTTGCAGTTATCTTAAAGTTCAAAATGATAACCGATATAGTAGTAGGTCCATCGTTCAGCCAAAATTTGTTTATTATTTTTGGTTTATTATCCATTGTAATTGCGGCCACCATTATGTTCGTCTCCAGAAACTATAAAAGGTTGTTGGCATATTCAAGCATAGAAAATGCGGGCATTATTGCTATTGGTTTTGGATTTGGGGGTTTAGGTATTTTTGCAGCCATGCTACATATGATTTATCATTCTTTCCTTAAATCTGCACTTTTTTTCTTATCGGGAAATTTTTTGCTTAAATATAATTCTGCTAAAATTACCGCCATTAGAGGAGCGCTTAATGTTGTGCCCATTACGGCAATACTTTTTTTGACCGGATTTTTCGCTATCACTGGAGCTCCTCCATTTGGAATATTTTTCACTAAAATATTTATTCTTTCTGCCGGTATTAAAGAACACCCTTTTATTGTTATCACGGTTATTATGTTAGTGAGTATTGTATTTATTGGATTTTTAAAACATGCTATGGTAATGATTTTTGAACAGGGCGATTCAAATATAAAGGCAGAAAAAGAAAATATTTGGCTTTTACTGCCACCTGTTGCACTTATTGTTATTGCGTTATTTTTAAGTTTTAATATTCCGCCATTTTTATCTATATTGATTTATAATATTGCGTTACATTATTAAAAATATATAATCATGGAAAATATACAACATTATCTTCCCAAGAATGTAAAAGTTGAAATCATAAATAATATAGCCCTTTTTGAGGTGTCGGTTTCTGATATTAAAAAAATTGCTATTGGTTTGCGCGCTAAAAATCTTCAACTTAACCTTATTACTGCAGCCGACGAAAGGGAAACGAAGGGAGGATTTAAAATTTGGTATGTATTTGGAATCCCAAAACAAAATATCTTTATAGTTCCTTTTATTCGTTTACAGAACACTACCAAATTTCCTTCGTTAACCCCAACTATGCATAGCGCCTGTAATTTTGAAAAAAAGATACACACTTTTTTTGGTCTTACTCCAATTGGACATCCTGATCTAAGACCTATAATCCTACATGAAAACTGGCCAGCTAATGTATTCCCATTAAGAAAAGATTTTGACTGGCAAGCAAAAGTAAAAGCAACTCACGAATCTTATCAATTTCAAAAAGTGGAAGGTGAAGGTATCTATGAAATTCCAGTTGGCCCAATTCACGCTGGTATTATAGAACCGGGACACTTTAGGTTTAGTGTGGCTGGGGAAGAGATTATCCTCCTGGAAGCAAAGCTCGGATTTGTCCACAAAGGCAGTGAAAAATTATTTGAGATACTGACCCTCAGCGATAAATTACACCTTTCCGAGAAAATTTCTGGTGATAGTTCATTTAGTCATTCGTTGGCTTTTTGCCAGGCTGTAGAACAGTTGGGCGATGTTGTACCTCCAAAACGCGCCCTTTATTTGCGTGTTATATATGCAGAATTAGAAAGATTGGCAAATCATATTGGTGATATTGGTGCAATTATGATTGATACTGGGTTTAACTTTGGAGGTAGTCAAGGTGCACGCCTAAAGGAAATGATTATGCAGATTAATGAGAGGCTATCGAGAAGCCGGTTTTTGCGCCATATTAATACTATCGGCGGAGTTACAAAAGACATCTTTGTAAAAGAAGTAGAACTATTATCTTTTGATCTGAAAAAAATACAAAAAGATTTTTCAGAAATTATTGCGGTTGCAGAAAATAGCACATCACTTTTAAATCGTTTAAAGGGTACTGGCATACTTTTGCCTAAAATTGCCGAAGATTACGGCGCACTAGGAGTTGCTGCCAAAGCAGTGGCTATTCTCAACGATGCGCGTGTTAATTTCCCTTACGCAGCTTATAGTGAACTAGGTTTTAATACTATTGAAACTGAGATGGATGGCGATGTGTATGCCCGATTTCGAGTCCGTATAAAAGAAGTCTATGCCTCAATAGAACTTATCCAAAATGCATTAATTAAATTGCCAAATGGGCCTATATATACACCTATAAATAATATTTTGTTTAGGAAAAATGCTTTGTCCGTTGGGATAGTTGAAGGATGGAGAGGACAAATAATATATTTTATTACCACCGATGCAATGGGAAACATTAGCCGGGTTGCTCCCTGTGATCCATCATTTTTAAATTGGCCATTGGTTGGAGAAGTTGGCCCTTCAAATGTAGTACCAGATTTTCCCCTAATTAACAAAAGTTTTAATTTATCTTATTCGGGAAATGATTTATAAATAATTTTGAATTACGAAGAATTACGAAATGCTCAAATAAAAAATGGGTTTCTGGTCTTTTATCCAAATTTTCATTCTAACATTTGAAAAAAAATCCCTTCGAGCCCCAGGCGCAATTTCGCTTCGGCGAAATTCGCCAGGTCTGGAGAAAGCATTTGGGAATTCAAGGTATTAAAGAAGAAGGTGGGATTTTAGTAATATCGCTAACATCAAAAGATAGCGCAGAGAGGTTAGTTTTTGATTGTAATAGTCTAAATTAAATTTTTATATGAGAAAAATATTTTTAATTTTTATTTTATCATTTTTATTAAACTTAATATGGGAAAATTTGCATTCCTATCTTTATACAAGTTATATGGGTCAAAAAATAACAGAGGCCATTTTATTAAGAGCTTCTTTTGTTGACGCATGGATTATTACCATGGTGGCTATTCCATTTTTTTACATTGCATTTTTTAAAAAAAGAACTTGGTTAATTATTATAATTGGGGTTTTAATTTCAATTTTCATTGAATTATATGCTATGAATACGGGAAGATGGCTGTATAATGGATATATGCCCATTATTCCATTGTTAAATATAGGAATTACTCCAACTATCCAACTTGGGTTGCTTGGGTATCTTTCTTATATTATTGTTTCTAAAATTACTAATAGACCTACTTCATAATAAAATTTAATGTAATAAGGTTTTTTTGTGAAGTGGGTCTCATAAAACTTATGATAAAGAAGAATATTGTTATTTTAGTAGTATTAATTTTAACTATGGCCGTGTTGGGTGGCATTTGTCTGTATTACTATAACCAGGGATTTTTACAAAACTCTGAAAATAAAGACGAAGCAGATAAAGAAATTGTTATTTCAGAAAGTTCTATTAAAGCTTTAGAAAATGCAGATTTAGATATTCAATATAAAACTATTGAAGGTGTTGACCCTTCATTTTTAACACTTGATGTCTATCCTGTAAAAGATATTAAAAACGCACCCGTTGTTGTCTTTGTGCATGGAGGCGGTTGGACTTCGGGAGATAAAGCTAAAGTATATCAAGGACCAGAGTCGTTTCTTGATTTTTTCCAGCGCAACAAAACAGTATTTGTAGCCATTAATTATCGCTTGCTTTTCAGTGATAAAGCTCCAGGGGCGATTTATGCTGATCAGGAAACCGACATTGCTTCTGCGGTAAAGTGGGTGCATGATAATATTTCATTATACGGAGGTGATCCAGAAAATATTTCCTTATTTGGTTATTCGGCTGGTGCTCAGATGGTATCTCTTGTTGGCACTGATGAAGCCTACTTAAAAGCAGAGGGATTGAGTTTAAATAATATAAAAAAAGTAATAGCTTTTGATGTTGATGCCTACGATATTCCAAGAGCTATTGTTGAGGGGGTAGACTATAACTATCCTTATGCCGAAGGAGAGCTTACTAAATTTTTTAGTTTTGACTTAGAAACCCAAAAAGCTGCTTCTTCAATAAATCATCTATTTTCTTCAAAAAAGTATCCAGAATTTTTAGTCGTTTATTCTGGTGCCATAATTAGTAAAAAGGGGAAAACAACTTGGCAGGAATTAAGTAAAAGGCAAGCAGAATTATTTGTAGAAGCAATTTTAAGAGTTGGAGGAAAAGCCTCATTGTATGGAGATTTAAATATGACTCATACCGAGCTTGGTCTTAATTTTGGAATTATGGATTTTGGTCCAACAATTGAGGTGCAAAAATTTTTGTATAATAAGTAGGTTATTACATGGATAAAAAAATTTATTCGTACTCTAGTATTGATAATAATAAATTAGAGAAGAGTTTGTCTTTTTCTTTGAAGCGAGGCCTTAGTGTAAAAGAAGCAAAAAAAAGGCTAAAAGAAGAGGGTGCTAATGAACTTGAAAACCCACATAGCCAATGGTGGCATATTTTGTTTCGCCAATTTAAGTCACCATTTATTTACCTTCTTTTTTTAGCAGCCGTTTTGGCTTTGTTTTTGGGTGGATTATTAGACGCAGGAATGATCGTGTTGTTTATTTTAATTAATTCATTTTTAGGTTTTTACCAAGAGTTTAAATCCGACCAAGCGCTAAAACTTTTACAGCAATATACAAAATCAACTGCAAGAGTTGTAAGAGATGGTCGGCAAATTATTATTCCTTCAAGTGAATTAGTCCGTGGAGACTTAGTAATTTTAGAAACGGGGGACTTAGTACCAGCAGATGTCAGATTATTAGAAGATCATAATTATGTAACGGTAGACGAAGAGGTATTAACTGGTGAATCGGTTGCTGTACATAAAAGTGGCTTGCTTTTGGGTAGTGCTCCAAAAAATATTTATGAGGCGAAAAATATCGTTTTTACCGGGACAGTAATTATAGACGGCAGAATTACTGGCGTAGTAATTGCCACGGGAAACTATACTTTCTTTGCAGAAATTAAAAAATTAGCCACCGGAATAGCCAAAGAAAGTATTTTTTCTAAAGGTATTAGCCAATTTAGTAGTTTTATTCTAAAGCTTACGGTTATTACTTTAGTGTTTGTGTTTTTAGCTAATATTTTTATTAAAGGAAGCTCTGCCAATATTACAGAATTAATTATTTTTGCCATTGCGCTGGCAGTAAGTGTGATTCCTGAAGCCTTGCCAGTAGTATTTACCTTGTCTTTGTCGAGGGGAGCTCTAAGGCTTGCCAAACAAAAAGTAATTATTAAAAGATTATCAGCAGTTGAGGATTTGGGAAGTATTGAAATTCTTTGTACTGATAAAACGGGTACCATTACTGAAAATAAGCTTCAAGTAAAGGAGATTTTACCCATTGATGGCCGAACTAATTTATTGCTTTTTGCTAACTTGGCAGGAACTTTTTTAAAAGAAAGCTTAGAGCCGTTTGATATTGCCTTAAAAAAGGCATTAGAAGACAAAAAAGTTTTGTTAGGATTTGAGAAATTAGCCACGCGCCCATTTGAACCTAAAAAAAGAAGCAATAGTGTTGTGGTAAAAGATAGTTTGGGAAATCATATATTAATTGTCCGTGGAGCACCCGAAGAAGTAATGAAATTGTGTAGTAATTTAGATGAAAAAGAAAAGAAGATTTTTAAAGAATGGGGTATAAATAAAGGGCAAGAAGCACAAAGGGTATTGGCAGTGGCAACCAAAAAAATTGAAAATCTTGATAATGGCTCGTTTGATATTTTGAATTTTGAAAACGATTTGAATTTTGAAGGGTGTATTAGTTTTATTGATCCGATTAAAAAATCTGCTTTTGGAGCGATTAAAAAAGCCAAAGAGCTTGGAATTGGAATAAGAATTATTACCGGCGATAGCAGTGCAGTTGCATTTGCAGTTGCCCGTGAAATAGGTTTGGCAAAAAACCCAAATCAGGTAATTTTAGCTTCTGATTTTGTGGCATTAACTTCTGGCGAACAGGAAAAAATATTGCCAACCGTTCAAGTTTTTGCTAGAACCGACCCCGAGCAAAAGCATCACTTAATAAAGCTTTTGCAGAAAAAATACGAAGTAGGTTTTTTGGGAGAGGGTATTAATGATTTGCCGGCGTTAAAATCTGCTGGAGTTTCAATTGCAGTGCAAGGCGCATCTGATATTGCTCGGCAAACCGCCGATGTAATTTTGCTTAATAAGGATTTGTCAGTGATTATTGACGGTATTGAAGAGGGCCGCAAAATTTTTATCAATACCGTAAAATATCTTAAGGCAACTTTGGCTTCCAATTTTGGTAATTTTTATGCGGTGGCGATTGCGTCATTATTTATTGATTTTTTGCCAATGCTGCCTATACAGCTTTTGCTGTTGAATTTGCTTTCTGACTTTCCCATGATATCAATTTCTATGGATTCAGTTGATGCTTCGGAAATTAAAGAACCCAAAAAATATAATATAAAAGATATTATATTAATTACCACTTTTTTAGGTATTGTTAGCACTATCTTTGATTTTATGTTTTTTGGATTTTTTTATAAAATATCCCCAGAAGTATTGCAAACTAACTGGTTTATAGGTTCTGTATTAACCGAATTAGTATTCTTATTTTCTATCAGGACAAGCTTGCCTTTTTACAAAGCAGTTTGGCCTTCAAAAACGGTGATATGGTCTTCGGGGGGCGCGTTTTTAGCCACCATCATTTTACCCTTTACTTCTTTAGGCAAGAATATTTTTCATTTTACTCCGCCTGCCTTCGGCCATATGGCAATTATTTTAGGACTGGTGGTAACTTATTTTATTTTCAGCGAAACGATCAAAATTATTTATTATAAAACTTTGGGTAATAATAAATATTCGCGATAATAGATGTCTTTAAATATGTCCTAATTTTGAAAGCTTTCAAAATTAGGACATATTTAAAGGAGCGGGCGATAATATTTTTAAAATTGATATATGCCAATTATTTTATCAAAAACAGATTATATATTATTTCGCGATTGTCCAAAAAATGTTTGGCATAAATTTTATAATCCTACAATTTGGAATGAATCAAAATTATCAGAATTTGAGAAAGCAATTATTGAAACCGGAAACGAAGTTGAATTAGTTGCGCACCAATTATTTCCCCTAGGAGTATTGATCGAAGGAAGGGGGCAAGAAAGTCAAATAAAAACACAGGATTTGATTAATAAAAAAACAAAAGTATTGTTTCAGCCCGTATTTTTAAAAGACAATTTTTTAGCAGCAGTGGATATTTTAGAATTACAAAACGATAATTCATATAATATTTATGAAGTAAAATCTACCACTGATGTTGATAAAAAAACCCATTACCACGACTTGGCCTTTCAGGTAAATTTACTAGAAAAATGCGGTGTAAAAATCAACAAAGCCTTTGTGATTCATTTAAATTCAGAATATGTGCGACAAGGGGAAATTAATATCAATAAGCTTTTTAAAATCGAAGATGTAAACGAGCAGGTACTTAATATTAAAGAAGCAGTAGCGGGTGAGATGGAAATTGCGCTAAGATATCTTTCAACAGAAGAAGAGTCAATAGGTTTTTGTAGTTGCGTGTACAAAGGAAGGTCAAATCACTGCGCTACATTTGCGCATTCAAACCCTAAAGTTCCTGAATATGGTGTGCATGATCTTTCCCGTATTGGGAATAGTAAGGCAAAACTTCAAGAATTAATTGACATTGGCATTTTTGAGTTAAAAGATGTGCCAATTGATTTTAATTTATCTTTGCCCCAAAAAAATCAAATTGAAGCATTTGTGCAAGATAGGATTTTACAAGATAAATATAATATTAAAAAAGAATTAGATGGATTCATATTCCCATTATATTTTTTAGATTACGAAACATTTCCCGCTGCCATTCCAAGATTTGATGGCTTTTCTCCCTATCAGCAAATTCCTTTTCAATACTCGCTTTTTGTTTTAGATTCTCAAAATTCAGAGCCTCGCCATTTTGAATTTTTATATACCAATACAGATGATCCAACTTTAGAATTTACAAAATCTTTAAAAAACAATATTGGTCAAGAAGGCACTATTATTGTTTGGAATAAAGGTTTTGAATGCAAAATAAATAATGAAATTGCAAAGAGAAATCCAGGGCATGTATTATTTATAAATTCAGTAAATGCAAGAGTATATGATTTAATGGAAATATTCGGCAAGCAATATTATGTGCATAAAGATTTTAAAGGCAGAATTTCAATAAAATCTGTTTTGCCAGTATTGGTTCCAGAACTTTCTTATAAAAAGCTCGGCATTCAAGAAGGGGGTTTGGCAAGCCAAAAATGGAATGAAATGAATTTAAAAAGTACGAGCACACAAGAGAAAGAAAAAATAATCAAAGATTTAAAAGAGTATTGCAAACTAGACACCTTTGCAATGTATGCAATTTGGAAGCATTTATACGAATTAGTTTTTTAGGGAAAAATTTTAATTTGTGGTAAGTTTAGTTATACAATTAAATGTAAATTACTATGAAAGTAGCGCAAATAAATAATTATGGTCATTCTGGCGTTATTGAGATTACTGATGTGGGTAAGCCTAAAATTGAAAAAGGCAAGGTGCTAGTAAAAGTATATGCCTCTTCAATAAACCCATTTGACACTGTAATGCGAGAAGGTTATGTAAAGACCATGATGTCTAACATACCTTTTCCAATAATTCTTGGCGGTGATATTGCAGGTGTTGCGGCAGAAATAGGAGAAGGGGTTGAAAATTTTAGCGTGGGAAATAAGGTGTATGGGCAAGCGCTTGTGTTAGCGGGAGGCTCGGGAGCTTTTGCTGAATTTGCATTAGTTTTGCCAGAGCATATTTCTTTGGCGCCAAAAAATCTTGATTTTAATCAGTCTGCTGCTATAGTTTTAACAGGTGTTAGTGCGGTTCAGGGAATTATTGAACATATCAATTTAAAAACAAATCAAAAAATTCTTATTCATG
>MHOW01000018.1 GCA_001820215.1 Candidatus Staskawiczbacteria bacterium RIFCSPLOWO2_01_FULL_33_13 | reverse complement strand
AAAGAAAGCGATGCTTATCCAGCCATGCCTGATTCAGAATACGGCTGGGAAAAGTTATTTTCGGAAAGATTATATAAAAGCTACGATCAATTTTATCAGGTAAGGATTGCCAGATACCACAATATTTTCGGTCCAGAGGGGACTTACAAAGGAGAGCGGGCAAAAGCTCCCGCCCAGCTTTCACATAAAGTGGCAGAGGCAAAAGATGGAGAAGTTATTGAGGTGTGGGGTGACGGTAAGCAGACAAGGTCATTTTGTTACATTGATGATTGTATAGAAGGCACAGCCAAGCTTATGGACTCAGAAATTACGGAAGTATTAAATATTGGTTCTGATCGGTTGATTTCCATCAACAATATGATAGATATTATTGCCGGTATTGCGGGCAAAAAAATAGGGAAAGCATACGATACAACCAAGCCCCAAGGAGTGCGGGGCAGGAATTCTGATAATACATTATGTAAAAACATTCTAAATTGGGAGCCAAAAATTTCTTTAGAAGAGGGACTTAGTAAAACCTATCAATGGATTAGCAATCAATTAAATTCATAATTATTAAATCGTAAATCTTAAATCAAAATGTCCAACCTCATACAAAAAAATAATATATTCAATATCCTTCGGTTCGGGCTTAAGTCGCCCCAAAATTTTAAAATTTTAGTTGAAAAAGCCATTGAAAGGTTTTTTGATATAAAAGGTAATCTTTCCGAAAAAGAAAATAGAGATTGGATAAAAAGCAATTGTCGTGATTATATTGAATTTTTTAAAAACATAGATGCCAATCTTTGGGAAGAATCTTTGCAATATACGGGAGCATTTAAATTAAAAGCCGAGGGCGCTTTATCAAAAATTAATTATAATCTTGGGGGAGGGGGGATTTATCCGATACTTTATTTTATAACTAAATTGACAAAACCTAAGTGCATTGTTGAAACAGGTGTCGCCGCCGGTTTTTCAAGTCAGATGTTTTTGAAGGCCATACAAGAAAACGGCCAGGGAATTTTGTATAGCAGTGATTTAGCGTATTTTAGGTTAAAAGATCCTGGGCAATATATCGGTTTTTTGGTCGAGAGCGAACTTAAGAAAAACTGGAAGCTCTTTACAGAGGGAGATAAGATTAATATTGCCAATATTAAAAAAGAAGTGAGTAGTATTGATATATTCCACTATGATTCTGATAAAAGTTATAACGGTAGGGTTTTTGCATTAAAACAGCTGGGAAGCCTGTTCCATGCCGGTACGGTCATTATTTTTGACGATATACAAGATAACTCCCATTTTCATGATTATGTCCAAGAAAAGAAAATAAAAGAATACTATATCTTTGAGTTTGAAAATAAATATGTCGGGGTTATTGCCAACTTATCTAAACTCAGCAGTACTTAAAACCACTAAAATCTTTAGAACAAAAAATCGTCCTGTTGAGACGATTTTTTATTACACTTTTAGTGCTAAAAACATTTTTCTTAGATATTCTCCAAGGCCAAAGTTTAATCCTATATATAATATAATTTTTAATGCTAAAACCTTTATTCTTACTATTTTTATATTTTCAAAGAATGCCCCAAAATGTTTCCATGAAAAAGAGGCATTGATTATTTTTTTTGCTTGATTAATATCTCCTTTTATCAAAAGATTCATAGCGCGCAATGTGTTGTCAAAATCTTTTTGGTATTTGTACTGCCTCAAACTTTTTTTATCTATTTTATTAATATAGCCCTTATCGGTCAAATAATAATCTACCACTTTGAAAAAGTCTGATTCTTCAGTGCGGAACTGGTTATACTTTGCCCCCCTGCCCCCATTTCTCCAATGAATAAGGTTTTCTTGAAGTATGCCTATCGGAGACGATTCTAATATTCTTAACCACATTTCTAAATCAGTTGAGCAGCCGAAAGGGCCATGGTCATCAAATAATCCTACTTTTTCAAATATTTCTTTTCTTGCCATAAATGTCGGTGGCAATAAAAAGGTATTGCCGTGTCGTAATACGGCTTTAAAAATTTCATCAAAATAATGTACATTCTTTTTTTTCAGTTCTTGTGGCAGCTTCCATTTGCCAACAATATTCCCATCTGCATTGATAATATTTGCAAGAGTGAACACGCCGGCAACTTTTGGATGCGCCATTAAAAAATCAACCTCTTTTTTAATGATATCTTTTTGGTAAATATCATCTTGGTGGCAGAATATGATAAATTCTCCTTTCGCCAACCCAGAATTAAGGCAACCATTGCAATGGTTTAAGCATGCGTCATAAGGCTTGCGATGTGTTGCCCCTGAGGCATTTTTAATATTTACATCGTAAAAATCGTCAATGTTTATGTCGGGAATATTTTTTCTGGAAACAATATTGGGATTTTTGTTTTGTATTTGGCGAATTACTTCTTGGGTGTTGTCGGTAGACTGGTTATCAGAAATAATAATTTCAAAATTTGAATAGCTCTGATTTATAATCGCCTGTACGGCCCTTTCTATTTTTTTTTCGTAGTTATGAGCAAGAAAAAAAATAGTTACTAAGGGATTCTTTTCCATATATTTTTTATGATAGTATTTCTTTTACTAATGTATTGGCAAAATGTTTTGTTGAAAATAGATAGCCCTTATCGTTTAAGAGAAAATTTTTAATGTTATCTAAATAATCTTGATATTCTTTGTCTGGCATATTTTTCATATAAGAATAAAGTTGGTCATAGGTGTTAAAATTCCTTTTATCAATAAAGACATTCTTGGGGATGTGGTCTGCAATATTTTGTGCACCTAAGTAAACCGGTACGCATCCTGACAAAAGACAATCAAATATTTTTTCAGTTATGTATCCATTAAAATCTTTACAGTTTTCATAGCAAATAGAGAACTTATATTTTTGATATGTTGCTCTCTTTGATACAACGCCTCCTTTATAGGAAGGATAGTAGGGTCTTAAAAGCTTAGTTAAAAATTTCAACCTGTTAAGCCGGGCTATTTTTATCCCCAAAAAAGTCCCTTCAAAGTGGTGCCTATCCCAGCCATTTCCATAGAGGTTAAAATCTTCGGGATGATTAGCTTCAAACCAGCGGATTGCTTTAATTCTTTCAGTGTAAAGTTCTTTTGGATGGACTATTGATTTGTTTGAAGATATAATGGTGCAAAGTTTTTCTTTTTGTCTTATATTAAAATTGAATTCAGCGGGAATTTGGTGTGAATATTGTATTTTAAAATATTTTTTATTATCAACTATTTCATCTTGCCAAGTGAATATTTTTTTAAAATAGGCGTAGTTTTCTTGTTTAAAATTATCCGGTTTTATAATGGGCGACTCATAAACAATAAGGTATAAATTTTTAAAGCCACAAGAAACTAATGTTTTCAAATAGGTATTATTAACGCCGGGAAAATCCAAAAATATCACCGCATCAAATTTTTCAATATCATCCATGTCAATGGTGTTTACTTGGTGGCCCAGTTTTTTTAGTTGTTCTGCTAAATAAAAAAAGGGGTACAATAAATTGTCTCCTATAGGCAAATGAGAAGAATCGGCAAATAGTTTATTTTTATTAAATTGTTTTGTATTACAGTAAAAACCTATATACATATTAGTGAGACCTACTAATTAAAGGTTTCCGTGATGAAATTTTGGAATTGCAATAGGAAAATCTTTAATCAGTAGGTCTGTGATATAAATCAATATTTTTTTCAAACCAAGCAACGGTTTTTTTAAGGCCTTGCTCTAAATTATTTTTTGGCTTCCAATGCAAGTATGTTTTAGTTTTAGAAATATCAGCCACCCAAATTTTTGATTCCAGTTGGGCGTTTTTGATTTTACTATATTCGGGTTTGATTTCTGAATGGGTGATTTGCTTTACTATTTTTACTACCTCGCTGATAGTATGTTGTTTCCCGGAGCCCAAATTAAAAACCTGACCTTTGATTTTTTTGACATGTTTGATAATTTTTAGATATGCCTCTATGAAATCTTCAATAAAAAGAAAATCTCTTACTGAATTAGGTTGCTGTGGTAATGTTAGTTTGGCGTTGGTTAGGCAGGAATTTATAATCGTGGGAATAAGTCGTTCTTTTTCTTCAAAATAGCCGTATGCCATAAATGGTCTTACTGTAATAATGGGCAAGTCAAATTTTTTGGCCATCATGCTGCAATACATGGTAGCGGCCGCTTTAGTTATTCCATACAGGTTGTTTGGTTCTAATGCGTCGGTTTCTTTCATGGGTTTTTGTTTTTGGCCGTATTCAGAATTACTGCTGGTATTAATAAAACAATCAAAGGCAATACGACTGCAAGCATTTATCAAATTGATTGTCCCCATAATATTTGTGGTTATGGTATCGTTTATATCTTTTTGTTTTTTTGGATATACCCCATAGGCAGCGAAATGTAAAATGATTTTCGGATGTAATTTTACAACAAGATTTTCAACTTCTTGGTAGTTTTCTAAGTTAATATAATGGATTTTTATTTTGTTTTTTATTTTTTCTAAGCGCCACAGACTTGTCCCTTCTTTTTCAATAATACCGACATTATAATGCAAATCAACCAGCCGGTGCGCAAAGTTTGAACCAATAAACCCTCCTGCTCCCGTAATTAATACTCTTTTATTCATATTGAGGATTTTTTTAATTTTTTAGCCATTTTAATAAAATAATTGGGAATAAAGAAAACCAAAGAAGTCATAAAAAGTTGTCCTGGATAACGATAAAATTCCTTGTAGAGAAGCCATAAATTTTTAACCGAACAATCAAAGTCGTAAGTTTTAGCGCTCAAAGTTGTCCTAAAAAGGCTTTTGGCAAACATATCTACTCTGCTATCTATAAATGTTTTACTATAGCCATAATCTTTTAATTTTCTCATAAATCTTCGGCCATAGGTGAGAAGATACAACGAGGTTCCTCCTTCATTCCATCGGTAATCTTGTCCTACAAAAAGTACCGGGGGTTTTAAACAAAGCAGTGGCAAAGATGTTCTGCCAATCATTTTAAAGATAAACTCAAAACAAGCCCACGCTTTTTCATATTGTTTTTTATCTACGGTAAGCCAAAGTTTACGGTTAAATATATGAACCCCCAGAGCCCCCGTATCATACTTGCTCAAAAGAAGCTCCTCGGCCGATTTCATGTATTCTACGCAATCATCCTCCTTAAAATGTTTCTTTTCGGAAGCTTGTTTGATGTCAATAAACGAATGGATATTAACGGTAAGCAGGGCAATTTCTTCTTTGGCCAAAATAGCAAGTATTACCTCAATTGCCCCATTCTGGATGATGTCGTCGTCTCCAATATTCCAGCAATATTTCCCTTTTGCTTTTACTACAGAATTAATAATATTTTCATCCATTCCAAGATTTTCATGGTTTCTAAAATATTGTATATTATTAAAACGAGATTGATAGGTTTTCACTAACTCTGTGGTGTTATCAGGGCTGGCATTGTCTGAAACAACCACTTCAATTGAATTTTTTACAGTTTCATTATCAAACTGCAAAACAATATTATCCAAACATTGTTTAAGATAGTGGGCCCTGTTATAGGTGGGTATGCAGATGCTTAATAAAATGTTGTCTTTCATATTTTAAACCACTAATATTTTTGGAATGGGTATAATAAATTTACCGCCATTTTCTCGATACGGTTTTAGTTCTTCCATATTCATTACTTCGTTAGCAATATTCCAGCATAATATTAAAAGATAGTCGGGTTTATTTCCATAAACTTTTTCTACAGGATACACTAATAAGTGGGTACCTGGAGTATATAACCCTTGTTTTTTCTCTGATTTATCAACCAAAAAATCCAGGTAATTTTCATTAATTCCAAAATAATTTAACAAAATATTTCCTTTTGCTGGGGCGCTATATGCTGCAATTTTCCCCCCTTCATTTTTTAGCTTTTGCAATAAATTAATAATATCTTTTTTTAACTGGCTGATATTTTCATTTATTGCTTGGTATGTTTCAATTTTATCA
>MHOW01000017.1:12301-18325 GCA_001820215.1 Candidatus Staskawiczbacteria bacterium RIFCSPLOWO2_01_FULL_33_13 | reverse complement strand
GGCGGAGCTTCGTGGCAACCTGGACTTAATTCAACTGATAATGGGGGAAATAGCGGTTGGTTATTTAATTCGGCTCCTTCTATTAGTAGTGGTCCATCAGACGGCGGATCTTCTTTAACTTCTCCAAATTCTATAGGTTCTGTATTACATTTTAGTACCATTGCTACGGATAGTAATTCAAATAGTTATTACCTTGCTATTTGTAAAACTAATAGTATTACTGGTGGTAGCAATAGTGCTCCAACTTGCGGGGGAGGTGCTTGGTGCACTTCCGTGGCAACCGCTTCTGGATTTACTGCATCTTGTAGCTATAATATTCAAAGCCAATCAGTCAGTTCTGGAAATAATGATTGGTATGCTTTTGTGTGCGACAATCATTCAAGTTCTTTGTGCTCTAGCGCCGCCCAGGGATCGGGTGATACTGGTTCGCCATTTTATGTAACTGCTGCATCTGATTCTAGTTCTTCGGGCGGAGGCCAATATTATGAAACAGAACAACCAGCTTATTGGAATACTCCTTCTTCAAATCCTAGTCCACCTACCCCTTCTTATCCTAATCCAGATCCACCTGCGCCATCAACTCCTACTCCAACTCCAACTCCATCCACCCCTCCGTATATTCCCCCATATACGCCTCCTCCATATTCGCCACCATCAACTCCTTTAACACCAGGGTCGCAAAGCATTCAAGCATTAATACAAAAAATATTGGTTCAAATTGAAGCCCTTAAAAAACAAATTGCATTTTTGCAAACTCCAGTGCCATCAACTCCAGGTTCGGGATCTGGTGGTGGTGGGGGTGGCGGCAGTTCGTCTGGCTACTTGGTATATGACATTAAGTTTTTTGCTGACCGTGTATGGCAATTTGCTAATTCTATTAAATCGTTTGGTACCAACCTTAAAAGTCAATCAGTGATTAATAAAGTGTTTGCAAAGAAATGGTCATTGCCTGGATTTAATTATTCTGCGTTGAGTAACTTAACAAAAAAAGAGTTACCTGCAACAAAAGCAATTCAACCAACCCCACTTAGTTCTTTAGATGTTAGTGCCAAAGCAAAAATTCCTACCGATATTGTATTTCCAAAACTTGCGGGAGGTGTGGTTGATTTACCTATTTTTTTATCATTTGATAAAAAAGGCATCGGCACACAAAAAATTAATACCATCCCAGGCGGTCCATTAAGTTTATTAATTAAACCTTCAGAAGCTCCAAGAAGCATTAAAGGATTAATTACGCTAAAGAAAACTAACTTTTCTAGCATTAAAACATTTGTGGCGGTTCAAAATCCAAATTTAATTGAACAAGGTACAGCCTCTTTGCAAGATGCAGACCAAGAGCCAGAAATGATGCCGTATGTTTCCAATGCTACATTCGTGGTTTTGCAATTTGAATATTTTAAAGTAGAAGACGGAATTTATCAGGCTAATATTCTTTCTCCTGCGGTAGAAGGGGAATATGAAATTATTACTACGATAGAGTATAAAAATGCCGCAATACCAACCACCCAAGCTAAACTTGTGATGATTATAGACCCAGAAGGATATGTATACCGCCAATTAAAAGACGGAAGATTAAGAATTCAAGGCGCAACTGTTTCTATTTATCAGCAGGATCCAATTACCAAAGTATACAAGCTTTGGGATGCTTCAAAATTCAACCAAAAAAATCCTATTACCACTAATGAAACTGGTAAATATGGTTTCTTGGTGCCACCAGGAATGTATTACTTAAAAGCCGAAGCTAAAGATTATCAAGTTTGGCAATCGGTTAAATTTGAGGTAAGGCTTAACAATAGCATTCATATTGATATTCCTTTAAAAAAGAAAACTCTCTGGCAAAGATTATTTGGGCCATAAAAATTATTTCAGTAAAAATACTTAACTACTTTGAATTACGAAATGCTTTCGAGGTATTTTTTCCAAATTTGGAGAAAAGACCCGAAAAATACTTTTTAATTGTGCATTTCGTAATTCAAAGTAACTAGTCCAAACGGTCCGCTAAAATCATGGTGGGCCGTTTAAAATTATTATGTGTGGAATTGTTGGTTATATAGGAAAAGAAAATGCTTTGCCCATTTTGATTAATGGTTTAAAAAAACTAGAATACCGAGGATATGATTCCGCTGGGGTTTGTGTTATGCATAAAAATAATTTTTCTTTGGTAAAAGAAAAAGGAAAAATAGAAAACTTAGAGCAAACTCTTTTGCATTCAAATATATTGGGAAATGTTGGTATTGCTCATACAAGATGGGCAACTCATGGCGAGCCAAGTCAACTAAATGCTCATCCTCATTTAGATTGCAAAGGTCGCCTTGCAATAGTTCACAATGGGATTGTAGAAAATTACAGCGCGCTAAAAGAATTGTTACAAAAAGAAGGTCATATTATCATTTCACAAACAGACTCAGAGATTATAGCTCATTTAATTGAAAAATTTTACTTGCCTACCGGCGCTTTGGCGGAGGCGAACGATGGCGATATGGAAATTGCGACCATAAAAGCTTTAAAATTAATTGAAGGAGCTTACGCACTTGCAATTATAGATAAAAATACTAATAACATTCTTGTTGCCAAGAAAAGTTCTCCCTTAGTAATTGGCGTGGGGGATGAGGAAACTTTTTTAGCTTCGGACGCCTCGGCGATTGTAGCTTATACAAAAAAAGTAATTTATTTAGATGATAATGAAATAGCCTCTTTGACTCAAAACGGATATTCAATAAAAAATATAAATGGAGAATTAATTGATAAAAAAATTATTGAAATAGCAATGACAGTAGATCAAATAGAAAAGGGGGGATTTCGACACTTTATGTTAAAAGAGATTTTCCAGCAGCCCGAAGCCATAGAAAATACTTTAAGAGGTCGCCTTGCGCTTGGCACAGTAAAACTTAACTTACAGTTTGATGTAAGTTTAATAAAAAGAATTATTATTATTGCTTGTGGTACCAGTTGGCATTCGGGTTTAATAGGAAAATATATTATTGAAAAATTTTCGGGCATTCCTGTGGAGGTGGATTATGCTTCAGAGTTTAGGTATAGAAACCCTATTGTGCGACAAGATGATTTGGTAATTGCCATTTCGCAATCAGGTGAAACTGCAGATACGCTTGCTGCATTAAAAGAGGCAAAATTAAGAGGAGCTAAAACACTGGGTATTATAAATGTGGTGGGTTCAACTATTTCAAGAGAGGTGGACTCTGGAATTTATTTACATGCAGGCCCCGAAATTGGAGTAGCTAGCACCAAGGCATTTACTTGCCAGATTACGGCATTATTGTTGCTTAGTTTATATTTGCAGCAAATAAAAAAACCAATAGATAATACTATTTTAGTTGAATTAAAAAACATACCAGAAAAAATAAAAGAAGTATTGGCCCAATCAGATGAAATTAAAAAAATCGCAGAAATATTTAAAGACAGCAAAAATTTTTTATATTTAGGCAGAAACCTAAATTTTCCAGTGGCTTTAGAGGGAGCGTTAAAATTAAAAGAAATTTCTTATATACATGCCGAAGGTTATCCTGCTGCAGAAATGAAACACGGTCCTATTGCTTTAATTGATGAGCATATGCCCGTAGTATTTATTGCCCCCCAAGACGAAATTTATAATAAGATACTAAGCAATATGGAAGAGATAAAAGCCAGAGGAGGAAATATTATTGCCATTATTAATAAACGAGATACTAAAATTGAAAAACTTGCTAAGTATATTATAAAAGTTCCTGAATCAATAAATGAATTATCTCCTTTAATTAATATTATTCCTTTGCAATTATTGGCATACTATATTGCTGATCTTAAGGGTCTTAGTGTTGATAAGCCAAGGAATTTGGCGAAATCAGTTACAGTGGAATAATTTTTTATCAAAATTTGTAAGAAATAAAAAATCCACATTTGCGGATTTTTTGATTTGCTATTTTATATTAATTATTCACTAGCTCGTTTTACATATTCTCCCAATTCGGTATTTATTTCTATAATATCTCCTTCTTCTATAAATAGGGGAACTTGTATTTCAGCACCGCTTTCTAATATTGCGGCTTTTGTTCCTCCTTGGGCTCTGTCGCCCTTAATTCCCGGCGGAGCTTCTTTTATTTTTAACTGAACTTTTATTGGTGAAATAACATTAATGATTTTTTCTTGAAAAATAATTCCCTGTACCAATGAGTTCGGTTTAAAAAATTTGGCTTGTTTTCCTAATTGATCTTCTGTAAAAGAAAATCTTTTTGAAGGATCATTTTCTTCCGAGAAAAAATATTGTCCTTTGTTTGAGTATAAAAATTTTATGTTTTTTTTCACAAGTTCGGCTTCTTGGAATACATCTCCCTGTTGGAAATTTTTTTCTTGAACAGAACCGTTAATAAGATTTTTTATTTTTGTTTGTATTACGGGGCGCCTTTGAGCCATTTTAACAAGCAGGGCTTCTATTACTTCCCATGGTTGGTTTTCATAAATAAATTGTGTACCTTTTTTTAGGTCGGTATGTGTTAACATTTTGTGAATTTTTAATTTGAAATTTGAATTCAATATTTTAATATTTAAATATTTCAAATTGATTTCAAATTTCAAATTGTAAATTTCAAATTCATCCAATTATTTTCCACTCAATTTGCGATTCTTTATCAGCAAACAAAAGCCATTCTCCGTGTTTTGAAATAACATACCACTTTCTTTTTGCCTCGCTCCAAATCATGGGGTCTCCTTTATAAAATGGTTTTTTAATTATTTCTTTTGGTTTTAATCTATCTAATTCCAGCCATTTTTTAAATACGGTTTCAATAGTGTAGTCTAGTTTTCTTGAGCTTGCCCAAATAGCAACCTTGTCAATTGCTTCTTTAGATTTTTCAATTGAACCGGCCAATTCTAAAAGCTGTTTTGCGGGCTTGGTGAATCTAGAATATATTATCTTCCTTTTTTTAGCATTTTCTTTTAATTCTTGCAAGGATAATCCTTTTGATTTAAAAAAGTGAGTAATAATTTGGCGTATTGAAGTTTCTTCTTGTAAATCTTCAAAATATTTTATCCGTTGTTTTTTAATATATTCTTCAATTTTTTTTGCACTACTTTCGCCAATGTCTTTTATTTCCTTTATACCTTTAATTCCTTTTTCTTTATAAAGTTCTGTAATATCAATTTGTAATACTTCCAATGCTTTACCCACTTTTTTATAGGCATTTATCCTAAAAGCACTATCTCCTTTTATTTCTAAAAGTTCAGCGATAGAATTAAATATTTTTGCGATTTCTTTATTTATCATTTTCTCTGTATTTTTGCTTCATGTTAACATAATTTCTAAAAGCTATAAAATGCTTTGTTTTATCCACCAAAATTAAATTGACAGTCAATTTTTTAATGAATACAATAAACTAATATACTAATGTAATGATAAGATATTTTTTTAAGAAAATTATTTTTATAACGGCACTTTTTGTGTTGGTGTTTGGTGCATTTATTATTGAGGCGGAGAATGTTGATACCTTTTCATCTGTTGGTATTACTACGGGCTCAATTAAAATTGTAAAAAATACTACGGGAGGCAATGGAGGATCGTTTACTTTTACCAGTGCAAATGTTAGTTTAAATAATTTTTTTGGACCATCTAATCCGTTAATTATAGCTGGTTTTAATGGTAGCACTTTTAGAATAGCCCCCGATCTTGTTCCTGGATCTAATTATAATATTATTGAAAACCCGCAATCAGGTTGGAATCTTTCGGGTGCAAGTTGTGATAATGGAACTTTAAGTAATATTGTGGTGGTTGCCGGCCAAACCACCACCTGTACTTTTAGTAATACTTCTACAAGTTCTGGCACGGGCTCAATTAAAGTAGTTAAAAAAACAGTAGGTAACAATGGCATATTTAGTTTTAATGCTAGTATTAATCTTGGATTAATTTCAATAGGGACAACTGGTACATCAGCCGGCGGTTCTGGTTTTTGGAATATATCTGGCCTTATCCCAGGAGCCAAGTATAGTATTTCAGAAATTGTTCCAAGTGGTTGGGATTTAACAAGTTCAAGTTGT
>MHOW01000017.1:0-12245 GCA_001820215.1 Candidatus Staskawiczbacteria bacterium RIFCSPLOWO2_01_FULL_33_13 | reverse complement strand
AGTTGATAGAACTTTCGGTTTTACGAATAATTTTGGTGTTACCTCGTTTAGAACAGTTAATAGGACTGGTTTTCAGACTGTGTCTGGTCTTGATCCTGGATCTAATTATTCTATTTCTGAACTTGTCCCAAACAATTGGACTTTGACAAGTTCAAGTTGTACTAATGGCACTATAAATAATATAATCGTCAATGCCGGTCAAACCACTACTTGTACCTTTACTAATAAATATACCGCTCCGGGGTTTATTAAAATAGTGAAAAAAACCACGGGAGGCAACGGTACTTTTAGTTTTATAAGTAGTTTTGGAGTTAAATCTTTGACAACAAGTAGTGGCACGGCTTCAAAAACTGTATCTGGCCTTATTCCCTCTGGTCAGGGAATTAATTACGATATTGAAGAAATACCCAAAACTAATTGGACTCTGACAAGCGTAAGTTGTAATAATGGCACCATAGATAATATAATAGTAGTTTCTGGCCAAACCACCACCTGTACTTTTAGTAATAAATATAGTCCTCCCCCGCCTACTACAGGTTCAATTAAAATAGTTAAAAACGCTACGGGGGGTAATAGTAAATTTGATTTTTTCAGTAATTTTGGAGTTAACACACTGACTACAATTAGCGGTACCGCTTCAAAAACTATAACTGGCCTTGCTCCTGGATCTAATTATAATATTAAAGAAACTGTCCCAGCTAATTGGGATTTAACAAGTTCAAGTTGTGATAGGGGAACGCCAGATGCAATAGAAGTAGTTGCTGGTCAAATAACTTCGTGCACTTTTAATAATAAACTTTCTAGTAACGGCTCAATTAAAATAATTAAAAAAACTACCGATGGTGATGGCACATTTAGTTTCACTAGTAATTTTGGAGTGAATTCATTAACCACAAGTAGTGGCACAGGTATTGAAATTATATTTAACCTTACTCCGGGGTCTGGCTATAATATTAAAGAAACTGTTCCAAGTAATTGGACTTTGACAAGTTCAAGTTGCGATAATGGTAGCTTAATTACTGCAATAAAAGTAGTTGCAGGAAAAACCACCTCGTGTACTTTTAATAATAAATATACTGCTCCTCCACCTACTACGGGTTCAATTAAGGTGGTGAAAAAAACTACGGGAGGTAATGGTAGCTACAAAAAATTTGATTATAATAGTAATTTCGGTATTAACTCTTTAACTACGGATGGTTTTGGTACAGCCGAAAAAACTATTTCTAATCTTGCGACTGGGTCTAATTATAATATTTTAGAACTCTTGCCAGATAACTGGACTTTAGTGGGCGAATTTTGTGATAGTGGAACTCCCAATGATTCAAGTGACGACACGGTGCCTTCTGACGACAACAAAATAATCGTAGTCGTTGGTCAAACAACTACTTGTACTTTCACTAATAAATACACTCCTCCGCCAACATTAAGGTTAAAAAAATCAGTTAGCGGTGGAACGGCTGCCCCCTATAATTGGCAATTAACCGCAACTAGTTCTTCTGGAACTTTTACTGATGGTGGCAATTCTTTAATTTTTCATTCAGTAACTGCGGGTATTCCTTATACTTTAACTGAATCTAGTGTTAATAATTATTATGCTGGCAGTTGGTCTTGTGATGGCGGATCTCTCTCTTTGAATATTATTACTTTAATCGCTGGTCAAAAAGTAACTTGTACGATTACCAACACCTATGCCATTGATAGTAATAGTCCCAAGTTAACAATTAAAAAGATAATAGATAATACCGCTGGTGGAACAACATCAGCTTCTTCTGCATTTGCTCCATATCAAGCCGGAACAAATACTTTAAAGTTAGATACACCCACGCCACTTGTTCCAGGCACTTATACAATTACTGAAAAAACCGTTGCGAATTACAATGCATCTTATAGTGGAGCTTGTCAAGGGGGTAGCGTTGTTTTAAAAAATGGAGATAATATCATTTGTACAATTACTAACACTTATAGTCCAAATTCTTCCACTAAGGGGTCAATTAAGGTAGTGAAAAAAACCGCAGATGGGAATAATAGTGTTTTTAGTTTTCAAAGCAGTAGTAATCTTGGATTCATTTCATTAAGTACTATTAATGGTACAGCTCAAAAGACCGTACCCAATCTTACTCCTTCTAGTGGGTTAATTAAGTATTTTATTAAAGAAACAGCTCCAACTGGTTGGGTATTAACAAGCCAAGTATGTGATAGTGGTACTCCCAATGACTCAAGTGATGATAGTGTGCCTTCTGATAAAATAACCGTAATTGCTGGTCAAACTACTTCGTGCACTTTTATTAACACCTATGCCCCTTTAGCTGATAGGGGTTCAATTAAACTAGTTAAAAACACAGTGGGAGGCGACGCTAAATTTTATTTTAATAGTAGTAACCCAGGATTTGTTTCTTTAACAACAAGTGGTGGCACTGCTTCATATCTTTTTCCTAATCGTTATCCTGGAACTAATTATAATTTTTCAGAAGCAACTCCCCCAACTAACTGGATTCTTACAAGTTCAAGTTGTGATAGAGGAACGCCAAATGCAATAGAGGTAGTTGCCGGGCAAATTACCACTTGTACTTTTACTAATACTTACAGTCCTCCTTTGCCTACCAAGGGTTCAATTAAAATAGTTAAAAATACCACAGGGGGTGATACCACATTTAGTTTCAATGCTAGCAGTAATCTTGGCACTTATATTTTCTTAACGACAACTGGCGGCACCGCTGAAAAAATTAAACCCGATCTTACTCCGGGATCTAATTATTCTATTAGTGAAAATGTAACAAGTGGCTGGACGCTCACAGGTTCAAGTTGCAGTAATGGTACTCCAGCTAATATAACCGTAGTCGCTGGCCAAGAAACTGTTTGTATATTTAATAATGAAAAACCTACAAAGGGTTCAATTAAAATAGTAAAAAACACCACGGGGGGCAATGGTTCGTTTAGTTTTAGCAGTAATTTTGGAGTCAATTCTATTACCACAAGTAGTGGTATGGGTTTTGAGATTAAATCTAATCTTACCCCGGGATCCGGCTATAATATTCAAGAAACCATTCCAAGTGATTGGAGTTTAGCAGGTGCAAGTTGCGATAGTGGTAGCTTAATTACTGCAATAAAAGTAGTTGCTGGAAAAACCACCTCGTGCACCTTTAATAATACATACACCCCTCCGCCGCCCACTAAAGGTTCAATTAAAATAGTTAAAAATACCACAGGTGGCGATGGTACATTTATTTTTAATAGTAATTTTGGAGTAGGCTCACTCACAACAAGCAATGGTACAATTGAAAAAATTATACCCGATCTTACTCCAGGATCTAATTATAATATTTCTGAAAATTCAAACTCAGAGTGGACCTTAACAGGTTCAAGTTGCAATAATGGTACTCCAGCTAATATAACCGTAGTCGCTGGCCAAGAAACAATGTGTACCTTCAACAACGAATACACTCCAACAGGCTCAATCAAAATAATAAAAAACACCACGGGGGGTGATGGTTCGTTTAGTTTTACTAATAGCAGCAATCTTGGAATGAATTCACTCACAACAGATAACGGCACAGCTGAAAGAATTATAACCAAACTTATTCCGGGATCTAATTATTATATTGAAGAAAGTGTTCCAATTGATTGGACGCTTGACCTTGTTACTTGTAGTGAATCATCTGAACTCACAACAAATGGTGTAAAAAACATAAAAGTATTAGCGGGTAAAGAAACAATTTGTACTTTTTCTAACACTTATTCTCCTCCGCCTACTACAGGTTCAATTAAAATAATTAAAGAAACAAAAGGTGAAGATGATAAATTTGATTTTGAAAGTAGTTTTGGAATAAGTTCACTAGTAACTTCAAGTGGTACCGCAAGTCAGACCATAAATGATCTTCCCGAGGGATATAATTACTCTATCTTTGAAATCATTAAAGATTATTGGATTATTGAGTCTGTTACTTGCGATGAATCATTTAAACCTATAACAAATGGTGTAAAAGATATAGAGGTAATAGCTGGAAAAACAACCACCTGTACTTTTAGTAATAGTAAATATTATCCCGGTGTTCCCTATGGCGAGGGGAATGATTCTGAAAGATTGCCACAAAGACCAACTCTTTTCCCTTAATTTTGGGTATTATTTTTAATTAAAAAATGCTAAAAAACAAAAAAGACATATTTTTATTGGTTTCAGTTTTTATGACAGGAGCCGCTGTTTTGATTATTGAAATTCTCGCTATGAGGATTATTTCACCTTACTTTGGAAATACGATTTTCACTACATCTTCGGTTATAGGAACTGTTTTAACTGCTCTCTCTTTAGGGTATTATTTTGGGGGCCGCTTTTCAGATAAATATCCCCATTATTTTGTTTTTTATTTTATTATATTAGTATCGGGTTTGTTAGTAGTTTTTATGCAGTTTTTAACTTCTTTTATTCTTCCTATTTTTGGCGCATTATTTTCAATGAAAAGCGGCCCAATTATTTCTTCACTTTTTATTTTTTTTATTCCTGCTTTTGTATTGGGTCTACTTTCTCCTTTTGCGGTAAAGCTTCATAAAAAACCCTCTGGTTCTAGCCAAAATACAGAAGGGGATCAAGTAGGGAGTCAATCAGGAGAAGTATTTTTTTGGTCAACTCTTGGAAGTATTGCCGGTACTCTTTTGGCAGGTTTTGTATTAATTCCTCTTTTTGGCATTAATGCGATTATAATTGCAACAGGGGTTTTCCTTTTTTTATGGGGAGCAGGCGGTTTCTTTTTTTTAGATTCCTTAAAAAAACATTTTAGCTCACTTTCATATAAATATGCATTATTGCCATTTTTAATTCTAGCGTTTGTATTATTATTTGTGTTATTTTATTGGCCCCAAAAAACCGCTGGTGTAATCTACCAAAAAGATGGAGTGTATGAAAAAATAAAAATAGTTGATGGTGAATGGAATGGCTCTCCAACCCGTTTTTTATTTCAAGATAGAAGTTATTCGGCTGCTATGTATCTTCAAAAAAATGAACTTGTGTATGACTACACAAAATATTACACGCTTTATAAATTATTCAATCCCAATGCCACAAAAGCCTTTGTTATTGGTGGTGGAGCGTACTCAATTCCCAAAGCACTTTTAGAAGAATCAGAAGATATGCAGGTTGATGTTGCAGAAATAGAACCCGATCTTTTGGCTCTTTCAAAAAAGTATTTTAATTTTAATCCTGATAATCGTTTACAAGATTATACGGAAGATGGTCGCCGTTTTTTAAGTCAAAATCAAAAAAAATACGACATTCTTATCAGTGATGTGTATTATTCTTTGTTTTCCATACCAATGCATTTTACCACTAAGGAATTTTTTAATTTATCAAAAAGCAGATTAGAAGATAACGGGGTATTTATAGGAAACTTTGGCGGAAATCTTTACGGCGATTCATCGGTGTTAATTATGTCAGAAATAAAAACATTTAAAGAGGTGTTCCCAAATAGTTATTTTTTTGCGGTAAACTCTCCAAAATCCCAAAATATACAAAATATTATTTTTCTAGGAATTAATAGTAATCAAAAGATTGATTTTAATAGTAATGAAATAGTAAAAAATAATAACACAATTATTAACGGTCTTGCTCAAAAAAATATTAAGGTGGACGATATTGATTTTTCTCAATACAAAGAACTTACAGACAACTTTGCGCCCATTGAATATCTTGTAGGAAAAATTATTGATTAGACCTACTTATTAATACTCTTTACTTTGTTTTTAATTTTTAATAAGATTAATTACCTTGAGTTACGAAATGCACTCTAAAAAGACTATTTCTGGTCTTTTACCCAAATTTTAGTTGAAAATCCGCAATAATTATTTTATGTAGTAAACTACATAAAATAATTCTATCAAATTTTCATTCTAAAATTTGGAAAAAATACCTAGAAAGCATTTCGTAACTCAAGGTAAATAGCAGATTTTAACTTGGTCGATTTACAAAATAATTTAAAAATTCACCCAATCAAATAATTTCGTTTCGCGAAATTAAATTATGAAATAATTTATTTGATCGGGTAAAAATTTTATGCAAAAAATAATTTTAATTGTAATAGCGGTACTGTTAGTAGTTTTGGTGATATGGGGAATATATTTTTTAATTTCAAGCTCTAATCAAAATGTTGTTCCTAATAATAATAATCAAAATACCAACGGCACTGACACTAATAACTTTGAAATTCAGGGTATGAAGGTGCAAGTTTTAGCTCAAGGACAAGGACCACAGGTAAAAAAAGACGATATTGTTACAGTTCACTATGTGGGCACCTTGCAAGATGGAACCAAGTTTGATTCAAGTATTGATAGAAATGCCCCATTTTCTTTTCCAGTTGGGCAAGGAAGGGTAATAGCTGGTTGGGATTTAGCGATTATCGGAATGAAAGTTGGTGAAAAAAGAAAATTAACCATTCCTCCAGAATTAGGGTACGGAAAAGATGGTTTTATTAATGTAATACCTCCGGATGCCACCTTAACTTTTGAAGTTGAGTTGTTGGGAATTAATACTTACTAATTTAAAGTACTAAGTAATTTAAACACTGGCGCCCATTGCCTGACATAATCATATCTCGGGCAATGGGCGTGGTAATGTATGACTTCTTTAGCACTATTATTTACTCTTTCTGCCTTAGGAATAAGCGAAACAGTATATCTTATTAAAAAAAGAATACTTTTACAAAAACCTGTTTGCCCTATTGGTGAAAATTGCTTAGCAGTACTGACAAGTAAATACAATAAACTATTTATTATTCAAAATGATTTATTAGGACTTTTATTTTATATTACTTGTTCTGTAATAACTGCGTTATTGGTCATTAATGTGCCGCCACTATTTTTATGGGATATTATTATTAAAGTATTAATAGTTTGTGGAACAATGTTATCTGTTTTCTTTACCTATCTTCAATTTAGAATAATAAAAGCATGGTGTTTTTGGTGTTTAATGTCGGCCACCACCATTTGGCTAATGGCAATAATTATATTGTTTGCTAATTTGTATTAATATTAAAAAATAAAATTATGACAAACCAAGAAGGGGATAATTTTCAACCAGAACAAGAAAGGCCAAATATCGGAAAAAGAATAGCCGATTTATTAAGATTGTATGCTAATCCAGAAGATTCAACTAATCACGCAGATCTGGCCCAAGAAATACGCATTGCTATAAAAAAGGAAGATAAAAAAGAACTTATTAAAAAATTAGAATATTTCGGAAATGCAAGAAATAATAAAAGTGGTACACAGCAAATGCAAATGCTAGAAAGTTCTTGTGCGAGTGAATCATACTCAATAATATCTGAACTAAAAGCTTTAGAAGATGTTCCTTGGGATGAATTATTATTAGCAATTGGTGTTTAGTAAATTTAAAAATGATCTGAATTATAAGTTAAAATAAATAAACAAAAACTTAATAAAATCTAATGAATAAAAAATCTTATCATATTCTACGAGTCGGAATGTCAATTACTTTTATTTGGATCGGAATTTTAATTTTAAAAGATCCTCAAGCTTGGGGAGGATATGTGCAACCCTGGGTAGTTAAAATGTTACCGGTTTCTGTTGAGCAGGCCTTATTAAGTACCGCCATACTTGATATTCTTATCGGCATTTTATTTTTAATCGATTGGTTTTCATGGGTTGCTGGAATCGTGGCGACATTGCACCTTGCGGTAGTATTAACCGTAAGTGGTATCACCGATATTACGGTCCGCGACATAGGTCTTTTGGCTGCAACAATAGTGATTATGCTTGAAGATTTGCCATTACATATTAAAAATAAATTTAATTTCTTAAACTAGACCCACTGCGTAAAGGTTTTTCTACTGCAATATTTATATTTCGATTGAAAATTTACTATAATTTTTCGGCTTAGCTAAAGCTAAACCTTAAAATTCTATCAAATTTTCAAAACGAAATCTAAACATTTCGTGACGAAAACCTTTACGCAGTAGATCTAATAAAAAATATATGTTCAAAAAAATACTCATATTTCTTATAGTACTAGTAGTGGTAATTTTTGGCAGCGATTTTTTATTAAAAAAGACCGGAATAATCCCTACAACCCAAAATACACAGCAACCATCAAATGAAACTAATGTAGATAATACCCAAAACTATAATAATTCAACAGATTATAATGATCAAACAAATACGCCAGTTGATTCTAGCCAAACGCTAACTCCCAAAAAACATGAAGTAATATACACGGATTTCGGTTATTCTGCGTCAGAAATTACTATAAAAGTTGGCGATACAGTAGTTTTTCAAAACAGAAGCTCGTCTGGAATGTGGACTGCTTCGGCAATGCATCCATCTCATATGGTGTATAGTGGAACTTCTTTGCAAGACCACTGTCCTGATAATGTAAATAATGCTTTTGATCAGTGTAAAAGCGCACAACCTGGTGAATCTTGGGAATTTACTTTTACTAAGGCAGGTGAATGGGGGTACCATAATCATGTAAAAACTAATCACTTCGGAAAAATAATAGTTGAATAAAAATTAAATTTTTTAAGAAATATCAAAATATGGAAAAAGAACAACAAGAAAATACAGGTATGAGCGAAGATCTTTGGAGAAAAATGCTTAAAAGCCTTCAAAGATGTGAAATTTTAAAAACAGCAGCTAAGTATTACGGTATAGAAATAGGATTAAATACCAATATATTATCTGATATTCAAGTAAATAATATATTGGTATTTTTATTTTCTGATTCTAAAAAGGATTCTGATATTGACCAGATTAATACTCCTTTAGCTAGAATAGAGTCAATATGCGATGAAACTGGTTTCAATAAAGAAGAATTAATTCAATGGAAAGAAGCGTCAAATCAATGGTTGGGTAAGTAATAAAAATAAGCATAGTAAATAATTTTAATGCAAAAATTTAGAATATGTCACAAGAAATAGGAGAAGAATCAGAACCTAGAAAATTTGAGCATATTGAAGTTAAATATGATGGTGATATATGTGTAGTAACTTTCATAAATAAGAGAATAATGGGTGATAGTATTATTGAAGGAATTAGCACAGAACTTTTATCCATCGCCAATGATTTAGATATCAAGAAAATTATACTTGATTTTGGAAGGGTTGAATATTTACAACATAGTACTTTGCTAAAACTATCTGATTTTGTAGAAAAAATTAAGGGTCGCAATGGAAGAATAGTGGCTTGTAATCTTAATAACGAATTGCATAGATTATTTGCTGTTACCGAATTTAATAGGTTTCTACCTCTTGTTAAAACCGAAAAAAATGCCATTGATATATTTGGTATAAAATAAAAAATTATAATGGTATTACAGTAGGCATTTTGCTTGCTGTTTTTGACATTTTTTAGCTTTTATATTATAATTGTATCTTAATCGTATCTTATTATTGAATACAAAGAATGAATATCCGAAACATTGCCATTATTGCCCATGTTGACCACGGAAAAACCACTTTAGTGGATGCTCTTTTGCGTCAGTCAAAAACCCATTTAAATAAAGAAAATATTGGCCAAGAATTTATCATGGATAGTAATGAATTAGAAAGAGAGAGGGGAATTACCATTTTTTCAAAAAATGCTTCTGTTCAATATAGCGACCCTTCAAATCCTTTGGGTCAGGTTATCAAAATAAATATTATTGATACTCCTGGGCACGCTGATTTTGGAGGCGAAGTAGAAAGAGTGTTAAATATGGCCGATGGCTGTTTGCTTTTAATTGATGCTAAAGAAGGTCCAATGCCGCAAACCAGGTTTGTATTGAAAAAGGCGCTTCAAATGGGTCACAAAATTATTGTGGTAATAAATAAAATAGATAAGCCAGGGTCACGCCCCCAGTTTGCCCTAGAAGCAACACTTGAATTATTTTTAGAGCTTGGTGCTGGAGATCATTCTTTAGATTTTCCGGTAATTTATGCTTCAGGAAGAGATGGAAAAGCAGGGAAGGAACCAGATTTAGCAAAAATGGAAAATATCAACCCAATTTTTGAAGCCATTGTAGATCATATTCCCTCGCCTATCGCAGATACCAATAAACCTTTGCAAATGTTGGTAACTTCAATAGCTGCCGATAATTTTAAAGGTCGCCTTGCTATTGGAAGGATTTATAACGGTTCAATAAAAGCGGGCCAAGAAATAATGCAGATTAACAGGCAAGGACAACAAAAAAAATATAAATTAACTTCTTTAATGGCTTTTTCAGGATTAAATAAGATTGAAACTGATTTTGCCCAAGCCGGTGACATTGTTGCTATTGCGGGAGTATTAGATGCAACTATTGGAGAAACAATTGGCGATCCCGAAAATCCAGAAGCCTTACCCGTTATTAATATAGAAGAGCCAACCGTAAAAGTGATATTTATGGTAAACGATTCTCCATTTGCGGGAAAAGAAGGAGAATTTTGCACTTCAAGGCAAATACGAGAAAGATTATTTAAAGAATTAGAAACAGATGTTGCCTTGCGCGTGGAAGAAAACAGTAATGGAACTTGGACGGTTTCGGGAAGAGGTGAATTGCATTTGTCAATTTTAATTGAGCGATTACGCCGTGAAGGTTTTGAATTTTCAGTTTCAAGACCTCAAGTTATTATGCGACAAATTGACGGTAAAAATATGGCTCCTTACGAAAAACTTTTCATTGAAGTTCCAGAACAATATCAGGGAGCAGTTATGCAAAAATTAGGTAACAGAAAAGGGGAATTAAAAGATTTAAGAACTCATAATGGAGTGGTGTTTTTAGAATTTGCAATTCCAACAAAGGGTTTGTTTGGGTATAGGAGTGAATTTTTAACCGATACAAAAGGCTTGGGTATTATAAATACCAGCTTTTACCAATATATGTCTGATCCTGGAAATTGGAAAGAAAGAAATAATGGATCATTGGTTGCCAGCGAATCGGGAGTTACTAATTTTTATGGTTTAATAAATGTGCAAGACAGGGGAGTTTTGTTTTTAGAAAATGCCGTGCCGATTTATGAGGGGCAAGTAGTAGGGCAGAATTCAAGATCGGAGGATATAAGAGTGAATGTGTGCAAAGCAAAACAGTTATCAAATATGCGCTCAAAAGGCGAGGGTTCTGATGAGCATTTTAACACTCCAAAAACTATGGGTTTAGAAGATGCATTAGAATATATTGGCGATGATGAATTGGTTGAAGTAACTCCGAAAACTGTTCGTATTAGAAAAATGTACCTTACGGAAGCAGATGCTAAAAAAGCAAAAAGAACGAGCTAGGTATATTGGCTATGGTTCTTTAAAAAGTTGATAAATTTCTCAAAGGAAAATAATTTCTCAAAGAAATAAAAAAACAAAAGAAGGAATGGGCAAACTTTGCCCTTCCTTCTTTTTTTAAAAAAGAAGAGTACAATGAGGTAAGTTATATATAAAATGGATAAAAATAATGAAATAATAGTGTTTGGAGGGGGATGCTTTTGGTGTATGGAAGCTGTTTTTAAAATGATAAAAGGGGTTATTTCTGTGGAGCCCGGATACGCTGGTGGAAACAAAGATAATCCTAATTATCAAGATGTTTCTTTAGGTTTAACAGGACATGCAGAAGTTATCAAAATAGAATATAAGGCTCAAATTATTTCTTTTGAAAATATTTTAACTGTTTTCTTTGCAACTCACGATCCTACCACAAAAAATAGGCAGGGTAATGATATTGGCACACAATACAGATCCATTATTTTATATACTAGCGAAGAGCAAAAAAAACAGGCAGAAAAATTTATTATTACCATTAATAACTCAAATGAAAAAGGTGCCCCCGTTGTTACAGAGATAAAAACTCTTGATATATTTTATACGGCTGAAAATTATCATAAAAATTATTATGAAAATAATAAAAGCCAACCCTATTGCCAGGTTGTTATTAATCCCAAATTAAAAAAAGTACAAGAAAAATTCGCTAACTTATTAAAGAATAATGAATGAAGAAGATTTAAAACTAAAATTAACTCCCGAGCAATATAAGGTACTGCGCCAAAAGGGGACTGAAAGGCCTTTTACGGGAAAATATGTGCATAAAACAAAAGATGGAACTTATATTTGTATGGTTTGTGGTAATCATCTTTTTACTTCTGATTCTCAATTTGATTCTGGTACTGGGTGGCCGAGTTTTGACAAAGCGATTGAGGGATCTGTTACATATAGTCAAGAAGACGATGGACGGACAGAAATTTTATGTTCAAAATGCAGTTCTCATTTAGGCCATATATTTGATGATGGACCAACTGAAACTGGCA
>MHOW01000016.1:1624-6935 GCA_001820215.1 Candidatus Staskawiczbacteria bacterium RIFCSPLOWO2_01_FULL_33_13 | reverse complement strand
CCATATATTTGATGATGGACCAACTGAAACTGGCAAGAGGTATTGTATTAATTCAGTATGTTTGGATTTAAAAAATACGAAATGAAAGAAAAAACCAAAGCACCTAATTTATTAGCTGCTCGGCCGAGCACTAAAAAAGATTTTAGTGCTCAGGTATTTGGCGTAAGAAAAAATATATTCTTTTTGGGCCTAGTAAGTTTTTTTAATGATTTTTCAAGCGAAATGGTCCAATCTGTGATGCCAGTTTTTTTGACAGTAACCTTAGGGGCTCCTGTTTTTTTTGTTGGATTAATTGAGGGCGTAGCCGACGCCTTATCAAGCGTTTTTAAATTAATTTCTGGCTGGATTTCGGACAAAATAGGAAAAAGAAAAAAACCTGCGGTTTTTGGATATTCTTTATCGGTGTTTACCAGATTATTTTTAATTGTCACAACTAATTTTTGGCAAGTTTTTACTTTAAGAATTATTGATAGAGTTGGTAAGGGAATTCGTAATAGTCCAAGAGATGCGTTAATTGCCGAGTCTAGTCCAAAAGAAGAGTTAGGAAAATCTTTTAATTTCCACAGGATGATGGATACACTAGGGGCAACTCTGGGCCCATTGTTGGCATTTTTGATTATTTATAATATAAAAGATGGCTACAGAATATTATTTTTAGTAGCATTTTTCTTGGGTCTTTTTGCAATAGGCAGTTTTGTGTTTGTAAAAGATACTCCACAAAATAAATTTCAAGATCAGCCTAAAAAATCACCAAAGCTTGATTGGAACATCTTTAAAGAAAATAAAAAATTTATTTTTGTAGTTTCTTCTCTTTTTATTTTTGGATTAAGCGCCCTACCCATTGGACTGATTCTTTTACGGGCTAAAGAAGTTGCTTCTATTGGAAGCGTTCCCTTAATGTATTTTATTTATAGTCTCACTTTTGTGATTGTAGCAATGCCTATTGGCCGCTTAGCAGATATGGTAGGAGAAAAAATAATTATTGCTTTGGGGTTTGTGTTGGCTTTTATTTCTTATATTGGGTTTGCCCTGACATCTAATATATTAGCAATTGCGTTATTTTTTGTTGCATTAGGCATTTATTCAGCATGCACTGATGGAATACAAAGAATGCTTGCGGCAAAATCATTACACAAAGAATTATTAGCAACAGGGCAAGGATTTTTAAATATGGCGTTGGGATTTTCTTCGTTAGGAGCTGGTGTTATTGGGGGATTATTATGGACATTTATTAATTCTCAAGTTGCATTTTTTTACGCGGCTATCATGTCAATAATCGGCCTTGTATTATTTATTATTATTTCAAAAATTAACACAAAATAATTACCTTGTAATTATAAAAAACACTATGTCCTAATTTTAAAAGCTTTTAAAATTAGGACATAGTGTTTTTTTATCACTCTTGACAAGCGATTGCTAATTTTATAAAATGGCGGTATGAATCTTACAGACCGCCAAGACCCGCCTTCAGATAAACTTTCGGCGAGGCAAAGGAAAATTTTAAATTCCCTCATTAAAGAATATATTGATTTAGCAGAACCAATAAGTTCTGATCTTTTAAATAAAAAATGCAGCTTGGATATTTCTCCTGCAACCATAAGAAATGAGTTACAAGAATTAACAGAACAAGGATATGTAAGCCAGCCCCATACTTCAGCAGGAAGAGTGCCAACTGAAAAGGGGTATAAATTTTTTATAGAAATTACATTCTCTAAAAATACCCAACAATTTCCGAATTTTATATCTCGCGAAGTAGAACTTGCAAAACAAAAAATAGAAAAAGAATTAAAGCTTGCGCAAGAATTAACAAATTCTTTAACCCAAATATCAACCATATTAAGTTACACAAAAATTCACAATAAAGATACTATTTTTGAAATGTTAAAGATTATTGGGCCATCTCAAGCAACATACGATAAAAATATGAGCTTAATTAATAGGTTAATAAGAGAATTGGAAAGTTTTTAAGTATTATTAACAACAAATAAAAAATATGGCAGACGAAAAAAAACAAGACGACATCAAAAATGATTCCGAAAGTAATGTTAATCAACTAGAAGAATGCAAACAAAAATGCGAAGAATATTTAAATAATTGGAAAAGAGAAAGAGCAGATTTTTTAAATTATAAAAAAGATGAAATAGAGCGAATTGGATTTTTGGCAAAGTATGCAAAAGAGGATATTGTTTTAAAGATACTGCCAGTTTTAGATAGTTTTCATTTAGCAAAAAAGCAGTTGCCAGACAATTTAAAAGAAGATACCTGGATTAAGGGATTTTTGCAAATAGAAAGTCAAATTGCAGAATTTTTAAAAAAAGAGGGGATTCTGCAAATAAAATCAGTTGGAGAAAAATTTGACCCATCAGTTATGGAAATCATAGAAGAGTCAGAGGAGGGGGGATCTGGAATGGTAATTGAAGAACTGCAAAAGGGTTATACTATGAATGGAAAAGTATTAAGGCCCACGAAAGTAAAAGTTTCAAAATAATGAAAATAAGAATCGGTCAATATATTATTGATGCCAAAATTACTGCTAAAACCTTAATATTCTTTTTTATTTCGACAGTCGTATTTATTTTGCTTTATCATTTTGTTGTTAGTGGTATTGATTGGGTTGGCTTTATGGAATTTATTACCTCATGTCTGATCCTTATTTTCTTGGTTGAAAAAATAAACATTAAAGTACCAGGAATCTTTGAAATAAAAACCGAATTGGGAGAAATAAAGAAAAGTTTGTCGATTGTAGCTCAAAACATATCTAATATAAAAATCAGTAATAAAAACACTATCGTTACGCCGACATATTACGAGGGTCCACCAGTTGACCTTATCGATAGTACACTAAGCACTGGAACCGTTGACACTATAACACAAGAAGAAGTTAATATAGACGAGGAAGAATTGTAAAAATAACTAATTTGAATTATACAAAAAATATGAATCAGATAAAATTAAAATTTTATGAAAGTGTATTTGCTATCTTAAGAATTGATACTTCGTTGCAAAAAGATAATGCCAGGGTTGTGGGAACTGGATTTGTCATTAATACCAATCCAATACAAGTATTAACCTGTAATCATGTAGTGGGAGAAGGAAACCCGGAAAATAATGGAAAAATTATTTATTCTATCGTTAAAAGGAGTGATAATTCTACAGATTTCGATTTAAGAAATGCTCAAATAAGTTATTTAAAAGCTAAAACTATAATCTTCAAACCGGAATATGACTTGGCAATTTTAGAAATAGATCCTTCGCAAAATAAAGAAATTGCTGAAAAAATAGGCATTCCTCATACGATAAAACCGTTAGAAATTGATTTTGAGGAAACAACTATTGGAACCCTAGTCGAATGGTTAAGTGCTGGCACATTAGGAGATTTAACTATTACTCCAAGGCTTTTTAAGGGAAGTATCGTTACTAAATACATAAAAGATAATCAATACAAATTTTTAAATTCACAAGGTGTAGAAGAAAACGCAACTATGCCTGGAATTAACCTTTTCGAAGTTGACCAGTTATTTTTCCCGGGTTGCAGTGGAAGTCCAATAATATCTTCCGAAAGCAGAAAAGTTATTGGCTGGGTGCATGGATTTAATTCATGGCAACTACCACCAAATGTGACTGCATCACTTTCAATTGGAATCAGCGTGTCTAATATTAAAGATTTTTTAATAAGTAATAAAATTATTTCACATGCGGGAAATTAAAATAAAATAATAATTACCAAAACATTAAAGAATAAAATAAATAAATTACAAAATTAAAAATTTCGGCTTGATTTCAAATTTCAAATTGATTTCAAATTGTAAATTTCAAATTTTAAATTATGAGCAAGATATTAGGAATTGATTCACCCGGTTAAATAAAATCCTTTTGGATTTTAATTTCGCAAAAGGCGAAATTATTTAACTGGGTAAAGGTACAACTTATTATTAATAAATAAAATATAAATATATGAGCAAGATACTTGGTATAGACCTTGGAACCACAAATAGCGCAATGGCTGTTGTAGAAAACGGCGAAGCAAAAATTATAGAAAATAAAGAGGGGGCCCGAACCACTCCTTCTATTATTGCTATTACAAAAGCCGGTGAAAGGGTGGTGGGAGTTTTGGCAAAACGACAATCCGTTACTAATCCTCAAAATACTATTTTTTCTGTGAAAAGATTGATTGGAAGAAAATTTCAAGATGCTGAAGTGCAAAAAGATAAAAAGAACTTACCGTATGAAATTAAAGAATCTGCCGATGGTGGTGTAGATGTAAAAATGGGAGACAAGTGGCTTAATCCCGCTGAAATTTCAGCAATGATTTTACAAAAATTAAAAGCTGATGCAGAAGCCAAACTAGGTGAAGCAGTAACAGAAGCTATTATTACCGTACCGGCATATTTTGATGATTCACAAAGAAAGGCAACAAAAATTGCCGGAGAAATTGCAGGATTCATCGTAAAAAGGGTTATTAACGAACCAACTGCAGCTGCGCTGGCGTACGGGCTCACGAAAAAGAAAGACGAAAAAATTATTGTGTATGATTTTGGCGGAGGAACTTTTGACATTTCAATTTTAGATGTAGGGGCTGATACCGTTGAAGTTAAGGCAACTGGGGGAGACACACACCTTGGCGGAGACGATTTTGACCAAAGAATAATGGATTGGATAGTAAAAGAATTTAAAAAAGATAATGGAGTTGATTTATCAAAAGATAATTTGGCGCTTCAAAGAATAAAAGAAGCTTCAGAAAAAGCAAAAATAGAATTGTCTAGCAGTTTAGAAACTGAAATTAATTTACCTTTTATTACTTCTGATGCCCAGGGTCCTAAACATTTGCTTTTGAAGTTAAAAAGAGCCGAATTAGAAAATATGGTTCAGGATTATTTAGACATTTCAATTGAATTATTGAAAAAAACTTTAAAAGAAGCAAACCTAGAACCAAAAGATATTAATGAAATAGTAATGGTGGGAGGCCAAACCAGAATGCCAAAAATACAAGAAGAAGTGAAAAAACTTTTTGGTAAAGAGCCAAATAAAGAAGTAAATCCCGATGAGGTGGTGGCAATTGGAGCTGCAATACAAGGAGGAATTATGCAGGGTAATGTAAGAGATGTGTTATTGCTAGATGTGACTCCTTTGTCATTAGGAATTGAAACCATGGGTGGGGTAAGCACTGTGTTAATTTCTAAAAATACCACGGTTCCTACCGCTAAAAACCAAGTATTTTCAACTGCGGCTGATAATCAGCCATCGGTTGAAATTCATGTGTTACAAGGAGAACGCCCAATGGCCCAAGATAATAAAACTTTGGGAAGATTTA
>MHOW01000016.1:0-1604 GCA_001820215.1 Candidatus Staskawiczbacteria bacterium RIFCSPLOWO2_01_FULL_33_13 | reverse complement strand
GCTCAAAGAGGTACGCCACAAATTGAAGTTTCTTTTGATATTGATGCTAATGGAATTTTAAATGTGTCTGCAAAAGATAAGGCAACTGGAAAATCGCAGTCAATTAAAATTGAAGGATCATCTGGCCTAAGTAAGGAAGAAGTTGAAAAAATGAAAAAAGATGCAGAGCTTCATATGGAAGAAGATAAGAAAAAGCAAGAATTAATTGAAGCAAGAAATATTGCAGATGCCTTGGTGTACACTTCGGAAAAAACTTTGAAAGATAACGAAACAAAAGAAAAGGCAGAACCCACCTTCGCTAAAAGCTTCGGCGAGGCAAGGGAAAAATTATCAGCATTGAAAGAAGCTCTAAAAACTGATAATATTGAAGAAATAAAAACCAAAACAAAAGAGCTTTCGGATGTAATGCAGAATATTGGTGCAGAATTAAATAAATTAGGATCACAAACTCCGCCAACTGACGGACAAAAACCAGAAGACAAAAAAGAAGAACCAAAAGCAGAAGAAGGAGAATTTAAGGAGAAAGGTAAGTAGTTTGTAGTTAGGTAATTAGAGCGAATTTTGAAAATTTTGCAAAAAATAAAAATAAATATATGAAAAAAAATACACAACAAAAAACATATTCAATAAGCGAAACAAATAATATTTTGAAAAAATATATTGAAACCTCATCTGAAAGACTTGTAGCAAATCTAAAAGTAGCATGGAAAAAAAATTCCAAAATAAAACAGCACCAGCATGTTGGAAATTAGATTTACACAGAAAGCAATTATAGATGTAGAAGTTTTTATAAGAAATTATGAGGAGTCTTTTTTACAGTTATATAGCGATAGTGGAATATGGTCTGAAAGCGTAATTAAAGATATGTATATTAAAAGTGCGAATGAATTACATGAAAAAATTATTGATGGTATTGTTGAAAAGTTACACAAAAAGAAGGTTTTAGGCAGAAAAGAAACAGGGCTAATGATAGAAATTGATTTTTACATTGGTAGTCGGCTAATTATTGTTCTTTTTTCAGATAATCATCGCAATAGCATTCGTCAAGTTGAATCAATTTTTATCGACAGAAAGCCAATTATTTTTTAATAATTAGGGATATTAATCTATATTATTAACATGCAATAAAAATACAACCAATATTTTTTTATTGCTTTTACACAAATTTTATGAAAGAACATTTACCAACACCGGAATTAACTCCGGAAAATTTATCAGAGCTTAAGAAAAGGGCTATGGATCACTATCGTAAAAGAGAATTTAAAGAGGCTTTCAAAATAGCCGCCGAGATGGGTGAGACAAAAGAAGCGCTAGAAGTGCAAGTGTATTTGTACGCATACTCGCCTGAACATCGTGACCAAAAACAAGTTGATCCAGAAAACCCAGATTCGGCAGTAAGTAAGCTTCTTGCTCTTGATTCAAAAAATCTTATTGCACTTAACGCCATGGTTGTTTATTCCATAGAAATACCTAGACAGGGAGGAGAACCCTTAAACTCATTAACTCCAGATTATTTAGAAGGTATTGTGAATGAGTGCCTTGCATCAGCAGGAGAAGGTTCGCCAGTGCAAAGAGCAAACATTATACAAAATGCAGCTCGTTTC
>MHOW01000015.1 GCA_001820215.1 Candidatus Staskawiczbacteria bacterium RIFCSPLOWO2_01_FULL_33_13 | reverse complement strand
AAAAATTATGAAAGGAAGGTATAGTGGAAGACCTATGACAATATATGGAACAATCCTGCCGGGAGCGGTGTCTATTGCCCGTTCTTCATTCCTGACAGACAAACTCACCGAACAGGCAAAACAAAGAATCAAAGTCTTTGATTGGCACAAGGCTCATGGCAATAATTCATCGCTCACCGCCCGTCACTTTGGCATCGGAAGAATGACCTTGTTTCGCTGGCAAAAAAGAATTGATAAATTGGGACTGCTTGGCTTAAATGAATCTTCCAGAAAGCCAAAGCGATTAAGACTCCCCATAACTCCCTGGTCAATCGTTGCAAGAATTGTTGCATTAAGGAAACAATATCCTGCCTGGTCAAAACACAAACTGGCAGCCATTGTAAAACGAGAAGGAATGATTTGTTCTAAAAGCACAGTAGGCAGAATATTAAAAAGAAAAGGGTTGATTGATAAAAAAGTTTCAAAGAAAAAGAGAAAATCTGCCCTACATCCCAGAATGAGATTTCCCAAGGGCTTGCGAATACATCAAGAAGGACAAATGGTTCAAATAGACACCAAATATATTACGCTGGCTGGAGGTCGAAAGTTTTACCAATTTACTGCCATTGATGTCTTGAGCAAACAACGGGTGCTCCGAGTCTATTCGTCACAATCGTCACGCAACGGATCATTGTTTTTGAAAGAATGCCTGGCTTCTTTCCATTTCCCAATCCTGAATGTCCAAACTGACAACGGAGCGCCATTTTTAAAAGAATTTGATGCGTTGTGTAAAAAGTTACAGCTACCTCACTACTTTATTGAACCAAGACACCCTAAACAAAATACCTATGTGGAAATATCTCACGGGGCAGATGAGAGGGAGTTTTACCAACAAGGAAATGTGTGTTCAATCCTTCCGGTGATGCAAGAAAATGTGAGAAATTGGGAAACCACTTGGAATACCTTCAGACCTCACGAGGCGCTCGGGCAATTAACTCCCGCAGAGTATTCACAAAGAATAAAACTACAAGGATTACCAACGAGAAATGTGATCGTTTTACAAACTTAATTTAATCAACAGGGTGTATCATATGTATCTGAACCTGGACATTTTTTGTCAATCAATTAATAGCTCAGCTTGCACCGCAATTCTTTGATAGTTTTTTCCAGGCGGCCAGCAACTAATTAAAGTAAGTATGTTATTTTGGCCATCTAGTTTATTAGATTCAACATCTTGGCCAACTTGAATAATATTCTTTTCTACCACATTATATATATATTTTTTATTGCCAAAATGAATAATAATCTGGTCACCCATATTTAAATTATTAATTTCACTAAACACCCAATCATACTTTATTTTCGGCCAATTTGGCGGAGCCGAGTGTCCTAACACTACAATTTGTCCACTTTCCCCTGGCAATACTGAATTTGGGTAATATACCACACCGCTATCTAAATTTTTTGTAAGAACTTTTGCATCAGTGCTTTGGCTCATTACAATAGGGGCTGAAATATTAATACTTGGTATTTCTATAGAATTATTTTTTGCGGAGTATGGGTACACTTTTGACTCCTTATAAATCATAGGCTCACCTAGAGTGGTTTCGGGTTTTACAGTATTAGTATTGATTACCATATTGTTAGCGCTTACCAAAAGCTCGCTGTTTTCATAGGGATTAAAAAAACTATATACTAAGCTGTTCATTACCCTATAATTAAAAAGCCAAGAAACATTGTTCCAATTTATGATAATTGAACTGACAATAAATAAAGATACAAATATCTTTATGAGTTGTTTTTGTTTTTGATTAATTTTTTGCATTAGATTTTTCCCTTAATAAGGGACAAGTCTAAATTATATTGAAACTTGGTATGGTATTAAGTAACTTAAAGCGCCTTTTTCCAACCACATTGTAATACATAAAATCGCAATTAATAACACCGGTCTTAACACCATTATATTATGTTGTACTTGCAATAATAAAAGCTTGTTCATTATTAAGCATCCAATAATTAAAATCAATAGACTGAAAGCAAAATATTGTAAAAGCTTTCCATTATCATATACTACAAGGTTTAAAAATTTTAAATACAAGTTATTTTTTCCTATATTTTCAGGGCCAAGAAAATATTCTGTTGACTGTGATAATACTTTAGGCAATATGGTATTATTTGTTTCTTTTGGATTTTCTGTGGCTTCTGTATTGATATTTATGGTTGGTGTCTCTGTGGTTTCTAGATTTTCAATAACAGGCGGAGTATTTGTTTCTTGTCCACTCGCAACTGGCTCTACGGGAGTTGTTGGTATGGGTTTTGGGGTAGGAGGTATTACAGGTGTTGGCGGATTGTTAACCGGAGCTGCAACAGTTTTTGTTACAGGATTTCCAAAAAGCTGGACCACTACAATTGAATTACTTTCAAAACCTTCTACCACCGCAGTGCCTATTTCTGTGTAATTTTTATTTAATAAATTATCTCTATGTGATGACGAATTAAACCAGGCATTGTATACAGTTTCTGAATCAACAAAACCAACTGCTAAGTTTTCTCCTGCATATTTGTAAGTATATCCTGCTTTTTTAAACCAAAACCAAGGAGTGATTCCCTGCGGACTTTGATGTGAAAAATAGTTGTTCTTTATCATGTCTTCAGCTTTTAGCTTGGCAGCCTTATTGAGAGTTTCATTTTCAACTAATACATTTAATCCCAAGGTTTTCCTATTTTCATTTAACATATTTACAAGGTCTATTTTAGTGATGTCAGCAAAAAATAAATTTTGTGGAATGGGTGTTTGTATTCCAACAATGATAAGTTTTATTACAAATGTGAAAACTATTAAATAAAGCAAAAAGTTGCTCATTAAAAGCTTTTGAGCATAGATAATATTTGTATGCGATACAAAGAAATTTTTAATTTTTTGGGAGATTTTATTGAAAATTTCTCCGCCTTCTAGACTGTAGTTCATACCTTAATTATACGCTTATTAAATAATGTTGTCAAGTACCCAAAAAGCCGTGTTTAAGAATAAACTGTTCATAACGGCCCTCGTCCTAATTAAGGTATTTTGTAGCGTACTATTTGTAGTATGCTCTATCTTTATACTGCAAATAAATATACTCAATATTTTTCCTGGTATTTACGGTAATTTCGTCTTTTAATAGAGCATTCATCTTTGCAATTTGGCCTTCAATATCGTTGTTTGGATCAAGATATATATGCCAATTTTCAGAAGTTTTAAATATTAACGGATTTAAAAAAGCTACTTCTTTAATGCCGATTTGAAAATTATTCTTTAAGTTATTTTCAACTTCTAAAATAATGGCAATAGTATTTTTATCAATAACAGTATTTCCTAATGAGATTTCTGTGGTGCCAGTTTTTTTAATAATAATCATATTTTCGGGTATGTGTTGCAGTTTTTGAAAAACCACTCCGTTATTATCTAGTAAAAAACATTCGGTATTTTGGCATAATGTCGCAAAATTCCTCCTTTCTTTTACGGTTATATGTATATCGTTAAAGAATTTTTTTTGTATTTTTATGTCTTCAATATCTGGAAATTTATGTAAAATATTTTTGATTACATTTTTAGTATCAGCAATAAAAATACTTTTACTTGAAATGGTAAAAATTCCCGCAGTAAAAATATCTTTTTGTATATAATCCCATGCAATGGTTTCAATGTCGGGGCTTTGAATTTTTTCATTGCCAGAAACTTGGATTTTTTGAACCTGAAATTCATTTGAAAATAACGCAAAATACAAAATAACGGCAATTATTACAATAAAAAGAGGAATTAAAAATGAGGGTCTTTTAAAAAAGATTTTTTTATTTTTTAACCTCCTTATTTTAGGTGTTATATGTTTTCTTCTGTACGACATAAAAAATAATTATAATCCGCGTTTATATTTTCTCACTAATTCTATTATATAATTTAACCAGTATTTTGGGGAGATTATCAAATCTTGCGTTTTTACATACTCTTGGCAATACCCCCCAAACCCCATTTTAAATAAAGTTGGCCCCGCATAAGGATGCTTTGGGAATTTAAAAGGATCAATGTGTCCCCAAAAGTCATACACATTGCAACCTCTTTTTTTAGCTTCTTTTATTGATTCCCATTGCAATAAATAAGAAACCGGAATTTTTTTATATTCAGGTAAAAGGGCCGCGTGATGATAAAAACCAATCCCCGACCAGAAAATTTCATAAGAAGCTGCAATAATTTGACCTTTGTATTTTGCAAAAAATATAGTTATTTGATTATCAGGTAAAAATGCTAAAAATTCTTTTTTAAAATATTCTAAAGAAAAGGGTACAAATTTTTGAGTTTTTACTACTTCTAAGTGCATACTATTAAAAATATCAATATCTTCTATTTTAGTACTTTTTATAATTTCTATATTTTTATCTTTTTGAGCTTTTAATACTAAATATCGGGTAGTTTTTCTCATATGGTCCATTAAATGCTGTTCGGGTTGACTAATATCTAGTTTCCATGAAGATTCAGGATGAGTATGAAGGGGGCGCAATCTAAATTTTAAGTCATTGAATAGTACCTCATTTTCAGGAACTCTTTTCCAAATAGGGCTTATTCTTATAAAATCCACCCTTTCTTCTATTGCTATTATTTTCAGTTTTTCTAATAGTGTTTTTAAAATTTGAGATTTAAAATCTGAGATTTGGTTAGAAATTAGAAATTGGAAATTAGAAATTCCGATGACTGGTCCATGTGGTACTAATAAAAAAGATCCTCGTTTTGCCTTCATCTTTATTACTAAAGCCACTGATAGTAATTTTTCGTTATCGTAAATTCCAAACCGCCAGATATTTTTATCCATAGATTTTTGAAATTCACCCCAATTCCAAGACTGCAAGAATGTTTTTTCTTGGCAATTTTGCAAAAAATTTTCCCATGTTTTTTTATCTTCTATTTCAATTATTTCCATTTATTTAGGAGGTTAGTTATTCTTTTTGCATCTTCAATTGAAATATTAATATGGGTTGGCAAGTTTAAGGTTATTTTTGATAATTTTTCGGCATTAGGGCAGGCGCCAGTTTTATATTTCATTTCATTTAATTTTGTATCATCTGGAGCTATAACACTAGTATACCAATCTCCCAGTAATATATTTTCTTTGTGCCAGGCTTCGTAAATAATTTCATGCGCTTTTGGATGCGTAACAGTAAACCGTAAAAACATATTACTTCGGCCTGCCATAGCCTTGGCGGAGGCGGCTCCATTCATTTCTGGCAAGCCAAACTTGGTGTTTTTTAAATGTTCGTAATAAAATTCAGCAATGATTTTTCTATGAGCATTAAATTTTTCTAATTTATTAAATTGGTTTTGCGCAATTAGTGCCAATGCGTTTGGCAGGGCTTTAGGAAAATAATCTGGTTTTAATCCCCTCTTTTCTTTCCAGCTTACTGCTTTTGATAATATATGAAGCCATTGGGAAAAAATTAAAAAAAGTTTTCCTAAATCTAAAAAATTATATAGGGGTAAAATAATAAAATATAATAATATTGGATGTAAAATTTGCTGGAAAATCCAAAAATGACCAGGCTTTCCGAATTCTTTCTGAAGTTTCTGGAGTCTTTTTCCTATTTTATCATCATTGGTTGTTGCCATTCCGCCATACACGGATGAAATAACTTTATCTCTTGAAAAACTAAAAAAAGCAGTATCGCCAAAAGTCCCTACCTTTTTTGGAGTACCGAAGTCTTGTATTAGGGTGTTATCTGATATTGTTGCGCCTAACGCGTGAGCACAATCTTCAATTACTGTGCCTCCGTTTTGTCGCACAATAGAAACAATCTCTTCCACATTTGCTGGCAAACCAAATGTATGTTGTACAACTAAGACTTTTGTCTTAGTTGTATCCTGAGCGAGCGAGGCGAGTCGAATGGAAAGTTTTTCTATATCAATATTAAAATCATCACCGCAATCAATATATATTGGGTTAAATTCTGCCCATAATATGGGATTTACCACCGCATTACATGTAAATGCCTGAAGTAAAATATTACTTTTCTCTGGTAGATTTAGAGACTTTAAAATAGCAAAAAGGGCTGATCTTCCGCTATTAAAAGAGAAGGCATGTTTTACACCTAAATACTTTTTAAATTCTTCTTCAAATTCTCTTATTTTGGAGCCATTTTTCCATTTCCACGGCCTAAAAATTAACTTTAAAGCTAAAGCCACATCATCTTTTTGTACATTCGGAGATAAGGATATTGATATTGGCTTAAATCGAGATGCCATAGTTTTTTTTGTTTCAACTTTTTACCCTGTTAAATAATTTCACTTTTGGTGAAATTAAAATCCCAAGGATTTTATTTAACTGGGTGAATTTTAAGTCAATAACTTACTTTAAATTACGAAATGCTTTCAGGGTATTTTTCCCAAATTTCAGAACGAAAATTTGATAGAATTATTTTATGTAGTAAACTACATAAAATAATTATTGCGAATTTGCAGTTGAAATTTGTAAAAAAGACCTGAAACTTGCCTTTTAGTATGGCATTTCGTAATTCAAAGTAACTTAATAACTTCATTTGGCACTCTGCCTTCTAATAGTACCGTATCTCCTTCTTTGCAAAAAGTGGTAATATGGCCCACAATATCACTTAATTTGTCGATTAATAAAACTTTATTCGGTGACATTCCATTTTCAATTGCCCCCTTTTTAATATTTTCAAATTGGTCTTTTGTAGTAATAATTGCCATATCACACACTTTTGCTATTTTTTTGCCTATTTGATAATGAACTTCTGCTGACTTATCTCCCAGTTCAATTAAACAAGGCATTACAATAACTTTCTTCCCTTTAAAAATGTTTAAATAATCCAAATCTGCCACAACGCCATCAGGATTCGAAGAATAAGAAGAGTCTATAATATTAATTCTGTGAATTCCACTTTTTAAAGTCATTCCCGATTGTTGTGGCGCAATAACATTGCAAGCTTTGGCAATTTCTTCAAAACTCATTTTTAATTCTCTAGCAACCAAAATGGCACCTAAAAGATTTTGCACATTTTGTTTTCCCAATACGCTAACTGTAAAATGCGCCATTTCTTTTGCGCGCGACATTGCAATAAAAGAAACTGAATCTTTTGTAACTTCTATGCTTTCCGTCCAAATATCAGAATTTATAACATTTTTATCAACACTGTATAATTTTTTATTATGCAGTGTTGTTTTTTTATATAAATCTAAGCAATATTTATTATCCCCATTTAACACTATAAGGCCATCTTTGGGTAAACTATTAGCTAATTCTTGGCCACCCTCGGCTGATAACAAATTTTCTAGTGAACCAAAGGTTGCTAAATGCTGTTCGTTTACTCCGGTAACAATGCCTATGGTGGGCTTTACTATGTCGCACAATAGTTTTATGCCACCTTTATTATATGCTCCCATTTCCACAATAAAAACCGGGACACTCAAATCTTTTTTAGTGTTCGGCCGAGCACCTTCACTAAAAGGTGCCCCGGTTTCTTGGTTAAGCACCCTGTCGAAATCTTTGCTGAGTATTGTTTGGGCTATGCCTATTTCAGAATTTTTATGTTCTGGGGTTTTTAGTACCCTAAATTTACTTGAAAGTATAGTGGTTAAAAATTCTTTAGTTGAGGTTTTACCATACGAACCCGTAATACCAATAACCGTAAGGTTTTTGCATTTTGCCATTTTACTTTTAGCCTTTTTTAATGTGTTATTGCGAAGCATTACAAAAAACGGCTGAAAAAATAACACAATCAAAGACACTATTAAAGGAATGCATATATCATAGGCTAACATTGCAAATATAAACCAAGGGCTATTTTTTGCGTAAAGATATGAAAAATAAAAATAACCAATAACATCTAAAAATACTACACCTATTAAAAATATTGCCTTTACAGTTGCTACAGGTTTTTTAACCTGTTTTTTTATTATCCCAATGATAAAAAAACTAAATTCTAAACCATATATAATTAACAAAATAGATAGCGCTGCATAATAATCTATAAATAGTAAAAAACAAAGCAATAACTTTGTTAAAAGTAGTGGGTTAAATAATATTTTTTTGCCTTTGTGGGTTTTAAAGTGATCCAAGAAGCGGCCAATATGATATGACTTTAATTGCCAAAGATAAATCCAAAAAAGAACGCCTTTAGCCGTTCTTGTAAACCAAAAAAAAATTAGTATGTTAATTAAAAAATTCAAGGTAATTTAAATAATATTTTTTAAAGATAAAAGCTGGTCGTGATATGGGGCAACTGATAAATTTTCCATTATTTCTTGTACTAAAATATCGGTGTTCTTTGAATGTAAATTATGTCCGGCGCTAGGGATAATAATTAATTTTGAATCACTGATTTTTTTGTGGATAATGTAGGCATGTTCTATCGGAGTAAGATCGTCTTTTTCTCCCCAAATAATTACCGTGGGAGCTCTTAAAGAAACAAGTTTTTGTGACAAATCATCGGCAATTACTTTCAAATAAATTTCTTTCATAATACCCGACACATATAAATAATCGCTTTTCCTTAATATAAACTTATAAAAATATTTCCTGAATATTTCGTAAAAAGGGAAAAAATAAAAAAGCTTTATTATTCGCGATACATTATATATGAATCTTTTAGATGGAGTTTTTAATCTAATACATGAGGCAGCTACTAAAAATAGCTTTTCAATTTTCTGATTATATTTAATGGTAAATTTTGCCGCAAAGGTTCCGCCAAATGAATGTCCTAGCAGATAAAAATCTTTGTTAAGCTCTGGTATATTTTGTGAAAATTCACTGAGCCATTCCACATAATTATCAATAGACCATGCGCTTTCTGGTTCTTGGCTTTTTCCAAAACCAGGCAAATCAGGAACAATCACTTTTAAGTTTTTTTGTGCTATTAATTCTGCAGTTTTTTGCCATCGATCAGAATTAGACCGCCACCCATGTAAAATTAAAAAAGGTTTTCCCTCACCAAACACTTTATAGTTTACTTTTAGACCTTTAATTAAAATCTGCTCTTCTGTCATTTTAGTATTTTTTTAAGTTTAATCACTTTAAATCTTGTATATTTTTGCAACACTTTTGGAATTTTCACGCTTCCGTCTTTTTGCTGATTGTTTTCAAGTATAGCTACAATAATTCTTCCCATTGCAAAAGCGGTGCCATTTAATGTATGAACAAAATTAAGATTATTTTTTTGATCTTTATATTTAATATTTATTCCTCGTGCCTGATAATCAGTACAATTTGATGTTGAGTGAGTTTCTCTGTATCGGTTTTGTCCCGGCATCCAAGCTTCAATATCATATTTTCTAGCAGCTGATTTTCCTAAGTCACCGGTACAAATATTTATTACCTGGTAAGGTATTTTTAAATCCTTCATCAACTCTTCCTCTATTGCTAATAAATTTTGGTGCTCTTTTTCTGAATCTTCGGGTTTAGAAAATACAAACATTTCCATTTTGTCAAACTGGTGTACCCGAAAAATGCCTTTAGTGTCTTTACCATAACTTCCTGATTCTCTTCTAAAACAGGTTGAAAACGCAACATATTTTTTAGGTAATTGGTCTAAAATTTCCCTGTGGTGCATAGCACCAAGAGATTGCTCTGAAGTTGCGGTTAAATAAAGATTATCTCGCTCTAAATAATACGATTCTTCATCGGGATGATTTTCTATGTACCCCATACCTGAGGCCAATTTTGGTTGTATCATTACTGGTGGAATTACGGGTGAAAACCCCTTTTTTGCCAGCTTAGAAAATGCAAAATTCACCAAAGCCATTTCTAACAAAGCCGCTTCATTCTTTAAAAAATAAAACCTACTGCCTGCAACCGTAGATGCTCTTTCGATATCAATAATATTCAGTTCCTCTCCAATTTGAAAATGCTCTTTTGGTATAAAATTAAACTTTGGCAAACTTCCTATTTGCCTTAACACCACATTTTCTGAATCATCTTTACCCACAGGCACATCATCAAACGGAATGTTGGGTAGTTTCATTAATAATTCGTTGAATTTATTTTCAGTTTCTTGTAAATCGGGTTCTAAGGTTTTAATTTCTAGTTTATTTTTCTTTGCTTCTTCAATATTATTCATTGTCTCGCCAGAGCTCTTGGCGGAGGCGGATTTGGTAAACTTATTTTGTGTTGCACGGAGGTTTTCTAAAGTAGTCATTAAGCTTCTTTTTTTTATGTCTAAATCCAAAAGCTGGTCGACAATAGTGTCGCCACCGTTAATGTTTTTATTAGCACAGGCCTCTTTTACTTTATCTGAATTTTCCCTGATAAATTTAATATCCAACATATCTTTTTACTATGTTAATTTTTTAATACTAAAAATATTCTTCATATGTTTTAATCAGTGCCGGATTTAGTTTCATTTTTTTTAATACCAAAACCTCTATTTGGCGGACTCTTTCACTCGAAATTTCAAATTTTTCCCCTATTTCTTTAAGCGTATAGGCCCTACCATCATCCCCTAATCCAAATCTCATTTTAATTATTTCGATATTTCGATAACTAAAAATACCATCTTTCATCTCTCCTAGTTTTTCTTTTACTAATGCAATAATCAACTCAAGGGATTCAATGGCTGAAATTTCTCCCGGTTGCGGTTGTTGATCAATAATGTCTCCAATGGGAGTATTTTTGGTCTGCTTTATCCTATTGTGTAGCTTATGTATATTATTCACAAAAATTCTTTTAGTATCGTTTAATATAAGCCTGGTTATATTAGATGGGAAATCTTGATTAAATAAGCGGTCAAACCGCTTATCGCGGTATTTCCAAAGATAAAGATAATATTCTTGCAAGCTTTCATCTAGGCAACTTTCATAGTCGATATGAGTGCCAATATTACCAAATTCCTTGTATTTATCATCCCTAATCCTCTTAATATACAGATTTAAATTCAATTTTATTTCTGGCGAGATTTTAATAGTAAATTCATCAAACTTTTTTTTGGCTTCTTCTATGTTATTTCCATTAATACACCTCATAATTTCTTGTCCCAATGCGAATAGATCGGCGTGGTATTTTTTTCTTTCAAGTTTTCTTTTACTTAAAAAATCGCCATTTTCAATATCTTTATTTATTAATCCATTAGAGGAATTTTCTCTAAAACTTGTCATAATGCATTATAGATTATTTAATAACGACGAATGATGTGTTTCTGGTTTATAAGGCTTTAATACTTCAACTCTGGCTCTTAAATTCATTTCTTTTAGCTCTTTTTTTAACTTTTCTAAAAAGTTAGCTTGATCATATCCTAAACAAATAATATCTGGGTCAATCTCTTTTATGATAGTGTATTGGTCTTGTGATGGATCGTGATTTTCTTTACCCAATATTGCTTCGTTAACTAATTTACATTTTTTTACTACTTCTAATCTTTCATTTTCGCTATATTTTGGTTGCTTCTTTTTTGTTTTTAAAACTGAGGAGTCCCTTCCAACCACCACAATTAAATAAGCATCCTCCAAATGTTGAAGTTTACCCTGAAAAGCTACACTCTGAAGGGCTTGCTTAAAAAGGTTTAAGTGTCCTTCGTGTAATCCATCAAATGTGCCAAATGTTAATATTTTTGACATTTTCTAACGCCTTAATATTTTTTATTACTCTTCACCATATATTACGCCATTTTCATGGAAACAATGATAACAGAATCTATAGTTATTGGGATAATTTGCAGGTATCATAATTTGTCTGATTGTTTTACCAAATGTTTTATTATCGCATTTGGGACACATTTGGTAATCCATGAGACTTTCAAGATTCTTCCTATAACGCTCTTGTTCTTGTTTTTTAAAATCTTGGAATTTTACAAATAATTCTGTATCTTTCATCGCTTTCAATACTTCTTCTATTGCCTCTTCTCCAGAATCTTTTTTTGACAGTCCATCTCTTACCCTTTTCACAGAAGAACTTATTCGAAAATGATCAAAAAGATAGTAAGGACTTAACCGAGTTCTTTCATAGTCATCGGGTTGGTCAAGATCTAAAAATATAACTTCTTCGAAAAAATGAAATAAAGATATTGCTCTTAAATACATTTCATTTTCAGCTATGCGCTTACCTAGAAATAGTTTTAAAACTGGATTATTTGGATCGTTTTTAAGCCTATTGTTATCCGCTTTTATTATTCCATTTAAGACAGAAAAAGCTAAATTTTTAGCAAGTTCTAATTTCTCTTTTTCCGAATACCCCCCTTCAATTTTTTCATTTTCCATAAAATATGTTCTTATGCCAAATTACCTTCGTGTAAACCATCAAATGTACCAAATACTAGAATCTTTTTCATTTTGTTATAAGCCTGTTAAAAATATTATTACGAAACTTGTTTTGTATATTTTTCTATAAACTCATTTAATGGTACTGTTCCTAAATCTTTAAAAGAACCCTTACCATATGTTTTTTCGACAAGTCTAGCAATTTCTAATAATCTACCAGACATTACAACTTTTGCAAAAATATAAAAAATATTTTCAGCTGATGTAAATAATATTTTCCCATCATCATTAACTTCACTTTTATTTTTTTCGTATATATCTTGTATTATTCTTTACGGACTTTATATTCTTCGCCTAATTTTCTGAAAGAACCTTTACCGAATTTATTTTCAATCAACCTGGCAAGTGGTAGTAATTTACCCGAAAAATAACTCCTTGCAAACATATTAAATATCTGTTCGTTTGAGATTTGTTCGTTTCCTTGATAATCTAAACTCCTTAATTTAATGTTATTA
>MHOW01000014.1 GCA_001820215.1 Candidatus Staskawiczbacteria bacterium RIFCSPLOWO2_01_FULL_33_13 | reverse complement strand
TTTTCTTCTTTATCTTTTTTTTGATCAATATAAGCATAGCTGAAACCTCTTTTTTGTAATATTTTCTGATTATTAATATTATCCCCGTGATGATAACCCATTATCGAAACTATTGGTTTTGATGATTTGTCTCTATATTCTAAAATAGTCTTAATCATTTGCTTGTCTCGCAATGGCCAAGATTCTCTCTTAATAAAAGCAATCTTATATTCCCAATCATCAATATTAAATTTTTTCTCTCTCGAAGATAATTTTGTATATTGGTTCTCTGCAAATTCACCACCTGTTAGATCGCACCCGATTATTTTAAAGCCTGCCTCATTTGCTATCGCTAACAATTCTAGGGGTATATTTATATTATATGGATCATTGTCATCTTGATTAAATATTCTTCCACCTTGTTTTTCAAGTTTTTTAGTTTCTGGATTATAAATCCATCCGCGTAAAAATTCATGTAGTACATATTCGGGCTTAACAATACGAATTAATTCTATTTGTTTTTTTTGTTCTTCGTCATTATTATGTCCTTCCCCAATAATAACCAAGGAAATATCTTTGCCATACATTTCAATATCATATCCTTCACTATTCCATTGATTTAATTGTTCTTCTGTTACAAATTCTCTGTGAGTTTGCACCTCTGTTTCCACAAAATCTTCTCTTTTAAATTCTGCTACCATATTATTACACTCACTACATAATATTTATATTTACGACAAAGCCTCGCTTCCCGCAATAATTTCAATTATTTGGTTGGTAATTGCTCCCTGCCTTGATTTATTATACTGCAAATTTAAGGCGCTCCCTAAATCATTGGCATTATCAGAAGCGGTTTTCATTGCCATTCTGCGAGCCGCGTGTTCTGAAGCATTTGCCTCTAATATTAAGTGATACACCTGCATAAAAAATAAGTGTTTTGCTAAATCTTCTAATACTTCTTTTGCCGATGGTTCAATTAAATAATCTTGGGAATTATTTTTATCTGGCACAAAACTAATATTATGTCCTTTTATTAACTCAGCAAATTTGCCTTTATCAGGAATAATTTCTTTCACTGTTTCTTGTAGTAATTCAAATGTAATAGGTAATACTACCCTGGTTAATGCTTCTTGCTTTAGAGCTGACCTAAAATTAGTTGAAAAAATAATAACTTTATCCCAAGACTTATCTAAATACCCTTGCAGTAAAAAATCAGTTAAAGGTTTTATTTGTTGTGGTGTAGTATAATCTCCCACATTAGTAAACTTTTTTAAAACCGGTAAGTTTTTTTTAGTAAGGTAACTGAAGCTTTTTTCACCTACCGCTACAAAACTTTTTTCTTCGGTATACTTTTGGTTATTTTTTATTAAAAATTGTTCAAATTTTTTAAATAAAGAACTATTAAATGCGCCAGCCAAACCCTTATCAGAAGCTACTAACACGAATAAGGTTTTTTTCACCTTTCTTTTTTCCATTAGCAAAGGTAATTCCTTTTTATTCATTAGCGATAAATTAGCCAATAAATCCAATGCAGCAAATGCGTATGGACGCGAAGCCAAAGCAATTTCTTGTGACTTTCTCATTTTAGTAGCCGCTACCAATTCCATCGCTTTGGTAATTTTTTTGATGTTGGCTATGCTTTTTATTCTTTTTTTTAAATTTTGCGTGGATTCCATGTCAATCGATTTTTAAATTTTTATTTTTTTTAATTATTGCCTGTTTAAATTGTTTTCTTCCATCGGGCAAAGTTAAATTAGAAATATCAACTTTAAATTCTGGTCCCAAATGATTAATTGCACCCCCAACGCATCCACAAAAATCTATTTTCCCAGAGCGTGGTTTGGTTTCAATATAAAGATTCATACCACCCATTAATATTTTTTTTACACCTAATTCTTTTAATCTTCTGTTTAAAAAATCCCACTCTTCTTCTCGATCAAATATTTCTTGTTGTTTTTCATTTCTTGAACCATTTAAAGAACCAATTTTAGGCCATGATGAATCCATAAAAGTGGGAACTATATAAATTCTATTTTGCAGGAACTGCGCCTCAAATTCAAAAGAATCTCTAAGTCTATTAATTTTTCTTTCTTCTTCAAAAATAAAAACTGGTGGGGTTTTGTCTGGTGCAAGATATAAAATCTTTTTTATAGCTTTATCAATTAAAACAATCTTTAAAGGTTCCTCTAATTCTTCTTCAGGGGCTTTATAATAAGGATGAATAAAAACTCTTATTAATCCATTATTTTTTTCTACACCTTCTTGTAATAACAACTCTTGTTCTTTTGATAATTCAAAAAAATCTAAAAATATTTTCCTAGATTTATCTTCTTTTCTTTCACTTTCACTTGGCGGCAATGAATTCTCTAACATAGGCTAATTACTATCAATAAATTTTGTGATTACTTCTTTCATTTTAATTTCAATTTCATCGGTTATTTGCCTTTGCTCTCTTAGTGAATCAACTAAATCTTTGTGCAAATTTTCCACATATTCTAAAAATTTCAATTCAATATTTTGCACCTGCTCTGGTTGAAATTTATTAAAATATCCATTTAATGCGGCATATAAAACTAATACTTGTTTTTCAAAAGGCATTGGAGCCAAATCTGACTGCTTTAAAATTTCGGTAATAATTCTGCCTTTTTGTATTCTTTGGCGAGTTTCTGGATCAACATCAGAAGCAAATTGCACAAAGGTTTGTAATTCGCGGAATTGCGCTAATTCAAGCCTTAATTTTCCAGCAACTTTTTTCATTGCCTTAGTTTGCGCCGAAGAACCTACTCGCGAAACTGATAAACCCACATTCACTGCGGGGCGCATACCTTGATAAAACAAATCCGATTCTAAATAAATTTGACCGTCAGTAATTGAAATCACATTGGTTGGAATGTAGGCTGTAACATCACCAAGCTGGGTTTCTATAATAGGAATGGCGGTTAACGATCCCCCTCCATTTTCTTTTGAAAGTTTAGCGGCTCTCTCAAGTAATCTTGAGTGTAAATAAAACACATCTCCCGGATAAGCTTCTCTTCCCGGAGGCCTTCTTAACAATAAAGAAATTTGCCTATAAGACCATGCATGTTTTGATAAATCATCATAAATAATAAGAGCGTCTTGGCCTTTGTCGCGGAAATATTCACCCACCGCACAGCCAGCAAAAGGAGCTAAATACCAAGAACTTGCAGCGCTTGATGCAGGAGCCGAAACCACAATAGTATTTTTAAATGCATCGTGGTTTTTTAAAGTTTCTACAATTTTGGCAATTTTTGATTCTTTTTGGCCAATTGCCACATACACACAAATTACAGGATTATCGCTTGATTTTGACTGATTAATAATCATATCCAACGCAATAGCAGTTTTTCCTGTTTGCCTGTCTCCAATAATTAATTCTCTTTGGCCTCTGCCAATTGGAATCATAGAATCAATCGCTTTAATGCCTGTATGTAGTGGATAATTTACCGACTCTCTTGCTAACACATTTGGAGCATTATTTTCCAAAAAATTATATTGGATTTTTTCTTTTTCGGAAAACAAGGGCCCTTTGCCATCTAAAGGATTTCCTAAAGGATCAATTACCCTACCTAATAATTGCTCTCCCACCGGAATTGATAAAAGTTTTTTTGTCCTCTTTACGGTTTGACCGGCTTTAATTTGTGAAAATTCACCCAACACTAAGGCTCCAACAGAATCTTCTTCAAGATTTAGCGCAACTGCACCAACGATATTTTTATCCGTTTCTATACTTAAAACTTCCTGGCTTTGCACAAAAGAAAGTCCGGATATTTTTAATATCCCATCACCAACTTCTATTACAGTTCCTATTTCCTCCCATTTTGGGTCATCTTTATATCCTTCAATGGCTTGTTTAATTTTGTCTATAATTTCATTACTCATTTTTTATTCTATTTAAAAATACTTTGTAATTTTGCTGATAAAGAAAAGTCTAATTGCCTATTATTATCAACTATAATTTTTATTCCGGCTACTATTTTATTATTAATTTTTTCTTCAACAATATCTCCTTTTTTTGTAAAAGACTTCGATATATCTTTTTTATCAATCTTTCTTGCGGTTTCGAAAATAATTTTATTATTATTTGTTTTTTTTAAAAGGAGAGTGCTTGCTAAATTAATAATTTCTCCAGCTTTTTTAAGATCTTGATTTTTTACCAATATTTTTAAAAAGTTTTCTGTTATCTTTTCAGAGTTTGCACTATTTTTTTTATCCAAAATAGATTCTACAAGAGCCTCTGCATATATTTTTACCTTATATTGTGCCATAGTATTATCGCAGATTTATTCTTTATTAACTTCTAAAACTGCTTTTTTAATCAATGCCTCGTCTATATTTTTAGGATCCAATTCAACCGTTTTGATAATGGTTTTTTTCACTAATTCCAATGCCTCGTTAAAAACAAACTTTCTTGTTTCTTCTTGCTGTCTTTTGTATCCCAACTCAACCTGAAGCATTAATTCTTTTTGATGTTCTTCAGCTTTTTTTTGTAACGATTGCTCTAATTCTCTTGCCCTTTTCTCTGTATCCTTAATAATGGTTATTGAAGTAGAATCCGCTTTTTTTAGTTTTTCTTTTGCAATAATATCAACTTCTTTTAATCTAACATCGGCCTCTTCAGCTTTTTCTAAACCTTGTTTTATTTTTTTATTTCTTTCTTTTATTACAATTAATAATGGTTTATAAACAAAAAACCTAAGCACCAACAAAAGAATAAAAAAATTGACAGCTTGGCTTAATAAAAGCTTCCAATTTATACCTAATTGTTCAATAAGTCCTCCTTGTTCCATATATTATGCAACGAATTTTACCACTAATGATACTACTAATGCATATACTGCAATAGCTTCAGCAAATGCAATAGCTAAAATCATAGCAGTTTGAATTTTAGAAGCGGCCTCGGGATTTCGGGCAATTGACTTTACAGCTGTTGACCCAATAAAACCGATTGAAATTGCAGGGGCTATTGTACCGATTGCAATAACACTCACGGTTGCCCAAATACGAACTTGATCTATATCCATTTTTTTTTGAGAAAGTAGAAATTAGAAAATAGAAAGTAGAATATGATGACAAGCGCACCAGCATTTGTTCGAAATTCTATTTTCTAGATTCTATTTTCTAGATTCTTAATTTAATTAATGTTCATGCCCTGCAGTATGCAATGATATTGAAACTAGCGTAAGCATTGCAAATACAAAGGCTTGTATTAATCCAACAAAAATTTCTAAAAATAAGAAGGGTAAAGGGATAAAATACGGTGCAAGGAAAAATACGATAATCAACAATACTTCACCGGCAAACACATTTCCAAAAAGCCTAAAAGAAAGGGAGATAATTTTTGCCAATTCTGAAACAAGCTCTAGTATACCAATAAAAAACACCACTGGGTTTTTAAAATTAATAAATTTACTAATATGCGCAAACGATCCAACTGCTATCATTCCTATAATATTAGTGGTAATTACTGAGATTACTGCAAACGCTAAGGTAAAATTCAAGTCTGCAGCAGGAGAACGGAAAAGCGGAATATGTTTTCCTTCGTGGTCAATAATAAAAGATCCAACTCCAGGCAAAATGCCCGAAAGATTAGAGGCCATAATAAAAATAAAGATTGTAGCAACTAAAGGAAAATACTGTTCAGCTTTTTTCATTGATCCCAACATTGATTCCATTAAATCCAAGAGCCACAAAAAACCCATTTCTATCACTGATTGTAATTTACCAGGAATAATATTTATTTTTTTATAAATAATCAATGCCACAACCATTAAAAATAAAGAAACTACAAGTGTTGAAAACAAGCTATTGGTTATTATAAACCCATTAATTTCAAGGAGCTTTTCTGCTTTTAGGGAAATTTCTTCCATATGGTATGTTAAATTATTTTTATATTTTTTACAATATAAATTATTTTAATGACAATCTTAGTGGACCCGACTGGATTCGAACCAGCGACCTCCTCATTGCAAATGAGGCGCTCTACCAACTAAGCTACGGGCCCCTATGCCTTCATTTCACTTTTAATATTTTCACTTTTATTTTTTTATTCTTTATTTCGTAATCAAATTCATTACCTGCTTGTTGATTCATTAAAACTTGTCCCAGTGGTGACTCGTATGACAATTTATTTTTTAAAATATCAGCCTCTCCTGGAGCGACAATGTGGTATGCCTCTTTTTTACCAGCAAATAATATTACAATTTCAGAGCCAACCTGTATTTTACCGTCTTCTTTTTTTTCAACAATAATCGCTTCATTAACAGCGCCTTCTAATTGTTCAATTCTTCCCAATAAAAAAGATTTCATATTCCTTGCTTCATGATACCCAGAATTTTCTTTCAAATCACCAAAAGCTGCTGCCTCTGCTATTAGCCTTGTAATTCTTTTCATTTCAACGGTTTTAAGTTCTTTTAACTCTTCTTTTATCTTTTTTAAGCCTTTTTCAGTAAAATACTGTACCATATTTTTATTTGGATATGCGTACATTTATACTACTATATTTTTTTTACTTTTCAAGGGTTATTTTATAAAAGAAAAACCGCAAAAATTCTGCGGTTTTAAAAATAACGGCCAATAGAGGTGTTATTCAATATAACCATTCCTAATTTTTTAGTTTCTTAAAGTTGCTCCGAATAGTCGGTTTTTAAAATGAACCGCACTAAACATTTAAGGTTAAAATCCAAATTCACCCGGTTAAACAAAATCTCTTCGAGAGATTTTAATCTCGCAAAGCGAGATTGTTTAACTGGGTAAAAGAACTTCAACCAGAGTCAACACTTTTAAAAAAATGATCCACGAGCAGGTTCCCCTACCCGTGCCTTGTTACGACTTAGCCCCTCTTACTGAATCCAGCTTAGGCCCGCTTGCGCGGAACTTCGGCTATCCCCAGCTTGCTTGGCTTGACGGGCGGTGAGTACAAGACTCAGGAACGTATTCATCGCCACATAGCTGATTGGCGATTACTAGCGATTCCAGCTTCATGAGGGCGAGTTTCAGCCCTCAATCCGAACTGAGGTTGGCTTTGGTGGGATTATTCTCCGCCTTGCGGCTTTGACCCATTGTACCAACCATTGTACCACGTGTGCAGCCCAGGACATCAAGGGCCATGCTGATTTGGCGTCATCCTCACCTTCCTCCCAATTATCTCGGGCAGTCCCCTGTGACATTTAAAACACAGGGCAAGGGTTTCGTTCGTTACCCGAATTAACGGTACGTCTCAAGACACGAACTGACGACAACCATGCAGCACCTGCCCAACTGTCTTGCGAAGTCCTACTTTCATAGGATGGTCAGTTGGGTTTCTAGTCCTGGTAAGGTTCTTCGTTTGTTGTCGAATTAAGCCACATGGTCCACCGCTTGTGTGAGTCCCCGTCTATTCCTTTGAGTTTTAAACTTGCGTTCGTACTTCCCAGGCGGGATGCTTAACGCGTTAGCTTCGCCACTGGCAGGGTCGACACTGCCAATAGCCAGCATCCATCGTTTACGGCGTGGACTACAAGGGTATCTACACTTTTGTTACTTGTAACAAAAGTGAAATTCCAAATCCCAATTTCCAAATCCCAAATAAATTCGAAATTCAAAAATCAAAATTCAAAACTTCCTTTTATTACATGACGCAAATATTTCTACTGCGTTCTCTGCATCACTGCAGAGGTCGGACTATATCATAATCGTCTTGTGACGATTCTCGGCGTGTAGTCTCTACGGGGTTAATGTAATAATTTTTATTTTTCTACGCGTTTTAGATATTCTTCTACCTGAGCTAATAATTCCTCTGGATTCATCCCTTCTAATCTCCTGAATTCTTCGAGGGCTTCTTTAAATCTTTGAGCTTTTTCTCCTTGGGTTTCTTCCGTAACTTCTCGCGCATTTAGCGGATCCTCATATGCATTTTCTTCATTATTTTTTTCTGGCATATTTTTTAATGATTTAAATTTAATAATCAGACCTTTCTAAATAAATTTTATCATTATTTTAATTATTACACAACTTCCCTCGGGATTGTCTATTTTCATAGAGTTTCCCCGATATAGCCAAGTTTTTCACTGTCGCACCTGCCTACCGACAGGCAGGCAATAAGTGCAACAAGTGGGACTAGTGCTCAACGCATACCCTGCGCTCCGCCACAGATTTTTAAACCTATAGCGAGTAGAAGAAACTGTTACGTTTTGCAGCGAGTTTGAAAGTAACTCTCGCAGGCAGAAAAGCATGGTTTTTCGCCACAGCGAAAATTTTCTACCGAGAGTGTAGGTTGAAAAATTTCGCAGGAAATTTTTACAACCGGTACTTTCAAACTCGCTCAAAACGCCCTCTACGAGCGTCAATCCTTTTTGCTCCCCACGCTTTCGTCTCTCAGTGTCAGGGTCGCCCCAGCTAACTGCCTTCGCTTTT
>MHOW01000013.1:8714-9208 GCA_001820215.1 Candidatus Staskawiczbacteria bacterium RIFCSPLOWO2_01_FULL_33_13 | reverse complement strand
AATATAAAATACATCTTCTGATGAATTAAAATGTTCTAAATCTTTATTGGTTTCATAAATTTTTTCAATAATTTCTTTCAACTTTTTTCTTTCTTCGGAATATCCATAAGTATTCTTATCTATTAATTCTCTTTGTAATTCGGGGATTAATTCAAAATTTCCTTGTCCAAATCTTATTGTTAATTCTTCAATTATTGCCTCATTTAAACCTTCAAAATAAATATGACTTGGATAAAGTTGTTGTTTTTTATCGTAAGATGCAATTGTTATTCCCCCTCTTCTCATTCTTGTATTACTTTTTATTATTTTCCAATCCAATTTTTCAACTGATTGGAAAGAATTAAAATGTAAAAGTTCATGAATGATTGTATCGACTTTTTCTAAATTATTTCCAATATCAAGTATACAAAAAAATTGTTGAGAGGAAGAATAGAAACCTCTCCCTCCCTCTTTTTCTATTAATTTTTTTGTTTCTTCGCTAAAATTACTTATAT
>MHOW01000013.1:0-8677 GCA_001820215.1 Candidatus Staskawiczbacteria bacterium RIFCSPLOWO2_01_FULL_33_13 | reverse complement strand
TATTCAAAACTTCTCTTATTATTTCTCTCTCTTCTTTAGTTTTTTCTCTTTCAAGTTTCTCAATATAATCTTTTTCAAAACTAATTCGCTTTCCTAATTGATTTTCAAATAGATTATTAAAAAGAGATTCTACTCCTTTTCTTTTTTCTTCGTCCCATCCAATGATTTTTGAAATTCCAGATTCTCTTTTTGAAGCCTGTATGGGCTCTTTTACTCCCCCTTCTCCTTCCGCCATAATTTTTAAAATTATTAATTTTTTATTCTTTACGGACTTTATATTCTTCGCCTAATTTTCTGAAAGAACCTTTACCGAATTTATTTTCAATCAACCTGGCAAGTGGTAGTAATTTACCCGAAAAATAACTCCTTGCAAACATATTAAATATTTGTTCGTTTGAGATTTGTTCGTTTCCTTGATAATCTAAACTCCTTAATTTAATGTTATTAGTTAAATAATGAAAATTTCTTCTAAAGTTAACATATTCACGGCCGAGATATTTTTTTTGGACAAATGGATTTGGATTTTCCTGTTGGAGTTTATCTAAATAGGCTTGTTTATTTTTTAATTCTTCCGTGAGTTCTGGCATTAAGGGAAAAAACTCCTCCTCAAATCTTATTTGCAAATCACAAGTTATAGCTTCATTAATTTGCCCAAAGTAATTTTCTTCTTTATTTAAATTATTCGCAATACTTAAGCCACTTCTACGCGTATCAAGATAATACTTTTTCTCTTCCTCAATTTTCTCAACAGATAAAAACGAATTAAAATGCATCGCTTCATGTACTACGGCTTCCATATTGGATAGTTTATCCCTATCTATAATACCCATAAACTGTTCGGCGAATGTGTAAAATCCCCCACATTTCCCAATTTTTCTTATCCCATTATTTAAACTCTGTTCTGTTTTTTTTCTATCAATAATATGAACATACTCTGGTCTTAAATCAACTGGATTTCCTCCATATCTTTTTATAAATTCCGGGAGTTTATCAAAAATAAATTGTATTGATTTAATTTCTTCCTCTGTTTTTTGTCTCTCATATCTACTAATTGGTTCTCCACTCCAAAGCTTATCTTTTCTCCAAAAAGTCCACCATTTTTTAGGTCTTTTTTCAATTTCTCTTTCAAAAATTTCAAAAATATCTCTCGTTTCTTCTTTGGTAAAACCAACAGCTCTTAATAGACCAGATTTTCTTTTTGGTTGTTCTGTGGCCTGTTTCATTCTTATTTCTCCTTCCGCCATAATTTTTAAAATTAAAATTTACCACTCGCTACCCACTACAAACCATTTTTAGGCTTCATTAATGGAAATATCTGGCATTCCCTTGCCGATTTATTCATTAAAAATGCAAATAATCTTTCACCACCAATACCAAACCCGCAAGTTGGAGGCATTCCGTATTCAAGCGCCTCAACAAACTCTTTGTCAAACATTTGTGCTTCTTGGTCTCCATCTTTTCGTAATTTTTCTTGTTCAATAAATCTTTGTTCTTGGTCAACTGGATCGTTTAATTCACTATATCCATTACCAACTTCGGATCCAGCCACAATAACCTGGAATCTTTGTGCCATTTTGCTTTGAGTCGCCGAAGCCTTGGCGGAGGTGCTTTCCATTCTTTTTGCTAAAGGTGACACATCAACCGGCAGATTAATTAAAAATCCAGGCCCTGATAAATTTTTTCTGCAATATTTCCATAAATTATCAATGGCTCGAGTTTTATTAAAACCTTTTTTATCATAACTAATTTTTAATTTTTTTAATTTTTCTTCCATTTCTGGCAAACTGGCTTCTAAAATATTTATTTTAGCGTACTTATTAATCACGGTTTGATAGTCATACATTTCCCATTTTTTGCCAAAATCAACCGCAAAACCCTTAATAGTAAACTTTAATGTACCAAAAGTTTTTTTGATAATATATTTATATAATTCTTCCACTAATTTCATTCCTTGCTTATAATCAGCATACGCCCAGTAAAATTCCATTTGTGTGTAATCTTGCAAGTGCTCGGCATCCATTCCTTCATTTCTAAATTGCCTTCCAATTTCAAAAGTTTTTTCAAATCCAGCCACCATTAATTTTTTTTGCCAAAGCTCTCCGGTAGAAATTCTTAAAAATACATCCATATCAAGGGCATTATGGTGTGTGGTAAAAGGCTTTGCATCAGCACCACCGGTAGTTGTTTCAAGTACCGGAGTTTCAACCTCTAAAAAGTCTTTTTCCATTAAAAATTGGCGCATTGAATTCCAAAATACTGCGCGTTTTTTAATCATTTCTTTTAATTCTGGATTAAACAAAATATCCAAATACCTTTTTCGTAATTTTTCTTCTTCGTCTTGAAGTCCATGCCATTTTTCAGGCAATGGTAAAAGGGATTTTGACAATATTTTATAGTCATCGGCTTCAATGGTTTTTTCTCCCCTTTTTGTGGTAAAAAGAGTCCCCTCAATTTCAACAAAATCACCAATATCAAATGCATACACAAAAAACTTATAGCCTTTTGCACCAACTTTATCTTCTTTTACCAGGCCTTGTATTTTTCCAGTGCCGTCTTCTATATCTAAAAATGTGGCCCCACCATGGCCCCGCAATGCTCTAATTCTCCCCACCAATACTATTCTTTTTTTGCCTTTTAAAAATTTAGTAAAATTATCTAGTGCTTCACTTATAGTGTGAGTTCTTTTTGTTTTTGAGGGGTAAGGCAAAATACCGATATCTTTAATATCTTTTAATTTTCGCAACCTTACTTTTTTTAGTTCGTCGATAGTTGACATGGTTGTATGTGTAATAATAACAAAATTATAAAATACCAGCAACTATTGACATTAATCTATATAAGTTTTATAATTAAGGTATAGGCACATTAAAAACAGAGCGAGTTATTAGTTTTTAAAGTAACTCTCGCAGGTAAATGAGCATGGCTTTTTTGCTTTGCAAAAAATCATTTACCGAGAGTGTAGATAGTAAAATCGCGCTGGCGATTTTAACTATCGGTACTTTAAAAACTAATGATGAGCGAAGTACCACTGTAACACATCATACGCTACAGGAAGTGTGGCCGCTCTTAATCCTTGCACTCCTTCAATAGTGGTTACAAATACTATTTCTGGATCATCATATGGGGCAAAATTTGAAGACCAAGTGTTAAAATACCCGGGCTTATTAGTTTCTGCGGTTCCTGTTTTTCCTGCAATTGAAACAGGAATACTAGAAAGCATTTTTGAAGATCCGTGTAATACCCCATCACGCATTCCTTCTCTTACTACTTTTAAATTTTCTTGGTCTATAAAATTACTTCTTATAATTTCAGGTTCAAATTCCTGAATTGTTTTTGCATTTTCTCCTGATCCATCAATAATTTTTTGTACAATTTGAGGCTTATATAACGAGCCGCCGTTTGCAATAGCGCTGTATGCCAGGGCAACCTGCAGGGGAGTAACCTGTAAATCTGATTGGCCAATTGAAAGGTTGTAAGTGTCTCCATCCCACCAAGCTTCATTTTTATTTTTCTTTTTCCATTCAGCATCTGGGACAAAACCTTTAAATTCCCCAGTTAAATCAATGCCAGTTTTTTCTTCCCAACCAAATAAATCAAGGTATTTTTTAATTCGTGTGGGGCCTAATCCTTGCTGGTCTTTGTATCCCCCACCAACAGTATAAAAATAAATGTTTGAAGATACAGCAAGGGCTTCTCTCATATCAACCAAACCATGGGGCTCAACTCCACCAAATCTGTACACTACCTCTGGATCGTATTTACTTTGCACTAAAATATACCCAGGGTCGTTAATAATCTTATCTTCCGAAATAATTTTTTCTTGTAAAGCTCCGGCGGCAATAAATGGTTTTATGGTTGAACCCGTAGGATATTGCGCTGAAATTGCTCTATTGAAAAATGGCTGATTAGGATCGTTTTGTATTTTATTAAAATCTTCTTTTGAAATACTTGAGCTAAAAATATTATTATCATAAGCCGGATAAGAAACCAGGGCTAATATTGCTCCAGTTTTTGGATTAAGCGCCACTGCTGCTCCCTTTTTTGCCCCAATGTTTTTGATTGATTTTTCTAAAGAATCATACACTTTTTTTTGAAAATCAGTATCAATATGCAATACAAGATTATAACCTGAAGTAGGCTCTGATAATATTTTATCCCCCTTTTTAATTCCAGATGCATTTTTAATAACCTCAACTTGGCCCGGGGTACCTCTTAAAAATTGTTCGTAATATTTTTCAAGGCCGATTTTTCCAATATAGTCGGAAATAGTGTAGTTGTAATTATTTTGTAATTCTTCTTTATTAGTTTTGCCAGTGTAACCTAATATGTGAGAAAAAATAGGACCAGTAATATAATTTCTTGTGGTATTTTTTTCTATTTGGCAATCCGGTAAGTTATTTATATTTGTTTCTAATATTAATAATTTTTCCTGGGTAATATTTTGACTAATTAACACCTCTGATTCTTCTGCGTTTTGCAACTGTTGTGTTATTGCGGCGGGTTGTAGTTCAAAAATTTTTGCAATAATATCAATTTCTTTTGCATATTCTAAAGGATACAGTGAGAGATTTCTTTTATCACATACAAGGTCAAACGCAGGAGCATTTAATACGAGTTTTTTAAGCTTACTATCGTAAATTATCCCCCTTTGGGGACTAATTAACCCAATCTTTGCCATATTGTTTTGGGCAATACCGTGAAGCTTGTTTCCATTAAAAACTTGCAGATAAAATGTTTTACCAAAAACAATAAGGCAAAAAATAAAAAATATTGCAAAAATAGAATAAATTAACTTTTCTTTTATTTTTACTTCAAATTTTTTTTCAGAAAGGCCAAGTTTTTCTTCATTAATTTTTGCCAGCGTATCTAAAAAAACTTCGTTGGTTTCAATTTCGCCACTCATTTCTTTAATTTTATATTTATTATGTAAAAACATGTAAATTACAATAGTTTTAATTGATTGTTTGCATCACTATTTTTATATATTATTTTATAAACATAAAATCCAATAAGAGCAAATAATAGGTTGCATATCAAATGCAAAAAAATGCTAATGCTAAATAGTGAATACATAGAAAGGGCATACAATACAAAACACAAGGAAAACAATCCCATAAAGTAAACAATAATATATTTTCCTTGTTTTTGCTTTAAAAAATGCGTAACCGCTCTTAAAAATAAGTACATAACTAACAATAAAAGAATTGATTTTCCCAAAAAAGAAGTTGAAAAAATATCTAGGAAAAATCCGGCAATAATCACTGTAAAAAAAGTTTCTCCACCTTGATTCTCTCTTTCAAAAAAAATGAAAAGGAAAAACAAAATAAAAACAAGATTGGGTACCACTCCCATAATACTAAAATGAGGTAAAAAACTTACTTGCAATAACGCAAATAAAAAAAATAACAATATGATTAATGGATATTTAAACCACATGGCAATATTTAAACTTCGTTTAAAATTGAATTTATAATTTTTAATTTCTAATAAGTAGGTGTCATATTATGCAATTTGTAAATTGCATAACATGACAAATTTAACTATTAAAATATTTCAAATTGATTTCAAATTTCAAATTGTAAATTTCAAATTATTTTTTCAAGTAATCCGTTATTATAAAAAGATTATCTATATTTTTAATATCAAAAAAGGGCCTAACCTCAGCTGTTTTAAAGGGTTTTAAGTCATTCTTATTTTCAGAGAGAATTTCTCCTACCAAAAGATTTTTAGGAAATAATCCTTCAAGAGCTGAACTCACCAAAATATCCCTCTCTTTTAGAGGTGCATCAGATGAAACTAAATCTAAATACAAAGAAAGAGAACCATTTCCCTTTATTGCGCCATAAACTGGAATCAAAGAAGGATCATCGTTTTGTATTTTTACATCCAGTACGCTTAGTTTATTTGAAATAAGCATTACCTCAGAGAAGTTTTTATGCACTTTGTAAATTTTTCCATATAAAACTCCATTACTTGAAATAACAGGCATATTTTCAACAATTCCATCTTCTTGGCCTTTATTAACAAGAATAAAATCATTTAACGAATCTAATTCAATTGTTTGAGTTGGGACTAGGCTAAAATTATTAGTTTGGCCAGTTTGTAATGCTTGCTGCAATTCATAATTTGCTCGTAAAAAATCTTTTAAAAACGATATTTCTAATAGTAATTTTTGATTCTCTTGATGTAGTCCATTATTTTTATTTTTTAAATCAGCACTAGCAAAAAAAGATTCGAAAAAATTTGAAGTAACTTTTCCTGATTCCCAAAGATTTTTTGAAATAGGAGAAGAAATAACATAAAAAGAATTTTTAATTTGACCTCCAAATATATATAAAAATGCCAAAATCAACACAAGGATTATGCTTTTTATCATTATTTTTTTGACAACAAAATTTTCCTTTTTTATATAAAGATTCATAAATTTGTATTCTTCACTCTAACAAAAAAATACTATTACTACAAATTTAATGTAAAATGATTTATTTATTTAAATTTTTAAATAACAAAAAATCACCGATTAAGGTGATTTTTTGTTATTAAGTTCTAAGGTGGCGACTACCTACTCTCGCGTTCATCACACTACCATCGGCCTTGGAGTATTTCACTTCTGTGTTCGAAATGGGAACAGGTGGGACAACCCCAGTATAATCGCCACCACAGAACTTAATCCCTGTCTGCCGGCAGGCAGGTGTGGTTGCTGTGGTTAATTTCAAGTAAAAAATAATATAAAGTTCACCCAGTTAAATAAAATTTAAAAAGATTTTATTTATGCTTTTTTAAAAAAGCATAAATATTTAACTGGGTAAAGATCGATAAAATCTGTATCTATCAAATACGCTAAAAAATGTATGATTTATTAGTACGCCCCGGCTGAATCCCTTACGGGACTTACACCTGGCGCCTATCAATCCCCTAATCTTGGGGAAATCTAAGAGTTCTCATCTTGGAGTGGGTTTCGCGCTTATATGCTTTCAGCGCTTATCCCTTCCCAACTTAGCTACCCAGCAATGCTCCTGGCGGAACAACTGGTACACCAGAGGTTAGTTCAATCCGGTCCTCTCGTCGCATTATGTTTTGCATAACTGCGGACTTGCGCAGACTTTACGCAGACTCACGCTGACTATACTTATATAATTATCCCATATCACTATGGGTGCAGACTATATCTTTGCCCATCCATTTTGGATTAGGGCATCGGCATATTATGATGGTTTCAAATACCACCATCTTGGCACAGGGCCTCAGTCGTTACGGGGCATAGAAACTAATTTTGTAATTTATCAATTAAGTCACCTTAGATCGATTTCTGTTTCACCTAATGGTTCAGGAGAAAGAGGAATTTCTATCAATTGTTCTTCTTGGTACTTCGTCTTTCCCTTAACAATCCTAAAAAATCTCAAAGGGGTAAATCCTCCCATTTCTACATCTAGTGAATATTGCACCATCCCTTTAATCTTTTTTTGTGCTGCCTCGTCATTTTTTGCATAAAAATCACGGTGGTGATCCAATCCAGGATCATTATCAGATGTAAGATCATAGGAATGAAAAAATAATCTATATTTCATCTTATATCCTCTTAAAAGTTAAAATTAAATTACAAAATTAGTTTCTATGCTTCCCACGGTATTGCCTTTATCATATTTTACCGACATTTTTGGACCGCAAAAATGTCGCACAATAGAGGTTTCACCGTTATTAGCCGAATTGTCATCACAAATTACTTTGTGAAGTAGCAAATTTTACTAGGATCAAATCTCCTCAAAACTCAACGCCTGCGGTAGATAGGGACCAACCTGTCTCACGACGGTTTGAACCCAGCTCACGTAACACTTTAATCGGCGAACAGCCGAACCCTTGGGAGCTCTGACCTTCCATTATTACTAATGGGGTAAGACTATACCTTCACCGTGTTTTTATTGTCACCAATAAAAGTTTAGGTGCAAGCCGTGTGATAAGCTTTATAATCGTTATGATTTTGCTTATCTCATCTTGTCTCAAGAACAAGAATCAGTCGTTAGGAGAAATATTTTCTTGGATCATTGTCGTAAAGTTTTTTCTTCGCCCTTGAGAGCGAACATTCAACGCCGACAATGTATCTGCTAAATTAGCAGCTTTAAGCAATTGCTTGACATTCTTAATTTCAATATTAAGAATTTTACTTGCTAAGTTACCCTGTTTATTCTTTATTTTTAAATAAGGAGTAAGCCATTCTAATAATAACTTAGTATCTGTTTGGTTTCGCACTCGCCATTCATATTCTTCACCTTTCACATTCCTTACATTCCCCATTTCAGTAACCAATTTACACCATGTGAGAATTTTTTCATTATTTTGACTAATTTTGATGTAAATTCTTACTCTAAAACCAAATTTTTTCTCTGCATGTTTTTCAATGCAGGCCATAATTGCTCCATCTCCGTCTAATAATCCGGACATGTATGCTTTGTTAACTTCAGAAAGTATTTTTCTCATGGGATTAACCTTTGTCATATTATTAAGTATAACCTGGGACCTGCTATCTTGCAAATTCCAGAGGCTTTCCCCATTTTGAGCTTGTTTAATTACCTTTGCGTTTCCACAAAGGAAAGTAGAAATAAAATTCTGCTTCACCCCCAGGATGTGTTGAGCCGACATCGAGGTGCCGAACAGAGCCGTCGATATGGACTCTCGGGCT
>MHOW01000012.1 GCA_001820215.1 Candidatus Staskawiczbacteria bacterium RIFCSPLOWO2_01_FULL_33_13 | reverse complement strand
AGTTTGCAAAGAAATCAAAGAAAATACAGAACCCTTTGGGGGTTTGCAGATAGTGGTAGTAGGGGATTTTTTTCAGTTGCCACCTATCGTTAAAAAACAAATTAATGATGAAGCGCAAATGACATTACTTGAAGAATCATTTGGACGCTTTGCTTATGAATCTTTAGCATGGCAAAAAGCAAATTTAATTGTCTGTTATCTTACCGAACAGCACCGTCAAGATGATGCAAATTTTTTGGATTTGCTTTCGGCTATCAGGCGCAACGAATTTAATGATACTCATTTGGCCCATATTAATGCAAGAAAAGTTAATCATGATGCGGTTTTGCAATCCACCCCTAAACTCTTTTCACATAATGTGGATGTAGATCGGGTTAATAGTGGAATACTGGATAAAATTAATAGTGAGACTAGAGAATTTCCCATGGCTTACCAAGGCCCCGAGCCACTGGTTGCTTTTCTTAAAAAAAGTTGTCTTTCGCCAGAAAATCTTTGTCTTAAAGTTGGCGCTTTTGTGATGTTTACCAAAAATAATCAAAAAGAGGGATTTGTAAACGGCACACTAGGAACCGTTGAAGCGTTTGATAAAAATACCAATGAGCCTGTTATAAAAATCCGCAATGGAAGGAATATTAAAGCACAAGTAATGGATTGGACTATAGAAGAAAACGGGAAAGTTCGTGCTAGAATTACTCAATTACCACTTAGGCTTGCCTGGGCAATTACGGTGCACAAAAGCCAGGGAATGAGTTTAGATGAAGCGGTTATGGACTTAAGTCAAGTTTTTGAATTTGGACAAGGCTATGTGGCGCTTTCTCGCGTAAGACGGCTTTCGGGCTTGCATCTTATTGGTTTTAATGAAAATGCATTTAAGGTGCATCCCGAGGTACTTAAAAAAGATGGTGAATTTCAAAGTGAATCGGAGCAAGCGGTTTTTACATTTGGCAATATTTCAAAAAATGAATTTAAAAGAATGAATGAAGTATTTATTCAGTTTTGCGGAGGAAAAATAATGTTAGAAAATGTAATTGAAAGGGTTTCTAAAGCTCCCAAGGGCTTTGAACAAATACGGACAACACATACCAATGCGTATTTGCCATGGAATAAAGATCAGGATATTGAATTGAAAGAACTTTTTACAAAAGATTTAAATATTGCTGAACTTGCCGTGGCATTTAATAGAACAAGGGGATCAATTAATTCTCGCCTTAAAAAATTAGGTCTTTTGGAAAATTAATTTTTTAACCTTTATATTATTTTAATTAAATAAGAGCCGATATAACATCAGCTTTTTTATTATTGCTTTTGTCGTTTTTTTGTGTTAGAAATTAAGAGTAATATATATTATGGCATCGCCCCTTGGAGGAGTAGTACCTCGGCAGTCTCATATTACAAACCCGCGTAATTCGGGTCAACATGTGACCTTGAGTGGCAACATTCAATGGAAAATTCCTTAAATTGCTGGAAACCCATTAAGTTTTTTTCACTACAGCATGGCTCGTAAGGGCGAGTGCGAAAGTTATAAAAGAAAAAAAATTTGGCAATCAGCATCCAAACCACTAAAATTTAGTGGGAGGTTCAGAGACTATAATAGGAACTTCCTTTTTATAAAAGGAAGATGGTATAGTCCATTCCCTTTAGAAATAAAGGGTATTAAAAGAAGCTGCAGGCCTCCGTGCAATTCGGAGAGGGGCAACATAGAAAGAGAATAAAAGAACTGGAAAATTTTTGGTCAAACCTAATGAGTATACCGCTTAGTCAATTTACAAAAACGGTTTTAATTAAGACTCGTACTAAAAAAATATATTCCAATAATAATCACTATGGTACTGTAAGGGTTACCGTAAGAAAAGGCACGCAGTTAAGAAGAAGGATAATCGGTTGGATTGAGGGATTAGCAATAATATAAAAATCAGCCGGCGTAGCTCAGTTGGTAGAGCGAGAGAATCATAAACTCTAGGTCACAGGTTCGATCCCTGTCGTCGGCACAAAAATTGCCTATGCAATTTTTACAAGTGTCGCCTTCGCAAACCTTGGCGGGTTTTGCCCGCCGAAGGTCGCTATTGCGACCGAAGGCGGGCGTAGTCCAGCCTGGTTTAAGACGCCTCCCTGTCACGGAGGAGATCAGGGGTTCAAATCCCCTCGCCCGCGCAAATTCGTTTTGAGCTCAAATTTTGATAGGGTTATGATATATATTGGAACTTTTAGCTCTATTATCTATGAAGCCGCTTTTTAGGTGGTTTTTACAATTGAATTTTGAATATATTTCAGTAGGATGAAGTAAATTCCAATGGTCTAAATATAAAATTATGAAAAAACTTAATACAATTCTAATTGGCGGAGGTCATCAATCTAGAAAAGAGCATTTGCCTGCTCTAATTTTCTCTGATCTTTTTGAATTGATTGGAATAGTAGAGCCAGATCAAATAGCAAGAGAGGAAATAGTACATATTTTAGATGGAAAAAATATACCGATCATGGAAAGAATAGAAGAATTAGATCGGCATATAAATAAAAAAATTGATATGGCGGTGGTTTCAGTGCCACACGATCAATATTTACCAATAATTAATTTTTGCGCACAACGAGGAGTTCATATTTTAAAAGAAAAACCGTTTGCAAGGAATGAAGATGAGGCGAAGCAAATTTATGATATTGCAAAAAAATCGAAAATAAAGATTATGACATCGTTTCAAAGACGATTTCATCCCATATATCAAAATTTCAAAGTGATGTTAAAACAAATTGGTGAAATAACCTCCGTGGAAGCTTCTTATACTTTGGGCAGTAAAAAACCAAATAGTGGTTGGCGCAGTGATATTAAAAAAGCTGGTGGAGGGGTGATGATGGATATGGGATATCATATGATCGATTTAATTTTTTGGTACATCGATCCTTTTAAAGTCATAGATAAAAGTCTGACAATAAATAGGAAAGGAGACTATAATACTGACGACACATCATTTATTACTTTTGAAGTTGGAAATGTGAAAGGGTTTATTTTTGTAAGTTGCATATACCCAATTAAAAATGAACAATTTATAGTAATTGGATCTAAGGGGTCAGCAATCTTAAAAAAAAATCGGATTGAAAGATACAACCTAAGTCATGAATTAGTAGAACATCTTGAGGGTGATGGGACTTGGGCTCAAGCAATGCAAAAACAATTGGAATATTTTTATGAAGTTATTGTAGATAATAAAGATCAATTCATTAGTAATCCAGAATTCCAATTAAATAATCATGTAAAAGTAATGTCAAGAATATATGAACAATAATATGATACCAGAAAAATTCAGAAGACAAACTCATCCAATTATTAATAAAGAAATAGAAAGTAGTGTAAAAAAACAACTTCATGAAGATATTTCTATATACGATAATGGGGGGATATATAAAGAAGTAGAAGCAAAATTAAAGGAACTTTTTCCCAGAAAATATATTTTAACTACTTGTAATGGCACCAGTGCTTTATATACAATGTTTTTTGGTGCTAATATCCAAAGGGGCGACGAGGTAATTGTGCCTGCTTATACTTTTTTTGCAACCGCATCGCCATTATTTCAATTAGGCGCATTGCCAATATTGGCTGATTGCGGTGAAAATGGAAATATTGACCCAATATCAATTGAGAAAAAAATAACGAAAAACACCAAGGCGGTTGTTGTAACTCATATGTGGGGTATTCCTTGCGATATGGAAAATATAAGTAGGTTATGTAAAAAACATAACATTCTTTTGCTAGAGGATTGTAGTCATGCTCATGGAGCAACTATTAAAGATAATGTAGTTGGTACTACATATTCCGATGCAGCAGCATGGAGCTTACAGGGAAAAAAACTATTAACATCTGGTGAAGGGGGTTTTATTGCAACTGATTACCAAATAATTTTTGAAAGAGCTGTATTACTCGGGCACTTCAATAAAAGAGCAAAAAAAGAAGTTTTTGACCCTAATTTAAAGGAGTTTTTTGTTACGGGTTTGGGTGGGAATTTGAGGATGCATCCTCTTGGAGCGGCAATACTGCGACCACAATTAAATCATTTTAAGCAACAATTGGAAGAAAGGCGAGAAACCGCAAGAATGATGGATAATGAGTTGATGAATATTGACGGACTTGCTCCAGTAAAGTTTAGTTCTGAATATAATCCAGCATGGTATGCGTATCCTATTATTTTTGATCAAGAAAAATTTACTATTCCAATAAATGATTTTGTTGAAGAATATAAAAAACTCGGGGCTTTAGAAGCTGATATACCTGGCTCAACTTGTCCATTAAACCGATTCCCATTATTTATGGAACCTTGGAAAGTTTTGCAAGATTACACTAATTTCAAAGACCAAATGGCTGTAAATAATGAAGGATTCCCAAATGCCGATAAATTTCATTCAACAATGTTCAAATTACCTACATGGTACGGAAAAGATAGAAAAAATATCGTCAAATCTCACATGTCGGCTTTAAAGCAACTTATCATTAGATATCAAAGGCATAAAGTTGATGACAAAGATGAGAAACTATGATTTCTATGGTAGAAGCATATTAAATCCAATTTTAAGAAATAATAGGAATAATAATCTAGATTACTAGTGATAAATGATTTATATTTCGCATGTCAAATTCTAAAAAACAACTCATAATTACAATCGGAAGTAAAACATATACCGATAGACTAAGTGCTTATTTTCAGAAAGATAATAGATTTATATTAAGATACATTTCTGAAGAGGCGGAACCAGGGCGGTCTAAATCAGTAAATAAGATATATCATGAAATAATCTCCATTATTGATAATGAAAAAGTTAATTTGAGTGCTATTGTATCCTTTGGTAGGAGTAGTGTTTTGAGTGGCGTTGAAAATATTGCAATAGCAATAGAAAAAGTCAAAAATGAATATGGGACATTGCAGACTAAAATAATTGCGCCACCAGCACAATCTGCTCGTATTTTTTCAAATAAACTAAAAACAACTTTAACATTAAATAAATTTAGCAAAAATACACTAATTACCACTAAGCTCACTGATAAAAACATTTTCAAAATCATGGTAATGATAGATATGGATAAATTTCCTATGCCAGCTGTTCTAAAAGCAACAAATCTGACAGGCGGGGCAGGTATCGTTCTTATTACATGTAGCAAAGAACTCATATTAGAATATTCCAAGCTTAAAGAAAAAGGAATTAAAGAGCTTATCTTAACAGAATATTGTGTTGGCCCAGAAACCTCAGTTGAGATTCTTTGCTTAGGTGACAAGCAATTTATTTACCCAATGGCACTTAAAGAATCAACTAATGAATCCTTAGTCCACGCAGACAACAAAATTAAAATTTCTGGATATGTAAATAATATTCCTCACTTAGATCAAGAAGTGTTGGCATTGTGTCGCAAGTATAAAATTCAGGGATACTTTTCTGTTGAAGGGATTATTTATGATTCGATAGCGAATAAATGGAAAATAATGGAGGGGATGACAAGATTCACCGGAAACCACCCCCTGGTTAATGGAAGCAACACCTCCTTTGACTCTATGGAGGCAATCTATAAATTTATTTGCAATGAACCTTATTTCCCCGCATCAAGTGATAAATTTAGGGTGGTTATTCAATTACCTATTTTCAAACAGAAAAAAATGTATAACATCAAGAATCTTATAGATAATCTAGGAAATCCCAAATGGATATTATTAAAGAGGCTGGATTACTCAGGGGGTCTTCCGTATCTTACGGAAGAAAGAGATAGAATTCAGATAACCTTTATTGCCGGTACAGAATCGGAGCTGGATGAAAGAATTGATTATTTAAGAACAAAACTCAAAGATGAGACCATACGAACAAGAATTAAAACATTCATTTCTTATTTAAATAATCGTTTTCCTCAAATGATTAACAAAAAATACTATGCCAAATAATATAATACAAGCTTTCCCTAAAGATTTTTGGGAGCAGGAACAAAGCAATATTGAATTCATTCTCACTGATGATGCTCCTGCTGACATTCCATTTACGGCAGTAAAGATGTTGTTGTTTGATGACCACAAACTATTGCTTACCAAAGTACCTCGGGGATGGGATATACCAACGGGTCATAAAGAAGAAGGAGAAGATATTGCTGAAGCGGTAAAGCGTGAAACTTTGGAAGAAACCGGAGTGGTAGCAAACCAAATGATTTTTATTGGATACTTAAAACTTATCAAAGCTGCGCAAAATGAACAAAATAAAAAATATCCACCCGTAAGTGCTATCGGTGTTTTTGTTTGCAAAGATTTTACCGTATCAGATTTTAGCGAGCCCCTACATGAGGCCACCGAAAGATGCTTCCAAGAAATAGATAAAATAGGAGAAATTCATCACTCATGGTCTTCTCTTATGGAGTCCATTATGTGGTATGCTTATAAGCATAAATGAGGTTGAAGAATATCTTGAAAATCACGATGAAGAGTATCTGCGGGTTAGGATAAAACTAAACTTCAACTTTCGGTCTTAAATCCGGTATGTGAATATACTCGGTTTGTCTCTGAATTACAGTTCTAACGTCGTCCACGACCCCGCGCAAAGTAAAAATCGCCTTTGGCGATTTTTTGATACAATTCTTCAATATTGTCTTTTTGATAATTTATGCTAGATTATATCTAGCCCATTAATAAAAGGATAAAAATCATGCTTAAAATTTATTTGGCTCGCCATGGACAAGATAGAGACAACGAAAGAAAAATCCTCAATGGTAGAAGGAACGAACCCCTGACTGCAAAAGGAATCGAACAAGCTAATGAAGTAGCTGGAAAGATTAAAGACACTAAAATCCGTTTTGATCATATCTACGCTTCGCCGCTCCAACGAGCCTACAAAACAGCAGAAATTATTACCGATACACTCGGTATCAGTAAGCCAGAGATCATGGAAGATTTGATTGAAAGGGATTTTGGGATAATGATGGGGGAATCGCAAAGTGCGATTGAAGAACTTTGTTCGCCAGACATTCTTCAAACCGATACCGTTTGTTATTTCTTGAACCCTAAGGGAGCCGAAACATTTCCAGAGCTCATTGACCGCGCAAAGCGGATTTTGAGTATGCTTGAGGATAAGCATAAAAATGGAAACATTTTACTAGTTGGTCATGGTGACATTGGAAAAATGATTTACGCCGCTTATTACAGTCTTAACTGGGAAGATGTTCTGAGGATGTTTCACTTTGGTAATTCTGAATTACTGGAATTATCAGAGGAATCTAGCCCAGACCAAACTCACATTTTTGAGATTCAGCAATACAATTTATAGTTTTACAGAAGTCCCGACCAAAAGTTTGGACTTTTTCTTTAGAGGTTAATTACTTCCACATTCGGAAACTTGTCTAAAAACCAAGTTCTCATATTGTGCCATTGGCTGAGCAAGGCACAATTCTGCGCCTTGCTTCGCCTTTAGGCGGAGACATTGGCAGAATTGTGACGCAGAGAGGCGCAGAATTGTGCCTCTCATAGAAGCAGGTATAGAATTGTACCTGCCATCCAAGCCACCGAAAGGTGGTTTTTGGTTATTGAGTTTTATCGAGAAAAGGAGTAATTTTAAGTAATTTCCCATCAAAATATCCGTCAAAGGGCGGGCAATTGTTGGACGGTGAATGCGCAAGGCGTCTTGCGTGTTGGGGGAGATGGGGTTGAAAATGGTGGCTGTCCCCATTTCCTCACAATCGAGCAAAAGGAAATCGATAAAAAGTAAAAAGTTAATTGATAAACAAAAACATGCCTTTGTTTAAGAAAAAGGAAA
>MHOW01000011.1:77961-96637 GCA_001820215.1 Candidatus Staskawiczbacteria bacterium RIFCSPLOWO2_01_FULL_33_13 | reverse complement strand
CAATAATTAATAAAGATGTGCCTCCTATTAAAAAAGTAAAACCGGTAACTCCTGTAAGTCCTGCCACCACTGATGGCGCCACTGCAATTAATCCTAAAAACATAGCCCCTGTAAATAATACCCTGTTTAAAATATGGGCTAAAAACTTTGTAGTTGATTCGCCAGGTCTTACCCCAGGAATAAAGCCTCCCATTTTCTGCAGGTTTTCTGAAATTGTTTTAGGATCAAAAGTAACAGCTGTGTAAAAATAAGTAAAAAGAATTACAAGTAAAAAGTATAATACCCCATGAACCCATGGATTATTAAAGAAAACCACAACCCAATTTGCCACATTACCTACAACTCCGGAAACTCCCCCAAAAAAACCTGCTATCATTCCAGGAAACAAAAGAATTGAAAGGGCAAAAATAATAGGAATAACTCCTGCAGGATTAACATTTAAAGGCAGATAAGTTGAAACTCCGCCATACATTTTAGAGCCTCTTACTCTTTTTGCATAAGAAACAGGGATGTTGCGACGCGCTTCTGTTATTAAAACCACACAAGCAATTATAGCTACTGACAAAACGAAAAATAAAATATACGAAGGTATTTTGGAGGGATCCCAACTTACAAATGTCTGGAAAATATTTGATGGCAAACTTGCAACTATACCTGCAAAAATTAATAAAGATATACCATTACCCATACCTTGCTCTGTAATAATTTCGCCAAGCCACATTAAAAACATAGAACCGGCGATGATGGTAATAATTGAACTTACCAGTACCATAAAAGGCAACTCGCCGATAATTCCTTGTCGCTGGAAAAGGGTTAGTATTCCATATCCTTCAAAGGCTGCTAAGGGAATAGTTAAAAGGCGTCCGTATTGGTTAAATTTTTGCCTTCCTGCCTCGCCTTCTTCCTTATACATTTTTTCAAGCGCAGGAAAAATCATGGTTAATAATTGCAAAATAATCGTTGCGGTAATATAAGGACCTAAACCTAATAACACGATTGAAAAATTACTTAATGCTCCCCCAGAAAATATATTTAAGAGTCCAAAAACTTGATTTTCAGCAAAAAATCTTCTTAAATTTTCTAAACCCACTCCTGGAATTGGAATATTGGCTGCTATTCTGAAAACCACAAAAAGAAACAATATAAAAATAAATTTATTTCTTAATTCTTTATTTTTAAAAAGGAATAATATTTTTTCGTACCACACTTGAGTATGAAGTATAAGGTATAAAGTATTAAGTATACGAAATACTTAATACTAAATACTAAATACTTTTAATTGTGCCTCCTGCTTTTTCAATTGCCTCTTTAGCGCTTTTTGAAAAACTGAAACCTTCAAAAGACAATTTTTTAGTTAATTTACCTTTGCCTAATATTTTTATTTCAGGCATTTTACCTTTTACCATGCGAACAAGACCCTTTTTAACTAAAGTTTCTGAATTTATTACTTCACCATCTTTAGTATTTTTATCTAAAATATCTAAATTTATAACCACACCATTGTCCTCTAACACAAAACTCCTATATCCTTTTAATTTTGGATACCTTTTAATTAACTCTCTTATAATCGGCACCATTTTTCTGCCAGATCTTGAAGACTGACCCTTAATTCCCTTTCCAGAATAAGTGCCTTTTTTACCTCCTCTACCAACAATCTTTCGATCTTTTAATTTATGATTAGGTTTTAATTGATGAATTTGCATATTTGTGATTTAAGATTTACGATTTATGATTTAAGATTTTTAAAAACTTTCTAGCTGATCGTTTTTCATAAATCAATCTTATCTTGCCTTAAGCTTTCTTAAAGCTTCCATTGTTGCTCTAGCATTGTTAAGTTTATTTTTTGAACCAGAAAGAATCTTTGAAGAAACATTTTTAATACCAGCTAAATCGCAAATAGTTCTTACTGCTCCTCCTGCAACTAAACCCCTACCTTTTCTTTGTGGTTTTAACATGACTACGGCAGACCCCGACTTTGCTTCTACTTGATGAGGTATAGTGCCATCTACGATTACCACATTAATGGTATTTTTTTTAGCTCTATTGGTTGCTTTTTCTATGGCCTGAGAAACATCCTTACCCTTGTCTATTCCAATACCAATTTTGCTTTTTTTATCTCCAGCTATTACTACTGCCCTAAAACTCATCCTCTTTCCACCACCGGTAACTCTTGTAACTCTAGCCAAATCTAAAAGCTTTGTTTCATATTCATCTTTTACAATCCCCGACTTTCCAAAAAACTTTCTTACAGGCTTAAACCCATCATTATTTTTTGATGATTCTTCTTTTTTATCTGTAATAACTTGTTTTATTTCTTCTACCATAATTTAGAATCTAGAAAATAGAAATTAGAAAGTAGAATGCGACCGTAAAAATTCTATTTTCTATTTTCTAACTTCTACTTTCTCGTTTTAAAACTTGAGACCGCCTTCTCTTGCACCATCGGCTAATGCTTTTATCCTACCATGAAATACAAACCCTCCTCTATCAAACACAACTTTATCTATCTTTTTTTCTTGAGCCTTAGTAGCAATTAACTTACCAACACCAAACGCATAATTTACTTTATTTGACATTATCTTGCTAGCTGAATCTTTCGATAAACCTGTTTTCTTTACTTCCTTGTCTGAAGCATAAACTAAGACAACAGACTTATCATCATTAATTAATTGAGCGTAAATATGATTATCAGACTTAAAAACACAAAGCCTTGGACATTCTTTTGTCCCAAAAATTTTGGATCTTATTTTTTTGTGAATTCTTTGTCGTCTTAATTGTTTTTTTAACATATGATTTTAAAATGAAAATTATCAGAGAATTATAAAGTAACTGGAATTTCTACTTCTTAGTAGCCACTACTTTTTTACCCTCTTTTCTCCTAATTATTTCCCCTTGATATTTAATTCCCTTACCCTTGTACGGTTCTGCTTTCTTAGTGGCTCTTATTTCTGCTGAGATTTGCCCAACAACTTCTTTATTTATGCCCGAAACGGTGATTACATTTTTCTCTACCAAAAAATTAATGCCTTCTGGTTTTTTTATTTTAACCGGATTTACAAATCCTAGATTTAATACCAATTCCTCTCCCTGCACTGCCGCCTTGTAGCCAACTCCTTCAATTTCAAGTTTTTTTTCAAAACCTTTATCCACTCCTTCTACCATATTGAAAATTAAAGCTCTATATAATCCCCAAAGTCCTTTTGCTTTTTTAGAGATTTCTCCCTTTCTTGGCAACACAAAAATCTTACCATCCTTTATTTCCGCTACTATATCGCGATGGATAGTTGTCTGTAATTCTCCTTTTGGGCCTGTGATTTTTAACGATTGCCCATTTAACTCCACCTTTACAGCAGAGGGAACTTCAATTAATTTTTTGCCTATTCTTGACATATTTTATAGATTTGTTATTGTATATTAAATTTAGTTCTTAGTCAACGCTTAGGGAGAAATAAATGCGAGAGCAAAATGGTGAAAAAATCGTTACTGGATTTGTTCACATTATGATCATTCTTGCAATCCTTTATACCACATTCTCGTAAATACTATTGGCGCCGATTCCTCGCATTAGGATAAGGTGCTCTTTTTTTACAAAAAATCTTAAATCCTGCGAAATTTGGTTACCAAATTTCGCAGATAACTTCCCCTCCTAATTTTGCTTTTCTGGCCTGTACATTTGTCATTAATCCCTTAGGAGTTGAAATTATTGAAATACCAAACCCTCCACGCACCTTCTTTAATTCACTAGATTTTGAATAAATCCTCTGACCTGGTTTAGAAACTCTTTTAGCTCCCTCAATAGCTGGAAGATCATTATTGTATTTTAATGCAATTTTCAATACCTTATTTTTTCTTTTAGCAACTTTTTTCACTTCTCCTATGAAATTTTCCTGCAGTAATATATTTGTAATTTCATTTTTTAATTTTGAAAAAGAAATCAAAACTTCTGTTTTTTTAACAGCTTGAGCATTCCTTATTTGATTTAACATGTCTGTAATTGGATCTGTCATGGCAATTTTAAATTTATTTAAAATTGACACCGAGCACTAACGGTAAAAAACCGGAGCACATAAATTTTTTTAAAAAATTTTGTGCTCGGCCGAGCACTTTGAAAAAGTGCTCTGGTTTCAGTGCTTGGTTGTCATATTAATTACTACCAACTGCTTTTTGTTAATCCCGGTATTTCTCCTTTGTTGGCTAATTCTCTAAAGCATATTCTACAAAGTCCAAATGCTCTCATGTATCCTCTTCTCCTACCGCACTTAAAACAACGCCTTATAATCCTTGAAGAAAATTTTGGCTTCTTTTTTGCTTTAGCTATTTGTGATTTTTTAGCCATATCTTTATTTGCTTTTTCCGCGTTTTTTCGCGTTAATTTCCGCGTAGTTCTGCGGAAACTCGGGTAATGCTGAATTACGCGGAATTTTACGCAGAACTACGCAGAATAATATTACTTCTCCTTTATTGGAAATCCTAATAATCTAAATAATTCTAAACCTTTCTCTCTATTTTTAGCATTAGTTGAAATATTGACTTCCAATCCAAAAATAGTTTTTTCCTTTTCACTGAAAATTTCGGGAAAATTAATGTGTTCACGAAATCCAATATTTAAATTGCCTCCACCATCAACTGATTTTAATTCGATACCTCTGAAATCGCGGGACTTAGGCAAGGATAGATAAATTAGTCTTTCCAAAAAATCCCACATTCTAGCTTTTCTTAGTGTTACCATTGCAGCAATTTCAAGACCAGCCCTAAGCTTAAATCCAGCAATTGATTTTTTTGATTTGGCTAATTTTGGTTTTTGCCCGGATATTAACGCAATATCTTTGGTAATAAGATTTTGCATTTTTTCCCTTTCTGATGAGGTTTTATTTACCACATCCTTACCAAAAGAACTATTAATAGTAACTTTTGTAATTTTAGGAACAGCCATGGCATTTTTATAGCCAAATTTTACCATCATTGCTGGCACCACCTGATCTTTATATTTTTTTTGTAGCTTATCCATAAGTTTAGAAAATAGAATCTAGAAAATAGAAAATAGAATTTTTATGTTTCGCGTTTTTCGTATTCTACTTTCTAATTTCTATTTTCTACTTTCTCGTCTTCATACTTTTGACTTGCACTTCTTGCAAATTCTGAATTTATTTTGCTTTTTAGAATTTTTCAACGAATCTTTTTCAATAATATAACCAATTCTTGCCGCCTTACCACACTTTGGGCAAACCAATTTAACATTAGAAACTTCTATAGATCCAGGAATATTTATTACTTGACCCTTTTCTCCTTGTTTTTTTGGTTTTGAATGTTTCTTTTTTAAATTAATTCCTTCAACAAAAATTCTACCTTCTTTTGGAAGAGACTTTAAAACCTTTGCAGTTCTGCCTTTATCTTTGCCTGAAATTATTAATACTATATCGCCTTTTTTTATTTTCATTTTTTTCTTATCACTTAGAAGCCCCTATAAGTTAACTACAAAAGCTCTGCCGCCATCATAGCTATTTTATCAAAACCTTTGTCTTTCACTTCTTTTGCAATTGGCCCAAAAACTCTTCCCCCCTTAGGCAACTTACCTTCGCCTAATACCACCACAGCATTATCGTCAAAACGAATATAAGAACCGTCTAATCTTTTAAATTCTTTTCTTTGTCTTACAATAATTGCCTTTACTACTTCGTGTTTTTTAACTAGCTTTCTTGGTTCTGCTTTTTTAACTGTTCCAACAATAATGTCTCCCAATTGAGCATATCTTTTTCTGGTTCCCCCGGGAACATTAACACACTGGATGATTTTTGCTCCGCTATTATCAGCAACTTTTAACATTGATCTTAATTGAATCATTTTTTGAGTATTATGTATTTTGTATTTAGTATTTTGTATACTTGATACCCCATACTTAATACTTTATACCTTCCCGACTACTTTCCAATTTTTATCTTTAGAAATAGGCTTTGTCTCTTCAATTACCACTTTATCTCCCATTTTATATTCCTTATTTTCGTCATGAGCTTTATATTTTTTGTGGACCTTAAATCTTCTTTTATATTTTGGATGTTCTTTAAATCGTTCTACTGAAACAACTACAGTTTTTTGCATCTTGTCGGAGACTATAATTCCTGTTAATTTCTTTTTTGGCATGAAAATTTGAAAAATTTTCACCGAGCACTAAATTTTGAAAAAATTTCAGTGCTTGGTAAATTCGTTATTTTTTTACTTTTAATTCTTTAATAATCGTTAAACTTCTAGCAATTTCTCTTTTCATGTTGCCGATTTCTTTTACATTTTTTAACTTGCTTGAAGAAAATCTAAATCTAACATCGCTAAGTTTTTTTTTCAAAACTTCGATATTTTTTTCTAATTCATTTTTATCTTTTTTTCTCAATTCTTCTGTTTTCATAAATACTCTTTTTTTAAAATCTTAAATCGTAAATCTTAAATCATAAATCTATTTCTCCCTTTTAACAAATTTTGGTCTTAAGCAACAAAATTCGTTAATTCTCCCTTTTAACAAATTTTGGTCTTAAGCAACAAAATTCGTTAATTCTCCCTTTTAACAAATTTTGTCTTAATTGGCAACTTCATACTTGCTCCTCTTAGGGCCTGCCTCGCTATGTCTTCCTTTAAACCATCTATTTCAAAAATAATTCTTCCTGGCTTTATAGGATATACATAGTGATGCACCCCTCCCTTTCCTCCTCCCAAGGGAACCTCTTCTCCTTTAGAAGTTACAGGTTTGTCGGGAAAAATCCTCACCCATAATTTACCGCCCTTTTTCATATATCTTATAATATAGCGCCTAGAAGCCTCAATTTGTCGTGCGGTTATCCATTTAGTGCCCATTGCTTTTAATCCAAAACTTCCAAAATTAAGATCGGTCGCACGAGTTTCTACGCCCTTGGTTTTTCCTTTGTGCCATTTTCGGTGTTTAACTTTTTTCGGCATTAATAATGTCATAATCAAGAATTAAGAAAATAGAAAATAGAAAGTAGAATCTAGAATATAAACGCCGCGCGTCAAATTCTATTTTCTATTTTCTAACTTCTATTTTCTCGCTTTTACTCAAACTTGTCTCCTTTATATATCCACACTTTAACTCCTATGGTCCCATAGGTGCAATGCGCCTCAACCTGAGCGTAATCAATATCGGACCTTATGGTTCCAAGAGGCATTCTGCCTTGCTTTAACCATTCTTTTCTTGCGATTTCGGTACCATTTAATCTTCCAGAAACTCCCATTTTCACACCTTTTACTTCTTTATTTTGCATAACTCTTTCCATGCTTCTTTTTAAAACTTGCCTAAAGGGAATTCTTTTTTCGATTTGCAAAGCTGCCCATTGGCCAACCAACATTGCAGAAATCCAGGGATTCTTAACTTCTCTAATATCTATTTTTATTTCTCTTTTTATCGCACTGCCCTTACGCTTAATAGTGCCTTTTGGAGAATCTTTTATTAAAGATGCATCAGCCTTTCCGTCTGCTAATATTTGTTTAGTTGCTGGATTTTTTTCTTTTTGACTAACACTTAATTCATGTTCACTATTGAATTGAGCAATTTTTTTATCTATAATTCCCTTTAAAAATTCTACTCCTTCTCCTCCCCTGCCTATAATTAATGCAGGTCTTGCGGTTTCAATAATAATATTTAATTTATTTGCAGAATGCTCTATTTCTATATTTGCAACCGAAGCTTCAGATAATTTATTTCTTAAAAAATCTTTAATTAAAAAATCTTCTTCTAAATATTGAGGCATTTTTTTACCATAAAAACCACGAATATTAAAATCCTCTATTCCTCTTATTCTAAATGCTTTTGGATTTACTTTATGAGTCATAACAACTAATTTACAATTTACAATTTTTAATTTGCTTGGCCCACAGGACATCCCGAAGGCTGATTCAATATTATAATATTTTAATATTTCAAATTGATTTCAAATTTTAAATTGTAAATTTCAAATTATTTTTTCTCTTTTTTTGGTTTTACAACTTTTTCATTTTTACTTTGCTCTTTTTTAGAATTAATCTCCCCCAATACTAAACTGATATGCGAAGTTCTTTTCATGATAGGATAAGCCCTTCCCCGAGACATAGGGTGTGATCTTTTTAACTTAGGTCCCTCATCAACAGTTATCTTTGCAATTTTTAAATTAGATTCTTCTAATTTAAAGTCATGTAATGCAGAAGCTACCGCACTGTTTAAAAGCTTTAAAACTGGCTCTGAAGATCTTTTTACCGTAAATTCAAGAATCCCTCTAGCTTGCGCTACATTTTTCCCCCTTACCATATCAACTACTTGCCTTACTTTTCTTGGGGCGGTTCTTAAATTACTTAGTGATGCTTTAATTTCCATAACTTTTAATCAAATTATTTACCAGCTGGTTTTTTAATTTCAGCTGCCGTTTTTACGGCTTGCGCGCCTTCAGTTTTTTGCTCTAATCCTCTTTGTATTTTTCCACCATGTCTTACAAATTTAGTTGAAGGAGAAAATTCTCCAAGCTTATGTCCCACCATGTCTTCGGCAACAAATACAGGAATAAATTCTTTTCCATTATGTACTCCAAGAGTATAGCCTAACATTTCAGGCGAAATTGTAGAATGCCTTGACCATGTTTTAATAATAACTTTTTCGTCCTTTCTTACTTTTAATATTTTCTCTATTAATCTTTGATCTATGAAAGGACCCTTTTTTAAACTTCTTGACATGAATAATAATGCCAATACACTAATGTGATGCCAATGATACGAATCTTGTTTGCATTATTGGCGACATCATTTGCATATTTGCATTTTATGCTATTTCTTTTTTCTTCTTTGAATAATATATTTATTCGTCCACTTTTTCTTATATCTTGTTTTTACTCCTAACGCAGGTAAACCCCATGGAGTTTTAGGATGTTTTAATCCTATTGGTTGCCTACCTTCTCCTCCTCCGTGTGGATGATCAACTGGATTCATCGCAGAACCTCTTACATGGGGCCTTCTTCCTTTTAATCTAGACTTTCCTGCTTTTCCTATTCTGTAAAATCTATTTTCAGGATTTGAAACCATACCGATTGAAGCAAAACTTTCATCTTTGATTTTCCTTATTTCTGTTGAAGGCATTCTTAAATTGGTAAATCCATTTTCTTGCGCTAATACTTCTGCAGACGAACCAGCAGATCTAACCAATATTCCTCCCTTTCCAGGTTCTAGTTCAATATTATACACTGGAGTTCCTACTGATATATTTTTTAATTTCATTCTATTGCCAGTAGTTAACGGTGCTTTTTCTGAAAAAATAATATTGTCTCCCACTTTCAATCCTTGCGGTGCCACAATATATTGCTTTTTTCCTTTTACTGGTAAACTTCCTGAGGAAAGAATCACTTCATTTTGGTATTCTATTAATGCAATAAAAGCGGTTCTGTTTGGATCATACTCTAGGGATAACACTTTTATTGGATTATCCATTATTGTTTGACTGAATTCTATAATTCTGTAAAGTTTTTTTACACCTCCACCCTTATGTCTTACAGTAATTCTTCCTGAAGCTTTTGATCTACCAACACTTCTCCTTACATATTTTAAAAGGCTCTTTTCGGCTCTTTTTTTTGTAAGCAAAGAAAAGTCGATTCCTGTCATACCTCTTCTTGATGGCGTTGTTGGTTTGTATATTTTCATGTGTGTAAAATTTCTATGCTAAAATATTTCAATCTTCTGTCCTTCTTTTATTGTTACGATGGCTTTTGCATGGCCCTTTTTAAAACCTTCTATTTTGCCTAACCTTCTTTTTTTGCCAGCAATCTTAATAATATTTACCGATAACACATTAACTCCATGAATTCCCTCTATTGATTTTTTTATTTCCGGCTTATTAGTATTATTATAAACTTTAAAAATATATTTATTATCTTTGGCAAGATAAGTTGCTTTTTCAGAAATATGAGGCTCTTTTACTACATTATAAGAAAATCCTTTCGCTGCTTTTATTTTTGTTGATTTTAGTTTTATTTCTTTTGTCGCTTCTATTTTTGTGTCTTTGGCTGGGGAAATTTTTTTAGCCAAAACCTTATCAGTTTTATTTTCAACCGATTTCTTAGAAGCTGCTGTTTCTTTTTTTCTTTTTAAAAAATCAAATAACGCCATAATCTTGTGAAAATTCGAATATCGAATATCGAAATTCGAAACATGGTTTAGATTTTATTTTTTTGAATTTATTTCGAGTTTCAGATTTCGTGCTTCGGATTTCCCACCAAAAGTTTTCTCTATTTCTTTAATTCCGTCTTTTGAAACCATAAGATATTTATAATTCAGCAAATCAGCCACATTTACATTTCTTGATTCTAGTACTCCTGTTTTTTTAATATTTCTTAAGGACAAAAATACATTCTTACCACCACTTGTTAATACTAATCTACTATCATTGTTGACAGGAAGTTTTTTCATCATTTCTACCATTAGTTTTGTTTTTGGTTTTTCTATTTCCATTTTTTCCATAACTACCAATAAATTATTCTTTGCCTTTTGAGATAATACCATAAACAACGCCCTTCTTCTCATTTTTGTAGGAATATCTTTAGTATAGTTTTTATCATTTCTTGGGCCTCCAGAAACTCCTCCACCTTTCCAAATTGGAGAGCGAGTAGAACCATGTCGTGCACGCCCAGTTCCTTTCTGTCGCCAAGGCTTTTTTCCGCCTCCACGAACCTCTCCCCTATTTTTTGTATGGGCTGAAACTTGCCTTTTATTTGCAGTTTGTGAAATTAATACTTGGTGCACCAAATCGGCGTTCATTGGAACTTCAAAAATATCTTTAGGCAATGCAATTTCGCCCGCTTCTTTTCCTTCTTGATTATATACTGCGACTTTCATTGTATTTTTAAGTAAATTATTTGCCTCTAATTTCTAAAATGGTTCCTCGGTGTCCCGGAATGGCTCCCTTAACTGCTATCATATTATTTTCTGCATCAATTTTTGCTATTTTCAAATTTTTTACTGTAATTCTTTCAAATCCCATCCTACCAGGCATTTTTCTTCCCTTAATAACATGTTGAGGAAATCTTTGTCCAATTGACCCAATAGTTCTTGCTTCGTGTTTTGCTCCGTGAGTAGCATTTCTTCCATGAAACCCGTGCCTTTTTACACCTCCTTGAAATCCTTTTCCTTTTGAAGTTCCTGCAATAGTTACCTTGTCTCCTGCTTGGAATTCAGACACATTAATTTGGTCACCTACATTTTTTACAGAATCCCCTTCAATAATTGAAAATTCTTTTATATACCTGTATTCTTTTCCTTTCATAGACTTTCCAATTTTTTCTTTCTTTGTTATTTTTACAAAGCCGATTTGCAAGGCATTGTATCCTTCCTTTGCTACAGATTTTTTTTGCAATACAAAACAAGGACCTGCTTCAATTAAAGTCACAGGAACTACATTTCCTTTTTCATCAAATAGTTGCGACATTTCAATTTTTTTTCCTATGATAAATTTCATATAAAATTGGCAATAAATAAAAACTGGGCTACTGCCCAGTTTTGAGGCAATGTTGTTATCTAGTACTACTTTTACCACAGGAATAGTACTAGAAAGTTAACAATCGCGCAATGAGATGATTGCAAAAGTCGCTTTTGAGCATAAATTTCTATTTTCCGAGATGGAAATTTGATAGAACGACAAGGTTTACACAAAGTGTAAGCCGCGAAGTTATAGCAAATTTGCAGCCGGAAAATAGGGATTTAGGTCAAATCTGGACTTTTGCAATCATCTCAAATATATTGTTTTTGATTGTATCGGTGATCTTACTAAATTTTCATTGTAATGTCAACTCCAGAAGGTAAATTCAAATCTCTTAATGCTTCAATTATCTCTTGATTAGGACTTAAAATATCAATAATTCTTTTATGAACCCTCATTTCAAATTGTTCTCTTGCATCTTTATGAACAAAAGTTGATCTATTAACCGTATATTTTAAAATTTCAGTTGGCAATGGCACAGGCCCTATAATTTCTACCCCATACCTATTTGCAATATCAACTATCTGCCTTACAGAATTATCTATAACCTTATGGTCGTAAGATTTTAACTTTATCCTAATTTTAGGCAAAGATACCTCTTCCTTAATTGGAGATTCTTCTACAACTTTTTTTACGGTTTTTTTGGCTACAGCTTTTTTAACAGGCATTATCTTTTACTTTATAATTTTGGTTACTACTCCAGCTCCAACTGTTTTTCCTCCTTCTCTTATAGCAAATTTGGATTTTTCTTCTAAAGCAACTGGCACAATTAATTTAACGGTTAAGTTAGCAGTATCGCCAGGCATTACCATTTCGGTTCCGGCTGGTAAAGTTACATCTCCGGTAATATCTGAAGTTCTAATATAAAGTTGTGGTTTGTATCCTGTAAAAAATGGCGTATGTCTTCCACCTTCATCCTTGCTTAACACATACACTTCTGCTTCAAATTCGGTATGAGGAGTAATTGATCCAGGCTTTGCTAATACTTGACCTCTTTCAATATCTTCTTTTTTCAAACCTCTAAGCAAAATTCCTACATTGTCTCCAGCTTGTCCTGATTCCAAAGATTTTTGGAACATTTCAACAGAAACAACTACGGTTTTTTGAGTTGGACGGATTCCCACAACTTCAATTTCATCGTTTTGTTTAATAACCCCCCTTTCAATTCTGCCAGTAGCAACCGTACCCCTTCCTTCAATAGAAAATACATCTTCAATGGCCATTGCAAAAGGTTTTTCTAATTCTCTTACTGGTTCTGGAATATAATTATCGCACGCATCCAATAATTCAACAATTGGCTTAGCAGCTGCATCGTCAATAGAAGCCGCAGCTAATGCTTTTGTAGCTGATCCTCTAATAATAGGAGTTTCATCTCCTGGGAAACCATATTTTTTCAATAATTCCCTTACCTCAGATTCAACTAAATCCAAAATTTCTGGATCATCCACCATATCGCATTTATTCATCCATACAATTAAACTAGGCAAACCAACTTGCTTAGCTAAAAGAATGTGTTCTTTAGTTTGAGGCATTGGTCCGTCTGGAGCAGATACTACTAAAATTCCGCCGTCCATTTGGGCAGCTCCTGTAATCATGTTTTTAATGTAGTCAGCATGTCCTGGGCAATCAATCAACGCATAGTGCCTTTTCGGTGTTTCCATTTCTAAGTGAGTAATGGAAATAGTAACTCCTCTAGCTTTTTCTTCAGGAGACTTATCAATTTCATCAACACCCTGTCCGGACGACTTTAAACCGCGCAATTTAGTTATATGCATAATTGCTGCGGATGTAGTGGTTTTTCCATGGTCAACATGACCAATAGTACCAATGTTTACATGAGGTTTGGACCTCTCAAATTTTTCTGCCATATATTCTAATTTGTAATTTTAAATTTGAAATTTGAAATCAATTTGAAATTAATTCAAAACATCAAACTAAAAATGTAAAATTTTATTTATGTTGTTAATATTATTATACTCCTTTAAATAAGTCAATGATTTGCCAATAAAACAAAATGCCCTTCTATCTATTCCATCGCTAATGCCTCTTCTAATTTACCTACTCTCTTCTTAAGATATTCAATTTCTTCAGAGTGTTGCTTAATTAAGATATTTTCTATCCTGTCAAAACGCTTGTTCACTTCCTTGAAACGCAAATCCATTTCAGATTTTTTTGCAGTCTCATTAAACCCTTTTTGTACCATCCCTGCCAATTGATCAATTGTGACATTCTTATTTTTCATACTTTCATTATAATATTACAAACACTTATGTCAAATTTGACAAACCATATCTTTTAAATTACTCTTTAACCGTGTTGTACTTTCAACTTTTCTAAAGAGGTACCTAATTATGAAAAAAAAGATATTTTTGGTCTCACATGAGAATCCTGATATAAATATTTCTATCCCTATTTGCACCGTAGAAGCAAAATCAAAAAATGACGCTGCAAGAAAATTAGGGATTGTGATTAGTAGAACACAATTTAGGCGTAAACTCAATGGAATATTTATCTTTAAGGGCCATACAATCCTTTATTCTATTCGAGAGATCAGAACATTTTCTTGCCCGGCAGATCTTGAAACATACGAACAAAAATGGCTTGAGAAATTTCTCTTTCTGGTATCTCCAGGGTTAGAGTTGGCGTAATAAACAGGTCCTTCTTAACTAAGAAGGCTCTTTTTTTAGATAAATTTACATTTTACAATCAGCAATCTAAAATCTTTATTTCACCTTTCCTTCAATAATTTGCTGGCTTACATTATTAGGCACAATTTCGTATTTATTAAATTCCATAGTAAAAGATGCTCTTCCTTCTGTTAAGCTTCTCAATGCGGTTGCATACCCAAACATTTCTGATAGCGGCACCATCGCATCTAAAATTTTCATTCCCATTCTTTCTTTAGTTTCCTCAATTTTTCCGCGTCGGCTAGATAAATCAGAAATAACCGTTCCGAAAAAGGCCTCTGGGGTTATTACTTCTGTTTTCATAATAGGCTCTAAAATAACTGGTTTAGCTTTTTTAGCGCCATCTTGCACTGCCATTGACCCCGCAATTTTAAACGCAAATTCCGAAGAGTCAACTTCGTGGAAACTTCCATCATATAAAGTAACTTCAATATCAACCATTGGGTATCCGGCCACAATTCCTTTGTCTAATGCTTCTATAATACCTTTTTCTGTAGGTTTAATAAATTCTTTTGGAATGGCACCTCCTTTTATTTCATCAATAAATTCAAAACCAGATCCGCGTTCTTTTGGTTTCAACTTTAAGCGAACATGCCCGTATTGTCCTTTTCCTCCAGATTGCCTTACATATTTTGATTCGGCTTCAGATTCCATCGTAATAGTTTCCCTATAGGCTACTTGTGGCTTGCCAAAGTTTGCATCTACATTAAATTCGCGCCTTAATCGGTCGGCAATAATATCTAAATGCAACTCTCCCATTCCAGAAATAATAGTTTCTGCAGTTTCTGTGTCTTCTTTAATACGAAATGTAGGATCTTCTTGGGTTAACTTTCTAATAGACGCAATTAATTTTTCTTGGTCAGCTTTTGTTTTTGGTTCAACGCGCATAGAAATAACTGGTTCAGGGAATGAAATTTTTTCCAATACCACCGGCTTATCTTTGTCGCACAGTGTATGCCCAGTGCTAGTATCTTTTAATCCTACCGTAGCGCCAATTTCTCCGGCATAAATTACATCTAATTCTTCTCTTGAATTTGATTTCATCCTTAAAATTCTTGAAATTCTTTCTTGCTCACCCGTGACAGAATTTAACACATAAGTTCCTTTATTTAAGGTTCCTGAATATACTCTGAAAAAAGTTAATTGGCCCACAAAAGGATCTGTGGCAACTTTAAATACCAAGGCAGCAAACGGTTCTGTGTCATTAAACTTTCTTTCAATTTCGGCGCCAGTTTTAGGATCGGTTCCTTTCACTTGGCCAATATCCATTGGAGAAGGTAAGTAATCAACTACCGCATCCAAAATTAATTGAGTTCCTTTATTTTTTAATGCCGAACCGCAAAATACCGGCACCAATTTAAACGCCAAACAGGCTTTCCTTAATGCCACCATTAATTCTTCATTTGAAATTTCTTGTCCATTTAATACCTTATCAGTTAAGGCATTATCTTCTCCGGCAATTCTATCCACCATTTTTTCTCTCCATGCTTTTGCTTTTTCTAGCATCTCAGCAGGAATTTCTTTTTCAACTACTTTTTCTCCCTTTTCACCTTCAAAATAAATGGCCTTCATTTTAAGTAAGTCAATAATAGCTGATAAATGCTCTTCTTCTCCAATAGGCAAATTCATTGCCACTGCATTTAGGGTTAACTTATCTAAAATTGATTGGAAACTTTTTTCAAAATTTCCGCCCATTCTGTCCAATTTATTGATAAAACAAATTCTTGGAGTGCCGTATTTGTCAGCCTGCCTCCATACCGTTTCAGACTGAGGTTCAACTCCAGCAACTCCATCAAAAACTACCACCGCGCCATCTAAAACCCTCAACGATCGCTGCACTTCAGCAGTAAAATCAATATGGCCTGGAGTGTCAATTAAGTTCATTTGAATGCCTTTCCATTGCATAGTAATAGCAGCGGCGGTAATAGTAATTCCCCTTTCTCTTTCTTGAGGCATCCAGTCCATCACCGTATCTCCTTCATGTACTTCACCAATTTTATGGGAAACTCCGGTATAAAACAAAAGACGCTCGGAAACGGTTGTTTTTCCTGCATCAATGTGGGCGATAATTCCAAAGTTACGAAGTTGTTCTAATGGATGCTGGCGTGACATAATTTTTTAATTTGTAGTCCTCTGTATTCTATCGTGATCGTGCGAAGTGAGCAAACGCCTTGTTAGCTTCAGCCATTCTATGCATATCATTTTTCTTTTTCATTGCCATTCCTTCATTATTGGAAACATTTATTAATTCTTGGCTTAATTTTTCTTGCATTGATTTTCCTTTTGAAGATCTTGCTCCATCAATAATCCATTTTAACGCCAAAAATAATCTTCTTTCTTGTCTTACTTCCATAGGAACTTGATAAGTAGCTCCTCCAATTCTTTTTGGTTTAACCTCTAATAACGGTGAAGCATTTTCAACAGCTTTTTTAAAAATTTCTAGTGGCTCCTTTTGAGTTTTTTCTTTTATTATATTAAAAGCCCCGTACACAATTTTTTGTGCGGTAGTTTTTTTGCCTTGCTGCATCACCTTGTTTACCAATTGCGAAACCGCAATGTCTTGGTACACACTATCTGGGGCAATTTTATGTTTTTTATATGGTCTTCGCATCTATGAGAATCTAGAATCTAGAAAGTAGAATCTAGAATACAAACGGCGTGGGTCGGATTCTATTTTCTATTTTCTAACTTCTATTTTCTAGTTATTTCTTCGGAAGTTTTGTTCCATACCTACTTCTTCCCTGTTTTCTATTTTCAACTCCGGTGGTATCCAAAACTCCCCTTACAATGTGATATCTTACTCCAGGTAAATCCTTAACCCTGCCACCTCTTATTAATACTACTGAGTGTTCTTGTAAATTATGTCCTTCTCCTGGGATATAGGCAGTAACCTCCATGCCATTAGATAATTTTACTCTCGCAACTTTTCTTAGTGCAGAGTTAGGCTTTCTAGGAGTTTGAGTAAAAACTTTAATACAAACTCCCCTCTTAAATGGAGAAGGGTATGTTGAGGGCCTATTTTTTAATACATTAAAACCAAAATGCAAAGCAACTCCTTTCTTTTTTGATTTCACGCTTTTTCTAGGCCTTTTAACTAATTGATTTATTGTTGGCATGAAAAATTTTATATATAAAATTTTTCACCGAGCACAAAATTTTCAAAAAAATTTATGTGCTTGGTGGTTCATATTAAAATTAATAAAATAATAAGCGCAAAGCGCTTAATACTCATGATTCTATCAGAAAACAAAATGAAGTCAATAGCCCTGTTGCATATTAAGGATTGTTACGAAAATTGCAGATTTTGAGTCAGAAATTTGATAGAATTTTGAGGCTTAGCTTTAGCTAAGCTGAGAAATTATAGTAAATTTGTGACCAAAATATGCAGTTTGCAGTAAATTCTTAATACGCAACAGGGCTAATACACTTGGCGACTATATTCCTGTAATTAGGCTGAAAAAAAGATTATTTATAAAAATTAAGTTCTGTAGGGCGCCAAAGAAAATCAAAAAGATTAAAATAAAAATTCCGTATTGATGTAAAAATATTGTTAACTTTTCAAATTTTTGCGGTATGAATTTAAAAAGGATCCAAAAGCCATCAAGAGGAGGAATGGGAATAAGATTAAAAATAGCCAATACTAAATTGATAGTTACTATATAAGAAAACATTAAAAACATTCCAGGAAAAGAAATAAAAAATGATGAAGGAATAAATCTTATAAGCAGTCCAAAAAATACGGCTAATGCAATATTAGTAATAGGGCCCGCTATGGCAACTTTTAACGATCCCCATTTTTGATCTTTAAAATTATAAGGATTAACTGGAACTGGTTTTGCCCATCCAAATAAAATTGGGCTCCCGCTTATAAATAAAATTAAAGGTAATATCACAGAACCAAAAGGATCTAAATGTTTTATAGGATTTAAAGTGAGACGCCCTGCGTATTTTGCCGTAGGGTCACCCAAAGAATACGCAATATATCCGTGCGCTAATTCATGAATAATAACCGAAAAAAGCAAAATAACTAAAGAAAAAATAGTAATTATCGGATCCATAATATTTAATTCAAAGTAACTATATCATAACAAACATTGCAAAAAAATGGAAGTTAAGATAGAATACGAGAAAATAGAAAATAGTAAATAGAAAATAGAATTTTAATGTTCGTTCGTATTCTACTTTCTATTTTCTACTTTCTAGATTCTAAACTATGGCTTCAAAAATTTGTTCAATCTGCAAAAAAAAATCGGGAATGTCTTGGACTCTTGTAAAACTAAGAGGCAAATACAATCCTACTCAAAAACTAAGAAAATACCCAAATTTACAATGGGTTCGCTTGCTTACGGGCGAAAAAGAAAGGGTACTTGCCTGTGCTAAGTGCATTAAAGCAATGGCTAAAGTATAACTAGAAAATAGAAGTTAGAAAATAGAAAATAGAATCCGACCCACGCCGTTTGTATTCTAGATTCTACTTTCTAAATTCTAGATTCTAAAT
>MHOW01000011.1:68045-77872 GCA_001820215.1 Candidatus Staskawiczbacteria bacterium RIFCSPLOWO2_01_FULL_33_13 | reverse complement strand
TGTTTTTTTTGTCGCTCTGGTTTCTTGTATAGATTCCTAAATAAATCTAAGTGGGTGCTCTCAAGTTCCTAGCCACGGCTGGAACAAATATTGGGCTCCCATAAAAAATGTAATATAGAATCTAATATGAGAAACTGCAGAGCTGCTTTTATTCTATTTCTTTTAAAAAAGGAGTCAAGGCGTAATTATTCACAGGCCCTTTTTTACAAAAAAGTGACAATTTTAAAGTCCAAGCTCCTTTACCAAGTTTTTTATTAAAGAAACCACTACCGGAGGCGGCATTAAAGAATTTGAAACAACGCCCTTTTCATCTAACACTTCCCAGGGCTTTTGGGTTATTAAAACTTTTTGATTTTCCTCATCAAAAGAATAATGGTATTCTGGCGTAATTTCATAGTCATCATAATTTTCTTTTACTTTATCTTTGGGAATAGAATTTCTCAAAAATATTTTGGGTATACCGTGCATGTTATAAATTTGACCCATTAGTTTTTCGTCTTTTTCTAATCTTTCCCTGATTGGATTAATTCCATGCTCGTCTCCCTCTTTTGTTATCATTCTTGCGCCTTTGCATTCTGAATTATCACACATTAAATAAAACGATTCTGTTTTTTTATCGTATTGAACATTTTTTGTAGGCAAAAGTTTTAAGTTTCTGGATGTATTGCAAAGCGGGCAAATTACCCTGTATTTTATTCTTTCATCGATAATATTAGTTGGCACATCAATTAATACAAAAATATCAGGGTCGTTTCTGTAATCAATCAAATTTTTAAAAAATAAAGAATAGGACACCTGATCTACATCTCTTGGAAATCCATCAATAAATATTGCCTTTTTGCCAAGACCTGTAATCTCTTTTTCAACTAACGCTAAAATTAATTCTGAGGGCAGAAGAACTTTTGTAGAACGGATTTCCATAGCTTTAATGATGTCATCTATTGAAATAGGACCTCTATATTTTTTGTATAAAAAATCAACTAACTCTTTTTTCTTATCAGGGTCTTTTAAAATCTCATCAAATGACCTTATCATATCACCCACCGAAATATGCTCTATTTTATCGCCCGATATCACTTCTTTTAGCATTTTAGAATAGGTGCCTTTACCAGTATTTTTCTTACCTAAAAGATATACAATAAAAGTATTATCTTTCAAATACTCCCTTAATTTTTTTATTTCGTCTCCAGCTTTATATCCAAAATACTCCTGCCTTTGGGCACTATCAGTTAAATCAAACTTCTTATTACTACTTTCTATTTTCGTTTTAAAAATTGGGAAATCCATTTTTCTAGTTTGTAGTTTGTAGATTTTTTTACATTCTACTCACTACCAACTACTCAATAACTTTAATATTATTTCCATCAGAAATAATTTGTATATCACCATCTTGGTCGGTTCTAAAAGTATTTATACCAAAATTTTGTAATCTTTGCAAAACCTCCTGTGTTGGGTGTCCATAAAAATTATCTTTTCCAACAGAAATTACTGCAAGATTGGGACTTACCGCCTGTAAAAATTCCTCTGAAGTTGAGTATTTTGAACCGTGATGGCCTACTTTTAAAACTTCTGCATTCAAATTACTACTATTAGAAATTAGCATTTTTTCTGTTTTTAAGCCTATATCAGCGGTAAACAAAAAGGAATTTTTACCAAAACTTAAATAAGAAACAATCCCAGATTCATTACTTGAGTCTTTAAAATACTTGCCCTCTATAGCTTCAATGGGATTAAGAGTACTAATCACCACGCCCCCAGACATTATTTTTTGACCCAATTGGGATTGTATTATTTTAGTTCCCCGTTTTTGGGCCAATTGCAAAAGTTCAACTAATTTTTGGTATTGCTGGCCATCCCTTACAATTCCTGTCCACACAAAATAATCGATTTTATATTTTTGCAGCACATATAATAATCCTGCTAAGTGGTCACTATCAGGATGGGTTAAAATAACCACATTTAAAGATCTGTCCCAAAGAGGCATTGATTTTTGTAATTTACCTAATACTAAAGAATCGGGTCCGCCATCAATTAAAATCTGGTGCCTATCGGGAGTTTGTATAAAAATTGAGTCTCCCTGCCCAACATCTAAAAAATTAACTTTTAGATATTGGGGACCGGCAAGCACAATAACTTCTTGCCACGCAAATATATTAAGTAAAAATAAAATAGCAATTATACCTAAAAATATTTTTTGCCTTAAAGTAAGAAAACTTATCATTGGTATATTGTATCAGAAATTCATTTCGTTAACTAAAAAACACCGAATTTGCATCGGTGTTTTTTAGTTGTTACTATTTTGCGGCTCCCATTATTCTGAACATTTTGGTTCCACATTTTTTGTGAATACCTGTCATAGCTTTTCCTATATTCCCCCCCTTTCTTTTAAAATCTACTTCTTTTGCATCTTCCATTTCTGCATTTTTTTCTTTACATTTTACACAATAAGCTGTTGTCATATTTTTAGTATTTCGTATTAAGTATTTTGTATTTAGTATCTAAAACATTTTCCGTTTTATACCTAATACTCAATACTTTATACCTAATACATTTACTTACGATATATGTTTTGAAATGAGTTTTATCATTTCAAACATTGTAACCTCTGCCTTACCACCAAATAATGCTTTCAATTTAGCATCTGCTAGAATATTCCTCTTATTTTTAGGATTCTGTAAATTATTTTTCTTTATGTATTCCCAAAGTTTTTTTACTACTTGGCTTCTTGGCATTGGGCCTTTGCCAACTACTGCTTCTAAATCAGCAGTAAGAGTCATTGGCTTTAAGAGAGCTGGATTTATTTTTCTTGCCATAAATTTGTAAAATCCTAATTACCAAATCCTAAATCCCAAACACTTTGGTCATTAGACATTGGACATTAGGTTTTAAATTTAAATAATAATCGACCTTGTTTCTTGTAGTGCTTGCAGATTTGCAAACACTTGTTAACTTGATTACATCCTTATGTTATCCCATAAAGGCGCTTAGGTCAAACGGTTTGTCAAATCTTCAACAAACTTTTAAAAAAATCTATAATATCTACATACCCAACTACGCATTTTTTACTCTCGCCAATCCATAAAAAAGGAACACCGATATATTCTGAATCCAAACCGCAAATTTGAGCTTTGTCTGCCAATATATTCTTGTTAGTATCATTCTCAAAAACTTCTAACCTTATAAAATCAACTTTATCCTCTATATTATTATCCTTAATAAAATTATCTACCTTAACGCAATGCGAACAATTATCATCATAAAACAAAACTGTTTTATCTTTATAGGTATTAAATGCTTGTGAATCTACCCATGTAAGAAAAGTATTAGAAAATCCCCTATTAATATAAATTGAAAATAATACAATTACTGACGATAGTAAAATTATCCCACCAACAATTAATACTATTTTTCCTGCCCTGAGCAAAATCGAAAGGCTTATGAATTTAATTTGAAATTTTTTCATTTTGGGCCAATTTATTTTTTTGGAAGTAGAATAAATATACAATTTCCAGGATTCCAAAAGTATTGATGATTAAAATGGCAATAAACCAGTTTCTTTGTTTGTTTTGACTAGAATGCCACAAGGCAATACCTTTCCAAATTAAAGACCAAATACTTAGCAATAAAAACACCAACTGAAGCCTTGGGTCTGAAAAAAGCTCTATCATTGATTTTAATTCTGTAAGTGAATACATTTATTTGAATTTACAATTTTTAATTTGAAATTTGAAATCAATTTGAAATTATCAAATATTTAAATCTGTCGAAATTTTGCTTTGTCAAAATTTCGACACCTACTTATTGAAAATTTCAAATCTCAAATTAAAAATTCACTAATATGGTATCCTGCAACCCCAAACGCTACCGATACATTCAACGATTCTTTTTTACCACGCATTGGCAAATATATAATCTTATCTGTTTTTTTTAATATTTTTTTAGATATTCCTTTCACTTCATTTCCCACAATCAGGGCAAGTGGAAACTTTGGCCTAAAATCTGTATATATAATTCCCTTTCTATTATTTTCTAAGGCAACTATAAAAATATTATCTTTTCTTAATTTTTCAATTAAACGCCAACTTTGCTTATGATATTCAAAGGGAATTGTTTTTTCGGCTCCCAATGCGGTTTTTGAAATTTTATGATGAGGCGGTTTCCCTGAAATTCCACACAAAAATATTTTAGCCACTCCTAGAGCATCAGCCGTCCTAAAAATTGAACCTATGTTTTCTAAACTCCTAATATTGTCGCAAATAATATAAAAGTCTTGTCTATTATTTTTCATTTTGTCTTGCTTCTCCTTTTTGTAAAATTAAATCAATAACCCAGCAACCGCGAACATGCTGACCATCTCCTTGACAGTGTTTCCGAATCTCTTCATTTGTGCATCCCGCTTCTTCAAGAGCATCCCAAAGAACTACCATATCTTTAAAACTGCGTTCATTGTAAATAGTTTCTGCTAATCTTGGCACAGCTCCGCCGTTTGCCGTTAGCCAAGTTGGATCAATTACAATTTTTTCTTTAGAAAAGGGATTGTATTTGCTAGTATCTCCGAAAATATCGCGAAGAAGATTACCCTGAGACCTCATTTCCAAGGTATCAGCCTCAGATCTATGGCTGCCTCTAAATCTTTTGGCAAGATATTGCTTAACCGATGTCAAGTCACCTACCGTAGCCATTGCACCAGCCCACGATAAATCATCTTCATAATCACCATTATTTATCCATAAAATCGAACGAGCCGCAAGATATGTTAAGCTTATTTGCAAAGATGAATTCATAATATTATCCTCTGTAGCTGATAAAGCCTCTTGATTGGCATTGTTAACACCATGTAATGCACCATAAGCCTCTTTATCTGTTGAAATTCCCTCAATATAACGGTCTGCTACTTCAACTGTTTCCCTACATCTTTCGTCAATCATTGAACTCCAAACACTCCTACAACAAGCATTAATAAAAAGCCGATATTTTCGCCTACTCAATCCCATTCTTCTAACTAATCTTAACATATTTTCAGAAGTATTTTCAGGATCAAGCCATTGTTGTTCTCTATCTCTTCTTTCTAATTCTTCTGGAGAAATTTCTTCTGGTGAATTTTCTTCTGGATTTTGTTCCGTTAGTGATGTTTCTGCCATGTTTTTGAATCTTGAATTTTATCTACCCAAAATTAAATCAATAACCCAGCAACCGCGAACATGTTCTTTTTGACGGCAATGTTTTAAAATTTCCTCATTTGTGCATCCCGCTTCTTCAAGAGCATCCCAAAGAACTGGCATCTTTCCAAATTCTTTTTCATCGTAAATAGCCTGTGCCAATAATGGAACAGCTCCACTATTCCATGTAAGCCAATCTGGTTCAATTTTGGGTTTTTCCCCTTTTTTAGCAAAAGGATTACCAAAAACTTCACGCATAAGCACCGATTGTTTTACAAGTTCTTGATCAAATTCTTCTAGAAGTTTATATCCATCTTTATTGTTAAACCTAGCCATTATACCGGCTGCAGACCCACCAGCTTCCCTAGCACCTACTCCAATAATAGGGTTAGTAAGCTGATAAGCAATAGTTAGACCATGGTAGTAAAACTGAGTATTTAATTCTTCAACGGAAGCATTACCATCTGCAAAAAGTTCGGCAGTTTCAATTTGTCTTGTTGACTGTTGGCTTCTTTTCCTTGGATCTAATTCGTATGCTTGCCGAGAGCAAGCTACTGCAAACAATCGTAACTTTCGATCATTAGACTTGTTATTTGTCTCTAATAACTGTATTAATTCTCTTGAATTCGCTAAGGGGTTAAGCCACTCGCTCTCAAGCCGCTGTCTCTCTAATTCCTTTTCTAATTCTTCTGGAGAAAGTTTTGTTGGTTGTTCTCCTTGCGATATTTCTGCCATATATATATTGCATCTTAAATTTTATCTACCCAAAATTAAATCAATAACCCAGCAACCGCGAACATGCTGACCATCTCCTTGACAGTGTTTCCGAATCTCTTCATTTGTGCATCCCGCTTCTTCAAGAGCATCCCAAAGAACTACCATGTCTTTAAAACTGCGTTCATTGTAAATAGTTTCTGCTAATCTTGGCACAGCTCCGCCGTTTGCCGTTAGCCAAGTTGGATCAATTACAGGTTGTTCTATGGCAAATGGATTTCCAAAAATATCGCGCAAACAATCAGCCTGAAACATAGCTTCCGAGACTCTAGCTTTATTATTTATTTCATTTAATGACGAACCAAGGGGAGATACAGCAGTCATTGTATTCATTATTACACTCTGCAATTCATAAGCTGGCTTACTATAAATTGAAGAATAGTCTGGGTTTAGCCTTTCCAGTGGACACTCCGCAGCTCTTGTTGAATACCAACTTGATAACATATTCTCTTGTCTTTCACTGCCAGTTACATTAATAGCGTCATAGGTAGCATCAATAGCACCCTCTAAAGCATCTTCAACTTCTTGACTTGTTGCCTTGCCTTCAATAAAACGATCTGCTACTTCAACTGCTTCTCTGCTTCTTTTATCTTTAATTAAATGCCATATATTCCGGCAACAAGCAATAGTGAAAAGCCGCATTTTTCTTTTATCCAAAGAATCTGATTTAAGATAACCCAACATTTCAAGAGAAGTATTTTCAGGATTAGTGGAAGCACTTTCTGGATTAAACCACTTTTTTTCAAAATCTCTTCTTTCTAGTTCTTCAGGTGAAATTTCTTCTGGCCTTTGTTCTATTGGCGATGTTTCTGCCATAAATTATAACAACCTAAAATTATTTATAATTAATCCAAAATTATACCCTAAAAATTGCGCGGCTTTTCTGCAAAAAACCATTCTTTCTGTGAAAATTTCAAAATATTCAATAATGGGGCAAAAATTAGTATCAATTTTTAAAGTTAAAGTAATCCTCTTTTTTGTTTTATCAACTTTTAAACTGCTTTCGCGGGTGGCATAATTAACCCTGTCGTGAATATCAATTTTTATTTTTTCTAAATCTTTTTCGGTAACTCGTGACCTATCAACATCTGATTTATCAGCCAAAACCACAATTGCCGAAATGGTATTCGTAAAACTCATTTCTTCTTTATCGTGGTTAGCAATAGCCTGCATTATTACCGCTAATTCTTTGGGTTCAAATTGACCATTAAAAATTTGGCCAAAAAGCGTTGCTCCAAAATAGTGATGGTAGGTTCTTGTTAAAAAATTTCCCATATCATGGCAAAAACCGGCAATTCCCGCTAATTCTCCTTCTCTTTGGGTCAATCCTATTGATTTTGCAATTTGGGTTGCCCTATCGGCTACTATATTAGTATGCCGTAAACCATGATTGGTATATGACAAAGCAGTCATTGCTTCTTCGGTTTGATTTATAAATTCTAAAATCTGCGGATTTTTTTTAACATCAGTTAAAGTAATCATCTATTTGAATTTGAAATTTTTAATTTGAAATTTGAATTCAATATTAAATATTAAAATATTTTAATATGAAAACACTAAGTCGAATTTTAATTATTTCAAATTTATATATTCACTTGCTAGGAGTTTACCTCCCAGGCAAACAGCAAATTGATTTCAAATTGTAAATTTTAAATTTCAAATTTTCTATTAACTTCTTCCCAATTTACTACGCTCCACCACGCTTTTAAATAATCTACCCTCATATTTTTGTATTTTAAATAATAGGCGTGCTCCCATACATCATTTCCTAAAAGAGGCTTTTGCCCGTCCATAATAGGGTTATCTTGGTTTGGCGTAGATACTATATCTAGCTTGCCTTCTTTGTTTACCACAAGCCACACCCAGCCACTTCCAAAGCGTTTTACCCCCGCATCGTTAAATTTATTTTTAAATTCTTCAAAATTACCGAAAGATTTATTAATTTCCTCGCCCAACTTTCCCTTTGGTTCTCCACCGGCATTTGGTGACATGCTCTGCCAAAATGCAGAATGATTAATGTGGCCGCCTGCATTATTGCGAACTGCAGCCTTTATATCTTCTGGAACCTCATTTAGGTTAATTAATAAATCTTCTGAGCTTTTTGAAAATAGGTCAGGATATTTTTCAATAGCAGTATTAAGATTATTTACATACGCAGCATGATGTTTATCATGATGAATTTTCATCGTCTCTTCGTCAATGTAGGGCTCTAGCGCATTATACTCGTATGGCAATATTGGCAATTCGTATTTTTTAATTTCCATATTTTTAAAAAATTAATTTTTTTATTTTTCGATATCATCCTCTGATATTTCTATTTCTAAATAGTCAAATGGCTCACCAAAATCGTGCCAATTTTCAATTCTCCGTAAAAATTTAGCACCATAGCGACTTTGCAAAACCTTACTAAGACCTGTGGAGACTCTTGCATGCATGGTAATTTTTTTATAATTTCTTTTTTTTGCTTCTTTATTTAATGATTTTAATAAACTATTAAATACACCGAGATCACGATTTTTTGGTTTTACTGCAATAGATTCAATATAAAGAGCATTACCATCGTTAGTAAAATCTGCGTCGTGATCAAGAAGATTATCGTATTCTTGGCTCTGCCTTAACGATAATATGTTGCCTAAAATCTTTCCTTCTTTATCTTTAACTAACAAATGAATTCCATCTCTATTTTCTAAAACCTCTTTTATATCTTCTGGGCTTGACCGTATCTGTTCTGGAAAACTTGCTTCCTCTATTTCACAAATTGCCTTTACAATATCTTCATTAATACCTGAAACTACCTCCACTGTATATTTTGGTTTCTTTTGTTGATCTAATTCTGGCCCTTTTTCGGATTGTATTCTTTCTCTAAATTCTTCTGACATAACCCCATTATACACATAAAAAACTAATAAATAAACTAAATTTCTCCCTTTTTAATCTTATCTCTTATCTCTTCCACAAAATTATTGAAATAATAAAGATTATGAAAAGTAAGTAATTTTAAAGCGGTCAACTCCCCTGCCTTGAGTAAATGGCAGATATAATTTTTTTTATAATTTAAACACACGCTACATACGCAGCCTTTGTCTAATGGCTCTATTTTTTTTAAAAATTTTGTCTGTTTTAAATTTAATTTTCCCTCACTGGTAAAAGCAATCCCGCGGCGCGCATAGTGGGTAGGAATAGTGCAATCAAAAGTATCCACTCCTGCCTTAATTATTTTTTCCATATCTTCTAATTGGCCGATTCCCAACAAGTGCCTAGGTTTTTTTTCTGGCAACTCTGCAATAACCCAATGCAACATTTCTGACATTATCTTTTTATTATTGCCAAATTCACCTCCTATGCCAAACCCATCAAAAGGCAATTCTCCGATGAATTTTGCTGACTCTTGACGCAAGTCTTTATATCTTCCGCCTTGCACAATGCCATATAAAGCTTGTTTAGTCCGCCCATTGGCGGATTTAACGTTTAAGCACACTTGTGCCCACTGGTGGGTTTTTAGTAAAGAATTTTTTGTGTATTCATAATCTGCCAAAGGAGCAGTACACTCATCAAATGCAAAAATAATATCAGCGCCTAATTTTTCTTGTATTTTAATTGATTCTTTAGGGCCAATAAATAATTCTTTGCCATCAATTGGTGATTTAAAATATACACCATCTTGCATTATTTTAATATTTTTTGGCTTGGCATTTATTTTAATTTCTTTACTATTTTCAGTTTTCAAAATTTTTCCAATTCCATGGTCGCGCCCAAATCCTAGTGAAAAAACCTGAAAACCGCCGGAGTCTGTCATTAACGGTTTTTTCCAATTCATAAACTTATTTAAACCTCCTGATTTTTCTACAATTTTTTCTCCTGGTTTTAAATGCAAGTGAAAAGTGTTGGAAATCA
>MHOW01000011.1:56936-68025 GCA_001820215.1 Candidatus Staskawiczbacteria bacterium RIFCSPLOWO2_01_FULL_33_13 | reverse complement strand
TCCGTGCGTTGTTTCTATAAAACCCAATCTTGCGTTACTGATACGAGATTTTTTTAATATTTTAAAATTCAAGAAATTAAATTCTAAATCCAAAGCACTGAATTATAAACAAATTCAAAAATCAAATTATTAAAATCCAAAACTTGTTTTGAATTTTTCCTTTTTGAATTTTGGATTTGTTTGGGATTTGTAATTTCGGATTTTGGATTTCTTTTACGAAGTAAAAGCTATGGTTGTAAAATATCATCACGACCGTTAACTGAAATAACAACACTTTTTACTGTTGAAAACTGTTGTAAAGTTTCTGTAATCTGTGCCCTTATAGCTTGCACTTTACATGACCCAGCTACACCCTGCTCCAGTTCTTCACTAAAATCAACTCGCGCCACTCCGTTTTCTATTGTTAAGCTGTTTATTTTTACCCCAGAATTAATACTAGTAATTAACCCAGCATATTTTTCTAAATCACTGGGGCCCTTTAATAATTCTTCTAAAGCAGCTCTTGCAACCGCCTCTGTTTTTAAAACGCGTCTTTCAAAAGGAAGTACCTTGGCACAATCCAAACCAATATCACTGTTACTAAAATAAACTTTAAAATTACTTGTTGCCGCAGAGCTTGTATTTAGTTTCACTGGTAAAGTAAATGTCTTATTTCTTTGGGCTTCTCCACTTGGATTTTCATTATAAAAAATAAGCTGACCACTACCCTCACCAGAATAATCAAACCAAAGAGTGGTTTCAAAATTAATTTCTTTTTGCATCCACTCCCCTTGTGCTGTTAAAATCCCAAGAGCCAGCTCTTTACCTGAATTATCAAATAATTTTACAATGCCAACTTGACCTTCAAAACCAATCCATCCGCCCCCATTTACTTTTCCAGTGATTTTAAGGGGAGACAAAATGCTTTCACCGGATTTAGGGTAAAAAACCTCTATGCCTTCAATTGCGCCCTGCTCAATAGGAACTTGGTTATTTTTAGGAAAAAATAACATAAAAGACACACCAATAATTATTACTGCTAAAATGCACGATATTATTATGATAATTTTTTTCATATGGTTTATGTTGTTTATTTTATAATAGATATATCATCTTAATCCTTAAACTTAAAAAGATAAAGATTGACACCCTATAAATAGGGCGTATAATAGGTTTAGACAACAAGTCGTAAATATAACGACTTTGAAGTTCAACCAGTTAAATAATTTCGCTTTGCGAAATTAGTGCCGAAGGCACTATTTAACCGGGTTAAAAAGGTCGTTGTATTATTTGTAATCGCTAATTTAATAGAAAAATCGCAAATATATCATATTTGCAGTAAAATTAGTATAAATTAGCGATAAATAAATGTTTAATAACAATCAAAATAGAGGAAGCTTTGGCCCAAGAGAAATGGTAAAAGGAAATTGGAAATGCAGTGATTGCCAAAAAGAAATCACAGAATTGCCTTTTGAACCAGCTCCAGACAGACCAATTTATTGCAGAGATTGCTGGTCAAAAAACAAGCCTCCAAAAAGAAACTACTAATTAATTAGTAAGTTTAAAAAATCCGCCAACTATTGGCGGATTTTTTTTGTAAATATTTTTTTTAATGATACAATGAACTATAAATTTTAAAAAATATTTAATGGAAATTTATCCACCTTTAAAAATAAAAATTACTACCATAAAAGACAAAGGAAGGGGTGTGGTAGCAACAAAAGATATTAAAAAAGATGAAATTATAGAATACTGTCCATTAATATTTATTTCAGAAAAAGAAGCTGAGTTTTTTGAAAAAGAAGAAACGATATTAAAATTTTATTGGCTACTGCAACCAGAAACAAAAAAATTATGCATAATATTAGGTTACGGCTCACTATATAATCATAGTAAAAATCCCAATGCAGAGGTGGATTATGATACACATAATTTAAAAGATTACTTATTTTTCAGGGCTTTAAAAGAAATAAAATTTGGAGAAGAAATTCTTTTTGATTATCAATTTGATGATGACAAAGAAGAATTTTTACCAAAAATCAAATGACGAATGAACAAAACGGAAAAAATAATTTGCCGATTATAACTAAAGAATTAAGAAAATTTTTATTTGTAAGTTGGGAAAGTTTATCTGGCGATCTTGCACTGCAAATAAAAAAAGAAGGTCACGAGGTAAAAGTGTATATTAAAAGCGAAAGTGACAAAGATGTATATGACGGATTTTTGGAAAAAATTGATGATTGGAAAAAATATATTGATTGGGCAGATGTGCTGGTATTTGATGATGTGGGATTTGGAGAAGAAGCAGACAAATTAAGAAAATCAGGAAAACTGGTAGTAGGGGGAAGCTCTTACACGGATAAATTAGAAGAAAATAGAGAATTTGGCCAATCAGAAATGAAAAGAATGGGAATGCTAACGCTTCCCCATTGGGATTTTACAAGCCATGATTCTGCATTAACTTTTATAGAACAAAATCCTGGAAGATATGTGTATAAGCCTTCTGGCTTTGTTCCGTCTGATTCAAAAGGAATTTTGTTTTTAGGAAAAGATGAAGATGGAAAAGATATTCATGAAATAATAAGATCTAATAAAAAAGTACTGGATAAAAAAATAAAGCAATTTCAATTGCAAAAATTTGCAACCGGGGTAGAAATTGCAGTTGGGGCTTTTTTTAACGGCCACGATTTTATATACCCAATTAACATAAATTTTGAGCATAAAAAACTTTTTCCAGGTGATATTGGGCCATTTACCGGAGAAATGGGCACTTTGATGTATTGGTCACTACCCAACACTATCTTTAAAACAACTCTTGAAAAAATGAGAGAGGAGATTAAAAAATCCGGATATGTAGGCTATATTGATATTAATTGTATTGCGAATGCTCGAGGCATTTATCCTTTGGAATGGACTTGCCGGTTTGGATATCCAACGATATCAATTCAAATGGAAGGAATATTAAGTGAATGGGGAGATTTTCTTTACAAAATAGCAAAAGGAGAAAGCGTTGAATTAAAAACCAAAAAAGGATTTCAAATCGGTGTTATTTGCGCAGTCCCCCCTTTTCCTTTTGATGATAAATCAGAAATGAATATTTATAAGGATTTATCAATTATTTTTAAAAAACCTAATCTTGATGGAATACACCTAGGAGATGTAAAACTTGTAGATGAAAATTGGAGAATCGCAGGAGAGACTGGATACGCATTAGTAGTTACCGGTTCAGGTATCACCGTAGAAGATGCTAGAAAACAAGTGTATGGCAGGCTTGAAAATATATTACTTCAAAATATGTTTTTTAGAACCGATATTGGACTAGGCTGGAGCGAAGATTCAGACAAACTGCAAACTTGGGGATACCTTTATTAATGAGTAGTTGGTAGTGAGTAGATAAAAAAACGGCGTAATACGCCGTTTTTTTTGTTGATAATAAACCAACTCCTATACACCTTTTACTACCCTCTTTTTTGCTAATTCCATAGCAATCTTTCTAGGATTAATATTTTTTTTCAAAGACTCTTTCATCACCATAGTGGTAGTTTTTATAATTTTTTCTTTTACTGTTTCAAACATCTTTTTTGGATTATATCCCCTATATTCAGCGTACGAAGATATTACACCTCCGGCATTAGCAACAAAATCAGGCACAATGATTATTCCTTTTTTAAAAAGTTCATTTTCAATGCTTTCTTGCATTGGAATATTTCCTGCCTCAACAATAACTTTTGCTTTAATATCTTTTTTATTGCTTTCATTAATTACATCAGTAACAGAAGCTGGTATCAAAATATCAACTGGGAGCTTCCAAAAGTCTTCAGATTTTATTTTCTGAGCCTGCCCCGAGCCGTGTCGAAGGGAATTTTTATTATAACTAGAAAGAGGTTTTTTTTCTTTTATTATATTTTTAACCAGACTTGCGTCAAAACCTTCTTTTGCATATATTGCTCCATCTTTATCAGCTATTAAAACAACCTTGGCCCCCATATCAGTTAAATAAGTAAATGCAAATGAACCCACATTTCCAAATCCATGAATCGCAATGGTTGAATTTTTAATATCCATGCCCAATATATCTATTATAGTTTTTGTTGCACAAACTACCCCCCAACCAGTACTGCCAAATTCATGGGGAATTCCACACTTTTCACCTTTCTTGCCAAACACTTTCATGCACACATTTGCAGGTTTTCCAGTAGCTGATTTCCAATTACCAGTAGCCTCAATAAACCATTGCATTTCTCTTTCTCCAGTACCTACATCGGGCCCTGCAATATATTTTTTAGGAATTAAAAGTTTTATTTCTTTTGCAAATTTTTGTATCAAAGCTTTTTTTTGATCGTCGCTGCCTCCATTCCACACTATCCCCGATTTTGCGCCTCCAAAAGGAATGCCAGCTAAAGCATTTTTCCATGTCATAGTTCTTGCAAGCCTTGCAACTTCTTCCACAGTAACACTAGGTGTCATTCTTAATCCTCCTTTTCCAAGTCCTAATTTAGTATTATCTACAACTAAAAAACCCTCTAAACCAATTTTTTTATCATACACTTTTACTATTAATTCAGGACCAAATTCATCCTTAATAAGATTATCCATGCTTAAAAATTAATTTCAAAATCCAAAGCACTAAATTATAAACAAATCCAAAATCCAAATCTCTAAATGCTCAAAACGAATTTTGGATTTTAAGTTTTGGTAATTTTGATTTATTTAGGATTTAGGATTTTGTGCTTTGAATTTAGTTATTGAATCTTTGTTGTATTTGTTGGCTTTCTAATTCTGTTATAGCGCTCTTAGCAATCCATTTAGCGCTTTTCGAATCTATTTTGACTATTTCCCTGGCCAATCTTATTGCTTTTATATTTAAATTTTTATTTCTTTTGCCAATTTGTCTTAGTGCCCAATTTACCGCTTTTTTAACAAAATTCCTTTGGTCAATTGACTCTCTTTTAATAATAGGGAAAAAATTTATAAAATCGCTATCTTTTAATTTTTTATTATGGACTGCCAAATAAGCAATTAATGCAAAAGCGGTTCTTTTTACAAATTCTGGTTTTTTCTTGCTTAATGTAAAAACCAGAGCACTCAAATTACCTATTTGAGTGCTCGGCCGAGCACCTTTAAAAAAAGGTGCTCTGGTCTTTTTGGGTATAAAACTTATCTTCCAAAACAGATTACCACACACTTGGTCGCATATATCCCAAGAATCAAAACCCAAAACCCAGTTTTTAAATTGCTTTTGAGTTACTAATGTAATTTCATCAATGAAAGATGCCAACAATCTTGCTTCGTGAATACCAGAATCCCAAAGCTTTAACGCTAATGCGTGCCTTCCTATGTCTTCCTTCACGGTTATTTTAATTATTTTGGCAATTTTCCTTAATGCAGGAACAGGCACTCCATACACTTTAGTTTTCGGCTTAATCCCAAATTTTGCCATCGATACAAGGTGCTTATTATTTGCCAAAAATTTAAGTTCTTGTAAAACCAATGAGACAGAAATAAAATCCTTTTTCCCTTTCAACCGAAAACGCATTTTTATTAACTATTAAGCTTATTTTTTATTCGTTCAACAATTGCATCAATATGCATATCAGATTTGATAATATAATCTATTTCGCTTGCTACATCTAATGCTTTTGTAATATGATCCGAATCCTTAAAATTAGTTAAGAAAATCATTTTTGATTTAATGCCTTTTTCTTTTATTTTTCTAGCCATTGTTATGCCATCCATTTTTGGCATTAAAATATCTATTACTATTAAATCAGGATTCTCTTTTTGGGCCATAGCCAAACCTTCTTCTCCATCCATTGCATACACTACAGTCAAAAATTGGCTTTCAAGACTTTGTCGAAGAATCCATGAAAAATCTTTATCATCTTCAACAATAAGAATTTTTTTGTTGATTTGTTGCATAATATTTTTTAAGAGACTGTCTGAGAAGCCTCTAATTTAATTCTTTTTTTATAAGTTCTAAAAGTTGGGTTGGAGTAATATTTGCTTTTACAATAAACATATCTGGCTTAATATTTTCCAACTCAATTACTTGTGAACTTTCTTGGTTTGTTAATATAAAAACTTTTGTATCCTTAGTTGCACTGCTCTTCCTTACTTCGCGAAGTACTTCTATGCCATTAATGTCAGGCAATATTAAATCCAAAAGAATGATATCGGGTTTTACCTCTTGACCGCTTTCTATATTCTTTATTTTTTTAATTACTTCTTGGCCCAAACTTAATACCTCCACCTCAAAATGGGCTCTTTCCATGATTATTTTATAAATATCTATAATTGCAGAATCATCTTCTACAAGAAGGATTTTTTTTGTGTTTTCTGTCATAATTTTACTTTATTACTTTAAATCAACCACAAACCCTGCATTGCAGGGTTTGTGGTTGTAATGATATTACAATTTAATACTTCAAAGTCTAATATACAATATTTAATTACTATTGAAAAGGGTCATTATACTGCTCCAGTGAATTATTAAAAATATTTTTTCTTTTTTCCAGTTCTCCAATAACAAATAAATAAGTATTTTCTTGGAATATAATAGGTGTATCGAAAGATTTAAATTTATCGCTTTTTGATATAGCTGTATACCTATAGAATAAAAATTCACCAAAAGATATATTAATCAAAAATAAAACTAAAATACATAAAAATGAATGTTTGCCCACAAACCACAAAAAAGCTTTAATTTTTAAAGTAGATCCTAGCAATAATTCCTGCAAACTCTGAAAAGATATTTTTTTACTTATTTTTGGCATCATTTTATATGGACTTGTTTTTTACCACAACTTCTATTAAAAAAGTTGCATCAACTTTATCAGAAATAATTTGCTTACCCAAAGAAAACTGTTCTTGTTTTTTAATTGATAATGTAGATATTTTAATCAAATAGGGGCTATTTTCTAACTTTTCAGAAAATATTAGTATATTTGAAAAATCCCCCTTAACAAAAAGTTGAAATACAAGCACCGACTCTGTTGCACCTTTCTTTTTGGCAGAATTATCTAGCGTAATGTCTGCACTTATTCCCGAAGAAACCGCAGTGTCTTCTAAAAATTTAATAAAATCAACCGGATTTTGGGCATCAATAAAAACTTGATTAATTTTTTCCAAATCAAAATTCTGGTTTGTATATTTTTCTTTAAAATCATCAAGTAGTTTGCTTTGAGCATCTAAAAAAATTAACTTGCCTTTGTATGATAAAATATCACTTGATCCTTGTTGAATATTATTAAAAATTGGGTACACAAAAAATAAGCACAACATAAGCGCCACCAACAAAAAAAATAGAATAATTAAGCGGGCGTTATTCTTCATATATCTTGAAAGTCACATAAAAATTCAAATTGGAAGCTTTGATCCAATTATCTGGTGGAAAATAAATATTTTTTAATTTTTTATTATCTTCTATATTCTTTTTAAAAATTAATAGGCTATCTCTATTATTACTTATCCCAAATAAAGACACTACAATACCATCAGGTTTTGTGCCCGCATTAATTTCTCTTTCTATTAGCATATTAGTTAAATACAATCCTTCAGGTTTTGGAAGCTGTGAAATAATTTTTAATGTTTCAGCATATTTTACTTCTTTTTTATAAAAAGCATTTATAAGGGCTAAATCTTTGTTATATTCTTCAATGGTGCTTTTAAAAAATAAAAAATCTTTAGTTTGATATTTAGACTCAATATCATCTAATACGCTTTTATGATAATTGGTTTCTCCTAAAATATAAAATTGCACAGATAGTAAAACTAATATAAGACAAATCAAGGAAATTAAAATAACATTTCCCAAAACCATAATTAATTTTTTATTCTTTTCTGATAGTAAATTTTCCTTCTCACTTGGAGGCAGAAGATTAATCATAATGCGAATTTATGATATAAGATTTAACGATCAGTCTTTGATGTAAATCATAAATCTTATATCGTACATCTTAAAATCATTCACTGTTGGCTCCCCTTAATGCTAATCCCAAAACTGTAGTAAATGATAACGCGGTTTCTTTTGAAATAATATTACTGTCATTTTTTTTCTGCGGGATAATATTTATTAATGGGTTTCCAAGTTCAACTTTCATACTTAATGCTTTTGAAAAAAAATCAGGCATTCCTTTTAAGTTAGCACCTCCACCACATAAAATAATTTTTTCTATTTTCGCATCGGATGAAAAATACTCATGGGACACATGCCCATAATAAAAGTTTATATACTTTTTAATTTGTAAAACTAAATCAGACAAAATTGGAGTTACAGCTTTTTCTATATCGTATTTTTTTTGGGATTGCAAAGCAAGTCCATACTTTATTTTTAATTCTTCTGCTTTGGGCAAACTAACACCCAAGCTACTAGAAATTGCGGATGTTAATTGGTCAGAAGAAATAGGTATTGAGCAAGTAAAGCGTATGGAATTTCCAGAGAAAATAATAAAACTAGTACTATTGTAGCCAAAATCAATAAAAATAAATGACGAATTGCTTCGACCATTTTGCAATAAAGATCTTACAACAGCTTGCGATTCAACTTCTAAAATACAAGGAACAAGGCCTGCTTTTTTAAAACAAGAAACATAAGAATCAACGATAGATTTTGGCATCACATTAATTAATAAATCAGAATGACTATTGTGGTTTTCTCCAGAATCCATAACCTGAAAATCCAAATATACTTTATCAATAGTAAGGGGTATATAATTTTCCGCCTCAAAAGGTACTGCGGACTTTAGCTCGTTTTCTGTCATGCGAGGCATTTGTATTACCTGAGAAAAGGATTTTTCTTCTGGAAGAGAGGCAATAACATACTTTGTATCAAGTTTTTTACCCTTAACTGTTTTACAAGCAAGACTAATAATTTTTACCAGAGCTTCTTCATTTAAAATAACCCCTTCTTTTACTATTCCAGTATCTAATTTTACTTCATTAAAAGAAACTATTTTAAATCCTTTCCGATTTTTTTTCAACTTAACAAGCTTCAATGACGAATCATTAATGTCTATTCCAAAAACTTCTAATTGTAAATTTAAAAACTTAAACATTACCTAATTGTAATTGCTAGAAAAAGAAAAGTAAAGGTTGCCTTTATCTCCTCCTTTTTAACCAAAACCAAGCAAAAATGAAAAAAGAAAATAAAATTAAAATAACAATAATCCAATAGTAGCTATAACTCTTAAGGTTTATATTTTTATTATTATTTTCTAATGCGGCTTCTGTGCTTGAATTATTTTGGCCACTAGGGAAACTAAAATTCTCATTATTTTGATTGACTTCATTATAAGAATTATCAGGAATCACATTAGATGGAATTGGTTGTAATTTTGAACTCTCGGGAAAATCTGCCTGCATAACGGCGGACACTATCATAGGAACAAGTAATAATAAAATCGGTAATATATAAATTTTTTTTAATTCCATGGCTTAGTATTTAGTATTAAGTATTTTGTATTTAGTATACATGATACTTAATACTCGCTAGTTACTTATCCAACTTAGTAATTCATAATTAGAAGAAGAAAATGGGAAATTCGGTGGAGGTCCGTACAAAAGATTACTATCGTAGTTAGAAATAGTGGTTGGATACCCGGAAACCACAGTTCCGGCACCATTTACCCAAGTCCAAGTCCATTGGTTTAGCGTCATAATAGATCCGTAAGTAGTGATCGTATTTTTGATATTATTGGGATAATAATAAAATTGCACTCCCCCGTTTTGCGAAATCAATGCACCATCAATTTCTATATTACTAGGAGCACGATTAGTAACTACAAGATTTTTTTGAGCAATTAATCCCAGTGCATGCAATCCATCTTTTGCCGCATACACAATATTATTTGGAATATAAATAGTGGGAGCCGTTGAAGAATTATAAGGCAATTTTGCTGCAACTACTGTAGCTCTTCCATTTACCGTACCCTCTACCCAAGTTTTATCTTCTATGTAAAAAATGCCATTAGAAGGTATTAGTTGGGTAAATTGCAGAGTTCTAGCATTATAATCAATATACTCATTATGAGCTGCGCCATTAGTATCCCATCCCGTAGGATTAGACTTTAAACTAGTTACTTTATACACACTTACAGTTCCATTAGAATTAAACACCAAAGAATATCCTTGAGTGTTTGAGGGGGGCAGATAAATTCCTCCCGACTGCGCATTGCTTTTCATAGTTGCCAAGTCCGAAGTTAATGAAGAAAAATCAACTGCAGGAACGGGAAACTGCCAAAAATTTTGAACTTCTTGGGAAGCAGAACCCCAAACCCCATTTTTTGTTGCAGGACACGGAGAACCTTGTCCGGATGGACAAGTATAGGTAGATTTTGCAGACTGTATAGGAGCATTGCCTATGCCGTCAAATCGTATGCCATTATTAGACATAAATTGTCCATTTACCGATTCATTATTTCCAATCCACACAATAGAATTACTTAAAAACGAATATTTTGCCAATGAGGGAATTCCATATTTTGCAGTAACCGTACGGGTCACTGTGGGATTTTTGGTTGTCCAGGCCGTTGATTGTATGGTTACAATAGTAGAACCAGCAATGGGGGGCGTAATAACTAAACTAAAATGGCCTAAAATTTCTTGGGTATCAAAATCTGTGTAATCATGTACATAGGGACCAGGTTGAAGCGAACCATCTTGGTAATCATTGGGATAATGTGCTAAGTGCCACTGATAATAATTAATTCCTGATTCTGCAATTTGCAAAGCCTGCTCTCTATTGGCAGAAGAACGCAATAATTGCATTTTCTTTGAAACTGAATCTATAATGGGCACCATTAAAATAGAAAATACAAAAATAATAATAATTAAATACAACAACATTGCTCCCTTCTGGTTCTGATAATTTTTAAATTTTGTAATTTTCAATTTTGTAAATAATCTCTTAATGTTTTAATTTTTAAAAATTCGCTGTTAATTTCCTAAATTATTTTTTAAACTTCTTATAGTGGCACCTGCACTGATAGAAAAAATACTATCGGTATTTTCTTTTATTTGAGTCAATACCATTAAATTTATTGCAACAAATTTTATTGAATTTATGTTTACAGGTTGCGAAAGTGCGGGAAGAATTCCATTATAATTGCCATCA
>MHOW01000011.1:52278-56915 GCA_001820215.1 Candidatus Staskawiczbacteria bacterium RIFCSPLOWO2_01_FULL_33_13 | reverse complement strand
CATCATAATAAGTAAAAATAGGTGTGGCACCATTAGCAATATCTTTTTGCACAATAATATTGCTTTCAAGGGCCAAGTTATAATCTGGGGGATTTCCACTAGGTAGTGTAACGCCTTTGTATAAATTATTATCTTCCAGATAATAGCGTATCCTGTTTATAGTAGCCCCTGGACTTGTTGATCTTGAATAAAAAATAATCTGATTATCGCTTGCGGTATTTAAAGAATAGGATCCTTCAACGCCAGTGGTGGCATTTCTTATTTCATTAGTAAATCGTGAGGTTACGAGTCTTGCTTGATCAACATTATTCAAAGCCGAAAACTGCTGATTTGAACCAGTAAAAATATTAGTAAACAACAATGCCGCCATAATAATTAATACGCCAAAAATAGAAACAGCCACTAAAAGTTCCAGAATAGTAAATCCGGAACTTTTTGAATTTGAAATTTGTAATTTGAAATTTGAATTCAATATTTTAATATTTTAAATTCGTACTATTGCGCCAATAACACCGTTAACACATTATAACCACTAATATTTATATCTTCTATTGTCTGCGTTTGATAACTACCATTTGAAATCTCCACACTATAATCTAGGCCTTCAGTTAATCCAGAAAACATTACTTGCCCTGGCGTGGGGCATCCTGAAACATAATTTAAATTAACACTGGTAACTACTGGAGTTTTAGAAGTATCATCAGTTGATAAAAAAGCTTTGTAACGAATGTATCTTTTTTCATTCAAAGACGCATTAATTACCGTCCCAGAAATTTCATAATAAGAATTTTCTGTTCCATCGGGCCCTTGATATTCCCATGTTGCATTATCATTATTTGCGGCAAGCTGAAACTTGATACTAGTTGCAGGATTCTGACTAGTTGGCTGCCATTCCAAACTAGTGTAAGAAGTTGCATTGGTACCAGTATCAAAAGAAGAAGAAATTAATTGGCCAGAAGTTGCGTAAAAACCACCGAAATCAACTAAACGCAGTGCAGTGGGAATAGTTGCCACATCTACATTGCCATCATCTTGAAAATATTTTTTATCATCAATAAAATTAGCTTGCCCGCTTCCTAATGACCAATCTTGCTGACTCCATATACTTCCTTCAGTTAATTTACTAACACTACTTGAGGGGTTTGTAGTTTCTAATTTTACCAAAGCTCCCTCAATAGGATTTTGTGTGGCCGAATCTTTTACTATCACTAATAAACTATTGGCAGTTTTTGGCCCAATTATTACATTAAAATTTTGACTAGTATCTGGCAATAAATTAATTTGCTGTATGGGAGAAGTACCGTAAATCATATAAGAAGAACTTACTAAAGCTGGCGTGTAAGTATCCCACTCAATATTATTTAACGCTACTTGGCCTTCTGAATTTGAAGTATAACTATTATCAAATTTTAATACATCTGGCGTACCAATTAATTTTGATCCAGTTACTTGTAAATTAATATCGGGCGTTGGAAAACATATTTGATCTTGCAAGTTAAACACCAAATTACTTACTTTATCAATAGAAAAACTTACCTGAGTTATTTGCCCATCTACTATTGTGGAATCTGTTTTTAAAGGATTTGGATTTTGTTGGGTAATGGGATATGTTTGGTCAGTTGAATACCCACTTTTTGTAACCGTAATATGATACCCATTTACACTATTTGGCAAACCCACTTCAATCCAATTTCCATTGGCATCTGAAAGACGATTTAAATCAATCGTGGGATTAATAGTGCTATTTTGTATACGCACAGAAGCTCCTGAAAGGGGCTGGCCAACCGAATCAAAAATTTCTAAAAAAAGTGCCCCTCCCGCCGAAAGCCCCTCTAAGCCCTTGGGCACAATATTAGTTAAAAAACTATTCAACACATCGTTTCTTTGATTTTTAATATAAAGTTTTATTTGCTTATAATCGTTGGGAGCAGCATCATTACCAGCCAAAATGGTGCCATCAGCCGGATCATCTAAATAAGTCACCACATAATAAATTTGGTAATCAATACCATTAACACTTGTGGCAATAGGGTTTACACTATCAGCTAACGCTCCGTTCGGATTTCCACTTACCGTACCTACTTGAGAATAAGGTAAATTTCTTGCTACTTCTAAATATTGATTAGCTAAAGAAGAAATAGTAGTTTGTTCTCTGTATGCTACAATCTGACTCACAATTAATACATAAATCTGGGCAGTAATTAATGCCAAAGTTATAAAAATTCCAATACTTACCACCACTTCAACAATCGTAAAACCCTTTACGCATTTATTTTTATAATCTTTTATTAACATCTATTATTGATTTATAAATTGCAACGAAGAATACATTGGTTGAATGATTGAAAAAGCAAAGAATCCAACCGCAAGCCCAAGTACAATGATTAAAATAGGCTCTATTAAAATAGCAAGTTTTTCAATTGCATCAACTGCTTCCTGTTCATAAAACTCCGCAAGTTTTTTTAAAATATCTGAAGTTTTTCCAGTTTCTTCGCCAACTTCAATCATTTCAATAACTCCAAAAGGAAAAATATTTTGGTGAGCTTTTAATGCCAAAGACAGTTTTTCTCCTTTTTTAATTTTACTTGAAGCATCAGTTAGGGCTGCTTTAAAATGATAATTGCTTAGCGTTTTAGAAACAATTTCTAAAGATCTTGTTAGTGCCACCCCCGAAGCAGTTAAAGAACTTAACGATCGGACAAAAAAAGCAGAATTATTTTTTTTCACAATAGGAGAAATAACAGGCATTTTTATCAAAAACGAATCCATCGCCTTTTTGCCGCTTTTTGTTCTTATAGTAAGCCAAAAAGAAACAACCAATAAGAGAGGCACTAAAAATAATAAATACCAATGAACCGATAAAAAGGTTCCCAAAAAAAGCAGTATCCTGGTATATATTGGTATATCAACATTCAGTGATACAAAAAACACATTTAAGCTAGGAAGTACTACCGTAATAATTACCGCTCCTACCCCAAGCATTACCATTAAAATCAGTGATGGATAAATCATCGCATTCCTTATTTTAGATTTTAATTCATGCTCCCGCGTAAGCTGCAACGATAAAATGCGTAAAATTTCATCTAAGGTACCGGACTCCTCCCCCACTTTTATCATATTGATAAAAAGTTCTGAAAAAATATTAGGGTATTTGGCAAGAGAGTCTGAAAGACTTTCACCCTTATTAATTTTTTCCTTAATATCTAATAAGGCACTTTTTAGTTTTTTATTTTTTGTTTGTATAGATAAAATATCAAAACTCTTCACTAAAGAAAGGCCCGTAGAAAACATGACTCCCATGTTTCTTACCATGATTATTTTTTCAGTAGAAGAAACTCCCAAAAATGGAATAGAAAAATTTAATTTAGAATCTGTTTTTTTGTCTTCAATAACTGCCTTAATGAGTATTAAGCCCTTATCTTTTAAATTTTGGGCAATTTGGCGTTCATCTTTGGCATCTAAAACACCTGTTTGGGTTTTACCATCAAGAGATTTGGCAGTGTAAAAATAATTAGACATAAAGTTAGAAATTAGAAACTAGAAAAATAGAAATATAGAATATCTACTTTGTTAAAAATTTATTAAGAATCTTCATTACTTCCACAATATCTTTTTCTGTATCTTTAAAATCTACCGAGGGGTAAAGTATTTTTGCAATTTCTATTTGGCTTTCTAACTCCGAACCAGAACCAAATGCCATCGATAGAAATCTTTGCTTATCTTTAGTGTGATACCTATGATAACTTTCCGCAATATTAGACGAAATTGATATAACCGCACGACGCATTTGACTAGTCAATCCATATATTTCAGATCTAGGAAAATTATCAGTAATTTTATAAATTTTAACTGCCAAATCTCTTGATTTTTGCCAAACAATTAAATCTTTGAAAGATTGTGTCGCCATAAGTTTAGAAATTCTATTTTTCTATCTTTCTACTTTCTATTTTCTAGTTAATAATCACTCTCATCACCTCCTCAAGCGAAGTTTGTCCTTGGGCAGCTTTCAAAAAACCATCTTCAATCATTGTTTTCATACCGTCTTTTATAGCTTGAACAGTAATTTCTTTTGTAGAAGCTTTTTTCACAATTAATTCTTTAATAGAATCGCCAACAGGCAATACTTCAACAATTGCAAGGCGACCCTTGTATCCACTTGCTGAATTTTTAGAAGCCTTGGGCCGGTAAAAATATACATCCTTTAACGAGTCTTTTCCTTTTATTAGTCCTTCTTTTTTTAAAATTTCTACAATTCTATTAAGATCACAATATTTTGAAAAGTTTTTTAAATCTATATCTTTTAATTTATATTTTTCTTTGTCGTCAGAAAATTTTCTCACCAGTCTTTGGGCAATAATTACATTAAGAGTTGAAGCAATCAAAAAAGGTTCAACTTGCATATCAATAAGTCTTGGTATGGCTCCCGCAGCTTCTGTAGTATGTAAAGTTGATAACACTAAGTGTCCTGTTAATGCGGCATTAATAGCAAGGCCGGCGGTTTCAGTATCTCTAATTTCTCCAACCATGATAATATTGGGGTCTTGCCTAACCAAAGCTCTTAATCCAGAAGCAAATGTAAGCCCTATTTTAGAATTAACCTGAGTTTGATTTATTCTTGGCATTCTATATTCAATAGG
>MHOW01000011.1:13578-52255 GCA_001820215.1 Candidatus Staskawiczbacteria bacterium RIFCSPLOWO2_01_FULL_33_13 | reverse complement strand
ATTCTTGGCATTCTATATTCAATAGGATCTTCAACAGTTGATATATTCACATTTGGGGTGTTAAGAATATCCATCATTGAATAAAGCGTGGTTGTTTTACCCGAACCTGTTGGCCCTGTAATTAATATCATACCAGTAGGCCTTATTAAATTATTGCGTACGGTTTTTAAATCTTCTCCCGCAAGACCTAAACTTTCCAAACTTTGCACTTTTGAATTTTCAGCAAGCAATCTCATTACAATTTTTTCACCATTAAAAACAGGCAAAACCGAAACCCTGGCAGAATATTTATAATCATCTGTTTCAATTTTAAATCTTCCGTCTTGTGGTAACCTATGCTCATCAAGTTTCAAATTAGATAACACTTTTATTCTGGCCACAATACCCATCGCAGTGGCAATAGGGAAATTCATAATATCGTGAAGAATGCCATCAATTCTAAATCGCACAATAACATCTTTTTCTAAAGGTTCTATATGCACATCTGATGATCGTTGCAAAATAGCGTGCTTCAATAAAGTATCAACAATTTTTATCACCGGCAAATCTTGAGAGGCCTTTATTAATTCTTCTTTTTTATCCAAAACTTCTCCATTTTTTTCTATATGGCCTGCCATATCTTGACTTTTACCCATAATATCTCCAAATTCTATATCCAAAGTTTTTTGATACTGGCGCAACGCATTTTTTATGCCTTCAGGAGTAGTAAGCCTTGGTAAAATCTTTAAAAGTGGACTTTGTTTTTTTATAAATTCAATAGTGGTTAAATCTTCCGGGTCAAGCATAGCAACTTCAAGATTATTTTCTACTTTTCTGAACGCAATTATATTATGGGCCCTTGCAATCTGTTCTGGAATAATATTAAGTATTTCGGGCAAAATAGCTTCTTGGCCTAAATTGACAAAAGGAATTCCCAAAAGGTAGGCTTCAAATTTGGTTAACTTTTCTTGATCAATAAGTTTTTTTGAAACTAAAACTTCTCCAACTTTTTTGTTGGTTTTAACGCTTATTTCCAATGCAGCATCAAAATCAGCCGCACTTACAAGTTCGGCATCTACAAGAAACTTTTTAAGTCGCTGAGGTTCAACATTCATAAGCGCTTCGCTTATGCGACACTAATTTACTAATTGCACTCTAATTTACTAATACGAAAATGTATTCGTGTCATTAGGGTGTCATTCGTAGATTTGGGTCGCCTTTGTTTAATTATACTATATGCAAAAAAAACCACCCTATGAATTTTATTCACAGGGTGGCTTCACTACTTGTTTATTTAATCGGCAATTCAATATAAAACACAGACCCCTTTCCCTCTCCCCCTGATTCCACCCAAAGCTTGCCGTTGTGGAATTTAATAATTTTGTTAGACAAGTATAACCCCACTCCACTACCTATTGTGGATACTTTTTTAGCTTCATCTCCCCTTTCAAACATGCTATCAAAAAGACTGTGCATCTTTTCTTCTGAAATACCTATGCCAGTATCAGAAACTATAATTTTCACTCCGCTATTATATTCTAATTTTATATCAACTCCACCTTTCACCGTATATTTTACCGAATTATCAACAATATTAAATAAAGCCGCTTTTAATTTTTCTCTATCCGCGTTAATTAAAATATTTTTTTTGGGTTTTTGAAATTTAAGATACACCCCTTTTGTTTCAGACTTAAAAGCAAGTTCGCCCATTATTTCATCTAAAATAGGTAAAAGTTCAACCCCCGGTTTTAATACCACCACGCTTTTTCCCAATTCAAATTGCGCCATGTCCAAAAAGTCATTTACCATTTTTATCATTCCTTGTGTTAGAGTCTGGAATTTTTTAATAACTTCTGTAGTTTTTTTATTTTGCTTGCCAAAAGTTCCGTTTAACAATAAATCAGAATAGCCCATCATTGAGGTTAAAGGAGTTCGTAAATTATGCTGGGTAGTCATCAAAAATTGGTCTTTAAACTTATCCAGTTTTTCAATCTCTTTCTTTGCCTGTTTTTCTAGGGCATACGCCTTTTTTGTCACCTCATAAGAATCCTGCAAGTCTTTATATAAATAGGCTTTGTCCAGCAAAAGAGCTATTGCGTTGATAAAGCTTCTTATGGAAGCCTTTTCAAAAGAATTTAAATTATTATAATTGCGATTAAAAGCTAAAATGAGCACTCCGAGCACTTCTCCGCTTTTTATCAAAGGGTACATTAATATAGTCTTAATATGAGACTGCAACTTAACTTCTTTTAAGTGATCTTTTAATATTAAATCTCCAAAAACCTCGTAAAGATCATCTGTTATGTTTTCCGTCTTTTCATAAACGACTTTTTTTAGAAAATTTGATTTTGAAATATTTGGAATTGTTATGTCGCGAAAAAAGAACCCCAATTTTTGCAGGGTTTTAACAAGCCTTTCGGACTTTGAAAAAGCGAGGGGCACAAGGGAATCGCTTTCTTTCTTAAATATCAGTATTCCCGCTAACTCAAGATTTAAGTCTTTGCAGATAACATTGGCAATCTCCTGCGCCATTTCCTCTGGCGTCAAAGTGAGGGTACTTTTTTGATATAACTCTTCAAGTAGCGAAAGAGTTTTGTTTGTTACCGCAAGCTCAAGATTTTGCTGGTAGAGCTTTTCAGTAATTTTTTTACGTTGTCCAAATCCAAACATAGTTTAGTGAATTAAAATTAATTATTCATTTTACCACACAATACACATATTTTCATTTTATTTTAAATGATCTAAATATTTACCAAATTGCTGGTAAGAATCCAAATGCTTCTGAAAATATTCAACCATTTCATCATCAGAATACAAGGCTTCAACTTTTTGCAATCCATCCCAAATCATAATTCTATCAATGGAAAGCCCTTCACCCTCGGCTTTTTCTGTCATTGTGCCGTGCATAGTTGATGAAAAAGTTACAGATTCCTGATGAGGTTGGCAAAAAGCTAGGCATTCTATAAGTTTAAACTTCCTATTTGTTTTATCTTTTAATAAGTTTAAAATATCTTGGCTTGATAGATAATGATTAATTTGTTTCATGAATGGACCGGGAAAACCATTCAAACTTTCAATAAAAAAGGCTGCATCAGTTACAAATACTGGCTTATGTTCCTTATTTGCAACAAATTTTGCTGAAAACTTAGCAATTTCTTCAACAGAAAAGGACTGAATTTCGGGAACTTCATAATCTAATTCCAGCATTTCCAAATCAATGTTATATTTCGATAATGCTTTTTGTGCTGTTAACATCTTTTTTTTATTTGTGGTTGCAAGATATATTTTCATATTTTTATTTTAAAAATCTTCCCTATTAAAATAGTGAATCAATGAGTGTTTTAGTGCATTTTCTATAAATGGTTTTCTATGACGAATAATATCGTCTATATGTTTTTTAATAAGATCTTTTTTGTTTTTATGGTATCCATCTAAATTATCTCCTATATACAAATCCTTATGCAAAAGATTTTGATGAAATTGAGGGAGTAAAAACTTATGCGATTGGTTTGATAGCTGGAAACCATCCTCACCAATTATAGTAACCCAGCAAAACATTTCATATTTTCTTTTATAATTTTTATGATATCCAACTTCAATCCCTACTGCAAAATCCACATTGGGCTTTTCTTGGAACGCTTTTTTAGCACGATTTATTGAGCCTCTTTTAGTTTCTACCGATGTTTTTGGTTGTTCAGAAACCTGACTATTTACTTTTATCGGAATTATTGTTGCTATCATTCTTAGTTCCCTTAAAACATCCTTTAAATATTTAATTTTAGGTTCTGAAATGGTGCCAACAACAATAATCAACTTTTTCATATATTTTTATTTTTAAATTATAACATACAAAAAAGCGAATAGCATATTATCCGCTTTTTTATTTATTAAGCAATAATTATTACTTCAAACTCGATGGGATTTCCCCTGGAAGCATTTTTGCAATTATTAAACCTGTGCCGCCTCCCTGCATACTCTTCCAAAATAATTTTAATAATCTAATTTAACTCCTAACTTTTCCGCCAGTTTTTGGAGCCACTTTTCATGACGGTCAACTTTATGACTTAACATTACCATTTCTTGAAAATATGTATCTGCCTTATGCGCATATATATCAACTGAAGCCTGAAGGCTGTGAAAGTTTTCTTTTAATTCAGTAAAATCACCCTCAACTTTATTGAATTTTTTATCTAAATATTCTATTAACTCTGATAAATCCTCTTTCATATTTTCATTATATTCTTCCAAAGCGACATGTCAATCTTTCGGGCCTTGCCCAAAAAGCCCCGAATGAGGCTTTTCAATTTTGTACAAAACATTTTAATGAACTTCTATTTCAAACTCGATGGTATTTCTTCCGGAGGCATCTCGGCAATTAAGTCTTGCACAGCTTCTCTGCAGACTTCGCGAGAAGCCCTACCAAAAAGCCTTTCGTATTGGTTAACTAATTTATCAATAATTTCTTTTGTATCGCCATTTTGTAAATTTATTTCTCCTCTTTTTTGGTCAACCACCACAATTCCCTGCACCTTCCGCGCTTCGTCCCAAGCCAAAGGACCGATTACAGCTTCCTGTTCTTTTATAATCCTTAGCACTATTTGTGGAAATCGAGCTAAGTCATTCATAAATTTTTAAAAAATTATTACTTTTTATCTTCTCTTATATTTAAAATACTAGAATTTAACATTGATAATCCAAGGGACAAAATAAACATTGCCACAGTAAACATAAAATCAACAAAATGTCCGTTAAAGTAAGTTTCGTTAGTTGTTGTTAATGAAAACGTAAAATCCGAAGCATAATTCATAATAAAGCCCGAGAAAAGCACAATAATTGAAGTTTTATAAATACCCCCAAGAAAACCTTTTGAAAGCCAGTATATTAAAAATACTAGAGTGGATATTACAATACTTCCTATGGGATAGAAAATATCAAAAAATAACTTAATATTTAAATCAGTAAACGACACTCCCCAATCGCGAGCTACGCCGAATATAAGATAGACTGATAATAGAATAATGATTCCCGAAATAAAAAATATACTTTTCTTATGTGATAAATTCTTCCAAGCAAATCTGAGACCAATGGCTCGAGACAATTGCAAAAGTCCATAAGTCCATAACGGCCAACTTAATATGAAAATAACATCTGCCAAAGATGGATAAGGGACTTCTACAACAGTAAAGAAAAGATAGTAATTCCATATAATCATACCGCCGGCCCAGGCAAGCAAACCAAGGCTAATACCCAAAACAGATCTTCCTAATACGCTTTTCATACCCCCCCAATTTAAACCATTTCTAAGTCCCAAAAGACCACCAATAAGAGGAATGATAACTAATGGTATCTGTGTAAATCTCCTAATATTATCGAGGATTGCACTATCGGTAATAAAGAAAAGACTAATCCAGAAAACAACCGTCAACAAAAAAAGTATAATAATAATCTTTGAAGAGTTACTTAATTTCATATTTAAAAAATTTTCTAATTAAATAAGCACCTATGCTATTATTATATCATAAGTATTACGGCAAGGCAAGCAAGGACAAGCCCCACTATTTGTTGAGTGTTAACTGCATCTTTTAGAATAAAGATTCCAATTGATATGGAAAGCACAACCAAAAGAGCATCAACTAAGCCAGAACTAACAGCAAGATTAGTTTGCTTTATTAATAGCCCAAAGAGTATATATCCGATCATGGCACATACAAAAACCGGAATCCAAAGCAAATTTTGGCCCGTTTTAGCCCACTGTGCCGTTATTACATTGCAAGCAACAAAAAATCCAGTAGTAACGAATATGAATAAAAACTGATAAAATATGTTCATGTTTTAGATTTAAGTTCTCACTACTAAATTGTGTACCTCTTTTTTGGCTCGCCAAAAATTAATACAGTAATCAAGAGCCACTTGTTCATCAAACTCTTTGCAAGAGAAAATATTAACATAGACGGAGTTTAACATTGGAAGAGGGTGGCACACAATAGTGCTCGTTTCGATAAACTGCATAGCAGAAACACCATTAAGGTGAGGCAGATCGCTGTAATCCTCCCAAAAAAGTGGGTTGCCATGCCGTTTCATATCAATCTTTTCACATAAGGTCACGAAAAATTCGGTTAATTTTTCCTTATTAACCAATCCTACTAAGTCACAATCATGAAGATCTACGAGAAGCTCTGCTCCATAAGGAGCATTATTGTCTTTTGTTTTTTTTGTCATACTTTTTATAATTTTTATTTATATTTATTTCGACACACTATTTTTAAAAATCGATTCGATATTTGGCGGGGCAAAATTGTATTTTTAAGATTATTTTATAAAAAAACACGCCCACAAGGGGCGATTTTAACTAATTTTTTTAAAAATATTATTAAATTCACAATTAAATCTTTCCTTTAATGAATCCGGAGAGTCAACAAAAGAATAGCACATCGTCATTCGATGCGTTAAACTGCCAGTAATTAAGATGGCATTCCTTAAAATGTTTGAATTCATATTGTTGATTGATTATAGTCTACCACACAATATTAAAATATGCAACCCCCAATCCACTCTTTCATTATACCACAAATAAAAAAGTGACAATAACCCTTAGCAAGGACTGTCCCCCGCTCATTCGTTCTTTGCTCATCCTAAATGGTGGCTGACCCCATTTACCCCATTTACCCTACAAGCTCTTTGTCATTTAATTTTCCAAAATCTCCATTATAGCCGTCGATCGTTACATGCTCTCCAAAATACATATATTTTCGTAAAAAAATACACCCATCAAAGGGTGCAAATTTCAAATTAAATTGTTGAAAAAATTCTTAACACTAGAGAAGCTCTTCTCTCTAAACTTATCAGGGACACTAACAAACACATAGGACATTAAAATTCCATTTCTTGAATTTTTATGCGTAAAAAACAGTATATTTTCTTTCATTTTCTCCATTATATTAATAGTAGCACATTCCCAAAAAACAATCAATACCTGTCAAGAGTGAAGTGTATTTTACCCCTTTTTTGGGGTAATGGGGACAGCCACCATTACTCACTTCTTTGGCCTCCCTACAGTTCGTAACGTCTGCTCAAGTCCGAATTTTTTAACAATTTTTTTTACCCATTCACTATCTCCAAATGGATTCCCTTTTTCGATAGTTACATCAATTATTTTTTCCATTTCAGCAATTTTTTTATCAGATGCACGATTCACTAATTCTAAATAACCCTTCGGTATATCAACTGGCCATTCTGAAAGTATTTTCTGCTGTTCTTTGTTTCCATTCTCACGTCGCCAAATACTGCCCCACTTCCAATCTTGCGCAAAATTACAAAGCCCAGCTTTCTTAGGATTGCGTTCTACATACTGCATTAATGTAATAAAATGATCGTCCTGCTGACACAAAAATGATTTGTATCTTCCTTGGTATAAATGTCCCTGACCAGTGGTTTTTTTAGCTGCGTGCCAACGACGGGTATGGGTATTGGTAAGCCATCCCATAAATTTAGCCAAATCTTTATCTTGTTTTGGATAGACTACCAAATGCCAGTGGTTAGGCATAACACAATAAGTTAAAAGTCTCATTGCAAAGCGCTCCACTGCCTCCTGTAATATTTTTTCGAAATCTAAGTAGTCTTTTGTATTATCAAAAATCTGCACACGGGCATTAGCCCTGTTTAAAATATGGTAAACTTCTTGTCCAATATCAACTCTGGCTGTTCTTGGCATACAGATATCATATCACAATCACCTAGAACAATAAATGGTGGCTGTCCCTATTCTCCGTCCCTATTCTCCCCTATTCTCTATTCTCACTGTTTAAGATATGATACACTTCTTGGCCAACGCCGACTCTTCTTGATATTCTTGGCATGTATTTAGTATATCATATTTTTTATAAAATGGTGGCTGTCCCCATTACTCGTAATAAAATTTGTCTTCCCAGAATTATTTTTTCCAGTGATAATTGTCATTTTCTCTAATTCTAGAGAAAAATCTAACGAAATGGTCCTATATGCATCTTTAATTATTATTTTCTTTATCATTTCTATTATTGGTAATATTTGTCCTAATCTAAACTTCTCCACCAAGAGTTAATAACATCATAAAACCCATAAAACATAATGAGAAACCGCCGAAAAAACCGACCATTAGCCACATCCAATTGTATTTTTTTATAAATATCGTAAAAATAATACTTGATATTATAAACAACAATGGACCTATGAAAAGAAAAAGCGAAGCGTTGGCGTTTACATAGTTTTTCGGGAAAAAAATACTATAAAATTCCGAAAGATTCAAAAGCTCAAAAATAAAACCTGAAATTAATCCGATGCCAATAATAAATGATTTTTTCATAATTTACTCGTCTGAAAACCAAATTTAAGTCCCAGTAAGGACAATTCCCAATGAAAAAATAAAAATAATGGCACCAAGAAACATACCCATAGTTAGTGCATATTGTTTTTTCCAGAACACAAGATATATTCCTAGTAATAATATTATTAATAATGGGTATTCTACTACAAAAGGACCTGGGTCAAAATGGACTGTATAGAATTTCTCCACTAAATAAGATAAACCAATCCCAGTAAAAAGCTCTATGGTAATTCCTAAAAATATCCCGATAAATAATTTCCCTATTTGCTTCAATATACTGATAAATATGTTTTTCATAACTTTTATTTCTTTTTGGCTTTTAATGAAGAAACGAATTGACCAATTTTATTCCCCATATAATATGCCATGTCCCTCGCTGTGTGATATATACTTGTGGTGGGTAAAGTCTTGCCATAACCATATTCACCGACTATTTTAGCTATACCTGGGCCCGGATCAAAGGAATCCATTTGACTCTTTGCCCCACTTTTTACACCTAATGTATAGGTAAAATTATTGGAATTGCCATCATATAATCCAGAAACATTTCCATGCCAAAAATAATTCATTTCCGATAAATCCATATTATTATATGCTTTTCCCATATTATTAATAAAGTCAGTATCGTTTTTAACCCCTTCTGGTAGGCTTACAATGGTTTGATTTATTATTTTACCGCCCTCAAATGCCCATTGTTTATCTTGGCTATTCTCTGTAGTGCCAATTTGTTTTGATAATTTGTTAGTCCACCCATCAGAGCTGCTCGGATATGCGCCGAATGTAAACTCTTTTGTTCCGCTTGCGAGCCCATCTATACGAATATCATTTGGATAATCTGGCGTTACTTTAAAGAATGTGTGTATTCCGACATCGCGACCTTTAGCATCAAAAACCTGTCTGGACATTAATTCAACCAGTAGCCCAGTGGGGTCACTTCCCACTATCGGATTATTTCTGGCGTATGAATATGAATTTTGTTGCTGCGGATCAGTGAGTAATTCATTTGATAAATTCCAAAACATCGGGTCTTGGGAAATAAATCTACCAAGTGCGCTGTTGTAATACCTCGCGTTTAAATAATTTAATCCTGTTTCGGCATCAAATTCTTGTCCGATGTATTTTCTTTGCTCGTTAAACGAACCTACTTTTTCATCTATCCTGATCGCGCCAAATGGCATATAGTCCATCACTTCAGCGGGGACGCCGGCGGAATCGGTCATCACACTCGATGAATTCAATAAATCACTGTGATTTGTATATATTTTAGCACTTGCTCCGGTGTCTTGCACGGTGGATAAGTCTTGAGAGCCGGCAAAAATGTGTTTTACGATATTCGTTCCGTCAGTGTTATAAAACTTAGTGGGGTAGATTGTGGTAACTGTCGGACTTGCAACTTTTATCCTCTGACCTCCGGCGTCATACCCGTAAGTATTTGTAATTGTTCCCTTGATTGCAGAAGTTAAGCGATTACTGTAATCCCAAACATTGGTAAATCCACCAGTTGAACTCAACATATTTCCATTGTTGTCATACGAAAAAGCAGTAGCACCAATACTGGTAACCGCATGCGGATTGGCGTAGTCAACATTTGAGTATGAATAAACGGAGGTTGTTGGGGTGCCAGCGCCAATAGTTTCTGTTTTGGTTACAATGTTTCCGATGGCATCGTACACATAACTTTCCTGATAGTTTTTAGTTGAATCATCACTGCCGATAACAGTGGCGTTGGTAACTCGATACAAATCGTCGTAGGTGTAGGTTGAAACTTTTTTGGTGTTGGTATTTGAATTATCTACAATTTTTGTAATATTACCAACGGCGTCGTAGGTATAACTTACATCTTGAATAATTTGGCCAGACCAGATTGAAGTTGGTGGAATATTAATAGTAAAAATTGCCGATGAAATTGTTGAATCGGTGTAACCAGATTTTTGGGCAATAGCTTTTACGGTGGCAGTTTGCTCAAGCGTAAATGGAGTAGTATATTTTGTTGAAGCGGCCGTTGGAGTTGAATCATCTGTCGCATAATAAATATCGGCGCCGGTGGTGGCCGATTCAAGGGTGATGGTTTGGGCGCTAGTAAATGTTCCTCCATTTGGGCTGATGGTTGGAGCTTCGGCTTGGGGCAAAGTTACAATAACGGTGACCGACTTAGTTACAAAACCAGTAGTGTTGCTTGCAGTAAGAGTGTAAGTGGTTGTATTAAGAATATTATAAATCCTTAAGGACGAAATACCAAGCACTGACCCTACCGAATTATTAATTGACAAGCTGGTGGGAGCTCCGCCAGAAAGCGTCCATGATAAAATAGCAGCTTGACCAGCATTAATAGTAGTGGGACTTGCTACAAATGTAGAAATAATTGGCGCGGCAGGATTGACGGTGACCAACACAGCGTTGTATGAAGTCCCCGAAATATTTTTTGCTGTCATAATATAGGTGGTGGTTATCGTTGGTGAAACGGATTTTGATGACATTCCTAAAACCGAGCCGACACTGTTGTTGATTGAAAGTGTGGTGGGGACCCCGCCAGAAAGTGTCCAGGCCAATGTCACGCTTTGCCCCGAAGTAATTGCAATCGGACTTGCGCTAAATGTATTAATCACTGGAGCCTGGGGATTAACAGTGACTTTCACGGATTTGGTGACGGTGCCGTACGAATTTTTGGCTGTTAAAATGTAGGTTGTGGTTTTTGTGACATTGTAGACTCGTATTGCCGAGATACCTAAAACCGAACCTACACCGTTATCAATTGACAAACTGGTTGGAGCTTCGCCTGAAAGTGTCCAGGATAATCTGACAGAGTCTCCATAATTTATGGTGGTGGTGTCTGCCTTGAAAGTTGAAATAATAGGAGGCTTGTGATTAACGGTAACGGTGACTTTTTTAGTGACAGTACCTGCAGAGTTTTTAGCGGTTAAAGTGTAAGTAGTAGTATCAAGAATGTGATAAACTCTTACGGCTGAAGTGCCAAGCACCGAGCCTACAGATTTATCAATTGATAAACTGGTGGGAGCTCCGCCAGAAAGAGTCCATGATAATCTGGATGATTGGTCGTATAATATGCTGGTAGGGTCTCTTATGAATGTGGAGATGATGGGAGGACTGACAGCCATAGCAACAGGAACAGTAAAGAATGATTTTACAGCGGAGGTAAAATTAGAAGCAAAACCCAAAACACCATTTTTAATATTTGTTATTAAATCGCTAAGACGATTTTGTGAAATTTTAATATCTACAAAACTATTAATATCAGATGATGAATATGAAACCGGTCCGGGAGGCGAAGGTGGTGCTGGTGGAGTAGCCGAAGTTGTAGTTTTTTTATTAATTAATCTATAAAGTTTGGTGGCGTCGTAGATGTTTGTTGTGACAGTTCCGTTTGCGTTTTGTTGGATGGTAATTTGTCCTATTGGCGAATAGTCAAAATTTGAAACTACATCAATAAAGTTTGCATCAGAACTTTCCTTTCTTTGAGTTTTATCAAGCAATCCTGCGCTATTGTAAATATTTTTTACTTGTGAATTATCGGGATTTGTAATCATAGTTTGACTCCCCTGCCTGTCATAATCATAGGTTGTTGGGTAGGTTACAGAATCTATAATTTTTGATTCAGTTTTTAAAAATCCCAAAGCGTTGTAAGTATTATTCTGAATTACACTTGAAGATACAACGCCTGTAAGCCGACCCTTGCCATCAATGCCATTATCGTAAGAATTGGTTACTTCTATTCCTTCCTGTCCCAAATAATCCTCGGTTAACTGCCTATGTAAATCATCATGGGTGTAATTAATTATTTGATTATTAGGATTTACAACTTGGATTATATTTCCCGAATCGTCATAAGTATAATTCCAAATACCAAACGAGGTATCTGTTGGCGCATGAAGGTCTTGTGCAATTAATCTTTGGCCAAGCCCATTGTAAGTAAAGGTGCGCACATTATTTAACGCATCAGTAATTTTTATTACATTTCCCAAATAATTATAGCTATAAAAAGTACTATAAGTGTTGCCAGCATTATGCTCATCAACTTGTAGTACATTACCATACGCATCTTTGTATAAATCTTTAGATTTTCCATTTGCATCCGTTGTGGTAAATTTCCAATTGTTGTAAGTATTTGAAGTATTGCCAACTGCATTGGTTAAAGTAACCATGCGACCCATAGCATCGTAACTATAATTTATGTAAAGTGTAGAATCATTCGTTGGTGAAGTTTTATTTAAACCAGTTGAAAAATAAGGTAAAGATTCTTTTGCAAGTTGTCCAACATTATTATACACATAATCTTTTACTGTAAAATTTATTCCTTCAGCCTCTTGGCGTTCTTGAATTTTTCTAGCAAGCCCATCAAAATAGATATAGCTGTCAACAGAATTTGATGCATCCAGGTAAATTGATTTTTTAACACTTACTGCATTTGGAGTATCTGTATAAGCGTATGTGGCCTTAGTAACTAAGATTGATGGCACGGCCAAATCTGGCTGTTTTTCTTCTATTAACCTACCCACGCCATCGTAGGTGTGTTGAAATACTCTTTCGTTAATATCTGTCTTTTGTGTTACTTGTCCCGAAGAGTAATCATAAATATATTGTGTAATCTGATTTAAAGCATTGGTTAATATTGCTAGATAAAGATTATAAGAATTGTAACCATATTGCGTTGCATTTCCACTTGGGTCAATTGACGCGGTCACCAAACCATAGTTGTTGTAGGTTTTTTGGTTGTTAATATAGACGACGCCATTTTTCCAATCTTCTTGTTTTGTAAGATTTCCTTTTGTTACACTACCAATGGCCTCTAGGTCATAGTAAAATTTACTTTCTTTTACTTTTTCTCCACTTTGATTTTTTACTGTTACCTGTGAAGGAAAACCAACAATATATTCCCCATTGGAAGCATAAGAATAATTAGTTATAAATTTATCACTTCCAATATCTAAAAATGCGCCATCATCATTTCCCAAAACTTCGCCATATTCAATTTTTTGAGTGGTGTTGCCATAAGTATCATAAGTGTAGCTTTCTGTGGTATCGCGATGAGTAGCCTCGCCATCATGTATAAAATTTACCGTTTGAGCCAATTTCACAAATTTTACACCACCGCCTAAGTCAGCACTATCCCATTTTTGTATATTTTTAGAGTAAATATTATTAGAGTTATCGTATAATTCAGACCTATAAATCATTCCTATTTTAGATTCTTGGTCGTCAAATTCTCCCTGAGTTGAATTTGTGGTGTTTCCCTGATGATAATATGTTATAAATTTTTCTCCTACAGGATTTATTTTGGTGATTTTTTCAAATCCTGCAAAACGCTTATTAAAAGAGTTTTCGTAAAAAAAGCGCCCTCCAGAATACTCATAATCTTTTGTGGAGGCGGCGCCATTGCTATCATTTTGAATTATCTTTTTAATTGTATTATGTGCTGATGGTAAATTATTATTCAGTAAGTTTCCCGAAGCATCTTTATAGGCGCTTGTCATTTTATAAGAAAAATCATAAGAGCCGCCCTGGGGCAGTTCAATTTTTGCCAAAGTGTTGGCAATTTTGCCATTATTTAAAAGTGTCCAGTTGCTTGCCCGAAAAACTCCTGATTGATAGTAAGAACCCGGACGAGTAATATCAAAGAGTCCGTCACCGTTAATATCAAGTAATACAATATCGCCTGCGCCAGAGTTAGGATAATTGGTTTGCGTGCCATTGGAATCTACATAAGTATAATCTCCAATAGTAATCAAGCTGTCATCTTGAATCCATCCCTTGCCAGTGTTTACTAAAACCGTTTTCCTTTTTTTATAGGTATTTGCGCCAGTATCAATTGTTCCAAACATAATAAAATCTGGCAGACTATCTTCATTAATATCAACCACACGCCAACCCTGGGTGCTGGTAAAATAATTTGTTTTTGCATTATCATTCACATCAAGAGAGATATATTGCGCCTGAGTAATAGTTAAATCCTGATCCCACCCATGCCCATTATTTATCAAAACCCAAAAAGATGGATTATCAATGCCATTAATTTGGTAATTATTTGCAAAAATAAAATCAACAAGGCCATCTCCATTAATATCTAGTATTTTTGTACTATTACTTAATGCAAGTGGCTCACTGGCTGAAGCAAGATTTGGCTTTGCATATGGTTGAGGCATTGTTGCATCCCACTTTAAATCTTCGCCATCGTTATATAAAACTGCAAAACTTGGATAATTTATGCCGTTTTGTTGATAATTTGAAGCATTAATATAGTCAATCAATCCATCGCCATTTAAATCAATAAAATGATTTTGTGAACCATAGGAACCTGAGTATACATATATTGGACTTCCGGCTTGAGTGTAGGGTATATCTGTTGTTATATTAGTATTTTGCACCCAGGCTGTACCAGTATTTAGCAATACTACAGCGTGTTGTTTATCTTTTGCGCCATTAATCTCAACCCAAAATTTAATTAAGTCATCTTTACCATCTCCATTCCAATCGCCAACATCAATTGAGTTTGAAAAAGTAAAATATTCGTTAACGGTATTTCCCAAACTATTAACAAAAGAGTACATCGGCTGAAGGTAAGAATTGTCCACCACCCATCCTGACCCATTATTTTTTAAAACCCAAAAGACTGGCCGATCAACCCCATCTTTTATAATGATGCTGGATTTTACAATATCTTTTAATCCATCACCATTAATGTCTATAATCTTAACTGCGTTGTCAGCAAATGAAAATGGCACAGATGCTCCATCTTCAACAACCATTGGATAATTTATAGAAGGCGTATTTACTAAACCAACATCTCCTTTAGTATAAGCAAAATTAAAAGATGGTAATGTAGTAGTAACACCAAACCCATCCGTTCCGCTTTCAATAATTTTTTCAAGCATAGAGCGCTTGCCATTATCCCCTATTTTGTAAATCAAATCATATTTTCTACTTAATGTACCAAAGACATATGTTTCTATGGACTTAATGCGCTCATTAATTTTTTGAGTAAAACCAGTACTATTTTTTGTATAAGAATCTGGTCTAAATTCTTTTTTAAATTCAACTGAAAAAATTCCTGCCTCTGCCCCACTACCAGTATAGACTATCTTATCGGGATATAAAAAATTATCAGCAACATTTTTTGTATAAAAATATTTTATTGAGTTGCCGTTGGTATCTACAACCTCATCTAAATACCACGCATAAATTTTATCTGTGTTTGAAAAATCATAAATTTTTGAAGAATCAAAGCGTCCAAACTTATATAAAGTGCCTTTCTTGTCGGTAATAATCCATACGCCATCAATTAGCTTGTATTTTAAAAATGAACCATTTTCTATTTTTGCCACATAATCTTCGGAAGATATATTTACAAGTTCTCCTGATAAAGAAGATCTAAAATCTTTATAATCATATAGCTTATTGACGCCATGTTTATTTATTCTTTCTATTTTAGGAATATTAGCCTCAAAACCATAACCAAAAATACCGTCCTGAGCGGCACTTTGACTATTGTAGTGTAATTTTAAATCGGGCTGCATACCATTGCGCCCAAGGGGTACTGTAATTGGATAGCTATATATCAAAGCGCCGGTTGCGGGATCAGGTTCTGGAATAGACTGTTTTATTGTACTAAATGAATCTGAAACTTCAGATGAAGACGACGAACTAGTTGTGCTAGCACCCATGGACGAAGATGTAGAATTTTTATTGTAAGAAGTACTGGTTGGGTCGGTTTTGTCGCCAGGAATAGTTGAATCAACGGGACTTGGACTAGAAGCATCTGAAAAAACCGCAACATCAGACGAAGTATCCGAAGGCACCGGGTCAACTGTTGGAAAAATGTCTGATGAAACCAAAATTTCGGTTGAAGCTTCTGTAGTTTCAAAAGCAGGAGTACTATCTAAAACCTCAGCAAACACTGGAGCCAAGGGAGTTATAAAAAATACAAAAACTAAAAACAACACTACTGTTTTTTGTAGTGCCTTAATTGTTTTTTTGAATGATTTATAAGCCATACCCATTAAATTACCTTTAATAAATTCAGCCTACACTGAAAAAATAGAGAGTCAAGGTCTTATGAGTTTAAAATCTTTTTGGAATAACCTCTTTGAAATTTCGTAAATCCCATACACTATAAAGGGAGCTGCAAAAATATCAATAGAATAATGCATTTTTGCCAACACCATACTTACCCCAAAAATGATTGAAATGACAATAAATAAATTCCTATACAATATCTCTTTCCAAAAAATCAAGGCAAACAGAAAAGAAGCTCCTACATGGCCCGAAAAGAAAAAGTCATTTTTAGAATTATACAAAAAATCATAAATACTAAAGCCAATACTATTAGCATTTAATGTTATTTGGTGCAGATTGGTTCCCAGATGAGTTAAGCTTATAAAAAAAGATCTTACTATAATAAATAACGCCAAAGTTTTTATTGCAAATAAAATATATTTAGGATTTGTAAAAAGAAAAAATATTACAATCAAAGTTGAGATAATTGCACCCTCAACTATGAAAAAATCTAAATTAACTATTGGTAGATTATCCAATAATAAATCCCCCACATGAGTGCCATTAACTCGGTTGTCAACATAATCATACGCATAGCGCTGGACTATTAATGCTAAACCAAAAATTAAAATTCCTTGTAATAACAATGAAAAATTATCTTTTACCCAAAAATTCTTATGTTGTATATAGACATTATAAAGTAACCCTTTAAGCATGTTTTTAAATCAATTTGTGCCATAAATACCACGATCGTAGTATTTATGGCACAAATTGATTTTAAATTAAAATAATTTGATTTTTTAATGATTGGCTTTGAATAAGTTTTCTATAAGAACAATACTGGCAAGATTTGGCCGATTCGGGAATATCGTCCGAATCAAGGCATTTTTTAATCTCTAAAATAACGGGCTCAATCCATGAGGTATCGCCCGGGTAAGAAATAATAGATGTTTCAAATTCAAGTTTTCCATGAAATCCCGGAAGATTTTTATTTCCATTAGCGAATAAAAAATATCCTGTTTTAGAAACCGAAAAACCCATTTGCAAAAAAATCCACTGATATATTTCCATTTGCTTTTTATACTCCTCTTTATATTTACTATCTAAAGAAATTGGGTAATCGGTGCTCGTAGATTTATAATCCACGATATGAAGTTCGTTTGTTTTGTTATTAATCCAAATATCATCAATAATTCCGCAAATATTTAAATTTGTTTTTTTATGTAAAAAAGATGCCCCAACTTTCATATTATGATCATCTCGCCAAATATGAAAACTGGGGTGCGAAAAAGGCACCGCATCTATTTTGTAAAGCTGCATAAGTCTATGAGGTTCTTTTTTTTCTCGCAAAAGATCAAATTCGTTTTTAAGTAAATTATCTACGGCGCTATTTAAAGACCACCCTGGCATATCGGGCCTTGTAATGCCAAGTTTTCTATCAAGCCAAAAACACTGGGGACACTCTAAAAAAAATGCGATCTTTGACCTACTTACATTAAAGGGTTCTTTAATATCTGATTTATATAAATTTGATCTCATCTTCATCTTATTTAAACTTAATCCATTCGTTATTTTGAGTGAAGTTTTTCCAATACTGACTTGCTTTGGGTTTCATGTTTCCATAATACTTACTGCCAAAAAGTTTCTTATTATAAGGGTGCTCGGCTTCTGAAGAAAGCGGAGTAAATGACATTTGAGCAATAGGCATTTTATAGTAAAGTTTTATAGGAAGCGTTGAAACATTGTGAAGCTCTAAAGTCATTTTTAATCTATTGCCTGGGTCAAGGTACCCAGCAGTAGCATGAATAATCAAACCCATTCTACCAATGGAAGATTTCCCCTCAAGCCGCCCCACCATGTCATTAGCAACACCAATAATTTCGTAAGTCATTCCAAGTGCAAATTCACCAGGATGGATAATAAATTGTTTTTTATTATCAATAATAACTTTATCCATTAAGTCCTCCATGGGATTTTTCGGGTCAATACAAACACCTCTGTGAGTTCTGAATACTAAAAAATCTGCCCCCAAATGCAAATCAATTGATGCGGGTTGTATAGATTTTGGGAAAAGAGGATCAATAGTAATTCTCCCCTCTTTTATTGATTTTTTTATATCTTTGTCGGATAAAATCATTTTTTTAATTCAAGATAATTTATTCTGTTGTTACTCCGTCAAACTTATCATTTACATCAGCCATTGCATCTTTTTTAGTAAGATGAACCGTATCTTTTAAATGTTCTGGGCCAGAATAAATAGTATAAAGTTTCATTTGCCCATCTCCATTATTAATTACATTATGGGTTGCTCCCGCAGGAACCACAATGGCAAAATCATCTTCAACTTCATACGCAACCCCATCTAAAATGGCTTGGCCCTTGCCATGCTCAATCCTAATAAATTGGTCAACTTGATGTACTTCCTGGCCTATATCTTCGTTTGGGTTTAAGCTCATAAAAACTAACTGACTATTTTTACCAGTATAAATTACTTTACGAAAATTATTATTTTCTACTGTCTCTTTTTCAATATTTGATATATATCCTTTCATGATAAAATTTTAAATTTAAAATTAATTGATTGTATTTTAACAAAAATAGAATAAAAAGTAAAAGCCCATTTTATTAAAATGGGCTTTTACGATTGTGATTAAACCTAACAACACTTACACACCCCAGACTTTTCGACAAGTTTCATAACACCTACTGCGATAATAATTATTGGCCAGGCAATCATCACAAATCCAGAACTTATAACATCTAGTGCTTGTAGTAAGAATGCTAAACCAAACAAAATTACTAATACTGGTATTGTTTTATGATGAGTGCAATTGCACTTATTTTGCATAGTATCCATATTAAATAATTTAAAATTCAAAATAATAAATTTAAAAAAGTTTTAGATTTAGTGCTTTTAAATTGTTTTTAAATTTTGAATTTATAATTTTAGATTAAAAATATTAATTTCTAATAATTCTACATCCACACCGCCAAAATAGATCCCATAATCAATAAAGAAAGCAAATAGTATCCATTCGTCAAAAGCCATAATTTCCATGATTTACCTTCCCATAGTACAAAACTTAGCGTAACTGGCGCTACAAAACCAAGCCAACTCCAAAAACCCGCCACCATACCTATTTTAATACCACTCATATTAAAATAAGCACTTGCAAAAAATAGGAATTTAGCTAATACAAGCGCCATTACTAAAGAACTAAAAAATGCTAATAGATAAGTTTTCCAGCCTTCTTTTTGCATTTTTATTCTACCAGCTTCCATTTGTTCTTTGCTCCACCCCATCATATCTGTCCATGTTTTTCCAAATAATGGACCGTACCACATAAAACCCAGTGCCATATTAACTACTGCACAAACTAATATAGCTAAAAAATTTACTTGTACTTGAAACATAATTTTTAGATTGTATTATATTTTATTATTTAATTTGTCGACCTCTAACTACTCTGTATTTTAAAATTATACCTTGGATTATTATAACACAAAAGCCACTTCTATATAGAAGCGGCTTTTGTTATACCTATTAGACCTACTGATTAAAGGTTTCCGTTATGAAATTTTCAGATTTTAGAGCAGGGTTTTGGAAAAGTTTTGAGACATATCCTGTGGATATGTTGAGAAATTTTTACAAAATCCTGGTTAAAATATGGAAATTGCAATAGGAAAATCTTTAATCAGTAGGTCTATTGACTAAAAGTTATTAAACTCTTGTTACATTCTTTGCGCTAGGGCCTTTGTCGCCCTCAACTACATCGAAGCTAACAGCATCTCCAACTTTTAATTCAGTGTATGATACGCCATTCAAATCGTTAGAGTGGAAAAAAAGATCTTTTGTTTCCCCTTCACGAGCAATGAATCCATATCCTTTGTCGGTAATTGTTTTAATTGTACCTGTCATGAAAATATTTTTACTATTATTTTTATTTTTACCCGATTACACAAAATCTAAAAGATTTTATTTAACTAGGAACTCTCTAGAAACCCGACCCCGTCTCTTTATAAGTATATTAAGTATAGCATTTAAGTTGCTAGAAGTCAAATGCCAATCCCTTTGTGGATTTAATCCATTTTTTTTCTTTTTAATAAATATGTGAGAATAGGCGGCGTTAAAAGAGTGGTTATAATAACCATAATAACAATGGCGGAAAAAACTTGATCAGAAATAACATTTAAACTCTTGCCTGTCATGGCAAAAATTAAACCAACTTCCCCGCGAGGTATCATGCCAAACCCAACCACTGCTTTATTAACTTTTCCCGCAACAAGCCCTGAAACAATTTTGCCAATAAAAGCTGCAACAGTAATACCTAAAGCAACTAAAAGAACTGGCAGATTTGCCAGAGTGCTTAAACTAACCCCCATACCGGTCACTACGAAAAAAATCGGCACCAAAAATAATCCCAAAGGTTCAATTAAATCTTCGATATGGCGATCGGCATGAGGTTCTAAAATTCCCAATATTTTTTTGCGAGTTACCTCGTCAGAATTTTTAACATTTTCTTTTAAATCTTTAACAATATTAGCATCTTTAAAATAACGAAAATGCACCGGATCTAAAACTAATCCGGCGGCAAAAGCACCTATAATAGGAGCTAAACCGATTTTCTGAGCCAAAAAAGCAAATATCAATCCGAAAGAAATAGCTAAGGTAAATTTCATTCCGGTACCAGTATTAATTTTAGCAAAAAGTTTGCCTAAACGCGGCGCGGCAATTTGGCCAATAATAATTGATCCCACCAAAAATAATATCGCTTTGGCGGTAATCAATGTAATTAATCCAATACCAACCGAACCAACGGTAACAATAGCTGATACTACTGCTAAAATAATAAGTCCCAGAACATCGTCTATTACTGCTGCACCTAAAACAATCTGAGCTTCTCTAGTTTGAAGTTTATTTAAATCGCGAAAAACACGCGCCGTAATTCCTACAGAAGTGGCAGTTAAAGTTGCTCCAATAAAGAGATAAGCACTAAAATTAAGTCCTGGCATTAACCACGGACCGACCAAATATGTTCCTAAAATAAAAGGGGCAATAACACCAACGGAAGCGACCAAAAAAGCCCTAAAACCGACCGCTTTCATTTTTTGAATGTTTGATTCTAGGCCAATTTGAAAAAGCAAAATCACCACACCTAATTCCGCCAAAAAAATAATGATTGGATTTTCTTTAATCGGTTCAAAAAAGTTTATACCCAATAGCACCATATTTCCTAAAATTACACCGATTAACAATTCTCCTAAAACAGCTGGCTGACCAACGCGTTCAATTAAACTAGAAAGTTTAGCCATCATTAAAATAATGGCTATAAATAAAAAAGTGGTGGCATAATTGTGAACACCCTCGCCTTCTGAAGCAAAGGCTACAGGACTAATAACAGTTATGGCCAACATTAAAAGAAGTAGAAATTTTAAAAAAGATATTTTCATAAGGCATTTGGGAATTCAAGGTTATTATATTATCCACGAATAACTAAGTATGCAATATAACCAATATAAATGACTACAAAACAAAATCCTTGCCATCGCTCAATAATATGTCTTTTCCCAACAAATAAAACTGCAAACAAAAGTAATGTGGCAATGACAGTCATAAATACATCGCTCATGAGGATTTGAGGAAAAGGCAATGGTCGTACTACAGCGCTCAATCCTAAAATCCAAAAAATATTAAAAATGTTTGAGCCAACAATATTGCCTACTGCAATATCAACATTTTTCTTATAGGCAGCCACTGCCGAAGTAGCAAGCTCTGGCAGAGAGGTACCCACAGCTACAATAGTTAAGCCGATTAACGCTTGACTTACTCCAAGATTGGTTGCAATCATTACCGAACCATCAACAATCCATTTGCCACCAATAACTAACCCCAATAGACCGCCGCCAATCATCAAATATGAACGCCATAACGAATACACACGCGGCGTTGCATCGGTTTGCTTTGTCAGATCTTCATTGGGACTGGTAGGATCGGCTTTACTGATACCAAATACATAATAAAGAAAAATAACAAAGAAAGAGATTAAAATAAGACCGTCAATTCTAGTTAATCCTGACCATAAGTCATTATCAATAAAAGCATCGTTGACCATAAACGCAACTACTATTGCCGCTAAAAGACTAAAGGGAATTTCTTTCCACACTGTTCCTCTTTTGACTGCTAAAGGATAAATAATGGCAGAAATTCCTAAAATAAGTAAGATATTAGCGATATTGCTTCCCAATATATTACCGATTGCAATATCAGTATTACCTTGAATACTAGCAAAAATATTGACAATTAATTCGGGGGTTGAGGTACCAAACGCAACAATGGTAAGCCCAATCATAAGCGTAGAAATACCAAGTCGTTTCCCTAAAGATGAGGCGCCATCAACTAATAAATCCGCGCCTTTAATAAGCAATATAAAACCAACAAAAAACAAAATATAAGTGATAATCATACTAATTAAAAAATTTCAATTAATTGAAATAGGAATTTATATTAGCTTTTTTATTATTTTTTTTCAATGCTGCAATTTAGATTTTATAAATAACATCTTTTCTTTCAACTACTATTTCCCACCCAACAGATTTTGCATGATTATAAAGTTTTTTATTAGGATTAAAACAGATTGGCCTTTGGACTAATTTCAAAAATTTAATATCGCTTTCTGTATCTCCAACACCAATTGAACCCTTTAAAGTTAAACCCTCTTTTTCTACGGCCCGTTGCAAAATTTTCGCCTTATCCGATACAAGATCCAAATATAAAGTTTTTCCAGTAAATTTTCCATTTTTGCCAACTTCATAAACTCTGCCATATACTTTATCAAAACCTAAATTACTGCAAAAATCATCAACAAGCTCTTTGGGAGAATTAGAAATAGCCAGCATAAAATAATTTTTCTTTTTCAAATCCTTGACGATTTGCCTAGTATAACGATAAACCCTGCTTTTGTGAAAAGCAATCACATTTTTAGACGCCTTAACAAAATCAACATACTTAATATTTTTCATATTTTGCTCAAAGGCATTTATCACCTCACCAATATACTTTTCATAAGAACCTTTACGATTAAGCCAATTATTATAGGATTTAGTATAAATATCTCTTACCTTTAATGGAAATACGCCCTCGTAAACAAGAGATTCTGTAACTTCTATTAATAAGCTTGATCTAAAAATTGTTCCATCAATATCAAAAATAGCTACTTTTTTCTTCATGGGATTTAAAAATGTTATTTAATTTTTTTATTAAAATAAAAATTACTTATTTTTAATAATACCACAAAAAAGAATCTTGAAATTAAAAATCACTCTTGCAAATAACCTTAAATAATAATATTATGTGGTTAAGTATTCCCCGGTAGCTCTCCGCCTCCGCCAGTTGGCGGATGGCGGAGGTAGAGCAATTTACATTATGTATTTTGTATATTCAATTTTTAACAAGAAACATAATAAAATTTATATAGGACAAACAATAAACCTTAAAGAGCGGCTGAGATTACATAATGAAAAGGGATTCTCAAAGTCTTATACTTCAAGGTTCGACGGTGAGTGGGTATTAATATATTCTGAAGAAACAGAAAATAGAGCCGCATCTTTGAAGCGAGAAAAACAGTTAAAGAGTTTTCAAGGTAGACAATTTATTAAAAAATATATTCCCCGGTAGCTCAGCGGTAGAGCGATTCCCTGTTAAGGAATGGGTCGTAGGTTCGAATCCTACCCGGGGAGCCAAGTTGAACGAACAGAGTCAAAAGACTCTGTTTTTTCATTATTCTCTCCGTAAATCGCAGGTTCGAAGTTGCTATTTTTCAGTTTTGACTCCACGATGCACTTTTTTAAAGCAAGGTATGAGTTTTGTTCGTAAATTTCCACTTTTTTGCCTTTTAAAGTTAGGTTCGAACAAATTTCTGTGAGAGCCTCATCTTTATCTTTAAACACTCCATTTCTGAAAATTTCTGCCACTCCTACGGCAAAATTAAAGATTTTCTTTGCCTCATCTATCATCTCTGTTGGAGATCCTCCAGCTCGAGATAATGATTGCTCAGCCTTTTTAATATCCGCTGAGGCACTCGACTCAAGCCTTAAAAACGCTTCCTCATCACTTATAAGCCCTCTGGAGCCCATCTTTACAAGATTGTCGTAGTCTTTCTTTTTCTGCTCCAATTCTCTCTCCTTGGAAATTCTTACCTCCAATTCATTTTGTTTTTCATTTTCGATAATTTCAGTAAAGTTTTTAAGACACCACTCTTTCAATGCAGTTGAAATTTTAATGTTTTTTGCAAAATAATCTGCTACATATTCATCGATTTTTATTTCTTGCAGCGCACCCTCTTTGCAATTCGGATCCTTGCCTTTTATACAATGGTAAAAAATATAGTATAGGTATTTTGGATTTTCCATTTTTTCGATTTTCACTTTACATTTCGGACAAGCTGTTTTGTTGGGATAGGAAAACTTAAATTTACATTCCGAACATATCAGTTGATGTTTCTGTTCCGCCGTAACCGAACCACCACAAGATCCACACTTCATAAATCTTTTATAGGGAAATGATTCAAGATACTTGGTCGGACACGGTTTTCCTTTTTTACCTAAAATTCTCTGGACTTGCCAGTATTGTCCTTCCGTAATCAATCTATTCAGAGACTCGTGTGCTTCGTATCTTTTCTTTTCCTCATTTTCATCGTTTCTGTAAAAGAATCCGGCATAAAATGGGTCTGTTAGCAAGTTATACATCGCAGACTCATTAAGAGGTTTTCCGCCCTCTTTATTGCGTTGGATTGTCCTTAAGCATACATTTTTATCCGCATACTCTTTAATTTTTCTGACCGAATATCTTGCTGTTAAAAATTCCTCAAAAACTTTCTTTATCAAGGGTTGGCGATCCGTGTCGTTCTTCCATTTTTTATCGCCCTTTCTACCCGATTCATCATTCATATAACCCACCTTTGATAGACACGGGGGATAGCCCATTTCGTATTTCCTCCTCAATCCTCTTTTCACATCAAGACTTTTATTGTCGTTTTCCATTTTTGCCTGACTCGTAAGCAAATTAAAAAAGAATTTATCAGAGGGAGTATTTCTGAATACCTGCTGCGCCGTTATTATCTGCTTAAGCTTTCCTTTGTCAAATAAAGATATCAGCCGAGCTGCATCAATGGCATTTCTCGATAATCTGTTTGGATGCCATGCAATAATTCCCTGAACCCTTCCTGCTTCTATATCTTTTATCATTGATTCAAAAACAGGCCGAGCATATTCTGTTTTTGCTGAAAAAGATTCCTTGCGTATAGCATCATCCGGCACAATCACACCGTTACTTGATGCAATTTTCTTGTCTTCATTTATCTGAGAATCGATTGAAAGGACTTGCCTATCTTCTTCCTCGCTTGATTTTCTCGCATAAAGAGTGTGATTGATTTTATTTTTTTGTTTTTCCATTGTATTTTATTGACTCCTTATACCTACATTATGCCGCGCTAATGAAGGAAGTCCATACGATTCTTTTTGAAAATTTCCAAAGTCCTTGAGAGCTTTTTAGGTTTGGCGTTCCTTTTCGTTCTGGCCATGATAATGCTGAGCAATTTGATGAGCTTGGTTGTCTTTGTTCTAATACTACACGTAACAGGAAGTTATGTTAACTATCACTCACAATTTTGTTTTCTATGCTCCTCACAGTCGCCCGCAAAGCTAATCTGGTCAATCTTAAAAGCGAGGAGCCAAATTCATCTGCTTCATCATCAGACAATTTTACTCCGTAATCTTTTTCCATTATTTTTTTGAATCCTTCGATCGTTTTCTTTTTAAGTTCCAAGGGAAAATAAAAAGTCCGCTCTTTGCCGGGCAGGTCGGTTGCTACCCACCCGATAAAGAATGGACTTATGCAACCGACTTGGACTAACAAAAAACCTCTAAACTTCTAATAACCAAAAAATGATTATCAAAAATTTAGAGGCTCTACACCCTATCCGACTTTTAAAGACACCTTGAAATAAGAACCATAATGTTGTCTTATAGGTTCTTGCTGAGCTGGAGGTTATTCTACCTCGAATTCATACGTTTGTTATTACACCGTAGTTTGAGTAGGGATCGTAGTGTATTTCGCGATCGCTATACAACACAACTTCCAAGGATTTTTTAAATAATTTTTCTATGTTCTGACTATGGGTTAATTATAGTTTTTCATTATTTAATTTCAAGATATCTGCTGTGGATAACTTTTATTTAATTCAATAGCAAATAAAATAGCTTCTTTTTTCTTGGCTTTTTCGGTAAAAAGAAATTCATTTTTAGGCGTAATTCCAAGTCTCACTAAATCGAGCCTGTCCGCATCCCAACAGGTTTGTATTGTTACATCATTGCTCTTAGTATTAGGTTGAGAATGAAATTCGCATGAAAAAATTAGCTGGTCCAATTGTTTTTTAGAGATACTTAAAAGTTTTTTATCGTGTAGTTCTTTTGCAAAATTAGCGGATCTTTTTCCGTGTTCTGGGTCATCGTATTCATCCTCTCTTTTTGAATCATGCAAATAGGCAAATAAACTTATAATCTGCCCATCCGCTCCTGTATGACTGGCTAAATAATTACCTATCTTTTCTACATGTTGCCAGTGTTTTAGGCCATGATCTCCGTTTAGACCCAACTTAAATTGATCTTTTATGATTTTAATTAAATTCTCCATCCATCACTATAAACCCTTTTCATGAATACAAAAATCATATTGGTTTTTATTTGCTCGTTCCCACCAATTTTTTGCTGGTTCATAGGGGCGAGGATTTGGGCAATTACAAAAAGGGGTAGATACGAACTTATTAAAGTTAATGGCTCCCGTGATTGGGATGTTTGTGGTAGTTGGTTTGGAATTACACTGGTCTATACATTCGTTGTGCTGGTCTTGTGTTAGTTCTGGCACAGTATCCGCGTGCTTTTGCACCCAAGAACAATCATGCTTTATTTTTGCCGGTCGTAATTGAAACCAATAAAAATATCCTCCGATTATAAAAATAAGGATGAGGACAATTGAAAACCCAAACCAATTATGACTGAACCATTTTTTTACTTGTATTCTGTTCATGGGTTATTGGGTTACAGGTGCAGGAAATTGACCCGTCTTTGTAGTGGTTAGAAATCCTGATTTGTCGCACGTTATTGAATATGTGTGCTGGCCATAGGTTCCCATTGAGTATACCTGTCTGGAATTTCCATCTTTATCGGTCATCCAGTAGTCCTGCTCGCGCACCTTGTTGCCGTTTTCATCAAAAATAAGCAAGGTGCATTTATCAAATTTTTCTTTTATGACCACCACCAAATCTCGATCATAGGAATTTGTTAAAATTGGTTCGAATGCAAATGCCGGCACCGGAGCCGGGACTGGTGTTATAACTGGCGTGGTATTTTGCACTATCTGCTGGGTATTTTGTTGGATCTGTTGAATAACCTGATTTTGCTGCTGAATCACTGTCTGTTGTGCCTTTAAAGCCTCTAATTGCTTTTGTAAGAGGGTGATCTGGGACTGAATGGTAGAAACTACGTCATTCATTGTTTTCTGCGATTCCGAGGCCGGCGGGTTCGTGCCAGTTTCGTTCGTGGTCTGCACATTGCTTTCTTGCAATTGGTTGGCCAAATCGTCATTGATGGCAGTCCTCGTTAAAATGCCAACATATCCAGTTTGATTTATGCTTTGGCTTGCCTGATATTTTTTGACTGCGTTAAGGGTTAAAGAATAAAAGTTTCCGGTAGCCGGGCCCGTTAAAAAACTTTTACTAATTAAAAATTCCTGTAATTCTTTAACATTTCCATTGTTGTGAAGTCCGTAATAAAGATTAGTGTCAATGGACGCAAAAGTAAGCATTGGCGCAAACAACAAAACTAACGATATGATGAGTTTTTTCATAATTTTTACCGGCTATATCCGTGGTATGTTTTTTGTAACAAAAAGCCCACCACAGGTAGTAGCCGAAGCTACTCATACCGGTTTCCCGATATGGCGTATGAAGCGACCCCGTGATGGGTTCTCTGGGCTTCATACGACTTTTGACCATATCTCCAGAAAATCTGGAGGGTTAGGTCTTAATTATTAAATTGTAAATCCATTATGCCACAACCAAACAAAAAAGCCATATTTTTATGACTATCAAGTGTGCCATTCTGTGCCATTTTAGCTTTAACCGGTGTTCTGTTTTAATTTAAGCACAAAATTCGTCCCGTTTTGCCCCATTTCTTCCACTAAAAGTGCCGAATTATGCCGAATCTCCTTTTCTAACAAATTAGCCTTAAAAAGTGTCTGATTCTGTCGGATTTTGCTCTATATTAGAGCCACGAAATCTATATAGGTGAGTATTGTTTTCCATATGTCAAAAACAATTAAAATTTAAAACCGAAAAGAGGCTTTTCTTGTGATACTCTTGCGATTATTTCATCGTCTCTGAATTTAAACTTATCAGGAATATCGCTTTTTATAACACTAATTATATATTGAATGTCGTATCTATTACATAGATTTGCTATCTCTTCAAAAAAGTTTATCTTAGGATCATTTCCCCAACTCTCCACTAGACCATCATGATAAGCAAATTTAATAAATCTTTCCTTGGCATATGTAGCTAATATAGCTAATACAAAAGAGGCGCACTGAATCTTTGTCGCCGTGTATCCCTCTCCCTGTCCGGTTAGCTTATCTATATCTTTATTATCAAGTGTAGTTGTCTCAAAATGCGGATTGCCTTCTTTATTAGGTTTTACGACCAATAATGCCGTATAGCCCATGGTCTTTTTAAATATATCTTTGAACAAATTCTTGATTGAATCAAACACATCATTTCCTTCGTCGATGACTTTTTTTATTTTTAAAGCAAGTTCCTTGGAATCAATTTTTAATAACTCTATTTTCTTTTCATAGTTCTCTGCGGTTCCTAAAGAATCCAATTTTGCTTTATATTTATTTATTTCTTCATCTAATTTTATTATCTCCCCTTGAAATGATTTATATTTTGAGAATGTATCAGTATTCCGCAAAAATGATAACATGCTCTCCTTTTCTTTATTAAATTTTTCTAATTTGCTCTCAATATCTTTTACATATTCAAGGCTAACCTCAAGATCTTCTCTTAGATAACTCGCCCTTTCATTCGATATACTGATATTAAAATCTATAAGATCCTGATAGCTCTTTTTTAATTTGTCAGGAAAGTATATCTCTGTTTGCGCAAATATTTCTTCAACTTCTTTAATGTCAAAACTAACATTATTATCTAGCGACTCTTTTATTTTATTTATTTCATAGTCGAGCCTATATCTTTCTGAATTTAACTCACTAATTTTAATTTCTATATCGTTAACTAATTCTTTGCTAAGTTTTTTCTCTCTTAAATAAAAATCAAATTTATCGGCTTGTTCAATTATGCTTTTCTTTTCGTTCTCTTTTTCATTAATCGCCTCCTTTAGATTATAAGAATCTCTAGTATTAATTTTTTTATTCCCCAAAATAATATTCAACATCTTTCTGTAGCTGTTAATCTGATCATAGACAAGATATTTGTTGATAACATCCTCCTCTTTATATCCCAATAAAGCAAATAAATATGGTTTCCAATTAATGTCGAGGCCTTGAAACTGACTCATTTCAAATACATCTTCGTAGCCATATTGATCCCTCAATGCATATGGTAAAAAATGTCTATATGAGTAATTTTTAAGGATACTAAAATTTAAATATTTATCTAATATATCTTGTGAATCCATACCATTCCTTGCGTATAATTTAGTATCTTCATGGTCCCACAATTCTAACGAAGAGAAATCTTGATCTTTAGTATCATGCTTCTTGAAAGATATGCGAGTTGGATTATTTACAGATCTTTTGATGGTTAAAAAATGATTTTCTCCTAATTCAATTTCTATATAAAAAGTCCAGCCGACAAACTGCTCTTTATGTCTTGATAAAAAATGTTCTTGCGTTACCTTTTTCAATAAAAGAAAATCAATAAGATAAACTAGTGATGATTTCCCTAAATTATGTTCATTCTTTTCTCCGTTCTTGTTCTCAATATCTCCATATATCACATTAAATCCACGATTAAATCTAATCGGTGTCATTAATTCATTATTTGAATATATTTTGCTAATTCTCATTTTTATATTCAATTATGTCCTTTTTTTCGTAGTATGTAATTTTATCCATAAGAAATAAAAAACTCAGTGCTGGCAAAAAAATATTCTTAGCAATAATTCCTTTTTTCTGTATTACTTTATTTAGTAATTCTGAATAAGTAATGCTATTGCTTACTTTAAAAATCTTAAGAAGTTCAGAAACTACTGCAATCAGGGAAATATTTAGATCTGTATATTTTGTCGGTTTTAACATTTTATTTAGGATTATTACCTAAATCACAATTAAAATACATATTATGTAATAATATTAATAACTTGCTATCGTCAAGATTTTCTCTATTTTCATAGGTTATTACCTCGTCGAAAATGAAGCCGAATAAAGATGCCATACCGTTAAATTCATCAGTATTATTAGAATATATTTTTTGAAATATTTCAGTGATAGCAAAATATTTTTTCTTAAAATTAACATTAATGGGATTTTTGAGAAAATCCTCGATTTTTTTATCGTATTTTAAACTAGGGCGAATCTCACTATTAAAAAGTAGCTCATTAACATTGTTTAAATTATTTTTTTTATCTATAAATCCGTCTTGCCTTCTGACTAATTTATACTGTTGTTGTGACCCTACCTTACCTTTAAAGCCTTTTTCCGAAAGATAATTAAATAATATATCAATAATAATTGAAATGTCCTTATCTAATAAATCAATCGGATTTATTTTAATAACAGTGTCTAGTTCTCTATCGAGATATTCTATAATTTTTTCTATATGAGGCGTAGGTAATGAATCAATTTTTTGAAACACATCCCTGATATCCCAAACATTGCATTTTTTAAATTTCGAAGTGAAAATTTTCTTGTATTTTTGTTTATATCCTATAATTAGGATAGTAATTTCGTCGTATTCCTCATATCTTTTATGTTTATCAGATATATCGAGTGTTTCCTGTATTTTTTTTGAAGTATTACTTGATGTGATCTGAACGCATATTCTTTCAGAAGCATCTCCTAGATCTATGCCAGCATAATTTTTTTCTTTATTATTTAAATTAATAAAATTATAACCAAAAATTATATTCAGTAAATCTTTAAAAAAAGATTCGCTGGATTTACTATCATCATTTAAAGACAATTGATTTTTACTCTTTACAATGGAAGCAAGTATAGTTAAATGCTTAAAAATCTTGTCTAAATAAGGATTTCTTTTATAAATCATATATATATATTTTGTTATTATAAACTTAATCTAATAATAATTCTACTACCAAATATCCACATTTTTTATCTATGGGTTTTCTATCCTTGAATTTATAGCAGTTCTAAGCTCGTGCAACATCCAGAGCAGGTCTTTGAACACAACGAAAACGCCCTATTCGGGCGTTTTCGTTTTACGATTTTTACGCTATAACTATAAATGTATATTTTTGTGATTTAATGTAAGATTTTTCCTTGGTAATCGTCATCGTTTGCATAACCTAAAATAATAAAATGTTATTATTTTAGGTTTAAAAGGTCGAGAATAAAGGTCGAACATAATATTAATCTTAATTTAAATAATAATTACATAACAATTATGAAAAAATTAAAATATATTATCCTTCCCTTAATTTCCCTTTTAACTCTTACATCCGGGGCCTTCGCATTTCACTCCCCCGAACATTATTCATTCTTTGGTGAAGCATCATATGTTGCACCCGGAAATGCCTCAAATCGCGCGGTGCACTTAGTATCTGATTCGGCTCCAGGTTATGCTGGTATTGAATATGGAGTCGAGAGCGGTACAACCTTTGCCGACATTACCACTTTAAGTACGGATTACCGTTTTGAGGCGGATGATTCTTGTGGAGGTGGTTCTCCTCGGTTTCAAATAGAAGTGGCAAGCCCAGATAATACCGATGTTGGTAATATCTTCGTTTATATGGGTCCGCCGCCAAACTATACTAATTGTCCTTCAGGAGTTTGGTTAAATACCACAGACCTCCTTGAAGGGGCAAACCTCGTTGATACATCGCAACTTGATGCAGGTAACTTCTATGATCCATATGCAGCTGCGTTAACAAAATATGGAAGCTACACAGTTACCGGCATTACCTTAGTTGCCGATGCAAGTTGGGCATTTGGAGACGGTGAGCAGGCATTAGACATAGATAATACGCTGATTAATACCACGCTTTTTACCTACGAAATTCCGGTTCCAACTAACAAAGACCAATGCAAAAATGAAGGCTGGATGACAATGGGTCATTCAGACGGAACGCAATTTAAAAATCAGGGAGATTGCGTGTCATTTGTTGCAAGTGGCAAGTAAATATCCAAACTAAACCTAAAAACAGCCTCAAACGAGGCTGTTTTTATTATTTCATAATAATTATCTAAAAATTAATTTAGAGTTAGAAAGCTATTGAAATTTATTTTCGGGTTTTTGTTTACATATTAATTATTTGGGATAGAATAAATAAAATATGATTAAAAAACCCTTCGGCTCCGCTCAGGGCGGGAAAATGTCCACTAGTATGGTACATAAAATGCCAGCGGATTTACAAAAAGTCCTTAACTCTTCTCCATCAACCCTAATAGCATGGGAGGACATTACGCCACTCGCACGCAATGAGTGGCTCTGTTGGATTGAAAGCGCTAAGAAAACGGAAACGAGAATTCATAGAATTAAGAGAACACGCACAGAACTTATAGAAGGAAGGCGCAGGCCTTGTTGTTGGGCTGGTTGCATTCATCGATAAAAATTAATGAAAAAAGCAGGAAAAAAATCGTACCCATTATTAAGGAGTACGATTTTTTTATAAATTATACTTTTTATTAATTACACTTACCAACGGGAATATCTATAATTACTTCTTTAAAACCAGCTGTGATAAAAGTGGTTTGAAATTGTTTCCGGGCATTATCAGAAGCAATAGATAAAATTCCCCCATCGCATGCCGCCTGCCTCATTGAATTCTCAGCAGCTAATCGTACTTTTGACTCTAGGCTTGGATCTCCTTTTGTAAAAAGTCCAAGCTTGCGGTCGTATACTTTTGTTTGGTTTTCATCAAGGCTACTCACAAGAATTTCTGGCGCAGGAAGTTCAATATACAAACTAGATCCTTTTATTACAACAGCAGAAGATTGTAATTTTGAGAGATCGAAACCGGCAATAATATTTCCATGGGCTATAAGTAAAATTTTATCTCCAAACAAAATATTTTGAAATGCATTGCCTCCAGTCCCCGCCTCAATAACTTTTTCAATAGTAAAAGAAGCTGTTTCAAGGCGATTTAAAGATTTAATTTGAGTTACTACAGAGGGTTGTTTTAAGGATATAAAAACACCTTGCGGGGAAAATAATTTAATCAAGGCTATTAATCCATAAATAACCAAAAGAGAAATAACCAACGCGATTAATAATTTTATTATCGTTGTAATTTTCATAATAATATAAAGTATACGCATTGTAACACCATTTTTATTGCATAGTCAAAATGTAGCAACTCTTCTCATAATCATAACTTTCTGCTATAATCACTACCATTAAATGAAATAAAAAATTATGAATCCAAAAATAATCGCCACAATAGGTTTAGTATCGGAAAATTACGAAACACTAAAAAAATTGGCTCTTGAAGGCATGAATATTGCAAGGGTTAATTTTTCGCACGCAACCCAAGAGCAATGGTTTAAAATAAAAAACTCATTAGCAAAAATAAAGAAAGAAACAGGAATTAGCGTTGAAATAATGGCTGATTTACAGGGTCCAAGAATAAGATTTGGAAAATTACCACAAGATATTAAAATTATTAAAGGCCAAGTGTATGCGTTGACTCTGCAAAATCCAGACTATACTAATAACGAATTGCTTATTGACTACCCTACCCTTTACAAATTTGTAAAAAAAGGAGAACCATTATTTTTATCTAATAAATTAATTGAGTTGAGAGTTGAAAAAGTAACTGGCAAAAAAATTTATGCTAAGGCTTTGCAAAACGGCATAGTGTCTAGCCGAAAAGGAATAAATATACCAGAAACCACTATTAAAAACACACTAGGTAAAAAAGATAAAGAAGATGCAATATTTGCCTCAAACAATGGTGCCGATTATTTATCTCTTTCTTTTGTGCAGGAGGCCAGTGATATTGAAGAGCTAAAATCGGTAATTAAAAATAAAAAGGTTGATATTATTGCTAAAATAGAAAGAGCTAAAGCTATTGATAATATAGACGGAATAATAAAAATATCAGATGGCATTATGATAGCTAGGGGTGACCTGGGAATTGAAATGCCAATTGAAGAATTGTGTATTATCCAAAAAAACTTAATACGGCATGCCCATCAATACAACAAACCCGCAATTGTTGCTACGCAAATGCTTGATTCAATGACAAAAAATCCTTTTCCAACCAGAGCAGAGGCCGCCGATGTTGCAAATGCTATTTTTGATGGAGCAGACGCAACAATGCTTTCAGATGAAACGGCTTCCGGAATTTATCCTGTGGAATCAGTGATCATGATGAAAAAAATTATCAAAAAGGTTGATGAGTATTACAATAGCACCAACTATTTTGAACATGTAAAACACTAAGACTATCATTTCTAAAATTTTAGTTTATTAAAAAACCGGTATACATGCAAAAATTTTTTACATCAAAATACCAACAAATTAAAACTATTTACACGCGCTATGAAAGATGGCTAATGCCAACAACTTTGCTTGTTGGTTTTTTGGTTGACTATATTACCTTTACCAATATCCAAATTGAAATAACCCTTATATTGCTTTTTATCTATTGGTTGATTACTGGAGGCGCTATTGCGTTTATTAATTTTTATGATGCCCAAAAAATATCGCCAAAATTAAAATTCCTCCGCCTTTTTGCTCCACTGCTAATTCAGTTTACTTTTGGTGCATTACTGGGAGGTTCTTTAATTTTTTACTGGTTTTCGGGCGCTTTTTCTATTAGCTGGCCATTCATTTTTATTATTACTGTATTGATGATTTCTAACGAAGTGTTGCGCCACTACTTTTTAAAACCGATTTTACAAACTAGCCTATACTTTTTTATCACCATATCACTTTTTTCTATTATTTTGCCCTTTCTTTTTCACTCATTAAGTGCTTGGTTATTTATCCTGGCCGGTGCCTTAAGTATTATTGTTTTTTATTTATATATTAATTTTTTGTCTTTTGCTTACGATAAAATAAAACAGCAAAAAAATTATTTCTTTGTTTCAATTTTTGCAATACTTATCGTAATGAATCTGCTTTACTTTACTAATATAATTCCCCCAATTCCATTATCACTGCGCGAGGCAGGATTATATCATAATATTACGGTGTCTGGAAAATCTTATACCATGCTAGCCGAATCCGAAAATTTTTGGCAAAGATTAATTCCTACAAAAACGCTGCATATAAAAACGGGTAGCGTGGTATATTTTTATACCGCTATTTTTGCACCGCCAAAATTAAATACCACCATTGTGCATCATTGGCAGTATTATGATGAAGAAAAAAAGGATTGGATTAGTAAAAATAAATTATCTTTCAGCGTTAATGGGGGCCGAAAAGAGGGCTACAAAGGATATTCTTGGAACTCCAAATTAGCAGCTGGAACTTGGCGAATATATGTAGAAAATCAACGAGGACAAGTATTAGGCAGAATAAAATTTAATATTGAAAATGCTACTGAACAACCAAAACTTCAAGAAATCATCAGATAATTTTAAAATAAAAATCCCCGGACCTTTTTAGTATGCCGGGGATTTTTATTTAGGTACTAGTCTTTATCTGCTTTTATCCATTTATGCCAATTTGGAAAAAGATTTACGAATCTTTTAAATTTTCCGTGATCATTTTTTACTACAGGCGGAGCAGGGCTTTTAATAGTGTCGACTACTACCACATTAGTGCTAGTGTTTAAAGAACCTGAAATTGCTGCAGTCATACCATTGGCTAAATTGCCAAACACCGATGCAACTCCATTAATAAACACTTTAGTAGCGCTATTAGTTTCTACGGCAACACTCGTATTATTTTTACCAGTTAAAGTAAGTGTACCAGCGGGGGCATTAAAATTGCTAATAACCCCTGCCAATGTCCTTACCTTGATAGAATGATCTGCTATTTTAGTTGCATTAACTGTCATTCCTGTTCCCATGGTTCCATGAACTGCTACTTTATCACCAACTTTAATATCAGAAAGCACAGCTCCATTTGGCAATACCGTTGCCCCCGAAACATTAACTGTCCATGTTCCAAGCCAAGTTGTAAGCCAGATAGTTGAACTTGAAACTGCTGATACGGTTCCTTTAAGATTTACTTCTCCCGATGCATTAATAGAAAGATGCATTCCATCATTTGCTCCATTTTGGGCAAATACTTGAGGAGCTGTAAATGCCATCACAAAAACCGTTAATATACTTGCAATAGTAATTGCTGCTACTTTTTGCATAGTTATAGTATTTATCATAAATAATTTTTTGTTTTAATATTTAATTTGGCAAGGAGGACTAGTCCCCACCTTCTATATTTTTAAAATGATACACAACAAGCGGCACTCACCGGACTTGCTAGCGCAATCATTAGGCCTAATAAAATCAATGCAGCTCCCACAAATGCAATGTACGAATACTCGCTTTTTTTCACTGATTTAATTGAAAGTATTTTGTTCATATGATTTTATGGAACAAAACGAATAAAATCACCTGGAATTTTTGCGACGATTCAAATGCAAAAAACCCGCGATGCTTTATTGTTTCTTTTATATAGGTTCGGCCTTTGTAATAAAAAAGACGGAACAAAAGGCCTTATCTTACAACTAAAAGCACGCATTAAATCAAGATATTAATGCAATGTAAGGATTTATTATGGGATTCGTCTTAAGTTGTGAAGAGGGGTTAGTCGCCCTCTTCTTTATTGTATATAAATAAAATTCACCCGATCAAATAAAATCCGAAGGATTTTAATTATGCTTTTTTAAAAAAGCATAATTATTTGACCGGGTAAAAAACTAAAAACATGATAATGATAAATAAAGCGATCTCGTTGTTTCTTTCGTTTGCGATTGCGGGTTCGGGAGGAGTAGCAGTGTTGGCCCCTCCTGCCCAAAATTCAGCTACCGTTGATACATCAATGCAAACTGAAGCTACAGTTAACACACAAGTAGATGGTGGTGTTGATAATCAAGTAGATAGCGATGCAAATGCAAATATGGGATTTGATCTTAATAGTCTTTTTAGAATTAAAGCCCAAGGCAATAATAATAATGCCGCAGGTTCTGTTAAAAATGATGCCACTGGCCGAGTGGAAGCTGAAATAAAATCAGAAACTAGCGTAGATACAAAAGCTAATACTTCGGTTTCAGGTTTAGTTGAAGTAGAATCAGATAATACAGATGTATCTGCTGGATCATCCTTGTCGGGTCAAGCTAGCCTTTATAGTAACGAATCATCAGTACAAGTAAATACTGATAGCGCTCTAGATATTACTACAAGCATAGGCTTATAGTAATATAGCCTTTGATAGTTCTATTATAAAGCAAAACCCCCGTGCGGGGGGTTTTGCTTTAGGTTTTAAAGCCTAAAGGGTTGTAATAAGTTGCACTATATGTACCTTAAATTACGAAATGCGCTATTTAGAAGCATATTTCAAGTCTTTTCTCCAAATTTAGGCTACAAATTCGCTATAATTGTTTTGGGTAGACTAGCTACTCAAAACAATTCTATCAAATTTTCGCTTCTAAATTTGGAAAAAAATCCCTTGAAAGCATTTCGTAATTTAAGGTATGATAATTACCGTAAGTAATATAATACATTTGCGTCATATATGTTAGAAAAAGCCCAAAAAGAGCAACAATTTTTACAAGCCTACGATAAGTATTCCGATGCTATTTTCCGCTATTGTTATTATCGTGTGTTTGATAGCGAAAAAGCAAAAGATGTGGTCCAAGAGGCTTACTGCCGAACATGGAAATATATTGCTGACGGAAACCAAATAGAAAATATCAGGGCCTTTCTTTACCGCACCGCAACTAATATTATTATTGATGAATCTCGCAAGAAAAAAAGCATCTCTTTAAACCAGATTATGGAAAAAGGATTTACCCCAAGCACTGACCCTCGCAATAAAATTGAAGATCAGTTAACCGGTAAAGAATTAATAGGTGTTGTAAAATTATTGGATGAAAAATATCGCGATGTGATATTATTAAAATATA
>MHOW01000011.1:0-13495 GCA_001820215.1 Candidatus Staskawiczbacteria bacterium RIFCSPLOWO2_01_FULL_33_13 | reverse complement strand
GAAAAAGTAAAATCAATTATTAGACTCAATGCGTAAAGGTTTTCGTTAGGAAAATTGAATATTTTGAGTTGGAAATTTCAAAAATTGACAAGGCTTATCCAAAGGATAAGCCGTGAAGATTTTGGGGATTTATAGCCAAAATATTCAATTTGCAGTAGAAAAATCTTTACGCAGTGAGTCTATTAAACAACATGAAAGAATTTGAAAAATTCGACAATATAATAAAGGAAGCTAAGAAAACAATCTTTGCGCCAAAAGAAAAGGCACAAGTGCGTTTGCATTTAACGAAATTTTTAAAAAACCAAACTTTTAATACAACTTTGCTAAGTGAATCTCAAGATTCACCAAGCAAAATTAAAACCAGTTTTTCTTTTTCAAAAAAAAGCCAGGCAGCTATATTGCCCTGGTTTTTTAGTAAGCCTTCTTTGCGCTATGCTTCCCTATCACTGGCATTGATGTTGTTTTTTGGGTCGGGGGTAGCATTTGCTGCCCACAAAGCCTTACCCGGAGATTTTTTATACTCTCTTAAAACAAATGTTAATGAAAAAGTATTGGGTATGGTGGTTTTTTCTGATGAAGCAAAAGCATATTACAATCTTGGCTTAGTACAATTAAGGTTACAAGAGATTGAAAAAATAACTTCTAAAAATACCCTGGACGATAAAAAAGCAAATGGAGTTAAAGTATTATTAGATAGCCATATCAAAGAAATTAATCATAGATTAAAAAATATTGAAAATAATAAAAAAAATACTATTGCTATAGAAATACAATCTGAATTGGAAGCTTCTTTAAATGGGCATTATCAGGTAGTTGATCAATTATCTGATAAGAAAAATACAACAAAAGATGAAAAATCGCGAGCTATTGATAAAATCTTATTTGATGTAAAAGAAAAGAGTATAAAAGTATCAAAAGAAAGGCAAGATTATAGATCAAAATTACCCATTGATTCAAATGAATCATTAAAAATACAATACGAAAATACGCTTAGCCAAACGCAAAGTAAAATTGAAGCAATAATGCATTTAGTTAGCGATAAAAAAAATGATATACGCCCTGAAATTTTTGAAAAATCTCAATTTGATTTAGCGCTCGTAGCACAATTAATCAGTGATGCCAAGATTGAATTTGAATCTCAAAAATATGATAACGCATTATTGCTTTTACAAAATGCGTTTATCAAAGCCCGAGAAGTGGAAATTTATGCAGAATCTGAAAACAGCTTAAAAATTAAATTAGATAGCATATTAAAAAACCAATTAAACTTATTAGACTCAAAAAAAGAAAATAGTGATATAACTATATTAGAAGATATTGACACTACAAATAAATTACCCACAAATTTATTGAGATAGATTTAAAAAAATGCTATAATAAGAATATGCCATTATTAGAAATATCTCAAATCGTTTTTAACCTCACTGTATCTTTTGCGATAATCATCATTACCGCCCTGTTTGGCATAATAGCCTATGATATTATTAGATTAATAAAAGGTATCAAAAAATTCTCAAACGATTTAAACCAAGAATCAACAAAGCTTTATAAAAACTTGAATAATTTTTTAGAGGGTATTTCTAAATTATCTTTTATATCATGGCTCTTACGCAAAAAAGACGGTAAAAATAAGACAGATAGATAACAAAAATTAAACATTATACAAACAAAAAATCCCCAGAAGGGGATTTTTTGTTAAACTTTATAACTACAATACTATTCTTGAACCAAAATAGTTGCTACATTTTGAGATTGATCGCAATCTACTAGAATAGTTTTTGCTACAAGATATACATCAGGAAGGATAATAATTTTAAATCCCCAAGGCTTTATAGTAAAGGTGCTGCCAACTTTAACCGTGCGAGTTTTTGCAGATCTATTATCAATCATAATCCCAATATTGTCTTTATAGCTTACGGTGTTTGGATGCGCCTGACACATTGGATCAAGTTGAATTCTCCTATTCGCATATTTTACTAAAGCATTAGCATAAGAGATTGGCGCAGCTCCAGTGGCGATAGTTTGATCACTAGTATCCTGAACCGACTCAGATTCAGATTCTGTAGTTACGGGATTTACCACCACCTGTTTAATCATTTTTTTATTTGCCACCACAAAAATTAGGGCTACCACTAAAACAACAACGGCAACTCCTACCCAAATAAGCGTACGAACATTATTTTTTTCCATAATTATGAGGGAGAAAATTCAAATATGAATGAAAAATAAATAATTATCTATTTTGCACGAATATTTTTATTTTCCGACCAAGCGATAAAAATACTTATATTTTTAAAATAAAATAATTTCTAAATACGACCACTAGACTTGTTCTTTAATAAGTCTATTATTTATTAGAAATCAATGCGTTGCTTAATTATACTCCCATAGTTAGTAAAATGATATGGTGATGGATAAACCATATATTCCATTTGACTTTCGATGCAAATTTAGTTAAGATGCTAACATATTAAAAAAACCACTCTTATTATGTCAAAAAGAAAAATATTATTAGAAGAAATTACCACCGAATTCCATGCAATAAAAAATAAAATGCATGCGAAAATGATGCACAAAAACAAAGGGAATATCACCCATTCACAGGAATTTGCGCTATTTACCATATCACAGTCAAAAGACACTGGCATTAAAGAAATTTCAAAAATGCTTTGCACCTCATCAAGTGCCGCAACTCAACTGGTCAATGAATTAGTAAAACAAGGCTATGTAATACGAAGAACAAATTCAAAAGATAAAAGAGCGCTGCATCTTGAAGTTTCTAAAAAGGGTCATGCGCAAATTTTAAAAACTAAATTACAGCATTCTAAAATCATCTCTTCCCTATTTTCTTCCTTAACCAATCGAGAATTAAAAAATTTTATTGCACTAAATAAAAAAATACTAAATAATATACTTTAAATTAACATATGAAAATAAAATCTTTTTTAAAAAGGAAATACATTATCTGGGCGATTATTACATTACTGATTTTGATAGCTATTTGGTTTTTATTTTTCAAAAATTCAAATAATGAAAATTCTCCATTTGTAGTCCATTCGGGCGAATTTGTAAATCAAATTTCGGTTTCTGGAAAAATAACCGCTAATGAAAATGTTAATTTATCATTTGAGCAACCAGGAATTATAAGAAGCGTGTATGCAAAAGTGGGAGACAAAGTAGGTGCAGGTAAACTAATTGCCAGCCAAGATACTGCCCAATTACACGCCCAAGCTGCCCAAATGCAAGCAGGTATTGAGTTACAAAAAGCTAAATTAAACCAACTATTAGCAGGATCAGCGCCGCAAGATATAAAAATAAAAGAAGATGCAGTCCTAACTTCACAACAAGACCTACAAAATGCTTACGCAACTACCTTATCATATATTGCAAGTTCATATAACGCTATTTACAATGCCTACAACACTATTGTGTACACAAAAAATACTTATTTTACCCAACAAGATCAAGCAGGAGCAAAATTGCAGCAGATAAAATTTGAAGCTTCAAATAGTTTATCAAATAGCCAAATTGCACTAGAGAGTGCGCAAAATAATAATGAAAATTCTATTACTGCGATTGGGGAAATGACTATCCATCTAAATGCGGTATATGATAATTTAAAAATCATACGAGAATTGGCCAATGAAGGCATATATTATGCAAGCGTATCAACTACTGATAAAACTGCCCTAGATACCCAGAGAACAAATATTAACACCGCACTCACTAATATCTTATCTTCAAAAGAAAGTATTGTGTCTGATAAAGCCGCAGTCTTACAAGCTGAAAATGAACTACAAGCAATAAAAGCAACGCCACGCCAAACAGATACTGCGGTATACGATGCCCAAATAAAGCAAGCTGAAGCAAGCCTTCAAGAAATTTTTGCCCAAATAAGAAAAAAACAAGTAATCTCCCCTATTTCTGGAATTATAACCTTAGTAAATGCCAAAGTGGGCAGCATTATGAGTTCAACCGAAATTGCGGCTTCTATCATTGGTAATGGAAAATTCCAAATTGAAAGTTATGTGCCAGAAATTTATATTGCTTCAGTCAAAATTGGTAATACGGCAAATATTACCCTTGATGCGTATGGTTTGGATACCATATTTGCAGCAAGCGTAGTTTCTATTGATCCATCACAAACCCAAAAAGATGGTGTTGCAACTTATAAAACTACTTTGCAATTTACAAGTGATGATAAAAATCTTAAAGACGGCATGTCAGCAAATGTGGTGATTATTACCAATAAAAAAGAAAATGTAATTTCAATTCCTCAGGGCTTACTAAAAATAAAAGACGGCAAAAAAATAGTAACTGTTAAAAACGGAGAAAATATTATTGAAAAAGAAGTGCAAATTGGAGATATTTCTTCTTCAGGACAAGTAGAAATAATTTCAGGTTTAAATGAAGGTGATATATTGCCCTTATAATAATCAGTGACACTAATTTACTAATCACGCCCTAATCTACTAATACTAAAAGTAATATTAGTATATTCGTATGTAATTTGTATATTGGAGTCGCTTTATATAGTGAGTTTTTTTCTTAACACAAAAATAGGATTTTTCTTAGCAACTAGGCAAATTAAAAAGGCTAGTTTTTGGACTACAGGCCTTATTGTATTTGTGATGGTACTCACATTTTTAAATTTAGTGGTGGTAAGTGGAATTTTGGTTGGATTAATAGAAGGCTCAATTGCTGCATGGCATAATCAATACACCTCAGATATTATGATTTCTAATTTAGATACTAAAGACTACATAGAAAATAGCCCCAGCATTATTTCAACACTAAAAGCCTTGCCTGAAGTGCAATACATAAGCGCAAGGTACGCCAAAGGAGGAACTATAGAAGCAAACTACAAAACCAAAAAAGAAACCGACAAACCCAATACCGCTTCTGCCCAAATTATAGGCATCAATCCAATGGCCGAAGATCAAATTACGGGATTGGCAAGCCATGTGGCTGAAGGAGAATATTTAACCCCAACAGATTATGATAAAGTATTGATTGGCCAATTTTTATTGGCCCAATATTTACCAGTAGAAAGCCCCGGATTTACTACGCTAAAAAATGTGGGTGTTGGCACCAAAATAAGAATGAAGGTTAATGGTATTACCCGAGAAGTTGTGGTGAAGGGAATTTTAAAAAGCAAAGTTGATAATGTAAGCATGGGATTATATGTGGTTGATTCTCAAGTTCGCGAATTAATTGGGCGCCAAGATAATAATGTTTCACAAATTGCCGTAAAATTAAAAAATGGCGCCGATGTAGCTTCGGTAAAAAACCAATTATTATTGCGCGGTATTGATAAACAGGCAAAAGTACAAACTTACATAGATGCCCAACCAAAATTTTTAAAAGACATTATTGCCACTTTTGCAATATTAGGAAATGCATTAAGCTCTATTGGATTAGTAGTAGCCTCTATCACTATTTTTATTGTGATTTTTATTAATGCGCTCACACGCAGAAAGTTTATTGGAATTTTAAAAGGAATTGGTATTAATGGCAAAGCCATTGAAATGTCATATATTTTTCAATCAATATTTTATGCGCTTTTGGGAAGCGGCATTGGATTATTAGTAGTTTATTTTGCCCTAGTGCCATTGTTTGCGGCTTACCCCATAGATTTTCCATTTTCCGACGGTATTTTAGTAGCACCATTAGTAGAAACACTAATAAGAGTGGGGCTTTTGGTTTTTGCCACTTTAATTGCAGGATACATTCCCGCAAGAATGATTGTGCGAAAAAATACATTAGATTCAATTTTAGGCCGTAACTAAAATCACAGAAATCATAAATCATAATTCATAAATCTTAAATCACTACTAATGATAATTGTAAAAAATTTAATAAAATCATTTAAAGACGGACAAACAGAAACCAAAGTAATTAAAGGTATTGATCTTAAAGTTGAAAATGGTCAGTTTATTGCTATTATGGGTAGATCAGGCGCTGGAAAAAGCACCCTGCTTTACCAAATGAGCCTTTTAGACGAACCCACTTCAGGCGAAATCATTATTGATGGCAAAGAAGCACACACCATGACACAAGATCAAAAAACGCAGTTTAGGCTTTTAAACTGCGGCTATGTGTTTCAAGACTATGCGCTACTACCAGAGCTTACCAGTCTAGAAAATGTAGTATTACCACTACTGATGCAAAAAATGGATAAAAAAGTTGCTTACGCAAAGGCAAAAGAAGCGCTGGAAAAAATAAAACTTGGTCACCGATTAAAAAATATTCCCAGCCAACTATCCGGAGGAGAACAGCAACGCGTAAGTATTGCCCGAGCCATTGCTAATCATCCAAAAATATTATTTGCCGATGAACCTACTGCAAACCTAGACAATGAATCTTCAAAAATAGTGATGAAATTTTTCTTGCAACTACATAAAGAAGGGCAAACCATTATTATGGTTACCCATGAAGAACAATACGCAAAAATGGCAGAAAAAGTTATAAAAATTGACGACGGAAAAATAGTTTCAATTCATAGCTCCACAAATTAAAAATTTCATTTCTATTATAATTTAAACAATTTATATCAACCAAAAAATCATCAAATTGATGATTTTTTGGTTGATATAAAATACCTGAGTATAACTAGTAATAATCCTCCACTTTTTTTAAATCCACATGTCTTCTTAATTTTTCCAGTGCCTTTGCCTGTATTTGCCTTATTCTTTCTCTTGTAACCCCAAACTCCTCCCCCGTTTCTTCAAGGGTATGCATCACCCCATCTTCAAGTCCAAAACGCATTCCAAGAATTTTTAATTCTCTTTGGGTAAGCTCACTTGAAATTTCTTTTAATCTTTCTTTTAAAAGCCTCCTTGAAGATTCAATATTTGGGGCAATACTTTTATCATCTTTAATAAATTCTGCCAACACACTGTCTTGCTTGTCTTTGTCTTCACCAATAGGGGTTTCCAATGAAACCGCTTTTTGGGCAATTTTTCTTATATGGTGCACCTTATCTATTTCAAGCCCCATTTCGGCGGCAATTTCTTCTGCCAAAGGCTCTCTGCCAAGCTCTTGTAAAAGAGTTCTTCTTAATTTGGTATATTTTGAAATGGTTTCAATCATGTGTACTGGAATTCTAATAGTCCTTGCTTGGTCAGCTAGAGCGCGGGTTATGGATTGTCGAATCCACCAAGTTGCGTAAGTAGAAAATTTATATCCTCGCCTCCAATCAAATTTTTTAACTGCTTTAAAAAGCCCCAAATTTCCCTCTTGAATTAAATCCAGCATGGTTAAATTTGGCGATCTCCCTACATATTTTTTAGCAATAGAAACTACAAGCCTTAAATTAGATAACGCCAGTTTATTTTTTGCCTCTTCTTCTCCCTGTTCAATTCTTTTTGCTAATTCTTTTTCTTCTTTTGCAGATAAAAAGCCGCTCCTTCCAATTTCTTTTAAATACATTTGTATTGGATCTATTTTACCGACAATAAGTTTTTTGCCCTTTTTTTCTTTTTTAGATTTTACCTCCAAATATTCCCTTACATCCCTTACCTCAACGCCTATTTCTTTTAATACATCATAAATTTTTTCTAGTTCATCAACATTGTTTTCTATATCTGGAATTGAATACAATATTTCAGAGGTAGTTAAAAAGCCCCTTTCTCCCCCCTTTTTTACAAGCTCATCTATTTGCGCTTGAGTAACTTTTGATTTTTTTACTCTTTTTGGCTTTTTTAAAGAAGACTTCTTTAGCTTTCTTTTTTTAAAAGTTTTCTTAGGAGTTTTTACTTTTTTAACTATTTTTTTTATTTTCTTTTTTTTCTTCATTAAAGTTCTTTAGTTAATGTATTAAATTCTTCTACGAGATTTTTAACTTTTTGGTGATCATTTTGGTATTCGGCTTTTTTAATATCTTCTGAAATAGTATGCAAGCTATTTTTTAACGCGATGTTTTTTAAGTGTAAAAGACAAAGCTTTATTTCTTCCTCGCCATCTCCAACAAATTCAACTTCAGCGGTTAGGGTGAGCGCAGCTATGAAATTTTTAAACTCTGCATCAAATTCCCCGGGTTTTGCAAGATTACTGCTAGAGATAATATCATCAAAAATTGTTTGAAAGGTCTTGCTCTTATCTTTTTCTATTGCATTTTCCTTTGGTAAACTTACAATTTTTTTTACTTCTTCTAAAAAATGTCGTATTTTTTCTGAAAAAAGTGCAAAGTGCAGATCTTCTATTACATGTATATGTTCTGGATTTTTTAAAATTAACGAAATAATTTTTTCTTCAATAAGTTTTTTTCTTCCCTCTACGCCTAAATTTTGCTCAATTTCGAAACTCGTTTTAGTATTCGTCGTTCGGTGAGATTCGTAATTTGTAGAATCATTTTTAATTTTAGCTAATTCTAATAAAATAGCTTCTTCGTTTATTTGCAATTCTGCTGATAATTTTTGTACCCAATATGATTGTTCTATTTTGTTAGGAAGCAATTTTATTGGAGGTAAAATGATTTTACTAATTTCTTTTTTTCCTTCTGGTGTATCTTTATCAAATTTAGAAAATGCGAAATCGTAATAATAATTCATTATGCTCTTAGCATTTTTAACAGATTCACTCCAAATGCTTGGGTCTTCTAAAATAATATCGGCAGGATCAGATTTTTTGTCGAGCTCCCCGTAATGCTCTACAATTTTAATGTTAAAACCTTGTTCTTCGGCAAGATTAATGCCTCTTTTTGTGGCGGAGTCTCCAGCCATATCCATGTCAAAAGCTAACACCAAATTTTCAGAATATCTTTTTAAAATGTTAAGATGCTGGCTTGTGAGAGCGGTCCCCGAAGCCGCAACGGTATTTTCAAAACCTACTTGGTGGCACATAATCACATCGGTGTATCCTTCGGTTACCACGCATTGGCTTTGTTTTCTTACGGCAAGTTTTGCATTATTTAAACCATAAAGAATATTGCTTTTATCGTACAATAATGTTTGCGGAGTATTGATGTATTTGGCAGTTTCATTTAATTGCTTAAAAATCCTTCCGCCAAAACCTACTACTTGTGAATTTAAATCAAATACCGGAAAAATAATTCTACCACGGAATCTATCATACGAATCGCCTTTCCCTCCTTCTTTTAAAATTGCCACTCCAGATTTTATTACTTCTTCTCTTTTGTATCCCTTACCCAATAAAAATTCTGTCAGGCCCTGCCAAGTGTCAGGCGAATAACCTAAGCGCCACTTTTTAATACTCTCTTCTTTAATTCCCCTTTTTAATAAATATTCTTTTGCTTCCTTTCCTGTGACACTTGCTTCAAGTTGTTTTTCAAAAAATTGGCAGCCTAATTCACAAATTTCATAAAGCCTTTGCCTTTCAGTTTTTAACTGTATATTTTCTCTTTTTAATTGAACCCCAGCTTTATTTGCTAAAATTCTTAGGGCATCTCCAAATTCAATGCCTTCAATTTTCATTACAAAATCAAAAATACTTGACCCCGCACCACAACCAAAACAATGCCACATCTGCCGCGTAGGTGACACAAAAAAAGAAGGACTTTTTTCTGAATGAAAGGGGCAAATTCCCCTATAATTAATCCCCGTTTTTGTTAATTTCAAATAACTGCCCACAACATCCACAACTGAAAGCTTATTTTTAATCTCTTCTATTTGAGAATCCATAACTTTTGCTTTGCAAAAGAAATTCCAAATCCTAATTTCCAAAACCCAAACAATATCAAAATTCAAAAATTTTGAATTCAAAACGCGATGAGTTTTGAATTTATAATTTTGGTAATTGTTATTTATTTAGGATTTGTAGTTTTGGATTTTGGATTTAATTTTGTCCATTATGCCATAAAAATGCTTAAAAATCAAACTAAAATCAGGCACACGCCTGATTTTAGTTTTAAAGAAATTATTTGTTCGCAGGAATAACTTGCCTTCTTATCAAACAAATTGTAATAAGAATTATATTGCCAATAGTAATAGTAATTAAATAAGTAAGAGTTAAAAAGTTATATTCACTAAGCGAGAATATGATAAGTATATTAGTGAAAGAAAACACTAGCCAAGAGGTAACGGTTTCGGTCCAAGGTTCTTCGAAGGTTTTTCTAAAACTTGGTAGGTACCCTAAAAAATCTATTGCCGAAACTATAAAAACTGCTAACAGTGGATTTTGCATTTGACGCCATACGATAATTGATAGTAGCGCAATAATAAGTATCGTGGTATCAAATTTGGTAATATTTCTTGTCCCATATTTTAAAGAAACTAAAAAAGTTATAAATACAAAAGCTGTCATGATGAAAAAAGACAAGCTTCCCCAACCGCCTTTTCCGTATAATAAACCCGCTAACGCAACTCCCTGAGTAATAGTCCAAATAAGCCAGGTATACGCATGCGGTTTCGTCTTTTTTACAAGAATATCTCTTAAATAAGGCAAAAATGCTCCAAAAATTACTAAGATAATGGCAAAAACAGCAGACACTAATTTTATTGTATCTATTGCAATAATCATATATTTTACCAATTCTACTAAAAAATTATTTTAATTTTTCGTTCAATTCATCTAATGGTAATTCTACTTTTTCTATACGATTAAATTCCATAGGCACTACCCATTGCCCCACATCAAGATATACACAATCTCCTCTAATTGCCTCTGGAATAAATACATCTGTTTTTTTCTTCCCTTGATCATTGAATCTTAACTGAGCTTGTGATCCATTTTCTATTGCCACATCTAAAGCAGCCGACTTTTCTGATGCCACCTGATCTTTATTTTCTAATTGCTCCAGTCCGCGCACATCACCCTCTTCAAGAATTTTATATAAATCCATTTTTTCTTTGTATATTATTTTCTCTTTATTTACTTCTCCCAACCTTGCCTTATCTGCCGCTTCTGTAACCTCTTTCATCTTTTTAGCCTCTTCTTTAAGTAATTTGCTCTCTGCCTCCTTTCCTAAAAGACTTTCTCTATTTTGAGAATCTCGATGTTCTGAATTGTTTTTTTTTAATTTTTCTTTCATAAGCTTTGAATCTTTTTGACTAATTCTTTAAGTTCTTTAAAATCTGCCTTCGGCGAATGAATTGTTAAAGCAGGATTATTTGAAAATCCGTCATTTTTGTATCTTGGAATAATGTGCAGGTGAAAATGCATAATATCCTGACCTGCCGCCTTTCCATTAGATTGAGAAATACGAATTCCATCCGCTCTTAAATTATTTTTGATTTTTTCAGATAGTTTTTTTGCAACAACAATAATTTTTTGTAAATCACTATCATTGATATCGAAAATGTTTTCAAAATGTGTTTTGGGAATAATCAAACAATGACCCAAAGTAATCGGGCTAACATCTAAAAAGACAAACACCGTTTTATCTTCAAAAATTTTAAAACAGGGAATTTCCCCTTTTATAATTTTACAAAAAATACAATCCATAGGTGTGCATTATTTAACCTGGTAGGTTAAAGTCACATTTACACTAACTTCCATCTGGCCTGTTTGAATTTCAGGAGCAACAATAGTAGAGTCTTCTGCGCCTCCCATTGCCTTACCATATATAGGTTGTGGATAATTATTGTAGCCTTCGTAAATATTGACTAATTTTCCAATCTTTAATCCTGATTGTTTTGTAATATCTTTTAATTTTTCCTTAGCATTTTCAATAGCTTTGGCGCGAGCATCTGATCTTACTTTTTCAGAATCATCAACGGTAAATTGTAATTCCCCAATATTAGTTGCCCCAGCTTCAGCTGCCTTGTCTAATACCGAATTAATATTATCAAAATTCCTGATTTTTACAGAAACTTGTTGTTCTAAATGGTAACCATTAAACACCCTCCCATCTTTTACAGGGAAAAAACTAGGATAAGTCATGGCGCTAGATTCAAGCTTTATAGAATCAGAACGAATGGCCGAAGGCACACCCATTGCGGCAGGGTATTCATACAAAGGAGTTAAGCTATACAGTGTAGTTTGAATATCCTTATCTTCAACACCCAAATCTTTTATGGCTTTTATTACGGCGTTCATTTTTGTATTATTTTGATTTACCACATCCTGACTTTTCAAAGCCTGACTACTTACACCAAAATTAATCAATGCAATATCAGGTTTTATATACGCCTTACCTTCACCAGAAATACTTATTTCGTGCGGCATGTTTTTCGGTAGTGAACTAAAACGATACATTAATTCGCCTACCAAAAAAATAGATGCAACAACAATAACGCCAATCACTACCTTATACAATTTATCTGAAAAATCTAGTGTGTGAGTTGTTTCCAATGAATGTGATGTTTCTATTGAATTTTTTGTTCTTATTTCTTCTTCCATAATTTTATGTCTTACGAATTAAAAATCAAATCGAATTACAAATGTTAGTGATTAGACTAAATTATTAATTCGATGCTATTTGTAATTAATAGGATTGTTTAATTTTACTTTTTAATTTTTACACTCTCCGTCATTAGTATTAATTTCAAATGCTCCAATGCTTCTTTAAATTTTTTCCAATCATATAATATTTCTCTACCATCTCTATGCTTTAAACGATAATTTTTTAAAAATTCTCTCATATTTTTACCACCAAAACAATCTTTAATTATTTTTATCATATCTTCTGCTGACATATTTTTTATTATTTCCATAACCTCCCGATCGTTTAAGTTTCTTTTTTCTTCGTCGCTAAACTTATACATAACATGTTTTAATAACACCATGTCATCACAAACTAAAGACAGTGCTAATTCTAATTTTTTAATCAATAATTCTTGGCCTTTAATTGTTTCGGTGTTATCAGAATCGCCCCAAGAGTCTTTAAGCCTCCCTATTTCTTCCTTTAAATCTTGCATAACTATTCCTACAGTACCAGGTTCCACAAGATTTATTTCTGGATCTAATTTTAGACCTAATTCTTGTAAATTTTTTCTTTCTTCCATTTTTTTATTTTATGATTTTTTAACTTTGAATTTCAAGAACTATCTTCCCCAATACATCTCCTTTTTCTTTTTCGTCAAACGCTTCTCTTATTCTATCAAGTAAATAAACTTTATCAATATGCACCTTAATATTCTTGTTTTCAATAAAATCGGTCAAAATTTCAAGATTTTTTGCAGTTACCTTAGTGCTCTGTGTTATTGCTAAAACTCCAAATTGCTCGGCTAATTTTTCATCTTTTGGGGCAATCATTGAAACAATAATACCTCCCCTTTTTAATACTTTAAAAGACTTACTATACACATCTGCCCCCACCGTATCAAATACTGCGTCACAATCTGATACTATTTCATCAAAACTGCTATTTTTGTAGTCAATAACTTGGTCTGCTCCTAATTTTTTAACATACTCAATACCTTGGCCAGTGGCAGTAGTTACCACAAGGGCCCCTATACTTTTTGCAATCTGAATGGCAATAGTGCCAATGCCTCCCGCTCCGCCATGAATAAGAATTTTTTGATTTGTTTTTAAATTGATATGTTCAATAATTCCCTGAACCGCACTAACACCTGTTAAAACTATAGCAGCAGAC
>MHOW01000010.1 GCA_001820215.1 Candidatus Staskawiczbacteria bacterium RIFCSPLOWO2_01_FULL_33_13 | reverse complement strand
AACTCAAAACTGAAATTGGCCAGAAAATTGGCAAATCAATTTACGAGGTGAATCCATCAGATTGGTGGAATAATCTATGGACATCAAAAAATAGAAAATAATTGAGTGACTGAGAGGCGCTGTTCTGGAATCATAAAAATAGCCGGTTTTGTTCATGAAACTTTGGTTCTAGGCCGAGGGACACAGCTATTAATTTTTCAAACAAAATAAGAAAATATGTTCAAAGAGTATATTGCTTATATAAAAGATAATCCTAATAATTACTGGTTTAAGCGGAAATTGTATGGCTGGGGATGGGTTCCTGTAAAATGGCAAGGATGGTTTGTCATTGCTATTTTTATAGGTTTGCTTATTTTAAATTCTATACCTTTAGAATCAAAGTCAGAACCTAGTGCAGGCCAAATAACCTGGTTTTTTATAAAAACAATACTTTCTGTGGCGATTTTAATTTTTATTTGTTATAAAAAAGGGGAGAAACCAAAGTGGCAATGGGGAATATCCAAAGATAATAATAAAAAAGACTAACAATTTTTTATGAAAAAAATAATCCTTTTTATTGCGATAATTATTATAATTCTTGCGGGTGGATTTTTTTGGTTAAATAATTATGTGTATGTTGAAAAACAGGGTGTGAAGGGTTTTCAGAAAGGATATAAAGATTCATCGTATATTATAGAGGGAAGAGAAATTACCTTTATCAACGGTTTTTCAGAAATACAAACTGCTCAGGGATCGGCATCAAAAATAATTACAAAATATTTTGGAAATGAAGCAGAAGGTGACCTTAATAGTGATGGCGTATCAGATATTGTATTTTTACTTACCCAAGAAGGTGGTGGCAGCGGGATTTTTTATTATATAGTTGCAGGTATTAAAACTGATGATGGATACTATGGAACCAACGGAATCTTATTAGGCGACAGAATAGCTCCTCAAACTACCCAAATTAATAATGGTGAATTTGTGGTAAACTATACTGATAGAAAACCTAATGAACCCATGACAACAAGTCCAAGTATTGGCGTTTCAAAATATTTTGAAGTTTCTGATAGTATTCTTGTAGAAATTAATAAAGATATTGTAAAATAAATAGAAATATTAATAATTCGCTACAACCATTTTATTAACCAGTGAATGGTGTGGAGGTAAAAAATATGAATAAAAAATATATAGTTTCATTAGTATTTGCGGGCGTTGTAACGCTTGCGGGCTCTGTGGGAGCGGTAGCTAATATTGAGGGTTCAAATTATGATTCGGTTAAATCAGAAGAGACTAGTGTTGAAAGCAACACAGAAGTTCAAGTAAAAACTGACACTGATAATACTGCAACCACTAATACGGGCACAAAAACAGATTCTGAAAATGGATCTTCAGAAAGGGTATTGCCTACAGTAAATAAAGTAGAATTAGAAGGAAATTTAGAAGTTGATTCAGAAAGAGTGTTGCCAACAGTTAATAAAAAAACTGTTGCAAAAGTTTCAGTAATGGGTTGGGATGCAGTAAAAAAAGAACAGGTAGAAGCTAAAGTGCAAGCTGAATTAGAAGCAAATCCTGAGATAAAATCCGTAGAAGTTACCGAAAATAAGGTAGAAATTAATTATTCTGCACCTGCTAAATTTTTTGGTTTGTTTCCAGTAAATTTTAATTTAAATGTTTTAGCTGATGCAGAGGGAAAAGTAAAAGTGAAATTTCCTTGGTATAGATTTTTGCTTAAAACTGAATTTTCAAATTCTGCTGGAGTGTTAAATGCAGTGTTTCAAAATAACCAAACAAATTTAGAATTTTTAAAAGCAAAAGCTTCAGAAGACAGGCAAGTTGAAATATTTATACAAATTTCAAACAGCTTAAAGGTAATGCACGAAATGTCAAAGTCAATTATAAGTAAAATTTCGGCCTAAATAAATAGTCTGATAATCACCTAAAAACAGCGTTTAAACGCTGTTTTTAGGTGATAACCTTGAATTACGAAATGATTTCTCCAGACCTGGCGAATTTCGCCGAAGCGAAATTGCGCCTGGGTCTCGAAGGTATTTTTTCCAAATTTGTAAGGCGAAAATTTGATAGAATTATTTTAGCTAGCAGGCTAGGTAAAATAATTATTGCGAATTTTCGACACAAATTTGGATAAAAGACCAGAAGCTCGTCTTTTATTTGATCATTTCATAATTCAAGGTATAGTCTGGTTATTTAAGGTAAAATGGGGTATTATACCTAGATATATCAACTAAGATATGTCAAGTAACGAAACGATTATAAAATTTAATAGTGTTTCTTTTGAGTGGGAAGCCAATAAGCCTATTTTAAACGAGGCGAGTTTTCCTGTTCGTAGAGGTTCAAAAATTACTTTAATGGGTCAAAACGGTGCTGGTAAAAGCACTATTTTTAGTTTGATCATGGGTTCTTCAATTCCAGATTCAGGCTCAATTAATATTGTAAATAATATTACCGTTGCCACTGCAAAACAAATAATTTCACGAGATGAACTTGGGTTAACTGTAAGAGAATTTTTTGAAAAATGTTTTTCTAAAAAAGTGTATGACATTGAACCAAAAATTGAAAATGCTATGGAGGTGGTGAATTTAAGTATTCCGCATGATAGATTAGTGAAAAGTTTATCGGGTGGCCAGCAGGCAAGGCTTTTATTGGCCTCTGCATTAATACAAAACCCAGATGTATTATTACTTGATGAGCCTACTAATAATTTAGATAAGGCTGGCATTGACCATTTAACAAAATTTATTATTAATTATCAAAATACTTGCATTGTAATTTCGCACGATGCTGATTTTTTAAATGCTTTCACAGAGGGCGTTTTGTATTTAGATATATTTACAAAAAAGGTTGAACAATATACCGGAAACTATTTTGATGTAGTAGAAGAAATTAAAATAAGATTAGAAAAAGAGCGAATGAAAAATGCCAGATTAGAAAAAGATATTTCTCATAGAAAAGAGCAAGCTAATTTTTTTGCCCAAAAAGGGGGACACTTAAGAGATGTGTCTAGTAAAATGAGAAAAACCATTGAAAAATTAGAAGAAGAAAAAGTAGATGTGCGCCAAGAAGATAAAACAATAAAACACTTTACTATTCCATGCCAGAGCGATATTGGTGGTGTATTATTAAAATTGGATTCTGTAACTATTGTTAAAAATTTTACCCGGTCAAATCCCGCCAAAGGCGGGTCGGCAAAGCCGAATTTGACTGGGCAAGAATTTGTTGAAAAAAAGGTTAGCGTAGAATTAGGCAAAAGAGACAGATTGTTATTAACTGGTCCAAATGGTATTGGCAAAACCACGCTTTTAGAAAAATTGGCTTCTGGCCACGCTAAGGGAGAGCATACAAAGGAAGGTTTGCAGATAAGTTATTACCGTCAAGATTTTTCAAATTTGGATTTTGGCGCAACAGTGTACCAAAATCTTTCAAGAATAACTAATGGAAAAGATGTTACCGAACAAAATTTAAGATCGCATGCTGCAGGATTTTTAATAGATGCAGAAATTTTAAAAACAAAAATTGGGTCTCTTTCAGAAGGGCAAAAGGGTTTGGTTGCCTTTGCTACAATATCGCTTCAAAAACCGGGATTATTAATTTTAGACGAGCCTACAAACCATATTAATTTTAGGCACATTCCTATAATTGCGAAAGCAATTGATGAATTTGATGGAGCAATGATTTTGGTAAGCCATTCTCCAGATTTTGTAAAACAAATAAACATACACGAAATCCTCGATTTGGGGAAATTTCTTTAAATATATAGACTTCTTGCAAAATAAGGATTTACTGCAAAATCCATATTTTTGCCAAAAATTCGCTATAATTTTTGTGCGTAGCGCAAGGCTATGCTCAAAAATTCTATCAAATTTTTAACTAAAAATCTGGATTTTTCGTAACAATCCTTATTTTGCAAGAGGTCTTATGATTATAGATGATGTAAAAATAACCGTCACTGGTGGCAATGGGGGATCGGGAATAGTGCGGTTTAATAAAACAAAAATGTCTTTGGGCCCAACTGGTGGCAGTGGTGGAAAGGGCGGCGATGTGTATTTAAAAGGAGTTTCTGATTTAAGTGCTCTAAAGCAGTTCCGTTTTAAAAAAGACAATCTGGCTCAAAATGGCGATAATGGAAAATTCCAAAATAATGATGGCAAAGATGCAAAAGATTTAATATTGCTTGTACCAGTTGGAACTATCGCGCGAAATCTTACCATTACAAAAACCATTGAAATTACCCAAATTGGCCAAACTGAATTAATTGCAAAAGGCGGAAGGGGAGGCAAGGGCAACTTTCTTTATAGGTCAGCCATAAATACCACCCCCATGCAATCTGAAAAAGGAAAATTGGGAGAGCATTTTGAAATTCAACTAGAATTAAAAATGATTGCCGATGTAGGGTTTATAGGTTTACCGAATGTGGGAAAATCAAGTTTATTAAATGAGTTAACTAATGCAAGCGCCAAAGTTGCAAATTATCCATTTACCACTCTTGAGCCTAATTTAGGAGTGTATTTTGAATTAATTTTAGCGGATATTCCTGGTTTAATTGAAGGCGCTTCGGTTGGAAAGGGACTTGGAATTAAATTTTTGCGTCACATAGAACGAACAAAAGTATTGTTTCATTTAATTTCTGCTGATTCTGAAAATCCAATACAAGATTACAATACCGTAAGATTGGAATTAGAAACTTACAATCCATTACTTTTAAAAAAACAAGAGTATATATTTTTGAGCAAAATTGATGCAGTCTCAAAAGAAACGGTTGAAAAAATAAAAAACGAGTTTAAAAAATTACTTGCCCGCCAAAGCCCTGGCGAAGGCGGGAGTAAAGACATTGTACCTATTTCAATTATTGATTCTGGAAGCTTAGAAGATGTGAAAAAAATCCTTACAGACTTAATTTCAGAAAAAACAGCACCACCTCAATAAACAGTGCATTATTTGACATTTAATATGAAATATTGTATAATCAATGTATACAATCAAATATTACCTTTTTAGATGACACAAATTACTACGCAAAATAATACATCAAATACGCCAAATCAAGAGTTTGGTGGGCTTGGCATTTCTAAAGAAATTTTAGCAGTGTTAACTCGCTTGAATTTTATTACGCCAACCCCAATTCAGCACAAAGCCATTCCTATTGCTATAGAAGGCAAAGATGTGGTTGGTATTGCTCAAACCGGTACCGGAAAATCACTTGCATTTGGAATTCCATTGTTGCAACTTTTAATGGAATCAAAAAATGGAATGGGATTAATACTGTTACCTACGCGAGAGCTTGCGATTCAAATTAATGAAACCTTATTGAAAATTGGGCGCGAATTTGGTTTAAAAACCGCAGTATTAATTGGCGGGGCTTCTATGTATCAACAGGTTAACCAACTAAGGCATAATCCCCATATTATTATTGGAACTCCGGGTAGAATTAATGACCACTTAAAGCAAAAAACTTTGAGTTTTCATAATGTTTCTATTTTAGTATTAGATGAAGCAGATTGCATGTTTGATATGGGTTTTGCGCCACAAATAAAACAAATTTTACAAGTAGTGCCAAAAGAAAGGCAAACTATGCTTTTTTCCGCTACAATGCCTGATTCAATTATTAAGGTTGCTACCACACATATGAAGCTTCCTGTAAGAGTTGAGATTGCGCCTCCAGGAACTGCCGCTAAAAAAGTTGAACACGAAATATTTTTTGTAAAAAGAGAGCAAAAAACAAATCTTTTATTAAAATTACTTTCAGAATATAAGGGAAGTGTATTGGTATTTTCTCGCACCAAACACGCGGTTAAAAAAATATGCAATAATATTGTTAATACGGGGTTTGCGGCAGCAGAAATTCATTCCAATAGGTCTTTGGTGCAAAGAAGGGCGGCGCTTGATGGTTTCAAATCTGGAAAATATAGGGTTTTAGTTGCAACTGATATTGCTTCTCGCGGTATTGATGTAAAAGGAATAGAATTGGTATTAAATTATGATATTCCTGAAAGTGCCGGAGATTATGTGCATAGAATCGGCAGAACCGGTAGAGCAGGAATGACTGGAAAAGCTATATCTTTTGTAATGCCCGAACAAAAAAATAAAGTAAGAGAAATAGAAAGATTAATAAGGTCTACTATCCCAATTTCACAAATGGCGGGATTCACAGAAAGCCCTTTATCTTCAAGCAAGCCAACCTACGCTGCTCAGGCACCAAGAAGACACTTCAATAAGAATAATCGTTTTCAAAAGAGTGGTAATTCGTATCCATCAAGGGATTATAGGCGATTTTCAAAATAACCCTCTTTGTTAGATATATGAATGATAAAAAACACCAAAAACTGGTGTTTTTTGTTTAGACTCAAATAAATGCTATTATTAAACCCTGAATCACGAAATGCCTAATGAAAAGGCAAGTTTCAAGTCTTTTTTCCAAATTTCAACTACAAATTCGCAATAATTCTAAAATGTAGTGAACTACATTTTACAATTCTATCAAATTTTCGTTCTGAAATTTGGAAAAAATACTCTGAAAGCATTTCGTGATTCAGGGTTTCAGTTATGGCAGCCAAAGAATTTAAAAAATACAAAATTGTTGCAGAAAAATTAATAAAAGAAAAAATTACTCATTTTAATAATTTTTACCATTTTACATTTAATAAAATATTTATTAAAAATCAAAAGCGAAGGTGGGGAAGTTGTTCTTCAAAAAAGAATTTGAATTTTAATTACAAAATAATATTTTTAAAACAAGAACTGTCAAACTATATTATTGTCCATGAATTATGCCATTTAAAAGAAATGAATCATTCTAAACGGTTTTGGAAATTAGTTAGCCAAACAGTAAAAAACTATAAGAAATTAAATAAAATCCTTAAAAAAACAGTAATATCTTAAGCACCCAATACCCCCTTTTATTTTTATGAATTTCTGATAAAATCCAATAATAAGTTGTAATTATTCTGTGAATTCCTAAATGCCCAATTAAAAAAGTATTTTTCGGGTCTTTTTTCCAAATTTTGGCCGAAAATTCGCAATAATTATTTTACCTAGTTTACTAGGTAAAATAATTCTATCAAATTTTCATTCCAAAATTTGGAAAAAATACCTCGAAAGCATTTCGTAATTCACAGAATTATTATTAAACTATGTCAACAAAAATTATATCAATAATTATTTTAGTAGTTTTCATTATTGCCATTTTAATTGGCGTCATTTTTGTTTTTCAAAATAATAAAATAGCGGTTATTAATAGCTTTGAAGAGTGTGCCTTGGCCGGATACCCAATTATGGAAAGTTATCCCGAACAATGCAAAACTCCTGATGGCAGGAATTTTATTCGTACTATCAGTCAAGGTAAAAACACTTTTGGCCAAGCAAAAACTTTAGCAATCAACGAGAGTGTTCAGTTTACAGATGGCGTATCAATTACGCTATTAGAAATCAATGATTCCCGGTGCAAGGCAGGAGTTGTATGCGTATGGGCAGGAGAACTTTCAGCTAAATTGAATATAACTGGCGGGGATATTGGTGATTTGATAAAAGAATTTACTCTTGGGATGACTACTAAAAAAATCACTGTTATTGATAAATATACGGTCATATTGAATAGTGCCACTGAAAATTCAGTAAATATCATTGTAACAAAAGAGAGTACTTTTGGTGATCCGAAACCATGTTATATTGGCGGTTGTAGTGGGCAAATTTGTTCTGACCAACAAGGGGTAGTATCAACTTGTGAATACAAAGAAGAATACGCTTGTTATAAATCTGCAAAATGCGAAAGACAGCAAAATGGACAATGTGGATGGACTGATACGGTAGAGCTTACTACTTGTTTAAGTGGAAAATAAAAGGTCGTAAAGAAATTAAAAAATTAAATTATAAAATTATAGAAATTATATGGAAAACATTAATTGTAGCAAATGCAGTAAACCCGCAGATTCGCCAATGGCATATAAATGTGATGTGTGCAGTGCAGAATCAGAAACGCATGATCCAAGCCACGAGTGTGGAGAAGCTCATTGTGTTGTAAAGTGTTCCGAATGCAAAATGTCAGAAACACAATGCCCTTGTTCTTAAGAGAATCATTATAGTGAGATTAAACTTATTATTATTGCAAAAATACATCCAAAAGGATGTATTTTTTGCGTTTTTTGTGCTAGGATTAGCGAAAAATAGGTAAACATGATACTTAAAAAAGAAGAAATAAAAAAGGCCGTACAGTCAGGAGAAATTACCATAGATCCTTTTGATAAAAATATGCTTAAGGCGGGAAGCTATACATTCACCTTGGGGAATAAATTTAGGAAGTTAAAATCAAAAGAATTTATAGATTTACGGAAGGATGTACAGGATTTTGAAGAGTTCGAAATTAGTGAAGATGGCTATATGATTCAGCCAGGTGAGTTTATTATTTGCCATACTAAAGAAAAACTAAAACTTGCTGATA
>MHOW01000009.1 GCA_001820215.1 Candidatus Staskawiczbacteria bacterium RIFCSPLOWO2_01_FULL_33_13 | reverse complement strand
ATCTTGAAAGCCTAAAAAAGCGATATTTTCAGTAAGATTTAGCTGGGTGGCAAGATTTATTAATTTTAACTTTTCTGTACCATCTCCCACAATTACAAGGTGAGCCGGCTGTTTTTTAAGGATAATGCTTAATGCTCTAAAAAGGGTAGGCTGATCTTTGGTTTTTGATAATCTTCCTACCATCAAAATAACTGGAATTTCTGTGCTATGAAACCATGTGTGACTAACTTCCGCTTTCGCCTTTTCTAAAATAGTATGATCAGCAACCGGATTATAAATTACCTTGATTTTTTCTAAATGACCTGCCATAGAAGAAATCTCTTGTGCAATTCCCTTGGAAACACATATAATAGCATCTGCATTTGGATAAAAAAGTTTTATAAAAGAGGGAAATAAAAAGCGGGCAATAAAGCGATGGCTAACAGTTTTTGCAGTTTTAGAAAGCAAAGAAAAACTAAGGTGTTCGGTGATAATAATTTTAGTTTTAGTGCCAGAAAATTTTTTAGCAAGCAACACTATCGCATTAAAACGAGGAAAAGCAGAAACAAAAATATCTGCTTTTTCTTCTTTAAAATATGCAATTAAATGTAAAAATATTTTAAAAAGAGAGTGGGCATTAAAACTGACTATAGGAATTTCTTTGGGTACATCTTTGATAAAATCTCCTTTTTTTTCTGCTAAAAGAAGCGATAGCGCGTAGTTTTCTTTATTTAAATTCTTAAGAAGGTTAACGGTATTTCTTTCTGTACCACCACATTCAAGCGAAGGAAGAAAAAAAGTAATAGTAACTTTCTCTTTTTTTATCATTAAAATAACTTGTGATTAGCCTTAATTTATTATATTATACTATAATTATAAGCGAGAAAAGAATGAAAAAACGCATTTTTGCATTCTTTCCGAGCGATTAATTATATCTTTATATAATTTATATCTAAAAAGATCAATTAGACTTGTCGCTAAATAAGGTTTTTTACGAAAATCAGCCTTCAGGATGCCCTGCGGGTCAAGGAAGATTTTGAACCAGAAATTTGATAGAATTTTGAAGTTTATGCTTGTCATAAGCTGAAAAATTATTGCAAATTTGTGGTCAAAATATGCAGTTTGCAGTAAAACCTTATTTAGCGACAAGTCTATTATTTCATGATTAAAAAAATTATTTGGGTATATGGTGCCATTAAAAGATACTTATTTTACGACACCAAGTATCTCTTTTTGTTTATATATAGATACTTTCAAAATAACTACCGCAATAAATGTCAATTTTATAATGACAAAGAGATAATCGATTTAATTAATATAGGCAAGTCTATAATCAGAGTAGGAGATGGAGAAATAGGTTTAGTACATTTTTGTCGTGTAAGTTACCAAGTATACAGTGATGCTATAAGAAATGATTTTTTGAAAATTATTAAAAATTATAATAATAATTCCCCGTATATCCTTGGTATTACTGAATTTGTTAATTATACCAACAAAGAATTAACACATTTTATAAATTCGGAGGGTAAAGAAATAAACCGCTTTCCGGTATGGAGGCAACTAAAAATCACCTACGAATTAATTTTTAATAAAAACGCTAAATACTTTGATGCGCTGGCTTTTTATAAACCTGGCCGTTTTGAAAATCTTATATTACCGTACATACAAAATAAAAAAGTAATTATTGTAACAAATAAAGAAAATAAAGAAAAAATAATGACTTCCCCATTATCATCTGACACCTATCTTTATATTACCTGTGAACCTGAAAACACCTATGAAAGCAGATTAAAAATACAAAAAGATATTACTAATGTAATTGATAAATCCGGACTGCCAAAAAATAATTTTATTGTCTTGATGTCTGCTGGATTATCAAAAACAATAATATACGATATGGCAGACCAAGGATACCAAGTTTTAGATATTGGCATTGGATTAGAAAGCTATTATACGGGGATCAATCTTGAAAATAGAATCTAAAAAATAGCTTGTATTTATGGCTAATTTATTATATTATTTACCCATTAAATAATATGACAGATAGTAATCAAGCAAAAATTCATCCAGTTAAATCCGCCGAAGGCGGTGCAGAGCAATTTAACCGGATTAAGACCATTATTCTTTGCGGTGGATCGGGTACTCGCCTAAAAGAAGAAACAGAATTTAAGCCAAAACCGATGGTAGAAATAGGAGGCGCTCCTATTTTATGGCACATCATGAAAATATACGGTCACTATAATTATCGTGATTTTGTTTTAGCTCTTGGTTATAGAGGTAATGTCATTAAAGACCATTTTCTTAGGCAAAAACACTATACTAGTGATATTGTGGTTACTACAAAAGATGGAAAAGTAGTAACATTTGATAACGAAACACCAGAAAATCCAGCTGATGATTTTAATATTATTTTTTCTGATACTGGTTTAGATACCCCTCATGGAGAAAGGGTTTTAAAACTTAAAAAATATATTACTGAAGATTTATTTATGGTTACTTACGGAGACGGCATTGCCGATATTAAGATTAATAAATTACTAGAGTTTCATAAAAGCCATGGAAAAATAGCAACTATCACGGGCGTTCATCCAACATCAAAGTGGGGGCTAGTAAATGCTGATGAAAATAATCTTGTTACTGAATTTGCTCAAAAGCCTATGCTTTTTGATTATGTAAATGGGGGTTTTATGGTTTTTAATAAAGAATTCTTAAATTACCTACAACCAAAAGATATGATAGAAGACGCATTATCAAGGTTAATACCAGAAAAACAATTGGCATTATATAAACATGAAGGATTTTGGTATGGAATGGATACCTATAAAGATTATTTATTTTTAAATGAACTTTGGGAAAAAGACCCTAAGTGGAAAATTTGGGATAATAAGCTTAGTTAATTTTTTAAAAACTATGGATACAACAATATCAGAAGATGTGCAAGAAATAGCAAACGACATAAAAGATATCGCCTTAAAACTTGAGGGAAAAACTCTATTAGTAACAGGTGGGAGCGGGTTTATTGGCGGATATTTTTTAGATGTCATTTCTTTTTTAAACGAACACCAATTTTTAAAACCATGTAAAGTAATCTGTTTAGATAATCTCATTGTGGGCGACCAGAAAAGATTTGCCCACTTATTAAAAAAAGACTATTTTGAATTTATCAAGCACGATATTTCAAAGCCATTTTCTTATGATAGGCCAATAGATTTTATTGTCCACGCAGCTTCCGTTGCTTCACCTACCTATTACCGCCAATATCCTCTGGAAACCATTGATGCAAATGTAATGGGGACCCGCTACTTACTCCAACTGGCTAAAGATAAAAAATCTCAAAGCTTCCTTTTTATGAGTACCAGCGAAACCTATGGCGACCCAAACCCGGAAAACATTCCTACGCCCGAAACTTACCGGGGAAATGTGTCTTTCACGGGACCGCGCGCCTGTTATGATGAATCCAAAAGACTAGGTGAAACATTGTGCATGGCTTTTTGGCAACAATACGGGGTGCCTGTTAAAATTGCTCGTCCTTTTAATTTTTATGGTCCTGGGCTTCGGCTAGATGACAAGCGGGTTATTCCGGATTTTGTAAATAATGCTCTACATAACCAGCCGATTGTAATGCATTCTGATGGCACTGATACTAGGACTTTTTGCTATATTTCCGACGCCATCACTGGTCTTTTTAAAATTTTATTATCCGATTTTAACGGAGAAGCTTTTAATGTGGGAAATGACGTTCAGGCGGAAGTTTCAATGTTGCAATTGGCCAATATGATAAAAGAAATTTCTGGGAATAATATTGAAATCATCCATAAAGAAAGTACTGACAAACATTACATGACGGACAATCCGCGCCGTCGCGCCCCAAATCTTGATAAAATAAAAAAGCTGTTAGGCTATCAGCCTACCGTAGACTTAAAAACTGGACTTAAAAAAAGTATGGGTTGGTATAAATCTACTTATAATCTTTAAAATTTCACACTGTCTTTGAATTATGAATATATCGGTGGTTGGCACAGGGTATGTGGGACTCGTAACGGGAGTTGGCTTGGCCTCAATCGGGCATAAGGTTGTTTGTGTTGATATTGATAACGCAAAAGTAGAAAAAATAAACAAGGGCCAAAGCCCCATTCACGAAAAAAATTTAGACGGACTGTTAAAAAAAGTGTTGGCAAAAAAACTTTTTTTGGCTACTACAAATCTTGATAGCGCGGTAAAAAACAGCCAAATAACCTTTATCGCAGTTGGTACTCCAAGCAAAAAAAATGATGATATTGATTTAACTTATATTAAAAAAGTTTCAGAGCAAATTGGAAAAGCTTTGGCGAGTAAAAAAGAGTACCACCTAGTAGTAGTAAAAAGCACCGTCGCTCCAGAAACTACATTAAAAGTAGTATTGCCTCTTTTAGAAAAATATTCAAAAAAGAAAGCAGGTATTACCTTTGGTGTATGTATGAACCCAGAATTTTTAAGAGAAGGAGTTGCTATAGATGACTTTATGAATCCCGATAGAATAGTCATTGGCGAATTTGATAAAAAGAGCGGAGATACTTTAGAAAAAGTGTATAAAAATTTTAAAACTGACATTGTAAAAACTTCTCTTAATAATGCTGAAATGATTAAGTACACCAATAATGCTCTGCTCGCTACCTTAATCTCTTTTTCTAATGAAATTGCCAACATTTCCCAAACAATTCCAGGGGCTAATGTCTTTGAAATCTTTAAAGGAGTAGCTTTAGATAAGCGCCTAAATCCTATTATTAATAGTAAAAGGGTTAATACTCAAATATTAAGTTACCTAAACCCAGGATGTGGATTTGGTGGAAGCTGTTTTCCAAAAGATGTAAAGGCATTAACGGCTTTTGCAAAAAAGAAAAAGTATCATGCGGCACTTTTAACCGCAGTACTAGATATTAATAAAAAACAACCGCTGAAACTGGTAAGATTAACCGAGCAAAAAATTGGCAACTTAAAAAATAAAAATATTGCAGTGTTAGGATTGGCCTTTAAACCTGAAACTGATGATGTAAGAGAATCCCCCGCCATTTCAATTATTAAAGAACTTATTGCGAAAAAAGCTAATGTGTTTACCTACGACCCAATTGTTGACCCAAAAACCGCCGGCACACACTTTAAAAATTTATCTTTTAACCATACAGAATCATTACATGAAGTAATTAAAAATAAAGACGCCTGCTTAATTGTGACCAATTGGAAAGAGTTTGAAAAACTGACTCCTGAATTTATTAAAAGCAACATGAAAAATCATTTATTTATTGATGGCAGAGGATTTTTTCATAATAAAGATATTTCAGAAATAAATTATTTGGGGATAGGGTTAGGAAATAAAAAAGGAAACTTAAATTAATACATTGTAAAATAATTTATGGTAGAAAAAGCTGGTGAAAAATTTGACAATCAAGCTGAATTGCAAGAAAATTTAGAAAATATTAAAAGTGCCGTTGCACAAGCCCTAAAACGGGCTTTGAATAACCTGCTGTTTTTGACATTTTTTCTCTTTTTTTAAATTTAAAGTTTGTATCTTTCCATAAACGCTTTTAATTCCTCAATAGATTCATGACGCTTGGAGTGCCAACTAGGCCATGTAGATAAATTTGATAATTCTTTTAAAAAATTTGGGCTGAAATTTTTTTCAAAAATTTTTCTCTCTTCTGGACGATCAAATTTTTCTCCCTCTAATAATCCCTTGATAAATATCTGCCATACAGATTCTTCTGATTTTTTAGTTTTTTGGGATAGTTTTTTTATTATTGCTTCCAATAAATAAACTTCTCGAGCATAGGATAAAGGTTTTGATTTATTTTTAACTGTTTCTTCAAATACAGATGCTTCTTCTCTTGGCCAACCACTATTTTCTAAATATTTTAACATTATTTCTCTTGCCAATTTTTCAACCACTGCTTCATTTAGTACCATAAATACCTTAAGAAATTTTTCTGATTCCATTAAGGGAGCAGGGTAAAATTCTGCATTCAATTGTTTTTTATAAATATTATTCCTACGATATCCACTTTGATGAACCCTTAACCAAACATCAGTCCATTTGTCCACATTTTGCTCGTATAACGATTTACAAATATGTTTACTTATGGCATGAACCTCTTCATGTACGAGCGTTTGTAAGGTTGAAAGATCAACACTACCATAAGTTTCTATCATTGCTTTCTTTTCCCGATTTAATACTTCTAGCATCTTTTCATCTCCAACTAAGCCTGTGTTATCTTTAAGTTTTAGCCTAGCTTCATAGTGTGATATATTAGCTTTATCCTGGGTAATCATTATAATATTATTTTCTAGGTCGTAATAAGAATCTACACTGCGTACTGCACTACCAAATATTCTTTTTTTATCTAAAAAGTTTAAATCATCCTCATAAATACCAAATCTTAGAGCAATATCTAAAAATAGTTGTCTTAATTTGGCAAAATCAATTTTTTCTAATGTTTTTTGTAATTCGGGTGAAAATTGACCTTCCGAACGATTCAGTAATCTAGTAATTTCCTCTTGGCCTTTTTCTTGAGTTTTTCCAATGCCCTCGGGCACTGACTCTAAAGGATTTATTTCTCGTGTCATAAATTATTATGTTATTATGTTATATTATAATATAGAATCTTTTTTCAAAACAGTAGTGGTACATCACGATTATTCTAATAATTAGACATTCCCGTACTAATAGCAAATCTCCTTTTTGTGGTAAAATAATTATATACTGGTAAAATATTAATTTTATATTAGACTTATGTGTACGGAGGAATAGATTTAGGGTAATTTAAACTCCTAATTTAAGTGTATTAACCCTAAAAGCTGCAAACAGGTAAGTCCTATACACGAAAAATTTATGAAAGAAGAATTAGTGGCTAAAAATCCAGAAACATTAGAAAGGGTGGATCGGATTAATAATTGCTATGATTATGCAACTGGCAGAAATGAAGCCTTAAAAAGTATTGCAAGATCAGAACTTGAATTATTTATAGACGAAGCAATAAAAGAAATAGATTTATTAGAACAAGTTGCTGAACACGATCAGGGGAAATTTGATTTACCAAGAGAAATTGCTGAAAACATCGGCACTGTCTGGGTTTTTTCCGGTCCAGGCAGTTATTTTGAACCAAAAAAAGAAGATCGGTATAAAAATTATCCCTGGGCAAACTGGATGGATAGAAAGCGATTAAATCACGCAACAAGACTAATAAGAAAAATCACCGAAAGGTTAAGTGGTCAAAATTTTAAAGCTCCTTTGTCTGAAATAATTAGTGCAAAAAGAAAAATAAAAGAGGCCATTTTAAATTACGGTCCCCGTGTAATTTACAATGGAACACCAATAGAAAACGAAACGGTTGCTAAAGTTTTATCTGAAGAAGGGGTTATTATTCCAACCGAAAAAGTAGATATAATTGAGCAAGATATTAAAAACACGCTTGATCAAATAACAACTATTTTGCCAGAAAAATTTGAAAAAGAAAAAGAGATTGCTCTCGTGTCTCATGCCCCTCATTTGATGCGTATTCTCCGGATAATCAATAAATATCAACCATTTCCGAAAGGTACAAAAATAAGACTTTTCCCCTTATCTACTCCAATGGAGGGAAGGGAAGAATATGCAAAGATGGAGATTAGTGGGGCTTTGTATTATACATATATCACTCAAAACGCCACCAAACAACCCTACCCCTACGAAATTTCTTGTACCCCAGAAAAAATTACAGACTCAATAAAAAATTAAATAAAATTATTTTAATAAAAATGAACTGTAGAAACTGCAATACACCAATAATAGAATTTTTTTCTTTAGGACAAATACCTTTAGTTAATTCTTTTCTAAAAAAAGAAGAAATTCCTGGCGAAAAAAAATATGATTTAACCACTGCATTTTGTCCTGATTGTTTTTTGGTGCAACTTACTCATACCATACCCCCCGATCAAATGTTTAAAGATTATATTTACTTTTCAAGCACCTCAAAATCTTTTTTAGAACATTGCAAAAAAACTGCTGACCAACTTACAAAAAGATTTGGACTTGGTAAAAAAAATTTAGTTTTAGAAATTGCTAGCAACGATGGGGCGCAACTGCAATATTTTAAAGAATTAGGGATACAAGTTTTAGGAGTGGATCCCGCAAAAAATATTGCAGAGGTTGCAAATAATAAGGGTATTCCTACTATTTGTGAATTTTTTAATTACGCATTTGCTAAAAAATTAAAAGAAGAAGAAAATGTCCGGGCAGATATCATTTTTGGGGCCAATGTATTAGCCCATGTGCCAGAAATTGTGGATTTTGCAAAAGGAGTAAAAGAAATTTTAGCGCTAAAAGGAACAGCAATTTTTGAATTTCCCTACCTAAAAGGCTTAATAGAAAATAAATTTGATACTATTTACCATGAACATGTATTTTACTATTCACTAATAGCCTTAATAAATATATTTAAAAATGCAGACTTAGAAATTTATGACATAGAAATGACACCGACACAGGGAGGCTCGTTAAGAATATTTATTTGTCATCCAAATAACTTCCCTATTAGCGATAATGTGAAAAATCTTATAACACAAGAAATAAAAGACGGTTTTGATAAAATTGAAACATACCAAGCAATAAATGAAAATATCAGCCAGTTAAAAAAAGATATTATTAATTTATTGCAAAAGC
>MHOW01000008.1:12987-13281 GCA_001820215.1 Candidatus Staskawiczbacteria bacterium RIFCSPLOWO2_01_FULL_33_13 | reverse complement strand
GATATCTAGTCTAGAGCCTTACTTAATACAACCACCCCAGACGATGGGTTGTTGCTGAATAAAATTTGGGCTTTATAGCCAAATCCCGAACCGCCTTTAATAAAAAATGTATTACCAATATCATCTTTAACAATACTATCTAGCCCGAGTCCAACATAAACACCAGGCGATCTTTCCTTATAAGAAGTGGTTACTAACTGAATTTCTTCTGAAAGTAGGGATTTATCTAAGCCAGATAATACTTTAAGTAAATTAAGCATATCGTCAGCATTTGAAACAAGTCCACCCGCGCCA
>MHOW01000008.1:0-12936 GCA_001820215.1 Candidatus Staskawiczbacteria bacterium RIFCSPLOWO2_01_FULL_33_13 | reverse complement strand
ACAACTTTTTCTTTCTGGTTGTCTGAAAGACTCATTGATGTGTTTGGCATTTTTAGAGGATCCGCAATAACTTCTTTAATTAGTTGATCATAAGTTTTACCAGAAAAATCAACAAGTGCCCTACCGGCTACTTGAAAGCCCACATTTGAGTATAATAATTTTGTTCCCGGAGCATAGGGCAATTGATAACTGTTTAAAAAGTCATAAAACATAGTTGGAGTATATGAAGAAACATCTCCTTTAAAATTTGTAGGAAACTTAGGAAGACCGCTAGAATGAATAAGAAGGTCAAGAAAAGTCATCTTCTTGCCATCAAATGAGGGCGTTGTAATACCTGAAGATAGATACGCATCTGGCGGTTCTTCAAGCTTCATTTTTCCATTAACAACATTAGAAGACACTAATAGCGCGGTGAAAGTTTTTGAAATTGACCCTATATGAAAAATTGATTGGCTATCGGGTTTTTTGCCAGTTGCAGGATTTACGCCGTAGCTAAAAACCTTCTTATCGCCCGTAGGCATTAATATACCCACCACAACTGCCGAAGCGGTATCGCCTTTATTGTTTGGATTATCAATATAGTAAGATACGATACTATTAATAGTTAATTCCATTGTATCGCTTGTTTTGGTTTTAGTTATCTCTTTTAATAGTAGAACAGTAAAAACACATACAATGAAAATGAGAATTATGAAAGATTTAGTTTTATTTTTCATTTTTATTAATATAAAATATAGTTTTACTAGGTGGCTATGTTCTTTGATCTGGAAACAAGATTTTAATAATAAATTTAGACAAAGATTATTAAACCAATTATACCCAGAGATGCAATTAACCCAAAAATAATTTTTGAGAAAGAAATTTGTTTTTCTATTATTTCTGATAGTGGGCTAAAATTCTCATCTTCACTGGAGTAATATGAATTCCCCTGAATATCTTTATATAATAAATATATCTGATTTTTCTTTTCACTTATTTCAAATTTATTTTTTTCATAAGTAGCTAATAAACCCCCATTTTGAGGAAGCCAGCTCCACTTAACATTATAAATGGCTTTCATAACTCCATTATTTTCTAAATTAGCACCTCGAACATTACCATTAAATACTAGGTTATACTTTTTATTATCTAAAATAATATAACCAGTAATATCTGTGGCAGTATTTTTAAGATTGGTAAATTCCAATGTGGGTTGAAGATTATTTGCCTGCTTCATATCTTCCAATGATAGAATTTTCCAACCTACAATCTGTCCACTGCGAAAAATTAACGGTTTTAAATTTAGCCTGATTGTTTCATTAGCGATTCTTCTTGTTTCTATTGCTGTCCAAGTAATCGCAATAAAAGTGATAATTAAAATAATTACATTTATATCAATAGCCATAACCTTTTTCATATTTCATATCCTTATTTCATTTTAAAAAAAAATAATTTATCTAGTTGTCCTTTTATCTTAAAAAAAGAGTTGCAAAGTAAGTCAATAATTATTTTAATATAAGGCTGCTGTGGGCTTTAGGTAATGTTAGAACCGCCATTATTGCCTCAATCTAACAAAATTTTGAAAGCCTATCAACTGTTATTGTTAAAATAATTTCTCAATTTTAGCGTTATTTTTAATAACATATCTTCATCAATTTTGTTCATCAAATCAAGATTCGGCTTTTTGGGCCAGCTGAAATCTTTGAAAGTAAATCCTTCAAATTCCCTATCAGAAGAATAGCGGGGCAATATGTGAAAATGCACCACCGGGTCAACCATCATGAGCATTAAATAATTAATCTTGTCGTTTTGAAACAATTCTTTGGTTTTTGTTTCAATTTCAATTATCACCTGGGGTAATTCAGCAAAACTCTCCTTTGATATTTTAGAAAATTCATTAACATCGTCCTTGCAAAACAAAACAAGAGAACCAAGAGTCATATGATTAAACCGGCATAAAATAACCCAATTATTGTACTCTTTTACGGAAAGTTCTGGGTACCTAAACTTTTTTAAAATATTGCTATCTATCATTATTTTAATTTACGAATTTATAAATGTCGCACAATAAAATGTTCCGGGGCTTGGATTCGAACCAAAATATTCACTTCCAAAGAGTGAAGTCCTACCATTAGACGACCCCGGAATGTTTATAAATTTCCATAAATGCCCTATGTCCAACCCTGTATTTTCCTATTCAGGGTGGAACTTTCTATAACTGAAATTCTTAATAATCCAAAGTAATTTTCTCTGATATTCTTTCTTTTAGTATTTATTTTATTCCTTTTAAAATAAATTTTACTGAATTCTTGCTTTGGATAATCGGTATATTTTGACCAATGAATTACTGTTCTTTCTAAATTATCTTTATGGCTTTCGTGTATATAAATTGAAAAATAAATCTTTTCTCTTGGAACTTTTATAATATTTATAAGCCATTTCAAAAATAATTTTATCATGTATGGATCAGAATTTGAAAATACCATACGAGAACCTGGGTTATATTCCTTTTCTTTGCTTCCCTCCGCCCAATATAAAGCTACTCCAATTAGCCATAGTTCTCTTTTAGATAATTTACCAATTTCTTTTCTTGCTTTATCTTTTATTTCTTTTGTAAGAGCTATTCTAATATCTTTCATTTTTTGCGCGCCCCTTCTTGTTGAAGCCAGTTTTTTCGCAGTTAACTTTTGCTTCTGGTTTTCTGCTAATTTAACACTTTTTAACCATAAAGACAAGGATGATTTAGCAACTGGAACTTGTTACAGAATTTCTTTGTAGGATAATCCTTGTTCCCTTAATTCTATAGCTTTGTCTCTTTCTTTACTTTTTGATTTCATATTCTAACTAGTATCTAGCTTTATTTAATTATACTAACCTAGTTTTAGTGCTGCAAGTGTTTTTTACATTTTTCAATGAAAATAGTAAAATAGACTTGTTATATAATAAATAAATGAAATTAAATTATCTTTCTTATTTTTGGCTATCAACTATTTTCATTTTTTTGTTTTCTTTTAATTTTACGGCCGCAAAAACAGATCTTTCAATATCAGAAACCGACATCACTTTTTCAAAGAGTGATATTATTGACGGTGATGTAATTAAAATTTACGCAAGAATATTTAATACCGGAGACACTGATGTTTCAGGATATGTAAGTTTTTTATATAACGGAAAAGAAATTGCTGAGCCTCTAGCCATTTCTGTAAAACCAAACACCTACGATGATGTATTCACCGATTGGAAAGCAATGAATGGAAACTATAATATTGAAGCTAAAATTATAGGAACTAGCCTAAAAGACGATAATGTAGAAGACAATAAAATTACTAAAAGCGTATTTGTTGATTTTGATACCGATAAAGATGGTATGCCAGATGCAAAAGATGAAGATATTGATGGCGACCAATTGCTTAATAATGAAGAAATTGCCATAGGCACCGATGTAAAAAATCCAGATACTGACCAAGATACTATTAGTGACAAAATTGATGTGTTTCCTTTAGATAAAACCGAATGGCGCGATACCGACCATGATTCTTTAGGAGATAATAGTGATCCTGATATTGACGGTGACCAATTACCCAACGACCAAGAAATTCATACATATGGCACCAATCCCTTAAATATTGACACCGATGGCGATGGTTTATGGGATGGCCAAGAAATAAAAGATGATACCAATCCAACTGTAAAAGATGATACTTCTTATAAGTTAGAAAATACTTTTAAAAAATTAGATAAAATTGCATACAGTTACATTCCCGATGATTATAAAGAATATAAACAATATATTTATGCTGGCTTGGGGATAATTTTGTTTATTATAATCTTGTTTTTATTAAGGAAAAGAAACAAATAAACTTTCATCAATTTTATTAGATTAAAAATCTTATCCGAGAACGGGTCTCGGATAACTCGGATAAGATTTTTAATCTAATAAACCAAAAAACCATTATTTTATTAATAAAATAATGGTTTTTTGGTTATAAAAATAAATACTATCTATAACGCAGGTTTGTTATAAGTTATTTCAATAATTGCAAGCTCTAAAGGTAATTGTAAAATGCTTGAATACTTCATTTTATTTTCTGCCTCAATGAATAATTCCAGCATTTTTTGAATCTCTTTTTCATTTACTTTTCGTATTTGCTCTTTCATTACCGAAAGCTCTTCGGTTGATAGCCCTGAAGTTTGGGGGTGTAAAAGCTCTGGATTTATTTTTAAAAGCAATGATTGGCGCAAATAAAATATCAAGGTTTTTGTAAATTCACCAAGATCAACGCCGGAATCTATTAAAGAATTTATATGTAAAATCCCCTCTTGGGTATTTTTATTTACTATAAAATCAACCAGTTTAGAAATTTGTAAAACTTCAACAATCCCCAATAATTCTTTTATTTCTCCTGCCGTAACTATTTTGTTTTTTCCCGAAAAATGAATGCATTTTTCTAGCAAAGATTCCGCATCACGAAACGAACCTCTCCCATTTAACGCAATTAACGCAAGTGCTGAATCTTCAAACTTAATCCCCTCTTTTTTTACGATAAATTCTAGCTTTTTTATAATTTCTGGAACAAAAAGACGCTTAAAATCAAATCTTTGACATCGCGAAATAATCGTAGGAATCATTTTGTGTGATTCTGTGGTTGCCAATATAAATATGGCGTGGCTTGGAGGTTCTTCTAAAGTTTTTAAAAGCGCATTGGCGGCAGATTTACTTAACTGATGGCATTCATCAATGATAAATATTTTGTATTTTGATTTTATAGGCGCAAATTTAATTCCGCTTATTAAATCTCTTATGTCATCAACTCCTGTGTGGCTAGCTGCATCAATTTCTATTAAGTCCATTGAGTTAAATCCTGTAATTTCAAGACAAGAATCACATTTATTACATGGTTTGTTAATTGACTTTCCTTCACAATTTACTGCTTTTGCAAAAATACGGGCCATGGTGGTTTTACCAGAGCCCCTGGGGCCTGAAAATAAATAGGCATGTGAAATTGAATTTGAATTTACAGAATTTACTAGGGTTTGAACAATATGTGTTTGCCCTATTATTTCTGAAAAATCCTGCGGTCGGTATTTTCTATATAAAACTAGATTATTCATTGATGCATTATTTTAATTCTGGCCAAACTTTTTCAACTATTTTTTCGGCCATTAATTTTAAATCTTGCCTTGTTTTAATGATATTATTATAAGAAGATTCGGATACTTTGGGAACAGGAGAATAATCAGTTCTTGTAATTCCCGATAAATTTCCATGTCGGCTTCTCATAAACATGGCGGTATCGTGCTTATGTCCTATAAATAATTTAGATCCAAATTGATCTTTAAGTTGTTTTTGAATCCATGGTATTTCGTTGAGATCAATATCCGGATTTAATTCAATATCTAAAGATGCAAAGTCAAAATCATTTTTTATGTTAGTACCTTCATCTTTTAAAATTGCTCCTATAGATTTAAGCGTGTTTCCAGAATCAATAAATTGAGTAATAATTAATATTTTTCTATCCCCAAAATTCATTTTTTTAAGATAATTTATTACCTCTTGATATTTTTTGGATTGATATTCTTTATTTGGCTCTGGCAAATCTCTCCCTGCTGCTAAGAAAAATGCTTTTACTTTTTCTTTATTTTTATTAGATTCTTTTTTTAATTTTTCAAAAACTATATCAGATATATATTTTAAAACTAAGGTTGGCATTCTACCCCCGGTATCATCGCTTAAAAAAGAACTATAATCACCCTCTACGATAGCATCTTTTAATTGTAAAACTAAAGAAATCATTGAGACTTCAAGCTGTTCCATTTCTTCTTCGAAATTATACTCTCTTTGATTTATTTTTTTTGATTGCAACGATTCATTACTTGGTAGTTCTGACATATGTTCTAATAGACCTACTGCGTAAAGATTTTTCTACTACACTGTGTCTATTTTGATGTAAAACTTGCTATAATTGTGCAGGGAGGGAGGAATAAATGAAAATGTGTTTTCATTTATTTCGACCGAGCAAGCAATTATATTCAATATAATTTGTCAGCTTGCCCAGAGGGCAAACCTCCAAATTCTATCAATTTTTATTTTCAAAATATGCTACAGTTCGCTACGAAAATCTTTATGCGGTAGGTCTAATTTTTAAATACCAAAAACTTGTACCCTAAAAAATTCCATAGTGCTGCAATAATTGCGGCAAAAATGACACTTAATTTTAACCAAACCTCCATATTTATTGAAAATTGCGGGCCCATTATTTTTACAAAATAGTAAAAACAACCTACATCTATTATTACTCCGACTAAAGTTACTACAAAGAAACTTCCAACTTCTTTGTGTATTTTTTCTGTTCCATTTTTTTGAAATGCCCAATATTTGTTGCCAAAATATTTTATCAGGGTTGCCACTAAAAAAGAAATTCCCTTAAGAATTACCGGATTTATTATTACAAACGCTGAAAATATCCAAAGCAATAATTCAAAAAATTTCAAATCAACTATTGTTGCAAATCCCCCAACTAACAAATGTTTTGCAGCTTGTAAAACAAATAATAATTTTTTACCGATAATATGTGATACCCATAAACATAGTAAAGAAAATAAGGCTAAACTAATCCATAATAGAAAGCTATAATATGGTCCTATGTAAATTCTTCCGGCATGCAAAAAATCACTTATTAAAAAACCCAATAAAATTCCAAAAAAAATAGTAAAAATAATATCAACTTTCTTCATCATTTTTGAGGTTATCATAAAAAAATTTGTTTGGAAAGTTTTGGCTAACATTTGCTCATTCAATTTATTTTTGATAGAATAAACAACTATATAAAACTATGCCAATTGGTAAATTAAGAATTTACAACTCTCTTAGTAAGAAAAAAGAACTATTAAAACCAAAAAATAAAAAGCTGGTGAATATATTTGTATGCGGCCCCACCGTCTATGATTTTTCACATATTGGACACGCCAGAACCTATGTTATTTTAGACTGCTTTGTAAAATATTTAAAATTTATCGGTTTTAAAGTTTTTTATTTGCAAAATATCACCAACATAGACGATAAAATCATTGCAAGGGCTAGGGAAAAGAAGGTGTTTCCTAAAGACTTAGCAATCGCGTTTGAGAAAAATTACTTAAAGGATATGAAGGCATTAATGGTTGATAGTGTTGATAAATACGCTAGGGCCACAGATTACATTAAAGAGATAATCAGTCAAATAGAAAGGCTTTTGCAAAAAGGTTATGCGTATCAATTAGAAGATGGAATTTACTACGATATAAGTAAATTTAAAAATTACGGAAAGCTATCTGGAAGAAATGTTCTTGGAGCAGAAGATTCGGTTTCAAGGATAGATTATAGTAAAAATAAAAAAAACAGAGGAGATTTTTGCTTATGGAAACTCACCGAACGCCAAAACGAAGAAGAACCAAGTTGGCTAAGCCCTTTTGGAAAAGGCCGTCCTGGTTGGCATATTGAAGATACCGCAATTACAGAAAAGTTTTTTGGAGCGCAATACGATATTCATGCAGGAGGCAGAGATTTAATGTTTCCGCACCACGAAGCAGAAATAAGCCAAATGGAAGCTATTTCGGGCAAAAAACCAATGGCACAATATTGGATGCACACTGGATTTTTGACTATTGATGGGCAAAAAATGTCAAAATCTTTGAATAATTCTGTGACCATTGATGACTTTTTAAAAAGACACTCCTATCAACTTTTAAGATTTTGGCTGGCAAAAAACTTATGGCACTCCCCTATTGATTATTCAGAATCTATGATGATAGAGGTGCGAATGGCTCAAGAAAAAATTGAGGAATTCTTGCGAAAAATCCAAAATACTAAATCCCAAACCCCAAACAAATCCCTGTCTGGCGGCATGCAGGCAAATTCCTTAAAATCTAAAATTCAAAATCTGCTTAAAAAATCAAAAGAAGATTTTTATAATGCGCTAAATGATGATTTCAATACCCCAAAAGCCTTTGCGGTAATTTTTGAATTAATAAAAGAGGTTAATAAATTTTTAGATGAGAATGTGGTGGATAAAAAAACTTCTGAGCAAATATATAAATTCTTTGAAGAAATAAACAGTATTTTTGACATTATTGATTTTAAAAAATTAAAGCAATCTAATGTGCCACTTGAAGTTGAACAATTACTTAAATTGCGAGAAAGTTATAGAAAATCCGAAAATTGGCAAAAAGCAGACGAAATGCGTTTAGAAATAGAAAAATACGGATTTTTAGTAGACGATACTCAAAATGGCCCGGTGTTAAAAAAGTCTTAATAATTTAAAGTTAGTAATACTACAAGTAGCAACAGTTCGGTGGTTCGAACCACCGAACTGTTGCTAGTAATATTTATGAATAGTTTGATGCCCGAAAAAAAACCACCGCAAAATATAGAAGCAGAACAAAGTTTGCTGGGTTGCTTAATGTTAGATAAAAATGCCATTATAAGGGTTTCAGATTTTGTAAGTCCCGAGGATTTTTATAAAGACATCCACAAAGAAATATACTTTTCAATGATTGAGCTTTTTTCAAAAATGGAGCCTATAGACATTCTTTCTGTCTCAACAAGATTAAAAGAAAAAGAAAAATTAGAAATTGTGGGAGGCTCGGCCTATCTTACTTCTTTGATCAATACGGTTCCTACTGCCACGCATGTGGTTAACTATGCAAAAATTGTGCGTGAAAAAAAAATTTTAAGAGATTTAATTGGAGCATCCGAACAAATAGGTTTAAGTGCCTTCGATGAATCACGGGAAGTTGATGAATTATTAGATAAAGCCGAAAAAAGTATTTTTTCTATCGGCCAAAAATCGTTAACCCAGTCTTTTGTTGCTATTAAAGATTTAATTCCAGAAGTATTTGAAGGAATAGAACAACGATCACAGCACACTGGATTGTATCGAGGCACTCCTACGGGTTTTAAACAACTTGATAATATGTTATCAGGTTTACAGCGGTCAGATTTAATTATCTTGGCGGCCCGCCCTAGTATGGGAAAATCTTCGCTGGCGTTGGATATTGCTCGGCATATTTCGGTAATGGAAAATTTGCCGGTTGGAGTTTTTAGTTTAGAAATGTCTAAAGATCAGTTGGTAGAAAGATTGCTAGCAAGCCAGGCCAATGTTGATTCATGGCGCTTGCGAACCGGCAAATTACAAGACGGCCAAGGCGATAATGATTTTTCGCGATTACAAACTGCCATAGGTAGCTTATCAGAAGCGCCCTTGTACATTAATGATATGGGTATGGTTAATATCTTGCAAATTAGGGCCATGGCAAGAAGATTACAGCAAGATAAGGGTTTAGGGTTGATTGTTATTGATTACCTTCAATTAATGGATCACACTAATAAATATGCTACCCCTATTCAGCAGGTGAGCGAAAATTCTCGTGCTTTAAAAATGCTGGCAAAGGAATTAAATATTCCTATTTTAGTATTGTCTCAATTATCGCGTGCGGTAGAAGGGCGAAGACCGCAACGGCCCATGCTTTCTGATTTGCGAGATTCTGGCGCTATTGAACAAGACGCCGATGTGGTGATGTTTATTTATCGCGCTGATAAGTATGAAGAAAATTCGTTAGAAAAAAATATTGCTGAAATTATTGTTGCAAAACATCGAAATGGTCCTACGGGTGCTGTAAAATTATACTTTGACGAACAAAGAGTTAGTTTTAGGAATTTAGAACAAGGAGATTACACCACAGAAATTACTGGAGAGTAATTTCTGGAATTTTTAATTTAAAATTTGAATTCAATATTAAAATATTTTAATTTGAAAAAGTGACGATTTTAAATTGATTTAAAATTTCAAATTGTAAATTTCAAATTCAAAAAATGGATTACATTAAAAACCTTTCTCATTTATTTTCAAAGTTTCCTACTATAGGGCCAAGGACTGCCAGCCGCTTTGTTTTTTATTTGATAAAACAGCCAAAAGAAAGTATTGATGAATTATTACGCGCTATTGAACAAATAAAAAATAAAATACAGTTATGCAAATTTTGTTTTAACCCTTACAGTATTGATGATTTTTCAGGGGCTAAACCAGAAACTGCTTTATGTAATATCTGTCAAAATCCATCAAGAAACAAAACGGTATTGTGTGTGGTAGAAAAAGAAGCAGATTTAATTTCCATTGAAAATACAAAAAAATACAACGGTCTCTATTTTATTTTATGTAATGGAGCTGGTGCTTTTAAAAATGAAGAAATCAATAACTTAAGAATTAATGAGTTGCAAGAAAGAATTTTTAACCCCCAAAATTTTGGTTTTAATAAAACAATTTTTTCAGAAATAATCATTGCCACAAACCCTACACTAGAAGGCAGAGCCGCTTCTGTACTAATTTTAAGGGCTTTATTAGATAAATTAAAAGCATCTCTAATTAAAGTTACTCACTTGGCTAAAGGAATTCCCTTTGGCGGAGAGTTAGAGTATGCCGACGAAGAAACACTAGAAAGCGCATTTGAAGGTCGTAAATAATACTCCAAAATACACAATTAAAAACCGCCTTATTAATGGCGGTTTTTAAATTTCTTAACTTATATTTCTCTTTTTTTAATTTCTGCAATTTTATTGCTTAATTCATTTTGGTACATTTTCTTTCTAAGACCAGCAATTCCAAAATTTCCCAATAAGCCAGAATTAAATAACCAAATTCCAAGCAGTGCCAATACTAAAGGCAAGAAGAATGAATCAACCCACAAGTTATTAGTTAATCCAGTAGGTATATCAGTAGCTCCCAATACGCTTGATTTTGTTACATATACAGGAGTTATTTTAGCCCCAGAGGTAATTCCTCCATCAGCAGTTGCAGTAATTGAATTATTTAAGGTAGTAGTTCCAAAGGCAAAATTTGCAGCTGGGCCAACTTGAGCTTGGTAGGTAATTGTTTTTGCTTGGCCAATATTTGGGCTCATAGTTCCAAGGTTTACTCCCTGTGTTATATTTGAACCATTTGCAACGCCATCTATGGTTAAATTATTATTGTAAGTTAAGTTAGCTGGTAATATATCTTTTACCGTAACATTATTTAAAGACTGGCTTCCAGATACTGAAACTAGTACGCTAATTTGGACAATATCACCTGGGCTTGCATTTGCAAACGAAGAATAATTTAAGTTTCCACTAGAAAGATTTCTTATAGTTGCTGTAGCTGATAAGTTAGATTGTACCTGTGAAGTTACGCAAGTGTTGTTAGAACAAGTCTGATTTGATGCGCAAGTGGCCTGTAATTGTGAACTGGTTGAATTACTGCAACTTGAACTGGTAGTACCAGGATTGTTACAGGTATAAGTTATGTAACTTTGATAAGTGCTATTTCCTTGGCAAAATGAACCACCAATGAATCCGTTAGTTCCGCACTGTGAGTTAGATGAACAAGTTATGGTAGTTGTGGTATTATTGTTGCACGATCCGTTAGAACAAGTTTGGTTTGAAGAACAATTACTTTGTAATTGGCTAGAAGTACTGTTACTGCAAAATGAACTTGTAGTTCCAGCGTTATTGCAAGTATAGGTAGTATAATGTTTATGTATACTATTTCCTTGGCAGAAATCATTACCGGTTGTTCCATTGGTTCCGCACTGTGCATTAGTTGAACAGTTTATTGGAGCATTAAATTCATCATTGTCTTGCTTACTTGAACATCCAGTATCTGATGGAAAATCTATTAAACCATCTGAATCATTATCTATACCGTCTTGACATTGGGCTATTGCATTGCAAATCCCGTTAGAACAGGTTTGGCTAGAAGAACAGTTGCTTTGCAATTGGCTAGAAGTACTATTACTGCAAAACGAATTGGTGGTTCCTGCGTTATTGCAAGTGTAAGTAATATAGTTTTGGTAAGTACTGTTTCCTTGGCAGGAGGGACTTCCGGTTAGTCCGTTAGTTCCGCATTGTGCATGAGTTGAACAGTTTATTGGAGCGTTAAATTCATCATTGTCTTGATTGCTTGAACATCCAATATCTTGTGAATAATCAATTAACCCATCTGAATCATTGTCTAATCCATCTTGACATTGTGACTTAAGAAGGGTTTCATCGTCATCTGTACTAGAGGTGCAACTAAAGTCCGACGGATAATCAATTGCTCCGTCTCCGTCGTTGTCGATACCATCTTGGCACTGATTAATCTGGTTGGGTACATAATTTAAAGTAAAACTATCGCCTGGTTCATTGAAGTGCAAATTAAAAGTAGCAGTAGTGTCGCTTGTAATTGTTAGAGAATCTTCAGAACCCGTTTTGTATCCTTCACTGCCTGGCCACCAAGAATCATCAAGATCTTCTACTTCATTTACAATACTCGAGAATGTAGCTCCTGAAATGGTAATGGTTCCCTCGGCATCTGATTCGGTGCTCCAATAATGTATGAAAAATTCTGCTTTTCCCTGTTCTCCTCTAGCTTGCATGCTTTGTACATTTGGTGAAAGGGCGGGATAAAAAACAGTTGATCCATTAGCATCAACTAAATTAAAGCTAACATTATCACCAACTACCACATTATTAGATAAAGTAGTTGTTTTAGGTATGTTTGAACTAGTATAAGTAAAGTCTACTTTTATGGTAACGGGACCAGTTGAAGCCGCATTTGCATTCAAAGCCACGCCAAACACAGAAACTAACGCAATAGCAAGTATGCACGCTATTTTTGTATTTTTTACTAAAATTATTTTATTCATATTTATAAGCCCTTTTGTAAAATAAGCTTTTATTATATGCGTTATAAAGCTTATGTTACAAAAGGGTTACAGTTTTTTCTTTTTTAAAATTATTTGAATTACTTACTATTTCACTTGTCAATACCCCGATACTTTAATCATATCATCACTATCAACATTTGTCAATACCCTGTTCTGGTCCACATGATATGATACACCCAGCTCTTCAAAAATTATGAAAGGAAGGTATAGTGGAAGACCTATGACAATATATGGAACAAT
>MHOW01000007.1 GCA_001820215.1 Candidatus Staskawiczbacteria bacterium RIFCSPLOWO2_01_FULL_33_13 | reverse complement strand
AAATACTTTTTTTACCTTATTTTGCTTGGCAGCTTCGGCCGTATTAGCGTTAATGCATACATTGTTGTATAAAATATCAGATGTGTGGAAAGTAATAAACATCATGCCTCCCATATCAGCAGCCAAGGCATATACCTCATCCGCGCCCTCGGTGGCTTTTAAGCAATTTTCATAGTAGCGTAAATCAAGCATTAAAAATTCATCGGCTTCTGTTTTTAAAGAATATTCCGGTTCTTTAATATCAACACCTCTTACCCAGTGGCCTTGTTTTTTTAACTGGCGCACTAAGTGATGGCCAATAAATCCGCCGGCGCCCGTGACTAAGATTTTCCGTTGCCCTGCCGAAGCCTTTGGTAAGGGCGAGTTTTGATTTTCCATACTTTTGACCAATTTAATGTGTTAATAATAACAAATCCATCATTTTTTTCAACCAAAAAACTATCTCTTGTTTTTCTGATTACATTTCCATCAATTTTCCCCAATATTCTTTTAAAAATTTCCCTTGGATGGGATGCAAATTTTCTTCCGGTAATGATGCAAAATACTCAATTTCATGAGCCTGCTCGCTGCCCCTTATCTCCCCCTCTTCAAGCGTTGTCAAAAATGCAATACTGACACTATGTACGGGAATATTATTTTCATTTATTTCATCAGGCATTTGCATATAACCTATTAATTTTTTCATTTTTGACTTTAGCCCAAGTTCACTTTTTAGTATTCTTTCTGCGGCCTCGTCAAAACTTTCTTTATAGCGAACCATTCCACCGGGCAAATGCCAATATCCTTTGTAAGGATCAATATCTCTTTTTGATAAAAGCACTTTATCGTCTTTGACAATAATAAAATCCAAACACAGGCGCACCGCCCGCTCATAAATAAACTTGTATTCTTCATCGGTTAAATATTTTTGTTGGGCTGGCATAAAAAATTGAGGTTTTATTTGATTATTTTTTAGGATTGTTTTTATACCACTCAATCGTTTTTTTAAGGCCGTCTTCTAAAGAAGTTTCCGGCTCCCAACCAACCAGGTTTTTTATTTTCGTAATATCGGCTAATCGTCTTTTTACGCTTCCTTGAGGAGAAGATTGGACATCTAGTTTTTTTGGCTCCCATCCAATAATGTTAAATAGTTTTTTTAGCAAATCAATCATCACAATTTCATCGGTGGCGCCAATATGCACCGTTTCAATTGGTTGATTATTGGTCTTTTCTGAATCCATCAGCATTTGCATACCCCTTACTGCATCAGGTAAATAGCAAAAGGTCCTGGTATCATCTGACCCAAATACCGAAAATGGATCTGTCTTTTTAAAAATACGATCAATAAATTCCGGGATTACATGGTCATATCCTGACCTTGGCCCATAAAAATTATGCGGCCGAACAATTACTGCTGAAAAATCATAAGCCTTGGCATAATGAATGACAAAAAGCTCGCCAATTAATTTTGTAGAAGCATATGACCAGCGAGCGTTATAAGTATCAGAAATTACTAAAGGTACATTTTCGGGCGTAGGGATTGGTAATTGATTAAACGATGCCAATGCCCCTGCATAAGCCTCATTAGAAGAGGTAAAACAAAGTTTTGGCTTTTTGACCAGACCCCGTATCCATTCAAGAATATATACCAATGTTAATGTATTGACGCGTAGCACTTCTTGTGGCATCTGATAAAAAAGCTTTGTACCATTTACCGCTGCCAAGTGGTACACTTGGTCAAAATCAGTGTCTAAGGTTTTATAGAATTCCTGATTGGTTAAATCAGCTTCGATAAATGTGACGCGCTCATTTTTTAATAATTCAGAAAAATCATTATCAATTTTCCCGCGCTGTAAATTATCAACCAACACCAACTGGTTTTTTGAATCAGTTAATAAATGCCTGCTTAAATGACATCCGATTGCCCCCACGGCTCCCGTAATTAATATTTTTTTCATAACTATTTTTATTTATTTTTGTAATAGATTTAAAATCACCTTTTTATTATTGAAATCTTCGGATTTCAACTGTCCCGTTTTTTCAAAGATACGGGCTTCCAATTTTTTATAAAAAGAATACCACTTATCATAAAAATCTGCGTCTTTCGGAACTTTTTCCTTGTTTTTGTCTCTTGCATCCTCTAATGAAACTATTTCTGTATTTCTTATTCTGGCATCGCAATAAGCAACCAATAATTCTCCTATGCTTTTTTTGTTAATCGCCGCGTCCTGATCTTTTTCATCTAAAAAGATTTCTGGAACTCTAGCCGTATATCGGCACATATTAATAAAATTTTCAGGATATCCGGCTTTCTTTAATAATTCCGGCAATACTCCCTTTCTCCCTTCGGCTTTATATCTTACCTTATTTTCAATATCCAATCTTTTTCCTGCATCGTGCAGAATAGCCGCCGCTTCGACTAATTCGGGATTAACATCTTCACCGCTTGCTTCGAGTTGTTTTGCCAAAATACCAGCAAGAGCGCCCGCAACCAAAGCATGTTCTGAAACATTTCGCCAATCCGTATTTTTTTTACCCAAAAGTCCTGCATCCTTCAAAATTCTCATTTCCGCTAAATGTCTTCTGGCGAAATTATCCCAAATTTTCACTTTTTCCTTGTCTCCGCCAGTGAACTGAGTTGTGTCTATATTAAATACTTCTGCTGCCTGCCCATCGGGTCCCAATTCCGAGTCTCTTAATTTTTCATTGTTCATACATTTATATTCATTAAAAAATGGGATTTTTATCTAACTCCGGATATTTATCTTTGTGGATTTTATTTGATTTCATCGCCGCATGCAAAGATAAAATTTCCGGATATTCACAACTGTAAGCCTTAATGTCTTTAGGCAAACAATGCCCACCAAAAGCATTTCCCCATTTTAAATATTTTTCTTTTTTGAAGATAAAATCTACAACTTTCTGCATATTTACATTTTCTTTAATAAGATTATCTCCGAATTCGTTGACAAAAGCGATGCGCAAAGCATTCCAGATATTATGTAGATACTTAATATGGCTTGCCTCTTCGGGCGTGCAGTAATAAACAGGAAAATTATCTTCAAACGGAAACCTTTTCTCATTTTTACGGCCAACAACAATTGCCGCCGGATGCAAAAAATCTTCTATTGCGGTTTTCTCACGGAGAAATTCAGGCCAATAAAAATCAACATTATGATCTGCAAAAAACCTTGGCAATATTGTTGTCCTTAAAATTGTACTGCCTTTCCCGTTTAAATCATTTAGCACTTCAAGTAAATGGCTCACTTCTTGTTTTCCATTTTCAAGCGTTTTATCGGCAATGCAGACAATATTAATGCCTTCCTCAGGAAGAATTTTTCCAATTTTTAAATCAATTTTTTCAAACTCCCTTATGTTATAAATATTCTCCTTTTGGCAAATATCGTATGCTGTTACTTTGTAACCCAATTTCATTAATCCTATGGCAGTAGCTTGTCCTACAAAACCATAGCCGATAATATTGATATTGTGTTCCATGGTATTCCTTAAATTATTAAATTATTATTTTTTTAATTTTAAAATCTTCAAGTGACTGCCCGTAAGAACCGATGAAATCAATTATCCTATTTCTCCATTCAAGTTTCTTGATTTGCTGTTTACTGTTTTCAATATTTTCCGCCCTTAATGTTTCTCCGGTAATCATTTGATACATTTTATCAGCCATTTGGGCGATATTATGGGGATCAAAAATAAATCTTTCATCTCCAATCTGCTCCGGCAAAGAAGTAACATTAGAGCAAATCACCGGCACATTATAAACCATGGCCTCCATAAGGGGATAACTCCCGGCCTCGTAAAGGGTGGGAACTACAACGAGCCGGGCTTTCTTAAGCAATACTAAAAATTCTTCTTCCGGTAAAAAATCGGTAAATATGATATATTCTTCTAGGCCTAATTTTTCTATTTCTGACTTAATCGTAGGATAAAAATCGCTTTTAGCGCCAGTACAAATCAAATGTATTTTTTTATTATATTTATTATGCAACAACTTTAATGCCCGAATTAAGTTAATATGATTTTTATGCTTCCAGGTAAGGGCTGAATAAAATAAGTATTCTTCTGGAATATTATATTTTTTAAGGATCTCTGGAAACTTTGCAGTATCCATGCTTGGCCCAATATCATATCCCAAACTGCAAACATCTATTTTTTTTGGAGATATTCCATAAAAATTCACGATATCTTTTTTTACATGTTCAAAAGATACGATAACTCTGGTGCAAAGTTCGGCTGATTTTTTAAAATAAGTATCCCTTTCTTTAATTTCATCTTTAGTGAAAAATTCCGGAAAGTATTTTTGCTGAAGATCGTGCAAAGTAATTAATGTCGGGATGCTGAAATCATACCTGTCTAAAACCTGATATGGAAAATGGATTACATCAACTTTTTTTTCAATCATATGTTTATAGTCACCCAGCCAATCCATAATTCTTGCAGAATACCGGTTATAAAATATCTTTTTTGTTAATGCCGAAAAAAACGGACTTTGGCGCAGATACCTGTTATTAGTAAGCACTCTAAGATATTTGCATCTTTTTGGCAATACTATTATTGACACCTTATCGGCGGCATACGGCAAAAAAATCTCTTTATTTTGAGGAGCGCAAAATACGACAACCTCAATGTTTGAATACTTTCCAAGGGCAGAAATCAATTGCTCTGAGTACCGCTGTACGCCTCCTGATTTTCCGATAGGTATGAAATAAACGAATATTCCTACTTTCATCTTATGTTTAAACGCCCCACTAATTCATTTTTTTTATCAGATTTAGAAAATGTAAAATGCAAAGAACGATATATTTTTTGGGCTACTATATTATCCTCATATACTTTAATCATCATTTTCCCAACCCTTAGCCTCTCACATATTTTTATTGCCATTATTGTTATCTGTTTGCCTATCCCCCTATTCATATAATCTGGATGTACCACAATTGCAAATGAAGGCACAAAATAGCCTTCATCAAAACCTCTTAACATAAAATACCCCGCTATATTTTCCTTGTTATCTAAAACTAAGTAATACAAATCCCTTTTGCCGGATTCTGAAATATCAACAATTTTTTTTGCTGTTTTTTTATCAAAGGAATGTGGATGAAAAAAATTATTTAAGTTGTGTTTTTTTATAACTTCAAAAAAAGATACCAATTTTTTTTCGTCACCAGAGTCCACGCTTTTAACAATATATTCTGCGCCTTGCTTATCTTTAATAATATCTTTTTTTAATCTTACTAACTGGTGGGCTATATATTTTACCTGATCCTCGCTAAGGTCGTAAAATGTTGGCAAGCTGATTCCCTTTCTTGAGATTTCTTCCGAAACATCCAACCCATAATGATGCAAAGCTTGATAAGCTGGCATAGTATGAATCGGGTAAAAAAACGGACGCGTTTGAATGCCTTGTTTTTCCAAAAGACTCATTAATCGGTCTCGGTCCACCCCGTATTCTTTTTCTATAAGAATGCAATACATCCAATAAGAATGAAATGTATAATCTTTCTCTAAAGAAAGAGTGATTCCTTCTATGTTTTTAAGATAACGGCTATACATTTTTGCAATCCGGCGCCGTTTCAAAATAAACTTTCCAATATTTTCAAGTTGGGCAAGCCCGATAGCCGATTGGACATTGGTCAGCCGGTAATTATACCCTAAAACTGGATGCCAATATCTTTTGTTGGTATCCATGCCTTGATTTTTTAATAATGCCACCTTTTTAGCCAATTCGTCATTATTGGTGACTACCATTCCTCCCTCTCCCGAAGTTATAACTTTATTGCCAAAAAAACTGAATGTCGCAATATCGCCAAAGGAGCCGCACATTTTTCCCTTACCTTGCCTACCGGCAAGCAGGTACTTTGAGCCAAGCGCCTCTGCGCTGTCTTCTATAACATACAAGTTATGCTTTTTGGCTATTTTAAGGATATCCTCCATATCGCAAGAATGACCATAAAGATGGACGATTATTATTGCTTTAGTTTTTTTAGTAATTTTTTCTTCAATTTTAGCAGGGTCTATATTCCAAGTATCCTTCTGGCAATCTAAAAAAACTGGCTTGGCTCCCACATACAAAATACTGTTGGCGGTAGCTATATAGGTCAGCGTGGGACACAATACCTCGTCCCCATTTTTAATACCAAGCGCCAATAATGCAAGGTGCAAGGCCACGGTTCCGTTACTGCATGTTAGAGCATGCTTTACCCCAATATATTTTGAAAATGCTCTTTCAAAGAGAGTGACATATTTACCAATTGAAGAAATCCAATTGGTTTTTAAGCAATCCAAAACATATTTTTTTTCGTTGCCGATTAAGGCGGGACTAGCAACGGGAATAAATTTTTGAGCTTTCGGTTCCATAGCCATAATATCTATTTTTATGTTTTTCATTATGGCACAGCATGACCACGAAATCAACGCGCCAAATCAAAAATCCCCCGCGCATTTATAATTATAAGGTTTGATTTTTACTTTACCTAATGATAAACTTCTAATAACAAACTAGAAAAAATATGTTAATTGCTCAAATAAAAAAATTAGCCCGTAAACTACCCCGACCAATTTTAATTTTTTTAGGCAAAATATCCAATAAAACTTTTGATGTTTATAATTATATTCATTCCAGGATATACAACATACCGCTAATTCATGTGATAGGAGATAGTCACTCCACTGTTTTTTACAACAAAAAACAGTTCATCGTGCGCTTTTTGGGTGCCGCAACCATGCACAACCTCAACAAAAAAGACAGTTCCACAAAATCAAATGAAAAATTATTCCAGGTTTTAAGAAAACTCAACACCAAAAGAGATATTGTCATGCTATCTTTTGGAGAAATAGACTGCAGAATTCATATAAGCCATCAATACGAAAAACAACAAAAAAAATTAACCGTTCCAAAACTTATCGACCAAACTATTTTCAATTACGGCTATGTATTAAAAGAAATAAGACAGATGGGCATTAAATTATGTGTATATGGAATACCGGCCGCCAGAGAAATAAAACATCTTGATAAATCCCTTTTTTGCGGAACAGACAAAATGCGAAGCTATATATACGGGGAATTCAACGATAGATTGAAAAAATTCTGCGAAAACAACAAGTATCCATATATAAACATATATCCAAAAGTTTCTGATAAAAACGGGTTTTTATTAAAAGAATATGCGGCAGATGAAATTCATTTAAATGGCATAATTGCCGATTTTGTAAGAGATTTACTAATTAAAAACACAGCCGCAACCTGGCCTGATTAATTTCTATCGGATTATATTTTTGTAAAAATTCATGTGTTTTAAAACAAAATTCTCAACGCTAAATTTTTCTAAAAACTCTTTTATATTAAAGTTTTCTGGGAATTGCAAGTCTTTTGCTGTTTTTATTTTTTCTACCAAATCTTCTACATCACCCTCTTTAAAAATTAAACTTTTAGGATAACCGCCCAAGACTTCAGGTATTGCCCCTGACGAAGAGCCGACAACCGGAATGTGACAAGCCATTGCCTCAACCAAAACCCTGCCGTACTGCTCCTTCCAATCAGCGGTGGTTTTCGATGCCAAAACAAACACATCAAGACAGTTATAATAATCTACTAATTCTCGGTTATTTACGCTACTGTAAAAATAAACCCTTTCTTGTATGCCCAGGAATTCAACTAATTTAACCAATTCTTCTTTAAAATCTCCCTCGCCAACAAACATTAGATGACAATCATTGATTTTACTTGCGGCAATAACTAAATCTGCCACTCCTTTTTCTTGGACTAATTTACCGAAATAACCAACGAGTGTTATATTCTTTGGAATATTCAGCTTTTCCCTGCATAAATTTTTGTCTTTTTGAAAAAAGATATTAAAATCAATTCCCCAAAAAATTCTCTTTTGCGGACCCAAAAACCCACTATTTTTAATGTTTAAAATTGCTTCAAAATTAGATGTGGTTACACCATTTAGCGCTTTTTTATTGTAAAAAAATATAAAAAAATATAAAATCTTATAGGCAATGCGTTTAAAAAATCTTAAAGACATTTTAAATAAAAAAGGTGGAGTCTTAAATGGAATATTCTGAAAAGTGTAAGATATTACCGGAATTTTTTTGCCAAACAGCAAGTACCTGCATAACATTGTTTGAAACAGATAAAAGCTGGAGTATTCATCAAAGACATGTATCAAATCCGGTTTTATTTTTTTAATTGCAAAAAACAATTGAAAAAATTTAAATCCTTCTCCATAGCTGTCCGGCTTTCGCAGTTTGACTGGTAAAAAAAGATATGCTTTTTCTTTATCATTTATACTATAGGAAGAATAACCCGATGAAGAATACATTGGGCCAGCCGCAATTTTAGACGGTACAATAACTGTTAAATCAACACCATGGGCTGCATATTCTCGGAAAATAGATTTAGCGCAGGACATTAACCCGCCATGGTAAATGATTAAAAGTTTCATCTTCTTATTTTATTAAATCTGCAAAAATATTACCGTCGGCTGGCCTATCAGGACCAGGCCTGAATTCTTTAGGTATTAATTTTGAAATACTTTCATCCCTATTATTAAATATTACTTTTGAATAGCCGACCATCAATGCTAGCTCTTGAAGGGTGTTGGGCGTTAATACATTCTTATGGAGATGATTATTCCATTCTCCAAAATAAACTCCTTCAAATCCCTTGGAAAAGTCTGAATGATCTCTCATTGAAGATAAAAGATTCGGGGTATTAATCCTGTGGACTCCTCCCCTTTTTAAAACCCTCAATGTTTCTGCAAGAAAAGATACTTGATCTCTTTGCTCTATATGTTCCATGAAATCTTCGTGAAAAATTACATCAATTGAATTATCACCAAATGGCATTTTTTCCTTTGTTACATCCATTGGATAAAAATCAAATCTTGTGCCGCGAATTTCTTTTGAATAATATTTTTCTCCAAAAGATTTTAAATAATTCTCATATGGATGATAATGCAGATCTATATTTATCCATCCTGCAAGAGTCCGCGCACCGCAACCTATGTGAAGCTTAATAATGCTTTTATCTTTGATTAGTTTTTGTAAATTTTCGCGGGCGCGTTCTTTGTTTTTATTTCTGAATGGATATTCTGCCAATTTTAAAACAATATTTTTAAAATATCTAGCAATGTTTTTTAGAACATGGTTCATATGATGTATTACTTTAATAGTTTGATCTAATGTTATTTGAGCAACCCCACAGTTTCTTTTACGAGCTGGAACGCCTTATCATTGAAAATTTTGTCAGAAAGTAGCGTCAAGAAAAAATAAATTAAAATTCCGGCTAAAACAGTCGCTAAAAAACCCAAAATTCCGTATGGAAAATATCCTTTTAAGAAATAAACAGAAACAGCCATAATTAAGGCGTTTATAAAAGAAAAAATAACATTGTTTATAAATTGGACCAAGCTGCATTTTATAGTTCTAATAGCTTCAAAAGCCAGTCCGAAAGTTGCAACCAAAGAGCTTACTAAAACTACTATTGAAGCCCCCGTAATGTTGTATTTTATAATAAATGGATACAGAAAAATAATCAATATT
>MHOW01000006.1:236510-238694 GCA_001820215.1 Candidatus Staskawiczbacteria bacterium RIFCSPLOWO2_01_FULL_33_13 | reverse complement strand
GCGTTACGGAAGAAAAAATACTATACTGGAAAAAGAGCTTTGGAATATCATTAAAAAATATCGTGGCTAGGTTGGATATCTAGTCTAGAGCCAAAATAATTATAAATTGAAAAAATTAGGAGTAATTATCTCTGATAGCCATTGTACACCATTAAAAAATGGAGTTATGGGAATTGCGATAGGGTATTATGGGTTTTATCCTTTGATAGATTATCGTGGCAAAAAAGATATATTTGGAAGAGTGTTAAAAATGTCTCAAACAAATATTGCCGATTCTGTAGCTGTGGCTGCGGTATTAGTAATGGGAGAAGGAAAAGAACAAACTCCTATTGCAATTGTGGAAGATGTTAATTCGGTAAAATTCGGCCGATTTGATACTACACATTCTGATCCTTTAATCATAGATAAGAATAATGATATTTATGCGCCTTTAATCAACGGTGCTAAATGGCAAAAGGGAGGAAGTTTTAAAAAATGAAAATGATTACGAGCAACATGAAAGAGTAACATGAAATTTAAAAAATATATGTCCTAATTTTGAAAGCTTTCAAAATTAGGACATAATAAAGATAATGAAGTTATCTATTACCGATGAATTTCTTTGGAATCTATACGACATCTTGGAAAAAAGCAATGATGTAGTAGATTTTCTATTCTTTACATCACATCTTCAAAAGGCAAGCATCATAACGGGCAGCACTAATCCATTTTTTAAAAAACTTAAACATGAAAAAGGCCGAAAAAAGTTTTCACAATTAATTTATAAGTCAAAAATAAGGGGGTATATCAAAGTTAAAAATTTACAAGGAAAAAAGGCAATGATACTTACGAAAGAAGGAATTGGAAGAGCATTGAAGACTAGTTTCATGCTAGAGGGCAAGACGAAAAGATCTGATGGTAAATGGTTAATGGTAATTTTTGACATACCTCAAAAACATAGAAAAGCAAGAAATTTATTACGGAGTATTTTGCATAATCTAGGATACAAGATATTCCAACAAAGCGTTTGGATAACCCCTTATAATGTTTCAGAAAAAACAGAAAAATTATTACAATTTTATTCATTGAACGAGTACGTTAAAATATTTTTAGTAGAAGAATTTAATATGTCCTAATTTTGAAAGCTTTCAAAATTAGGACATATTATTTTTAACAAAAAAGCAAAAATTTAATAAATATATTTTACAATATGAAAATAGCAATTGTTTCTGATACTCACGACAATATAGATAATTTCAATAAAATTATTGATTTTTTGCATAAAGAAAACATTGGCACCATTTTGCATTGCGGAGATATTTGTAACCAAGAAATAATTAATGAAGCAACAAAAAATTTCAAAGGAGAGATAATGTTTGTTCGAGGCAATGGAGATTTTCAATTACATAATATTCCCGAAAAATTAGAAATAGAATTAGGCAATAAAAAAATATTTTTTAACCACTATCCTGATATCGCAAAGAGAAAAGCCGAATCGGGAAAATTTGATTTAGTTTTTTATGGTCATACTCATAGGCCATGGGTAGAAATGATAGGGAATTGCAAATTAGTAAATCCAGGCGAAGTTGCTGGTCAAAGATTCAAACCCACTTTTGCAATATATGACACCGAAAATGATAAACTAGAGCTTAAAATTTTAGAGAAAATATAGTTCTCTTTGCAAATCATCGCTAGTAAGACTATAATTAAGATCATAATATAATATTAATATTCTTAATTTTAACCCCATGTCCGAAACACCAACCCAAGAAAAATTCAAAGAGTACACCTATGAACCCCTCGTCATGAAGTCCGAATGGCTCACCCCCGACATTAAAGAACTGGCAGAGCAAGCGTACCAAGATGGAAACTTTTCAATCTTGCCCGTCATCGCCGACGCCCTAGAGGAGAGAGGCTGTGATGACAGAATTCTAAATCACCTAAAAAATCCCTCGTGTCCCCACCATAAAAACTGCTGGGCACTGGGTCTTTTAAGAGGCCAAGAACTTGAGCCTCAAATTTCAGACCAACTACAATTATACGCAAAGCACTTTAAGCGTGAACTAGACCTATCCACCGTAGAGCTTCCCGAAAGAACAAAAGAACAAAAAAAAGAATTCATAAGGCTCCTTATCATCGACAAAAAGCTCACCACCGAAGAAGCCTACCAAGCTTGCAAAAAAGAGTTTCACTGTTACCACTACC
>MHOW01000006.1:225016-236466 GCA_001820215.1 Candidatus Staskawiczbacteria bacterium RIFCSPLOWO2_01_FULL_33_13 | reverse complement strand
CTACCAAGAAGAAAGAAGTCTTGACGAATTAATTGACCCAGAACAAGAAGAACGCAACCCACAAACACAAGGCAGTTATGCTGTTTGGACCAGAGACACCCAAGAAGCTGATCCCCAAAACGCCGACCGTTCTGCAAACTGGTTACGGGATAATGAAATTAAAACCGAGACTCTGCGTGAATGCTTGGTTCACAATTTAAAGTTTCACGAAGAAAATTCACAACGGCCCAATGAAACCCAACGCCATTTGGATTCGGGGCACACATATACAAAATGCTCGGGTTCGAGGGATGTTGATGGCAATGTTCCGCGTGTGAGCGGTAATTTTTTTTCTCGCAGGATATATGTGATTTGGGATGGTTCTAGTTTTCGCGATGCTGCTCATCGTGCCCGTTCCGTAGTTTCCTTGCCTGCGAAACTAAGTAAAGCGTAGAATGAAAGTCTTGATATTTAATAAAAAACTTGCTATAATTAAAAAGTAAGATGACTAAACTTATTTATCAAATAGTGAGCGCTATGATAGGGCTTTGGCTAGCAGTAATGTTTATTCCAGGAGTTTTTGTAAGCGCGTATCCTGATTCAAATTTTTTTGGGTTTAAGTTAACCGCTTTGTGGCAAGTTTATCTACTTTTGGGAGTTATTTTAGGATTATTAAACTTTTTTGTAAAACCCATCTTAGATGTAATCACCCTTCCATTAAGAATTATTACCCTTGGACTTTTTGGTTTTGCAATTAATATGGGCTTAATTTGGCTAATTGATATATTTTTTGAAGAATTAAACACCCCTTTATTATATCCGTTATTGTGGACAACTTTGATAATTTTTGCAATAAATATCATACTATCTCATTTAGCAAATAAAAATAATAACTAATATGAACCCCGTTAGAAGTTTGAATGGGGTGTTAAATTTTGAAAGGTTAAAATAGTAATAATATAAATTAAAAAGAGCAAGCAAAAAAATAATTTTGGTAAAAATTATTTTTTTGCCCATACTTCTAACGGGGTGAATACCTATTTATTTTACGGACAAATTGTAGTTTCAATAATTTTAGTTGTGCTAGTCGCACTGCAGCAAAGAGGTACTGCGCTAGGTTCAGCTTTTGGGGGCGGAGGAGAGTTTTACTCTTCAAGAAGAGGAATGCAGAAGAATTTATTTTACGCTACGGTAGTTGTAGCAGGGATCTTTATTGTTTTAAGCATATTGAATGTGTTATTGTAGCCATTTCTCTAATAATCAATAGTCTAAAATAATGAAAAAATTTCCAAGCTTTTCTCAGTGGAAACAAATTTTTAAAGTACTTACAAAAAAAGAAAAAAGCATATTTCTTATATTCTTTTTATTAGCTATTAGTTCTTTCGCTTTTTTAATAGCAAGTTTTTATATTAATAATACAAAAACTGTTCCATCTTTAGGCGGAAAATATATAGAAGGCGTAGTAGGCCAACCCAGATTCATAAATCCAATCTATGGTGAAACTAATGATGTTGATAGAACCCTCATTGATTTGATTTTTTCAGGCCTGATGACCTATGATGCCAATGGTAAAATAATAAATGACTTGGTGGATTCTTACACCATTTCTCCTGATGGAAAAATATATGAGTTCAGTTTAAAAGATAATATTTTTTGGCATGATGGTAAATTACTTACTTCTGACGATGTGATATTTACCATAAAAACAATCCAAAATTCAGATTATAAAAGCCCGTTAAGAGCAAATTGGATAGCCGTCAATGCAGAAAAAATTTCTGATAAATCATTTACCTTAACCATAAAAGCGCCCTACAATTCTTTCCTTGAAAATGCAACTTTTAAAATAATCCCTAAACATATTTGGGAAAATGTTTCTCCAGAAAACTTTACCCTCTCATTTTATAATTTACAACCCATTGGCTCTGGCCCATTTGAATTTTTAAACCTTAATCAAACAAACACAGGATTTATAAAAACGATACATTTAAAATCAAATCGTAAATATTATAATAACCCCTCATTTATTTCTAATCTGTCTTTCCAGTTTTTTGAAGAAAAAGAAGACTTAATAAAAGCGGCCAAATCGGGATCCATTAACGGATTTACCCTAGCATCACTAGAAAATAACCAAGCAGAAGCAGAAAAAAAAATACTCCAAGGTTGGTTTAGAAAAATTTTCCCTCAATTAGATGAAAATTTTTCTGTTTATAGGTTTTCTTTGCCAAGATATTTTGCCGTGTTTTTTAATAATCAAAAATCATCTATTTTTGCAGATAGCAACATAAGAAAGGCCCTAGCATACTCAGTAAATAAAAATGAACTAATAGAAAAAATAAGCTCTGAAACAAAAAATAATCTTTCAGCGGTTGACTCACCTATTATTCCTGAATTTTTCAATTACCAAAAACCAACAAGTAGTTATAATTTCGAAATACAAACAGCCGAAGAACTTTTAGATAAATCTGGATTTAAAAACAACAATCAGGGACAAAAAGAAAAAACTACCGTAAAAAAACCTGCGTTTCAATTTATAGGCTATCTTAGGGCGGGTTCAAAGGGAACAGAGGTAACACAACTTCAGGTGTGCCTCGCAAAATTAGATGAAAATTTCAAAAACATATTGATAGATGAAGTAGATGGAACCTATTCAAAAATAACTGAAAATGCGGTAACGGAATTTCAAAAAAAATACTTGCCGGACCTAGCACCAACCGGAGAAACCGGACAATCAACTCGCAAAAAATTAAACGAACTTTGCATATCTTCTTCCCAAAATTCCCAACTTTTAAAATTTACCTTGACCACTATCAATCAGCCGCAATTAGTACAATTAGCAAATATACTTAAAGAATATTGGGGAAATATCGGAATATCAGTTGATATCAATGCCCTTTCTATTATAGATATTAAACAAGTAATAAAAAACAGAAATTATGATGCTCTACTTTATGGAGAATCACTAGGAGGCCAACCCGATCTTTATCCATTTTGGCACTCATCCCAAAAATTAGATCCAGGACTAAATCTTTCGTCTTATGAAAACAAAGAAGTAGATCAATTATTAAAAGATGCGCGTGAAACACTTGATGAAAATATAAAAACCCAAAAATACGAGAAGCTTCAAAATATTGTAATGAATGATGCTCCTGCCCTATTTTTATACAATCCTGATTATATATATTGGGTATCGGAAAAGATAAAAGGAATAGATACAGAGCCCTTCGGCTCCACCCAGAGCATGAAAATAATTGATCCAGCAAAGAGATTTATCAATATCACAAGCTGGTACATTAAAACAAAAAGAGTATGGAAATGAACATTATGGAAGATATAAACCTTCAAAAATTAACACCAGATACACGCCACTTAAAAGAAATGGAACGCGTGGTGTATAATAAGGAATGGTTTAAAACTGCTCCAAACTTTGAACTGTATAAAATGTATCGGAAAGTTAAGATAGAAAATGGCTTGCGCTACGACATAACTATAATTCCACCACAAATGTTTGGAGAAGAATTTGTAAAAACTAAGGGGCATATTCATGCAGGTTTTTATGGTGAAGTATATATTGTTATAGAGGGAGAAGGATTTTATTTTGCCCAAAAGGGAGATGAAAATAAAATTGAAGATGTATTTGTAGTGCATGCAAAAAAGGATGATGTAATTGTTATTCCCGCAGGATACGGGCATGTTACTATAAACCCTTCTGATGCTTTACTAAAAACTGCTAATTGGGTAGCAGAAAATGATAAGGGTAATTTTGAGCCGTTTGAAAAAAATCAAGGAGCTTGCTATTACTATATTATCCAACCAGACTCAGGAAAAGCTGTTTGGGTAAAAAATGAACATTATAAACAAGTTCCTGAATTACGATTTGTAGAACCGCTAAAATCAGTTCCAGAAAACTTGGATTTTTTAAAAGCTAAATAATTTCCAATGAATAGTCTGCCAGAAGACAAAGAACTGGTAGATTCACCCCACGCCAATGCCGAGGTGATGAAATTGGCAAACATGTACGGTTCAGAGCCGTATGCCGCAAGGCTTGAGGGTTCAAGTCCCTCCCTTGGCACACCGATAATAATAAATTCAAAAATAAATATCTCAAATTACAAAACGCTTTCAAGGTATTTTGTAATGTAAAGTAAATACTATGTTAAAACAAATAAAAAAGAGCTTCGGGATAACTTCCCTCGGTTCTACTCAAGGTAAACAAATCAAGCATTTTACACCAACACAAAATTCAAAAAATATTTCTAAGACTCCATTTTGGCGGGGAGAAAATGCATTAAGAATAATTCCTCTTGGAGGATGCGAAGAAGTTGGCAGAAACATGACTGTTTTTGAATATGGTCAAGATATTGTGGTGCTGGATATGGGTTTGCAATTTCCCGAAGAAGACATGCCTGGGATAGATTATGTAATCCCTAATATAGAATATTTAAAGGGAAAAGAAAAAAATATAAAAGCAGTTATTTTTTCGCATGGACATTTAGATCATATTGGGGCAGCTCCAATTTTACTTAAAAAATTAAACAACCCGCAAGTTATCGCAAGGCCCCTTACGCTAGAAATGATAAAACACAGACTGGAAGATTTTGACAAGGGCAGTTCAAAAAAACTGAAAACAACTTATATAAAAACATTGCAAGATAAAATTGACTTGGGAATTTTCAAACTTTCATTTTTTCAAATTGACCATGCAATCATGGATGCAGTTGGAGTAATTTTAGAAACTCCAGTGGCCACCATAGTGCACCCTGGCGATTGGACTATAGAAAAAGACCCTATTGGCAGAGATGTAATACACTACAATCACCTGGCCAATTTAAAAAGGCCTACCATTTTAATGTTGGAAGCATTGGGAGCAATAAATTCTAAAACGCCTGTAACCGAACAAGAAATGTTGGGTAATATTAATAAATTAATAGGCCAAGCTCCAGGCAGAACTATTATTGCCACATTTTCTAGCCAAATAGAAAGAATAAAACAAATATTAGATTTTGCTTCTCATACTGGCAAAAAAGTAGCGCTAGACGGTTTTTCAATGAAATTAAATATTGAACTTGCCACAAAATTGGGCTACATAAAAACTCCAAAAGGAGTTATTATTCCCGTAGATAAAGCCCATGATTACCCCGACAATAAAATAGTGATTATTTGCACCGGGGCACAAGGAGAAGAAATGGCGGCTCTGCCAAGAATTATTGCGGGAAATCATAAGTATATTACTATAAAAAAAGAAGATACTATCATATTTTCTTCTTCAGTAATTCCGGGAAACGAAAGAACTGTACAAAGAGTAAAAGATAATATTTACCGCTTATCCGATAATGTATATCATAATGACATTATGAATGTGCATGCTTCGGGACACACTAATATAGACGGAATAAAACAAATGCTAAGCGAAGTAAAGCCTGATTATTTTATTCCGGTGTATGGAAACCACTTTATGTTGAAAGAATGCGCTAGAATAGCTTATGGAATGGGTATAAGAAAAGACAAGGTGTTTGTGCCTGATAACGGCTCTATTATAAAATTTACTAATCAAAAAGGAGAAGTACTAAAAGAGAAAGCTCCTTCAAACTATGTGTTTGTTGATGGACTTGGTGTTGGAGATGTTGGGGAAATAGTGTTACGAGACCGCCAAATGCTAGCAGAAGATGGAATGTTTGTAATTGTTGCAATCATAGATAGACAAACAGGAAAAGTAAAAGGCTCACCTGACATTATTTCTAGAGGATTTGTCTACTTAAGAGAATCAAAAGACTTGCTTTCACAAACCCGTAAAAAAGTGGTGGAAATTGTAGAAAAAACTACTGGACATGGAACCGCAGTAAACTGGTCTTATGTAAAAGATGAAATAAGAAATAAGGTGGGAGACTTCTTATTTGCCAAAACAGAAAGAAGGCCAATGATCTTACCAGTAGTTATTGAAGTGTAAAATTTTAAAGTATTAAGTATATAGTATTAAGTATCGTGTATACGAAATACTAAATACAAAATACTGAATACTCAACAATGCGAATCGTATCTGGCATTCAGCCAACAAGCCAACTTCATATTGGAAATTACCTTGGAGCAATAAAACAATGGATCCCTCTCCAAGAAAAAAATGAATGCGTATTTTTTATTGCTGATTTGCACGCATTAACGGTGCCCTATGACCCTAAGAAAATACAAAATTCAATTAAAGAAACTGTAGTTGCATATATTGCTGCTGGTTTAAATCCAGAAAAAGCAATTATTTTTGTACAATCTCAAGTAAAAGAACACACCGAACTATGTTGGCTTTTTAACACTATTTGCCCTATTGGTGAATTGCAAAGAATGACCCAATACAAAGATAAATCAAAAAAATTCAAAGAAAATATAAATGCCGGACTTTTAGATTACCCAGTATTACAAGCTGCTGATGTGTTAATTTACAAAGGAGAAGGAGTGCCCGTTGGCAAAGACCAAGAGCAACACATAGAATTAATGAGAAGTTTAGCCAAAAAGTTTAATCAAAAATTTGGACAAACCTTTAAAGAACCGGCATCATTGATACTTAAAGAAGGTTCAAAGATAATGAGCCTGCAAGATCCTAAAAGGAAAATGTCCAAATCCGATGAGCCAAAAAGCTGTATTTTTCTTTTTGACAGCCCCGAAGATATCCAAAAGAAAGTATCGTCTGCGCAAACCGATTCAGGCAAGGATATTATTTATAATATTACCAAAAAGCCCGGCATTTCTAACCTTCTTACTATTTATAGTTTATTAAACAACAAACCGATTAAAAAAATTGAAGAAGATTTTAAAGGAAAAAGTTATGCGGAATTTAAAAAATCTTTGGCAGAAATAATAATTAACTACCTTGAGCCATTCCGCAGAAAACAAAAAGAACTTTTAACAAGAGAAGTATATGTGCAAGAAATTTTAAAAAAGGGTCAATCAAGAGCCCAAACCATAGCCCAAGAAACCATGAAAGAAGTAAAAGATAAAATGGGCCTCACTGGCTAGTTTGTAGTTAGTAGTAGTGAGCAGAAAAAGAAATTAAAATAACAGCCTTTTGAGGGCTGTTATTTTTTGATTAAATAACCGCGACTTCTAATTTTCTGAGAGATAAACAGTTTGGTAGACATTATCTAAAAGATCGTTATATTCTTTCAGTTCCTCTTTTTCCCAACCCGGATATTCTTTATTTCTCTTTTTTTCTATCCTTTCTTTTAAGTCCGGAAATTTTTCTTTAACCATTGAACCGTAATCTTCATAATTACTGAAATCTTTACGACCACTGATAGGGATACCCACTATAATAGACCCGAATTCTTCTCTAGTATGAGCATCACCATTGCATTGATTAAGGCGAGGAATTATTTCTTTTATAATCTTCTCTTGAACCCTTGGACTAGCTTGATTGGCAGCGCTTATTAATGAATCTATTAAACCATCTTTACTTTTTTCTGCTTTGCTACTAATACCTTCCCTTGAATCTGGCATAGTTTTTTCCTTTTTACATTAATGAACTAAATAAAATCTAGTGCAAAAATTAAAAAGGTAATTAATTTAAAATTACAATTCAACTCCTAATTTTTCCCTAATAACTTTTTCATATTATAATTTTACTCTACCGAAAACCCCATATCAATTATGTTCCCTGACTGAAAAAATTACCCACTACTAAATTTCTATCCCATATTCCTCTTTATAACGTTTTTTAATTTCTTCTATCTTAGATTTTATTTTATTATCACACATAATCCTTATATTATTAATAACTTTATCCATTTGCATCTTAGCATTTCTACTAATTTTAAATGCTTCATCTTTTTTATCTTGTGTTATTTGATCGTTATCTTTAAAATCACTTAAAATGCCTAAAATTATTTTTCTAAAATCACCTTTTGTTTCTTCGATTTTTTCTTCAAATTCTTGCTTAATTTTTTTCTTTTGTATTTTTATTTCTTTTCTAATTTTCTCTCTGACCACCCTTTGTTTGAATTCTTTTTTTGTTTCTTCTGGCATTATTTTTGGCAGATCTTTGGGTTCAGATGTTTCTATCTCATAAATTTCATCTAAAAATTCTTGCAAAATTGGGCTTTTTGGTTTTTTATTTTCTTCATTTTCACTTGGTGGTATTTCCGATTTCATATTATTTTACCCTATTATTAAAATAAATTTTGTAATCCTTTTAAAATTAATTCAATCTTTCCTATGTCTAACTTTTCGTCATCGCCGCACTTTATTAATTCATCAATCTTTCCATCAAATTCTTCTATTAAATTACGCCCTATTTTTTTTATCTCTACCTCCATACTATCTTTTTTGTCACATAAAACCCACCCATTTTTCTTTCTAAATATATTGTGATTTTCTAATTTTTCCGTAAAATATTCTTCAAACTTTTTTGCATTTTTTAACATATCTTTCATTACTTCTCCTGTAATTGTTCCTTCTTGATAAAAATCAAAAAAATAACCATAAATACTAGCAAAAGCGTTGACCAAATCACCTGGCAACTTATTTTCTTTACCTTCAAGGGTAAAAATATTATTTTCAAATTTATTTTCAAAAACCCCAAACCTGACCCCTCTTTCATTCATAACTGTATTCTTTAATAATTTCTCTTAATTCTCGCTCTCTCAATTTTAATATGTCCATTGTATCTGCTTCAATGGTTAACTTCAATAATGGTTCGGTATTTGATGGTCTTACATTAAACCACCAATTATTATATTCAACTGTCACACCGTCTAAATAATCTTGTTTGCCATCAGTATATTTTTCTTTCACTTTTTGCAAGACTGCATTTTTGTCTTCTATTTGAAAACTAACTTGGATAGGCGGAGCATAAATAGATAACTCTTTTACCATTTCTGAAACAGGTTTACCCTCTTTTGAAATAATTGAAAGCAAAGTTAAAAATGCGATCATTCCAGAATCGCAATAAAAATAATCGGCAAAACAATAGTGCGCTGATAATTCTCCGCCCATAATTCCGTTATTTTTTATTAATCCTTCACGCACATTAACAAAACCAACCTGAGTGCGAATTGGCATGCCACCCCATTTTTTCACAAATTCCGGCACTGACCTTGAGCAAATTAAATTATAAGCAATTCCTTTCCCTGGATTTTTTTGTAAAAAATATTTTGCCAAAAGTAAAAGCGCAATATCAGCAGAAACCATTTGACCAAGCTCGTCTATTAAAAATATTCTATCTGCATCGCCGTCAAACATAAATCCCAAATCAGCCTTTTGGCTTTTTATAACATCTGCAATTTGTTTTGATGCGCCTTGCTCTAGGGGGTTTGGTGAGTGGTTTGGAAAATTCCCGTCTGGCTCAAAATTTAATGGGATAATATTGCAGGGTAACTTCTCGCTAATCATATTCATAACACTTCCCATAACTCCGTTTGATGCATCCACTACTACTTTCAATGGTTTTACTTCACCAGAAAAAGAAAAAATATGTTTTACATAATCAGGCCAGATATCAAGTTTTTTAATTTGACTGGATCCCGAAGAAAAACCGCCGTCTTCAACCACTTCTAATAAATCTTTACCTCGTATCCAAATAATATCATTGGCTTTTCTTTTTATCATTTTAAATCCGTTATATTCCTTTGGATTATGGCTAGCGGTAATCATAATGCCTCCATCAAAATCGTAGCTTGCTACTGCAAAATAAAGCCCCTCAGTAGGAGTTTGCCCAATACTAGTTACTTGCGCTCCCCCAGCTAAAAGTCCTTCTGTTAAGGCTCCAAATAACGCAGGCGATGATAAACGGGCATCATAACCAACTACTACTTTTTTAACACCGGTATGTTTTACAAAAGCTCTACCCACAGCAAAACTAGCCTCTTCATTGAGTTCTGAAGGATAAATTCCCCTCACATCGTAAGACTTAAAAATTGATGAATTTATCATATACTATGGATAATATATTAAAATCCTTGATTTTTCCATAGCTATTTGCTATTATTACCGCATGAACCCTGTTAGAAGTTTGGAAAAAATAATACAAACTTCCCGGGGTAAAAATGTAAGTAATTAATAGTAATAAAGTTAGAAGCAAAAAATAATTTTACCAAAATTATTTTTTGCCCATAACTTCTAACGGGGTGAAAACATACGAGCTCACCTACATTATTTCCTCATCAATCACTTTAGAAGAAGCTGATTCTTTAACAAAAGAATCAGAAGCTTTTATTAAAAGCAAGGAAGGAGTTGTGCTAAAGTCCCAAAAGGCTGTTGCCCAAACGCTTGCTTATGCTATTAAAAAACAACGCTCAGGATATATTACAGTGGTTGAATTTCAAATATCTGAAGATAAGATAAAAGACATAAAAGAATACTTGGCAAAAGAAGTAAGAATATTAAGGCACTTTATTGTGGTGAAAAAACCCGTAAAAGAAATGAAGCCAAGGAGAATAAGAAAGCCTTTAGGTGCTTTGGAAAATAAGCAAGGATTTACAAGTATTCAGAGTAACAAGAAAGCGGAAAAAGTAGATAATATTGACCTTGATAAAAAATTAGACGAAATACTTAGTGAATAAAGTATTAAGTATAAGGTATGAAGTATTAGGTATAAAACGAAAAACTCGTCGTATACTAAATACATAATACTGAATACTAAATACCCAAAAATGAACCTCAATAAAGTATTTATACTAGGAAATGTAACCCGCGATCCCGAAGTAAGAGCATTGCCATCTGGCCAACAGGTTACCTCTTTTGGGATAGCTACTAATAGATTTTATACAGACCAATCAGGACAGAAAAAACAGGATGTTGAATTTCATAATATTGTTTGTTTTGGAAAATTAGCTGATATTAGCTCAAGATATTTAACTAAAGGTTCTTTAGTGCTAATTGAAGGAAGAATAAAAACGAGAAATTGGCAAAATTCCGCAGGAGTAAAACAATATAGAACAGAAATAGTTGCCGATAGTCTGCAATTAGGCCCAAGAAGAACAGAAGGAACCACAAATTCAGGACAATATAATAAACCATATTCAACGCCAGAATCAAGCCCAACGAAAACTGAAGACATACCGATTATCGAGGAAAACGCCCCAGTAAATTTTAGCAGTGAAGAACCAAGAGGAGATGAGAAATCAGACGAGATAGATGTTAAAGATATACCATTTTAATCATAAAACCTGAAACATAAAACCTGAAACATAAAAACGATTCGTCGTAAAAATGCTTCATGTTTCATGCTTTAAGTTTCAAGAAATAATGTTTTGTCATTTTTGTCAAAAAAATATCAACGATGTAGATTATAAAAACACAGAATTACTGTCGCGTTTTATCTCTGGCTTTTATAAAATAAAACCAAGAAAAAAAACAGGTTTATGCAGTCATCATCAAAGAAAAATAGCAACTGCTATTAAAAGAGCACGCCAAATGGCAATGATACCCTATACGCCAAAATAAATTAAAAATTCAAATTTAAAAACTCAAAATTAAAGTATCAAAAACAG
>MHOW01000006.1:208386-224994 GCA_001820215.1 Candidatus Staskawiczbacteria bacterium RIFCSPLOWO2_01_FULL_33_13 | reverse complement strand
CCCATCGGGGCTGTTTTTTATTATTATTTTTAAGAAAAAGTTTTAAATATTTTCTGCTACTTTTTGTTTTATTTTTTCTATTGCTTCAGGGCGTTCTTTTAAAAATAATTTTGCAGTTTCAGTGCCCACGCCTATTTTCTCCCCATCAAGGGTAAAAGTATTTCCTGATTGTTTTATCATCCCATTTGCTAAACCAGCACGCAATGCATCTCCTGCCTTGGAAATACCCTCGTTATAATATATATCAAATTCAGCAACCCGAAACGGGGCTGCAACTTTATTTTTTACCACTTTTGCTTTTACTCTATTTCCAATGATCTCATCTCCTGATTTTATTTGAGCAGTTCTTGCTAAATTAACTCTTACAGAGGCGTAAAATTTTAGTGCTAATCCCCCAGGAGTGGTTTCTGGATTTCCAAATACCATTCCAATTTTCATTCTGGTTTGATTGATAAAAATAATCATCGTATTTGATTTTGCTGCAATGGCTGATAATTTTCTACAAGCCTGTGACATCATGCGCGCTTGAAGTCCCATATGCTGGTCCCCAATTTCTCCTTCAATTTCTCGTTGAGGAGTTAATGCTGCAACAGAATCAACCACAATCACATCAACATTTTTTGTATTTACCAATGTTTCAACAATCTGAAGCGCATTTTCTCCTGAATCAGGCTGTGAAATTAAAAGTTCATCCGTATTTACTCCAAGCCGTTTAGCATAATCTGGGTCCATTGCGTGTTCAGCATCAATATAAGCACATACGCCTCCTTTTTTTTGCGCTTCAGCTACAATATGCAAACATAAAGTAGTTTTACCGGAAGATTCTGCCCCATAAATTTCAATGATTCTGCCACGAGGCATTCCTCCAACTCCAAGCGCCTGGTCCATGGCAATAGAACCCGTAGGAATCGCATCCACATTAACTTTATTGGCATCTGAAAGCTTCATAATCGCCCCCTCGCCAAACCGCTCCTTTATTTGACTAATAGCGGAATCTAAAGCTTTATGCTGTTTTGTTTCTAGTTCTTTTTTATCTTTTTTCATATAATTTTATTTATTATTTGCTATTTATTTCTTTTTCCAAACCGAAGGAATTTGCATGTATTTTGCATCTTTTATAGTATCTAAAATACCATCTAAAGTGCCTTCCTTTTTAAAATACTTTTCTACAATTTTTTTTGGCTGACCAACGCCACCACCCATTATTAGACTGCCATCATCAGAAAGATTCTCATATATTCGTTTTAATAAGTATTCCCATTGATCTAGTGGAATAATAAGTGTGTCAATGCCAACCAATATTACAACATCTGCTTTATGTTCACCCCGCACATAATCAACCATATCTTCTTGAATAATCTCAAAAGGAATCTTACCTGCATAAAGCTCAGAAGATGCTCTTTGAAAAGCTGATTTAGCGAAATACTTTTCAACCCCCATATACTCTTTTGCTTTCGCAAAATCTGAAATTTTATATCCATAAGCTTTTTCCCCACAACCAAGATCTAACACAACTTTACCATTCATTAAGTTAGAAAAATAACTTGAAACACCTTCATTCCTTAAGGGCCTGGGTTTTATTCCGTTTTCAAACATAAAATCTTCATCTTCCTTAGTATAGTGAGTGTCTTTATTTGTGATAAGAAAAGTTAAGTCCTCTAAATAATCACCGGAAACGGCTTTAAGCCCTTCTGGATTATCAGCATAATCCCCTGCGCCTTTCTTACTTGGTTCTAATTCTTGCATATTTTTTAAAATTAATAAATTAGAAATTGAAAATTAGAAATTCCACTTTTTACTTTAGTAAAAAGTGGCTATACCTTTTCCCATCCAGGTTCTTTTGGCACTTCTTCTGATTCATCAAGCCCGCCCCCTGTGATGTCTGCCAATTGCGATTCTGGTTTATCTCCATAAATTTCTCTTGGTTTTGCCCCATCAGCAGGCCCCACAATACCTTTATCTTCTAACATATCAATAAGCCTTGCTGCCCTTGAGTAACCTATTCTCAAGCGTCTTTGTAAAAAAGAAGCAGAAGCCTTTTTGGTTTCTAACACTATTCTTTTTACATCCTCAAATAATGGATCATCATCGCCAAAAAATACATCTCCCCCTTTTTCCTCTCCCTGTTGTGATTGTTCCAAAGTATTTTTTAAACTCTCAATTAACACAGACTGCGGTTCTTGAACTTTTTTACCTTGCTCTGAAACCCAATCAGTAACTTTCTTCACTTCATTTTCGGAAATATAAGGCCCCTGGATTCTGGTTATCTTAGAACTCTTAGATGACAAAAATAACATATCTCCCGCACCAATAAGTTTTTCAGCGCCGGCAGTATCTAGCACGGTTCTTGAATCAATTTGTGAAGCCACCTGAAAAGTAATCCTAGAAGTAATATTAGCTTTAATTAATCCTGTAATAACTTCTACGGAAGGCCTCTGGGTAGCCAATACAAGGTGTATGCCTGTGGCTCTAGCCATTTGAGCTAATCTTACAATACCCGCTTCCAATTCTCTGCCTTTAGCAGCCATTAAATCAGCTAATTCATCTATGACCAATACAATATAGGGCAACTGTGAACCAGAAGCTATCACAGATTTATTAGTGTTATATGTTTTTATATTTCTAGTTGGAATTTCAGAAAAAACTTCAAACCTTCTTTCCATTTCTTTTGCCAGCCACTGTAATGCATTCATTGTTTTTGTAGCATCATAAATCACGGGACACAACAAATGCGGAATATCATTATAATTTTGAAACTCCACTCTTTTTGGATCAACCATGATCATTCTTAAATTATCTGGAGTGCTTTTATATAATAAACTTAAAATCAAAGAATTTAAAAATATCGTTTTTCCGGTACCCGTAGCTCCTGCCACTAAAATGTGGGGCATTTCTTCTAATGCAGTATAGATTGGGGCACCAGAAACATCTTTTCCTAAAGCAACCAATAAAGGAGATTCTGAATTTTGGTAATTTGCATCGGTAATTAAATTTCTTAATACCACCGTAGCTCTTACCTTATTTGGCACCTCAATCCCAACCAATGATTTTCCAGGAATAGGAGCTTCAATTCTAATAGGGTGAGCCGCCAAAGCTAGTGCTAAATTATTTGATAGTGTGGTAATTTTAGAAAGCTTAACCCCTTCTGCGGGCTTGAAAGCATATTGAGTAACCGTAGGGCCCACATTTACTTCTGCCATCTCTACGGGTATGCCAAAATTTTCTAATGTTTTTTTAATAATTAAAGAATTTTCTTTGATGTTGCCCGAAGTTGGGGCAGTTTCATTTTTTGAAAGCAAATCAACAGGAGGAAGAGAATAATTACTTTTAATAGCTTTTGACGCTACTACCGGCACCTTTTCTTTTGATTTTTCATCTTTTTGGAATAAAGATATTTTTGGCGCTAATTTTTGCATACTAGATTTATCTTCTTCCACTCCTCTTATTTTAAAATTTGGAGAATCGGTACTTTTTGTTGGTAGCACAATAGCAGGTTTTTTCTCTTCTTTTGCTTTGAAAAGTTCTTGCCAAACAAATTGTAAAAATATAAATAATCCTATAAGCACCACTGCAGAAAAAATAATATTGGCAACTAAAAGTCCAAAAAAACTAACTAAAATTTTTGCGGTAAACCCAATTAATCCTATTTTTTCTTCGTTTAAGTTTTGATTGCTTGCAATACCAGAAACACCAATAATAGTAACCGCAATAGCGAGAACAATAACTAAAATTTTTACTTTTTTATTTGATTTTAAAAATACAAAACCCGAACCAAACAATGCTAAAATAATCGTTGCAATAGTAATTTTAGAATCTCCCAATAAAAATTTAAAAATTGTTACAATCCACTGACCAGCAATTCCTGATTTATCTAAAAAAGAAAGTGTAACAATAGTTGCCACAAGAAACATTAAAATTGCTTTGATCAATTTTTTTGTTTTTAAAGTCAAAAGATACTCTTTTTTTTTATTATCTTTTTCTCTGTCTCTATCTTTATCTCTGTCTTTATTTTTAAATTTTTTGTTTTTCTGAAACATTTATTTAACCGCAATTACCTTATAACCTTGAGTTACGAAATGCATTTTAAAAAGCAAGTTTCGGGGTCTTTTATCCAAATTCCATCCGAAAATTCGCTATAATTTTTAGGCGGACGCTTTGCGTAAGCCTAAAAATTCTATCAAATTTTCAACCTAAAATTTGAAAAAAATACCTCGAAAGCATTTCGTAACTCAAGGTATAAATTATAAGGTAATTATATCATTTTCACTTCTTCATTCAAGGGTCTTATTTCCATAAAAAGGTCTATACATAAAAACCGTACAATGTAAGTACGGTTTTTATGTATATTTGCAAAATTACTAATTATTTTGGTTTAAACCCAGTGCCAACCGGAATAAGTTTTCCAATAATTACATTCTCTTTAAGGCCAACCAATTTATCTTCTTTACCTTCAAGCGATGCTTTAATCAACACTCTTGATGTTTGCTGGAATGAAGCAGCTGACAAGAAAGATTCTGATGCTAAAGCTACTTCTGATATTCCCAATAATATTTGTACTCCTATTGGAGCTTCTTTATTTAATTTTTTCAATTTCTCAACTTCTTCGTAGAATACAGACCACTCTATAATTTCACCTTTTACCCAATCTGAATCTCCTCCTTCTTTAATCCTAATTCTTGAAAACATTTTCTGTATAATAATTTCAATATGCTTATCATGAATATCAACTCCCTGGGAAGAATAAATTCTTTGCACTTCCTTTAAAATATATCTTTGAGTTTCTTCTAGGCCTCCTGATTTATAAAGCTTCTTTAAATCTAGGTTACCAGCACACAAAGGTTGATTCTCTTTTACTTCATCTCCCGAAGCCACAAGAATGGCAACCCTATTAGGTATTTTATAATCCATTGGAAGTGGTTTTTTATTAGCGCCACTTTCTTTAATAGATGATTTTTTCTCTTTTTTATCTGAGGCTTCTTTTGAAGGTTGAATAGTAATAACTCTTTTTTCTTCATCAATTTTTATAACTTTTCCTTCAGTTAAAGACATCACTGCTTCACCTTTTGGAGCTCTTGATTCAAAAATTTCTTCAATTCTTGGCAAACCCTGGGTAATATCTCCTGCGCCAACGATACCTCCTAAGTGATGAGTTCTTAAAGTAAGCTGAGTTCCTGGTTCACCAATTGATTGAGCTGCAACAACTCCAACCGCCTCTCCGATTTTTACCAATCTATTCCTGCCTAAGTCCCAACCATAACAATTTTGGCAAACCCCCCTGATGCTTTTGCAACTTAAAGGAGACCTAACTATTACTTTATCTATTTCTTCTTTAATAATTTCGCCCGCTTGCTGCCAATTAATCAACTCTCCCTTTTTTACAATAACCGCATTGGGCTTAATTTTTGAAACAATGTCTTCTAAACAAAATCTTCCAACTAATTTAAAGGTGAAGTTTTGTTCTATATCTTCGGCTTCTTTTTTCAAAACCACAATACCTTTCTTATCTTTACAATCTTCTTCTGAAACAATCATATCGTGGGCAACATCAACAAGTCGCCTTGTTAAGTATCCCGCCGAAGCAGTTCTTAACGCAGTATCAGCGGTTCCTTTTCTGGCTCCATGAGTAGAAATAAAATATTCCAATACATTAAATCCTTCTGAAAAAGATGACTTAATAGGCAACTCAATAATGTCTCCCGAAGGATTATTTACAAGCCCCTTCATTCCTGCCATCTGCACTGGCTGAGCCCAAGTTCCCTTAGCTCCAGAATTAATAATAGACAACACCGTACCGTCTTCAGGTAAAGTTGTTTTTAATAATGCTTCAAGTTTTGTTTTAACGCCTTGCCAAATCAAAATTTTCTGAGAAGTTTTTTCATCATGGCTCAAAAGCCCTTTTTCATAATGCGCTTCAATTTTTTCAACTTCTTTTTCTGCTTCGTCAATAAGTTTTCCTTTTTCTTTTGGAACTATCAAATCATCCATACCCCAGCTTATTCCAGATAAAGTACAATACTCAAAACCCATTCTTTTAATGTTATCTAACACATCTATAGATTCTTGTCCTGGGTATTTTTCAATAACATCCCTGATTAAAGCTTTTAATGACTTATTATCTATAAGCTTACTTACATATGGATAAGTTTTCGGTAAATTTGAATTTAAAATAAGCCTGCCAACACAAGTTTCAATTATTTCATGAGCTTCTGATTTTGGATTTGGGACTTTTATTTTTTCATTTAAACCTAAGAATCCATATTCGTGAGCAGTAATAACTTCCGACTCACTTGAATAATACTTTACTTCTTTTGGTTTACCCTGAGCTATGTCGAAGGGCTCTTTTAATTTTGTCATAAGATAACATCCAAGCACAATATCTCGGAATGGACCAATAACCGGCAAACCAGTGGCTGGCCTCAAAAGATTTAATGAGGAAAGCATAATTTCCCTAGCCTCTTTTTGAGCTTCTTGAGAGAGTGGTAAATATACCGCCATTTGGTCTCCATCAAAATCTGCATTAAAAGCCTCGCAAGCAAGCGGATGTAATTTTATTGTTTCTCCTTCGGTTAAAACTGGGTGAAATGCTTGGATTCCTAACCTATGCAAGGTTGGAGCTCTGTTAAGCAACACTAATTTATCTTTTACAATTTCTTCCAAAATTGCCCATACTTCAGGAACCTTTTCATCAATCAACCTAGTTGCTCCTCTTATATTATATGCTAATTCCTTATCTAAAATTCTTTTAATTACAAAAGGCTTAAATATTTCCAACGCCAATTTTTTTGGCAATCCGCACTGGGAAAACTTCAATTCAGGCCCTACTGTAATTACTGATCTTCCAGAATAATCAACTCGCTTACCTAAAAGATTTTGTCTGAATCTTCCCTGTTTTCCAGCCAATATTGCTGCAAGAGATTTTAATAATCTTTTGCCTCCGGTAGTGGCGGTAGTAGTAACACCCTTACGCATATCGTTATCGATTAACGCATCAACCGCTTCTTGCAACATTCTTTTTTCATTCCTTACAATTACTGAAGGCGCCGAAATTTCAAGAAGGTATTTTAATCTATTATTTCTGTTAATTACCCTTCTATATAAATCATTAAGATCAGAAGAAGCATATCTTCCCCCATCTAACTGAACCATAGGCCTTAAATCTGGAGGTAATACTGGCAATACATCCATAAACATCCATTCAGGTCTTACCTTGGCTTTTAACATTCCTTGAAAAAGTTTTAACCTTCTTAATATCTTTTTCTTTAAAATTAATGGCGCTTCAATACTTTCTTTTACTAATTCGTCGGTAGTTATTTTTAAGTCAATTTTAGAAAATAAGTTTCTTATCACTTCAGCTCCTGTACCAGCTTCAAATATTTCACCGTATTTTAAAGATAAATCGTGGTAAGCAACTTCAGATAAAATTCTTAAAGTTTTTATTTCTAATATTTCTTCTTTAACTTTTTCTTTCAGTTGTTTTAATTCTTGTTTTTTAGCTTCTGTAGTTTCTTTTTTAACTTTTATTTTAAATTCCTGCTCCACTGCATCCAAAACCGTTTGTCTTGCTTCATTGTTAATTTTAGTAATAATATATGAAGAAAAATAAATAACCTTTTCTAATTGCTGACTAGACTTATTTAATACCAATCCCATTCTTGATGGTACCCCCCTTAAATACCAAATATGTGAAACCGGAGTGGCTAATTTAATATGCCCCATTCTTTCTCTTCTTACTTGAGACTTGGTAACCTCCACTCCGCACCTATCACAAACAACTCCTTTATATCGTATTCTTTTATATTTACCGCAGGCGCATTCATAATCTTTTTCAGGGCCAAAAATTTTCTCATCAAAAAGACCATCCTTTTCAGGTTTTTGAGTTCTATAATTTATGGTTTCAGGTTTTGTTATTTCACCATGAGACCAAGTTAAAATCTCTTCAGGCGAAGCTATTTTAACTCTTATTGATTCTAGGTCTATAACTCGCATAGGCGTTAATTTGAAATTTTCAATTTGAAATTTGAATTCAATTTGAAATATTTAAATAATTAAATTTGAAAACTTTATTTTGCTTGCCCCGTTTAAATCCGCGAGATTTATTTCGGAGTGAATTTAAAAGTAGAAAGTATTTGTATTAATAAACTTTCTGTTTTATCGTCAAAAGGATCTGGGATAGTAAAACTATAGACGACATCTTTTTGTTTAGTGCTATAACTTATGGCACCAATAATATCTTTAGTCCATTCAATCTGGTTTAAAGTTACTTTCGAGAGTTGGCTGGGCCAAGTATAGTTTTCATTATATTTAAACTCTAATACATTACCTATGAATTCTGTATTACATAATTCATAGATGCCCTTTTGGCAATTTTCATAGTTTTTTTGTGCTTTATTTTCCAGCTCATTTGTAGTAAAAAAGACCTTATTTTCTAGATTATCTTTTATCAACCAACTGTCAGGTATCTTGATTTCAAATCCGTATTCATTATTTTTATATGTTTTCCAACTAGCGATTTCTGAATCATTATTTTGCGTTTGGGTTTGAGAATTACTTTGATAGTTTTGTGGACTATATCCGTTTTTGTAGAAAAAGAAGTAGTAAATCAAACCGTAGGCAATAGCACCAATTACCAAGTAGAGTAAAATCCATTTCCAGATTGATTTTTTATTATAATCCATTAATGTTTTAATATTTAATCATTTAAATACTTCAAATTGATTTCAAATTACAAATTTCAAATTTCAAATTTATTTTCTCTCCGGTTTTATTTCTCTTATTTTTTCCTTCACTTCAACCGCCATGCCAAGAGATTTTAATTCTGCTACAAGCAAATTAAATGAAGCGGGAATATTCGGATTTCGAATAGGCTCTCCTTTTAATATTGACTCATAGGTGGTAGCTCTTCCAATTACATCGTCTGATTTAATAGTAAGCATTTCCTGCAAGGTGTAGGCAGAACCATATCCTTGTAATGCCCATACTTCCATTTCTCCAAATCTTTGTCCCCCAAATTGCGCCTTTCCTCCTAATGGCTGTTGGGTAATTAAAGAATATGGACCAATTGATCGCGCATGAACCTTATCATCAACCATATGGATTAATTTCATAATATACATATATCCAACGGTAATTTTTCTTGGAAATGGAAGACCGGTTTTTCCATCATAAAGTGTTTCTTGTCCTGATTCTGGTAAACCAGCTTCTCTTAGTTCTCTTTTAATATCTTCTTTGTCGGCTCCTATTAATGAAGGAGTGACTGCAAAATAATTTAATTTTTTAGCTGCCCAACCAAGATGGGTTTCTAAAATTTGCCCAATATTCATTCTTGAAGGAACTGAAAGCGGAGACAATACTAAATCAATTGGAGTTCCATCAGCCAAAAATGGCATTTCTGATTCTGACAATATCTTAGAGACAACTCCCTTGTTTCCGTGCCTTCCCACCAACTTATCTCCCACTTTAATGTGCCTTGTTTCAGATATTTCAACCTGGATTTTCTTGATAACTCCTGGCTCCAATTTATGTCCTAAATCGCGTGAGAAAATTTTAACATTAGTGACTTTTCCTCTTTTTCCATGTTCCATTCTTAAAGAAGTATCTTTCACATCTTTTGCTTTTTCTCCGAAAATAGCCCTTAATAATCTTTCTTCCGGAGTCAATTCAGCTTCTCCTTTTGGAGAAATTTTTCCTACTAAAATATCATTAGGGCCTACTTGTGCTCCAATTCTTACAACACCTTCTTCATCTAAATCTTTTAATCTTTCTTCTCCCACATTAGGAATATCAGAAGTAGTAACCTCAGGACCCAATTTCGTTTCTCTCACATCGCAAGTAAAATCTTCTATATGAATAGAAGTAAATTCAAATTCCTTAACCAATTTTTCTGAAATAGTAATTGAATCTTCAAATCCTCCTGCACGCAAAGGTAAAAAGCACACAAGAATATTTCTACCCAAGGCAAGCCTGCCCTGATCAATCGCAGCTCCATCAGCTAACACATCTCCCTTTTTCACTTTTTCTCCTTTTTCTACTATAGGTCTTTGATGAAAACAAGAATATTGGTTGGTTTTTACAAATGTTTGAAGCTCATGCTCTTCCTCCACTTTTTTCCCATCAATGTGATACAACACCTTAATACGGGATGCATCAACTTCTAAAATGACCCCATCAGCTTTAGCTAAAATAACTTGTCCAGAATCTACCGCAATGGTTCTTTCAACTCCAGTACCAACTAAAGGCGCCTCTGGCCTTACTAAAGGAACTGCTTGCCTTTGCATGTTTGAACCCATCAATGCCCTTGAAGCATCGTCATTTTGCAAGAAAGGAATTAATGATGTAGCCGCAGAGATAAATTGTTTTGAAGAAACATCAGAATAATCAACTTTAGAAATTTCAACTTCTGCCGGTTCTCCATTTACTCTTGCTTCCACTTTATCAGGTAACACTTCAGGAAGAATTTTCATGTTTTTATCTAAAGGAACTGAAGCCGGAACAATAATATAGCGCTCTTCTTCTTGCGCTGAAAGATAATGAACTTCGTCAGTTATTCTTCCATTTTTAACTTTAAAATATGGAGCTTCAATAAACCCGTAAGGATTAACTTTTGCAAAAGAAGCCAAGTGACCCACAAGTCCCACATTAGGGCCTTCTGGAGTTTCAATAGGACAAATCCTACCATAATGAGAAGGCTGCACATCCCTCACTTCAAATCCTGCCCTCTCTCTTGTAAGTCCTCCGGGGCCTGTGGTAGTAAGCCTTCGTTTATGTTCAAGTTCGGCCAAAGGATTTTCATTATCCATAAACTGTGAAAATTGAGACGAGGTGAAAAATTCTTTAACCACTGCCATTAAGGGCCTTGGATTTATAAGTTGGATTGAGGTGATAGTAGATGGATCTAGTGTAGACATTTTATCTTTAATAATCCTTTCCATTCTCATTAATCCTACCCTAAGTCTATTTTGCAAAAGTTCAGCAAGTGTTCTAACTCTCCTGTTACCCAAGTGGTCAACTTGATCGGCTTTGGCATTTGGATTATTGTTTAATCTGATAATTTCTTTTACTACCTCAACAAGATCTTCTATTTTTAAAATTCTTTCTTCTTTACCAATATCCTTGTCTTTAATTTTATTAGTAACAAGAAAATCTTTTTTATTCTTTGCTAAATCTGGAAGCCTCTGCCAAGTTTTCCATCTTCCTACTTTTGATAAATCATATCTGTCAAAATTAAAAAACATATTAAAAATCAAATCTTGGGCAGTGTCTGGAGTAACCAAATCACCCGGCCTTAGCCTTCTATAAATTTCTACCAATGCTTCTTTTTGATCTTTGCAGGTATCTCTTTTTATGGTTTCTTTAATATACTTTATTTCACCAGTATCAATATCTCCAAATTCTTTTTCAATTTTTTCTATAGTATCTAATCCTAAAGCCAAAAGCAAAGTAGTGGCAGGAACTTTTCTTTTACGATTTATTTTAACCCCTATAAAACCAGACTCTTCAGTTTCAAATTCTAACCATGCGCCTCTATTAGGAATAATTTTTGCTCCAAAAAACTTTTTGCCCTTCAAGGACCTCATGGTAAAAAATGCTCCAGGAGAGCGGATAAGTTGTGATACCACTACCCTCTCTACTCCATTTACCACAAAAGTACCCCTTTCTGTCATTAAGGGGAAATCAGTAAGAAAAACTTCCTGCTCTTTTACTTCTTTTGTTTTTAAGTTAACAAGCCTTATCTTAACCCTTAAAGAAATTTCTAAAGAATCATTGTTTCTTTTTGCTTCTAAGCCATTTTTGTAATTAGGCTTGCCTAATTTATAATCTAAAAACCAGAGTTCAAACTCTTTGCCCGTGTAGTCTAAAATTGGAGAAATTTCAGAAAAAAGTTCTTTTAATCTGACCCCTACAAAATCCTCCCAAGTTTCTCTTTGCATTTGCAAAAGATGGGGTGTGGGAAAAGAAATTTTAGACTTTGAGAAATTTTTTACTTTTTGTAGTATCTCAGCCATTTGTGAGAAATTAGAAAATAGAAACTAGAAAGTAGAATACGAGAATTAAGTGAAAATTCTGTTTTCTGTTTTCCAAATTCTGTTTTCTAATTGTAAAAACACAAAATACCCTTGGGTAAAATAGGGTATTCTTAAATTCGTTTTTATAAAAACAAAAGATCGGTTTGCATTCAAAAATTTACCCGGTTCAGTAATTTCGCCAAACGAAATTAGCCCAAGGGTATATAACCGGTTGAACCGTATAAGGATTTTTATTTTATTGGAGTAAAATGGCCACTTCTTTTTTATATAAATTCATTATATTCCTTTTCAAAAAATTGTCAACACCACGCGAAAGATTCTTCAAATATATGCAAATCAAAACTTATTATAAAAGATATAATAAAGGTTCAAAAAAATATATTATCTTCTAATTCTTATGCTCTGCAAAATTCCAAGCGAAATAAAGTTTCCCACCAAACCAGAACCGCCATAACTTACAAAGGGAAGGTAAATACCCACTACAGGAAACATTGAAAGATTCATTCCTATATTAATAGTAAACTGGGTTATTAATACAATCACAAATCCAATTGCAAAAAGCCGTGGAAAATTTGACTGGGCTTCAATTGCTATTTTTAAAATTCGCCAAATTAAAATAATATATATCATAAAAAAAATGGAAATTCCCAAAACCCCCCACTCTTCTGCTATTACCGAAAAAATAAAATCGGTATGAGGCTCTGGTAAAAATCCGTATTGCACCTGTGAGCCCTGTCCAAGACCCTCACCAAAAATTTGGCCGGATCCAATCGCAATTTTTGTTTGAGTTTGGCTCCATGAGCCTCCCAATACATCATAGGGAAACGCAAAGGCAATAATTCTTGCTTTTTGATAATCTTTTAGTAAAAAATGCCAAGAAAAGCCTGTTACCAGCACAAAACATAATAAAAGAACTAAAAAGTGCTTCATTTTAATTCCCGAAATCATTAAAATTCCCAGCCACATTAATACTAAAACCATTACTCCACCCAAATCCGGTTTTAAAAAAATTAACAAAGCCGGTAAAAACACATATAACCCAGAAAGAATAATATGTGAAAATTTATACATTTCAACATGCCTTGCTGAAAAATATTTTGCCAACAAAATAATCAAAATAATTTTGATTGGCTCATTAGGATCAAGAGTTAAAAAACCTAAACGATACCACCCTCTTGTACCTCTTGTGATTGGGGCAAAAAAATAAAGCCCCAATAATAAAATAAGGCATAATGCATAAAGAATTAAAATTAAATAAGAATTATTCCTTAAAATCCTGTAATCAAAAAAACTTATCGCTATCATAATACCAAAACCTAAAATAAAAAAAACAATTTGTTTTTCAAAATTCAAAAAACTCCCGCTTGCTAGCGAGGTGCTATAAATTCCTGCTAATCCAAAAGCACAGATTAACACAGCCGAACCTATGAGTATCCAATCAAGTTTTTTTATATGGCTAATAAAATTCATTTTTTATAAATTTAAAAATCATACATCAAAAATCCAAAATCCCACTAATCCAAGTAATCCAAACAATCAAATTAGTACCACAAATCTGACGGCCGTCAGATTTGTGGTACTTTTTAAATTTCTTCAATTAAAAATATTTTAACGAACTCATCTAAATTATACATCTGTAATAATTTTTCTGTTTTTTCTGAAACATCATAAGGAGTTATCCAAACGCTTTGTTGGAATAATTTATAACCCAAATTATGTAAAATGCCTCTTAACAAATTTCTTGATTTTCTATATTTTTCCGGCACATCAAAAATTAACATAGTCCACTTGCCATCTTTTCTTTTTTGTTTTCCCTCCATTAAAAACCGCGCTTTTAATACCTTATTTATTCCTTCTCTGGTAAGCATAATAGCCTTTTTGCCCTCCAGATTTTTAACCCTAATATAACCGCTTGTTTTTGCGTAATATAGTAGTTTTTTAAATTTTTCTCTATTTTTATCGTGCCGGTATTTTTCAAAAATAGGATTTTCTACTGCTAACAAAGAGCCCCACTTTCCAGGATGCGGGTTTAATATAAAATTTACAACATCATCTGTTTTTTCAAGAATAGTATATATATCCCATAAAAACTTATCCGTTACTGATAATTTCATTTCATTAATACATTCACTTATTTGGGACAGCACATCACTTAATTATTTTTAAAAATTCTTTTTCATCAAGTATTTTTACGCCTAACTTTTTTGCCTTACTGACTTTGCTTCCCGGCTCTAAACCAACTACCACAAAACTTGTTTTAAAAGAAACCGATTCTGAAATATTTCCCCCAAGTTCTCTAACTTTTTCTTTAGCTAGTTCCCTCTCAATAGAGCCCAAGGTTCCTGTAAAAACGAATGTTTTTCCTGATAATTTGCCCTTTGCTTTTTTAGGAGGATTTTTAATTTTTATTCCTGCTTTTTTTAATTTATCTAAAAATTTCAAATTATCTTTTTGGCTAAACCACTCATGTACCGATTTTGCCACAATTGGCCCAATATTAACAATTTCATCAAAATCTTGGAGCTTTGCATTTTTTATATTTTCTAAAGACCTAAAATGTCGGGCTAAATCAATGGTAGTTTCAGCTCCAATATTCCTAATACCCAATGAATACATAAATCTTGCTAGCGATATTTCCTTTTTTTCTTCAATTGATTTTATTAAATTTTCCGCTGATTTTTCACCAAACCTTTCTAGTTGTTTAATATCTCCTTCTTTCAGTGAAAATAAATCGCTAGGATCTTGGACTAAACCTTCACTTAATAACCTATCTATAATTTTGGGCCCCAAGCCTTCTATATTAAAAGAAGCGCGCGAAACAAAATGATAAAAAGATCTTCTTTGCCTTGCAAAACATCTTGGATTTGGGCATCGCCATAGGGCTTCAGTATCTGACTTTTGCAATTTGGTTTTACAACTTGGGCAAGCTCTTGGCATTATAAATTCTTTTTCTTTTCCTGTGCGTAACTGGGGTAATACTTTTATAATATCAGGAATTACATCTCCCGCCCGACCCACAATTACCGTATCGCCAATTTTTACGCCAAGCCGCCGTATTTCATCTTCATTGTGAAGCGTTGCGCGCGTAATGGTAATGCCAGAAATTTGAACCGATTTTAGTACGGCAACCGGAGTCATGGCTCCGGTTCTACCCACTTGTATTTTGATATCTTCTATTACAGTAATTGCTTGGCTTTGAGCAAACTTAAACGCAATAGCTCCACGCGGAGCCTTTCCCACTACTCCCAACTTTTCAAAAATAGCATTGTTATTAATAATAACCACAATGCCATCAATTTCATAAGTCAATTTGTTTCGGATATTTTTCACTCTTTCATAAAACCGCAATACTTCTTCTAAAGATTTACAGTATTGATTGGACGCATTAGTTTTAAATCCAAATTTTTTTAATAACTCATGGCGCTCTTGGTGGGTGTGGTTTTCAATTCCTAAAATAATATCATATGCAAAAGAATCTAGTTTGCGCACTGCGGTAATTTTTGGATCCAACTGCCTTACGGATCCCGCAGCAATATTTCTAGGATTTGCATATAAAGGCAGATTGTTTTTAGATTGCAATTTATTAATCGCCTCAAATTCTTTTTTTGAAATAAAAACTTCACCTCGTACTACAAGATTTTTTTTATACTCTATAGATAAAGGAATAGCTTCAACTGTTTTTATATTATTGGTAATATCTTCACCAACCGTACCGTCCCCTCGTGTGGAACCCTCTTGCAATACTCCATTTTCATATTTAAGTTCTATAGCTAAGCCGTCTATTTTTAATTCACAATAAAAATTTACGCCTGATTTTTCTTGGGGAGTTAATAATTTAAAAATTCTTTCTTGCCAAGATTGCATATCTTCTTTTGAAAAAGCATCATTTAAAGAAAGCATTCTTTCTGCGTGCGTTACTTTTTTAAATTCAGGCAACGGTTTTCCGCCTATTCTTTGTGTGGGAGAATCGGGGGTTATAAATTGTGGAAATTCCTGCTCTAAATCAAAAAGCTCTTTTTTTAAAGAGTCTAAAGCGGCATCCGATATTTCTTGCCTATCTAATACATGATAAACATAACGATGATGATTAATAACTTTTTTTAGTTTATCAATCCTGTCTTTGGCTCCCAAATTTTTATTATTTTGCATATCTTTTACAACTGCGACTATTTTACTCGCTAACAGAATTCAATTCAAGCGACCTAAAACTATTTTTATAACCTCCCTTGGATTTAATATTAAAAATATATACCCCAGGTTCATTGTCGGGAGTTACGATTACATTTATAAAATAAGTCCTGTCGTTAAAACTGGAATTATATTTAATCTGGCAATTGGTACAATTTTGGGCATCACAACCAGTGCCACCTCCTTCCAAAATTGAAGTGCTGGCACTACAACTCATACAATCACCAGAATCACATGTGGCGCATATGCTACATATACCCCTATTGCCTCCATTGGGAATTACTTTTCTATCAAAATATAACACTTCTTCAGCTCCTGTTTGGGCAGAATAAAATGCCGATACCGAATTTCCGATATTGCTTATAATTTTAACTTCGCTATATAAAATAACGCTTAT
>MHOW01000006.1:192850-208368 GCA_001820215.1 Candidatus Staskawiczbacteria bacterium RIFCSPLOWO2_01_FULL_33_13 | reverse complement strand
CATTATTGTCATTATTAAAAATGTAATTATAAGCGATACTCCCCTCTGTGAATTTTTAATTTTTAATCTGCAATTTTTAATCAATTTTTAATTCTTTAATTTTTAATTTGAAAACAGGTTTTGAATTTTAGATTTTGGATTTGTTTAGGATTTAGAGTTTTGTATTTTGGATTTTCGTTATTGTGTATTTAAATTTATCTGTGAAATAGTAGTTTGAATGATTTTTTCTTGAAAATCTCCTTCGCCCTGGACCAAAACTTTTATTAAAAAAGTAATTCGTGGCTGGGATGCATCATTTTGCGAAGCTCCGTGCAATGTTTTATCTCCATTCACTAAAAATCTTACATCTTCTATAGTAAACTTGCTTGATAATATATCCTGCGAGGCACCTCCACCCTTTGTCTCTTTTAAAATTCCATCAGAATCTAAAAAAAATTCCTTGCATTCATTATTGCTTGTAATAAATTTTACCCCTTCATAAAAACCTTTGTCGGCATTATAGCGGGTTAAAAGATACATATACCCCGGGTATTCAATTTGACCTTCAAAAAGGCAATTTCCAGCATCATCTTTAACGGCTGTTCTTAATGCTTTTGACATATACTCTTCAACATAACTTGTTTGATTTAAAAAAGACTGCTCTTCTAATACTCTTTTTTGATACTTTACCATGTTAATAAAAATACTTACTGCAACATCTATTACAACCATAAATAATGCCAAAACCACTACAAGTTCTACTAAAGTAAAACCTTTTGATTTTTGATTTTTGATTTTTGATTTTTGCATTTTTATTTAAGACCTACTGATTAAAGGTTTCCGTAGGTAAAATGATAAAATTTCAGAACGAAAATTTGATAGAATTTTGAGGCATATCCTTTGGATATGCTGAAAAATTATAGTAAATTTGCAGTTGAAATTTTATCATTTTGATAGGAAAATCTTTGATCAGTAGGTCTTTAGTACCAATTATACAAATAACCTTCTGACTCAAAACTAAATGGTTTGCCATTATAATCCCAAGTAACTATAACAGAAACCTTTAATACATCTGTTCCCGATTCTTGATTGATGGTTATTTTTCTTTGGAATTTAGTAGTATCACCTAAATCATAGCTGTAAAAATTATCTGAATTAATTTTTAAAAATTCTCCGGGATCATACAACTTTAATTGATTTTCAAAACTCTCAACACTTGTGCCTGTTTTATAATCCAGCTGACAACCTAAATCACATTCTAAAAGGCCATCAGACCAATTATTAGAGTTGATAAAATTATTATCTCTTAGATTTCGTACTATTTCTAATCCTTCTTGAGCAAGATACACTGCGGTTAACCTATAAGAAACATTATAAGTTAGCGTAAAAAAAGGAGTAAAAGCGCTATACGCCCCCAAAATTCCGAAAGAAAGAATAGCAATAGTAATTATTAACTCAATGATGGTAAAACCGGTTGAATAACGCTTTGCGTTAATTTTGTTTTTGACAAAATTATTCAACTGGTTAAACCCATTCGTTGCTTTTTTCATATTATTTGGCAACAGATTATTTAACTTCAATTAAACCAGCTGTATTAATCGAAACAGTCCTAGTTCTTGTTAAATCAGACCCCACAGCAAATACAATATCTACTTTATTTGCACCTTGGTTTAATTCAGTTATCGTAGTATCTGGATTAGGAGGATTAAAATTAATACTTACACTATTATTATAGACATTATTTATCTCCTTCATTAGTATTTCAGACTCAGTTAAACTAAAATCAATCTCTGAAACGATATAATCCAATTCATCATATTCTTTATTGCTTGCTTGGTTATCGTTATTATCTGCGTAAAGAATATATTTTTTGTTGCCTAACACATTAATATCAACATAAATTCCATATCCACTCACTTCTTTTGATTCGCCAAATTGATCTTTATATGGCAAAGACGATAATGCCATATCCTGGACAGATCTTATATCTTGCGAAAATTTATATACGGCCCTTGAAATTGCAAACTGCTTTTGAATTTGAGGAAAATTTGAAATTACAATGGCTGGCAAAACAGTAATAATCGCAATAACCACCAATAACTCTATAACCGTAAAACCCGCCCTACTTTCATACTTAAAACATTTTTTAATATCAAGAAACAACATTTTCTAAAAACACAAAATTCAAAGCACTAAATTCTAAACAAATCCAAAATTCAAATGTTCAAATTATTAACATGTGTCTTGGATTTTGGTAATTGGAATTTATTTAGGATTTGGGATTTTGGATTTCGAATTTCCATTTTTTAATATATTAAAAAATGGGTATACCAATTAATAATTTCTTGTCCCCAAAATAACGCTGTAAATGTTCCTAAAATTAAAAAGGGAGCAAATGGAATTTCGCTTTTTAAACCCTTTTTATTAAAAAGCATCAAGATTATTCCTATTATAGCACCAAAAAAGAATGCTAAAAATAAGCCTACTAAAATATTAGGCAAGCCCAAAATAAGTCCTAATAAAATAGCCAACTTAACATCACCAAAGCCCATCCAATTGCCTTTGGATATTAAAAAAATTAATAAAAAGAAACCAGAAGCAATCAATCCTGCCCCTATATAATTGACAAAATGCAAAATACCCGAAGTTGATTGAAAAATAAATATATTTTCAAATAAACGATAAAAGAAAACAATAAAAATAGCAGGAAAAAGAACTGTATCCGGAATAAGATAATATTTTAAATCATAAACAAGAATAACTATTAAAGCTGAAGTAATATAAAATAAAAATACTAAATAAATAAGATTAGAAGCTAAAAATATATTAAAAATTATTACAAATATCAATGCGGTTAATATCTCTACAAGAGGATATTGAATTGATATTTTTTTTTTGCAAAACCCACACCGTCCCCATAAAAATAAAAAACTGAAAATGGGGATTAAATATTTCCAATTCAAAGTTTTTTTACAATGAGGACAATAAGATCGTCCAGTTAATTTTTCTTCTTTTTCTAACCTATAAATAACACAGTTTAAAAAACTACCTATTATAAGGCCAAATAAAAATATAAAAAGATATAAAACTAGCCACGCCATAGTTTATTCTAGCACTTTTTTATATACAAAAACAACGCCCTTTTACAAGGCGTTGTTTTTAAAAAAATACTTGCACTATAAATTATGAATCAGTGCAAACACCAAGATCAGCAGTATCACATCGATCGGCACAAGTAGCGACCGTTACCTTTTTATAACCTGTTGAATCTACGCAAAAAGTACTTCCTACTGGTTCAGCGGTAGTAGTTTTTAAGGTTGAACAAGCACACCATGCGGTATCTGGAGTATCATCACACACAGCAGTACCTCCGGCAGCAGTAATTGCAGCTGAAGGACCTGTGAAATTAGAGCTAGCACAGAAACCATCATAATCACTATTTGTATCATAGAACACTGCTCCGTTGGTTAATGTGGTGGCTAAGTTTCCCTTGATTGCTGCATTCTTACCTTGGTTGATATAAGCTGTAACATTAACTAATACAATTGCGGCTAAAACAGCTATAATAGCAACAACTACCAATAATTCAATAATGGTAAATCCTTTTGATTTTTTAATTGTCATTTTTTTTACAACTTTTTTAAAAAATCGACCTTTTTATGTTAAACCTATATTCTCTATTAGGCTTCTTCTGTCTTTATTATAATATTTTATAAAATAACAAGCAATTATTTGTGTGGATAACTTAATGCAAGGCAACTTACGATAATCTAAATAGTTCCAAGCGCGCCATATAAAGGGGAAAGAACTGAAATTGCCAACATTGCCACAATACCCCCTAAAAATATTATCATAATTGGCTCTAATAAACTGGAAAATAAATCTATTGATCTTTTAATTTCTTTTTGATAAAAATTTACCACTTCCATCAGCGTTTTACTTAATTTACCCGTCTCTTCCCCAACTCTTATCATCTGCACCACAAAAGGAGGGAAATAATCTTTGTGTTTTACCATTACTGAACTCATTTTTTCTCCCTCAGAAACTTCTTTTTCAATTTCAAAAATAATGCTTTTATATACAATATTATTTACGGTATCCGCCGTAATGCTTAACGCTTTGTTAATTGAAATTCCTGCGGTAATTAAAGTGGAAACATTGCTGCAAAATCTGGTTAAAAAAATCTTTTTCAATAACCCCCCTAAAAAGGGTATTTTTAAAGATATTTTGTTGTAATTTTTTCTTCCTTCTTTTGTCTTAAAATAATACACCAGGGCAATTACCACTAAAAACACTACTATTATAATAGACCACCAATAGCTTCCTAAAAATTGATAAAAATTCAACATCATTACGGTAAAAAATGGCGGATTACTGTTAGTTTCCTTAATCAAATCCACAATTCTTGGCATTACCTCTACTACAATAATGCCCAATACCACCAAAAGAACACACACCACAAAAATAGGATATATCATTGCCTGCCTTAGTTGAGTTACAATATCATTTTCTCTTTCTAAATGCTCTGAAATATAATTGAGAGTTCCCGAAATATTGCCGGAAACTTCTCCGGATTTGATTAAATTTACATAAAAATTATCAAAAATTTTAGGATAATTGGAAAGTGCTTCGGAAAGAGGTGTGCCTTCTTGAACTAAACTAGAAACTTCAGTAATTATTTTCTTAAAATTACTTTTGCGAGTTTGCACTGCTAAACTGGAAAGACTTTGCACCACAGGAACCCGAGATTCCAACATTACTGAAAGCTGCCTAAAAAATATTGCAAGATCTTTTCTTGAGACCCTTCCCTCAATTTTTATATTTTTAAAAAATGGCTCTTGACCTTCCTGTTCTTCTAAATAAGTGACAAAAATATCGTATTTTTGCAACAAAAGAGCTGCAGCTTCCCGAGAAGAAGATTCAATTACTCCTGTTTCCATCTTGCCGTTTTTTGTTCGAGCTTTATATATATACTTCATCCCCCAGCGACACTAATTTACTAATCACACACTAATTTACGAATACGAAAATATATTCGTGTCATTAGAGTGTCATTCGTAGATTGGTGTCGCTTTTATTTACCTTAAAAGATTTTTTAATTCCGATGGATTTAAAGAATAATCAATTGAATCTTTTAAAGAAATTTCTTTTCTCCTTACAAGGTCAGACAACGCTCTATTTAAAGAAACCATGCCTTCATGCATTGAAGTTTCAATAACCGCAGGTATTTCATGGTTTTTATTTTCTCTTATCAAATTAGCAACTGCTGTATTGCAAATCATAACCTCACATACCGGTATAAAGCCCCCACTAATTCGGGGAATTAATCTTTGAGAAACTACACCCAATAAAGAACCTGCCAATTGAAATCTAATTTGATTTTGCTGATCTGAAGGAAATACATCAATCATTCTATGAATAGACTGGGCAGCTGAATTGGTATGTAGTGTTGCAAAAACCAGGTGTCCGGTTTCAGCTGCGGTTATTGTGGTTGAAATAGTTTCTAAGTCTCTCATTTCCCCTACCATAATCACATCAGGATTTTGCCTAAAAACAGACTTTAATGCATTTGCAAAACTATGAGTATCAATTGAAACTTCTCTTTGTTCAATAATGGCCCTGTCGGGACTGTAAATATATTCTATTGGATCTTCAACTGTAACAATATGAACCGCTTTCGTATGGTTTATTTCATCTATTAAAGATGCTAGTGTAGTAGATTTTCCTTGTCCCGATGCACCGGTAATCAATACAAGGCCTTGTGATTTATTAGCAAATTCATGCAATATCGCAGGCAAAGATAATTCTTCAATTGTTTTTACTTTTGGGGGGATAAAACGCAATGCCAAACTTATGGAATTTCTTTGGAAAAAAATATTAACCCTAAATCTTGCCTTGCCATCAAAATCATAAGAAAAATCAATTTCTTTTTCTGTGAGTAATTTGTTTTTTTGCGCTTCATTTAAAATACTAAAAGCAAAATCTTTAGAATCTTCGGGAGTGATTTTTTTTTCTTTCATTAAGGGCACCAGTTGACCGGTAATCCTTATTACAGGGGGGTGGTTAACCGAAATAAGCAAATCAGATGCACCTTCTTGGATAGCTATATTGAGAATTTTTTTTACATTTTGCAGATGATCCATTTTTAATATTTTAGATTTTAGATTTAGGATTTAAGATTGTAATAATACGTAAACTAAAATCATAAATCATAAATCGTAAATCATAAATTCACTTTAGTATTTCCTTTATGGCACTTACCACTTCTTCGGGAGTGCTTTCTATTTTCACAAAATATTTCATTACCTTTAAATGAGAAATGTTATCGGCGAAATCTGAAGGGTTATTATTTGAAATAATCACCACTTTTAAATCTTTTGTTCTAATATTGTCCCTGACCATTTTTAAAAGCTGCCATCCATCTATTTTCGGCAAATTAATATCTAACACTAATAAATCAGGGTTACTGTTTTTTATTTTTTCCAAAGCCATTTGGCCATCTTTTGCAACATCTACCCTATAACCCTCTTTTCTGAATTGATTAGCATAGATGTCCAGTATAAAAGGATCATCTTCAACTAATAAAATTGTTTTCATAAAATTACCAACTTCTATCTTCTAACTAATTTTTAAAAAATAGAAGTTAGTTTATAAAAATTGGTGATTAAATTTCTTGAGTTACTCTTATTACCTCATCAATAGTTGTTTGGCCCGCAAATACTTTAATAATTCCCTCTTGAGCCATAGTGAGCATTCCTTGTTTTTGTGCTATTTTTAAAATTAGATTTTCAATAGGACTTTTTAAAATAGTATCGGATAATTCTTCTGTCATAGACAATACTTCGTAAAGACCTACTCTTCCTCGATAACCTTTAAAATTACATAATTCGCAACCGTTAACTTCGTAGACATACAAAGGTTCGGGAATTTCAAGCTCTTTTTTTATTAATGGAGATATATTTTTCAAATTTTCAAGAATATAATTTTTAGCCCTATCGTTTGCTTTTACTTTCTTTTTACAATGCTCACAAAGAGCCCTTACTAATCTTTGAGATATTGCTACTTTTAAAGTAGAGGGAATTAAAAATGGTCTTATTCCCATATCAATTAATCTTGGAATAACACCAGAAGCAGAATTAGTGTGTATTGTGGAAAGCACAATGTGTCCTGTTAATGCAGAATGAATAACCAAATTAGCCGTTTCTTCATCTCGTATTTCTCCTACCATGATAATATTCGGGTCTTGCCTTAAAATTTGCCTTAACGCTTCAGAAAAACCATAACCGATATCTGGTTTTACTTGAGATTGATTAACTCCATCTATAGAATATTCAATAGGATCCTCAATAGTAACAATATTCACCCCTTCTTTGTTTAGTGTTCGCAAAAAAGAATATAAAGTAGTAGTTTTTCCAGAGCCTGTAGGACCAGAAGATAACACTAATCCATAAGGGCTTTTTATCGCATTTTGTATTAATTCTAGGCTTCTTGGGCGCAAACCCATTTTATCAAAAGACTTTAATCCCTCTAGTGGGTCTAACACTCTAAGCTCAACTTTTTCCCCCCATAAAGTTGGAAAAGTAGCAACTCTAAAATCAACATCTTTATTATTAATTTTAATTGAAAACCTGCCGTCTTGAGGAATCCTGTTTTCATCAATTTTTAAATTAGCAAGAATTTTAATCCTAGCCACAATAGAAAGATGAACACTTAAAGGCAAAAAAAGACTTAAATGCAATACTCCATCCTGCCTAAAACGGATATTAAGTTTTTCTCTGTTTGGTTCAATATGAATATCTGAAGCATTTCCTTCAATTGCGTGGCGCAAAATAACCAACACCATTTTTATAATCGGAGCGTCGTCAATCATTTTTAAAGAAATAGCATCTTGCTGGGGCAAACGGCCAATGTCTTCTTCTTTTTCTTTATCTAGTTGGGTTAACGCTTTTTTAGTTTCTCTTTTTAGGGTTTTGTGCTGTTTTAAAATATTATTAAAATCAGAAAAATTAATTAAATAGATTTCATAGATAAAATTTTCTTTATGGCTTAAAAACCTTAACGCATTTTGGGCTAAAATATTTTCGGGATACACCATTCCTATTCCAACAGAATTTCCCTTTTTAAACAAAGGAATCATTTTATAATTAATTGCCGCTTCTTCTGATATTAATTCTAAGGCATCTAAAGAAATTTCTTCTGCTTTGGGTTTTAGAAGGGGTTTTTTTAAAATTTTACTTTTTAACTTAAATAAAAAGTCTTCTTCAACTATTTTGTTTTTGAGAATAATTTCTTCTTCTGTTACGCCCGTTCTTGCTATCTGGCTTTCTAATTCGCTCTTTTTTTCCTCGCTTATTAAGCCATTGCCATATAATTCTTGAATTAATTTCATCTTTACCAGCGACACTAATTACTAATTACACACTAATTTACTAATACGCTATTTGTAACATTAGTATATTAGGGTGTCATTCGCAGATTGGTGTCGCTTTATTTTTAGTAGGAAACAAAGGGATTATTTCTTCCCAAATTTGCTTCCTCTAACACGGAAACTTTTAAGCCTCTTTCCTCTAGGGTTTTTTTAGCACCATCTTTACTGGAAGATATTATTTTACCAATCACCTGATTATCATTTTCATCTTGGGCAATATAAGAAAACTCTATTTGCAATTCTTGAAATAATTCTAAATTTTCAACCGCGGGAGAATCTATGATGCTAAAATTAATTTTAACATCTGGAATTTGCGAAATTCCTTCTGTAGAAACATTTTGAAATTTATTTTTTATTTCCGGAAAAAAAGTAACAAAAGACATAATAATGAGACTCAAAATCAACAATGCAGTTATTAATAACAGAAACATTCTTTGCCTTTTTTTTGGGGAGATAAATACTATAGCCATTTTTTATATTTTAGATTTATGATTTATGATTTTAAACACAGATGTAAACTTAATAACTATGCGTAGTAACTTCTAATTTAAAATTATATGCTGGCAATTGTGATGATTTCTTGCTTCCCAAAGACTCTGTTGATGCAAAAGAAATAGTATTTACCTGAAACAAGCGGGAAGATCTTTCTAAAGAATATAGGAAATTTTTTAAACCTTGGTAATTTCCCAATATATCAATGGTAAATGTAATATTTCTAACTCCTTTCTTAGTATTGAGCGAAGAATTTTTTTCTAAACTTATGGGAGATAATTCTGAAAATACTATCGATTTTACTATTAATCCATTTTCAGAACCCTTTTTTTCAAAAAAGTATATTAATGGCGAAATAAAAAGATCGGGAGGTAAAGAGCTATTAATTTTTTCTAATTCATCTTTTCTATTTTCTATACCTAACAAAAGGTCTGATATTTTTGCATAATACACAGACTTACCATTATATTCTGCCTGTTTTTCAACTAAGGTGATTTGCAAAGCCCGAGATTCTTGATATTTAGGCAATACAAAAAGAAAAATTAATATTGCAATAATGACGATAAGAATAATTGAAGTGATAGGCTTATTAATTTCCATTACTTTGAATTACCGTTTTAGATTTAAAAATCTCGGGATTTAAAGAAGCATTTAATACAAACCTTATGGTTCCCCCGGCACCCACCTGAGAATTTAAAATATTAATATTACTCACATAATCCTTGTTATTCTCAAGAATTGAAATTTGATGGCTTAGTGTTTCCATATTATTTGATTCTCCAGACAACCTAAGATCATTTGAAGATTCAGACATGCTAAAATTTGAAAACCAAACCGTAGGCAAAGTATTTTCTTCTATAAAAGTAAAAATATTTGAAGAAATTTTATGGTTATTAATAATTACAGTAAAATCATCTATTTTCTTTTTATAATCAAACACTTTTGCTTCACTATTTTTTTGTTCTTGGGTGCCATATACTGCTATTTTTTTATTTATCTCCTCAATTTTTTGATTTTGGTAATAATCTTTAAGTAAAAATAAAAAATAGTAAAAAACTACTGCAATTAATAGCGCACAAAGAAAATAAAATACCACATCCATCCATAAAGACTTGCTTTTTAAACGATATACTAAATTAAAATTCATAACAGTATTTTATTGAATTATACAATACTATGACAAGTTTGGCGATTACTCATATTTCAAGGCCGCCTAATGCCACCCCCACCGCTGCAGCAAAACTTGGACTCATATCTTTAAGCGTTTCTTCAAGGATTGGGGGATATAAAAAATCTGAAAAACAATTTGGCAAAGATGTATTTTTTTTCAGGCTTTCAGCAAAATACTCTTTAAGTCCCGGTAAATTAGCTGCGCCTCCAGTCAAATAAATTTCTTCAACCTGTTTTTGTTCTGATTGGAAAAATTCAGCAGAAATAGTTTTTATTTCCATTAAAAGAGGGTTGATTAAAAGATATAAAGTTTCGGCAACTCCAGGGCGAGACGAAAGAATTCCCTCTTTAATTTTTATTTCTTCCGCTTTATCATATTCAATACCTAGTGCCGTTGAAATGGATTTTGATAACTTGTTGCTATAAAAATTAAAACTATAGCTTCTTTGTAAAAACCCCCCATCAATAATATTAACAGTTGAACTTTGCACACCCACATCCATTATACATATGGTTTTTTTATTATTGCTTTTAACTAAAGCCCTTGTTATGCCAAATGCTTCGGCCTCCAATGCATACAAATCAAGCCCAGACATACTTGCAATTTCTTGATATTCTTTTATTACTTGGTTGGGTATAGCTACTAAAAATATTTTCAATGCAGATTTTTTATCACCTGGATGCCTTGCTATTATCTTCCAATCTAAAGTAACTTCTGAAATAGGCAAGGTAATATATTGGGAAGCATTATAGCGTACAGCCCCTGGAATTTCTTTTTCTGGCATTGGCGGTATTTCAAATGAAGTACAAAAAGTAAAAAAATCAGGTATTGAAAAAATTACTTCTTTCGTTTTTATGTGGCTTTCTTCTAAAATTCCCCGAATCGCACGAGAAACAAACTCTTTTGAAAGCAAGCTGCTAGATTTTTCATAATTAGAAGACTGTTGTTTGTAAATAAGGGATGATTGTATTTGGCCATAATTTTCTAGCGTATTGCCTTTGCCCCATCGGGAAAGTTCAACCACCTTAATTGCAGATGTACCAATATCTATTCCCACCATCTTTTTTGGGAAAAAAATCTTAAATGGGTTTTTAAAAATATTTTTCATTTGGTCGCTGTGTTAAGCTTATTAACCTTGAATTCCCAAATGCCCACTTAAAAGGCATTTTAGACATCAAATCTAAACAAAAATTGCCGCACTTTTAGTTACTTTGACTTTTATTATATAATGAAATAACAATAATAACACTGTGGATAAGCTATTAAAAATTTACCATTTTTTGCTGGAATTACTATTCCCCTCTTTTTGTTTGGGGTGCAAAAAAGAAGGAACCTATCTTTGTGAAGACTGCAAATCAACTTTAGAAATTTCAGAATATAATTATTGCTTGTGCAATAAAAATCCCCTGCGACTTCCTCCATACATTTTGGGTAAACCCCAAGGAAAATGCCCAAAATGTACCGATAAAAAACTTTCAGGATTATATTCTGCCCTCCCCTATAAAGAAAAATTTTTAACCAGAAAATTAATTTATCAATTTAAATATCCACCATACATAAAAAGTTTGTCTGAAACTTTAGCGAGAATTTTACAAGACCATTTTATTATAACTGAAAATATAAACGAAGAAATTTGGAAAAATAGCATACTAATTTCGGTTCCTGTTGAAAAAAGTAGATTAAAAAACCGAGATTATAATCAATCAGAAGAATTGGCTAAAAAACTTTCTGCGATATTAAAAGTTCCGGTGATTCTAGATAATCTGATAAAAATTAAAGCAACAAAGCCCCAAATGGAACTTTCCGCCAAAGAGCGCCAAGAAAATGTAAAAAATGCATTTTTAATTAAAAAGCCTGAAGAAATTTCAGGCAAAAAAATATTTTTATTGGATGATGTATATACCACAGGATCCACTATGGAAGAATGTGCTAAGGTACTTAAAGAATCCGGCGCCAAAGAAGTTTGGGGAATTTCAATAGCAAGGGAGGGATAGTATCGAAAATTTTCAATTTTTGGATCACTAATTTTAAAGCTAAAGTCCCTCTTTGAAAGAGGGACTTAAAATGCGGAAGGGACTGGAACAGATTAGAACCTCCATTGAGGAGGAAATCCAGTCCACCGTTTAAGATTATACCCTAAATTAGCTTAGTATTATACATTCGCCACCAAGCGGACTCTTTGCTTACATTATATTTTTTACCAAGGTCGTCCGCACTGGTCATCCCTGCCTTAAAATCTTTCTTAAACATTTCTAATGGCATCAGCAGTTCAGCGGCGAATTGATTTGCCTCAACCTCTTCCGGCTTTTTACTATCTAGATCAAACGCAGAGTCATTTGTAGTATGACATAGAAGAAAATGACCAATTTCATGCGCAACTGTAAATCTTTGGCGATGTGAATGTTGAGATTGATTGTATCCGATGGTAGCTGATTCTCCTTGTGTAATTTGTATGCCATCTGTATCTTCGCCAAATGCCCAAGGATGAACAGATAAATCTTTTTCCTTTTTAATATGCTTTACAATATCACTGATTAAAATAGGTGGGGTAGTTATGCCCGCCTCTTTTAATAAATCTCTTGCGGTTCTCCTCGCCCAGCCAATTCTTGGTTTATTATTATTTTCCTCCATTCTTTGATTTCTTAACAAAGTCTATAAAGTTAAGCACTTGCTCCTCCTGCTTTTTGGATAGATTTTTATCAGCTCTTAAGGCGAAACGGATATCCGTTTTTTCTTCTAGCCCCAGGAAGAACTTTATGTCCCTATGCAGGAAATTAGCTATCTTCTCTAAATCCTCAACCTTAACTTTCCTCTCGCCGGACTCAATGAGTGAAATAGCGGTAGCCGACTCAAAATCAAGAGCGTCCGCCAAATCTTTCTGAGATTTCTCGGCGGCTTCCCTCGCCTCCTTGATCTTTTGACCTATAAACTTGTTTTTGTCGTCTGTATTTTTCATATTGTCATTATACACCTATCATATTGATTTGACAATGGATTATCAAAATGATAAACTTGGTATGACAAAGTGGAAAGACGGCATAAAGGTCTACGTCGGGGAAACTTTGTCCGGGAAACTAACTTTCAAGAACCTCACAACCATGAGAAATTCTTACGAAGGTCATTATTCTTACGACAAGGATGTTGTCGGCAACTGGAATGCAACAGCAATGGGCGTTTACTATTGCGGATACATTGACGGGAACAACCTTATTGTTCACTATGTTGGCAGAGCAACAAGCGACGAAGGAATTAGGGGTCGCTTGCTCCAACATTTGAGCGAGGATAAATGGCAAGATGTCAGTCATTTTGGTTATTCTGTCTGCACAACCTCAAGAGAAGCCGAAGATTTTGAAGCCTCTGAGATTCTAAGACTGAAACCAAAATACAACATGCAAGGTAAATCTTACGGCAGTTAATCTAGTTTGATATTACCGCGGTAAAGAGAGTTAGCGCAACTGACTCTCTTTATTTTGCAACAAAATTAATAGTTTAGGAGGTGGCAACCTCCAATTTCTCCCTATATGTCTGTTTTACAACGTCAACTAAATCAGCCTTGATTTTCATGGCAATATGTTTAGCAAATTCAACAGGTACAGCGTTGCCAATCATTTTATAGCCGTCTGCTACATCATTGTATCTGAAGGTATAATTATCGGGAAAGGTTTGAATCCTTGCACACTCTCTTACAGAAAGTCTGCGGTACATATTTTCTTTGCCGGGTACAAAAATCCTTTTATTATAATCAACAAATTGCATTTTTGGCGCCTGTGGATGTATTGGAGCGTGTCTGCCACCTGCCTGTATAGTAAACGATGGCTCGTCCCAGCTCCTTACCCTGTTCCGAGACATATAAATTGTTGAAAACCCGCCATTCATATATTCATGGTTTGAGATTTCCAAATCTTCGCCATTTGTTTTATTTCTCTCTTTTGCGGGCTTTGGATCTTTCAAATCAGAAATTACGTCTTTTAGTATTGGTCTATGTTTTTGAGGTTCTGGGAATTCAAACTTTTTGCCAAGGTCTTTTCTATAACCGATTACTATAACTCTATATCTATCCTGCGGTACGCCATAGTCGTTTGCGTTCAGTAATTTATAGGAAACATTATAACCTGCCCCCTCAAACTGCTTAATAATGTTTAAAAATGCCTCTGAATGTTTTGGATGCAAAATGCCGGAAACATTTTCTGCAAGAAAGAATTTTGGTTGTTTGTCTTTCAATATACGAATGTAATCGTAAAATAATTGTCCTCGCTTATCATTTATACCTCTACCTGCTCCTGCTTCACTCCAGCTTTGACACGGAGGCCCGCCAATAATTCCGTCTACGTCGGGAATATCAGAGCTTGCAACCTCTGTAATACTTCTTTTATCAAGTTTTGTGTTAGGGAAATTTAACTGAAAGGTCTCCCAAATAGTTGGGTCATATTCGTTTGCCCATTCAACATGAAAACCGGCTTTTTCAAAGCCTAGGTCTAATCCGCCAGCACCAGTAAATAAGGACGCCAACTTCATACTATTTAATAAAGGTTAATAATTTGGCATCTAATAATTTTGCGGGGTTGTTTGGCGATTTTATCTTAATATCCTTGATGGTAAATTTATCACCAACAAGCTTTTCTAGATTTTTTCTATCCTTCTCGGGAAACGATAAATATTTCTCTTTGAGCATAAGAGCGTTTACAGAAAGCTCTACATTTCTATTAACTGGGGCGACATAATTAAATACTTTTATCGGATTTTCAATGCCCCACATACCGCGAATTCTTAAGTAAGTAATCCCGAGAGGATCAACTTTATTGACTCTGCCCAATTCATTGGTTTCCGAAAACTCAACACTTTGCAGTTCATTGACTCCCTTAGATATTTTATCCCTAATCCTTTCATAAACTTCTTTATTAGCAGAGTAGCAATTACCATAAATAAACCAAAGTGCCTTCAATTTATCCTCTTTTACAACCCCAATCGTATAAATTAAATCCTTTTCACGCCAATTTTCAGCATTACGACAAGCAGTTGTAATCATGGAACTATCGGAAAAGAGTTTATCTTTTGGATAAGAACTATTCAATGCAATCCCGGCATCCAGCCCTTCTACTTTCTTTACCTCAATCGCATCGCCGCTTTTTATCATTATGTCGGGCGGATTGTTTTGGTTGCCGAGATAAGAAAAGTATTTACTATAAGCTTCATCCTTTTTCACAAGATTTTCCTCGTTGAGGGAATTGCAGAATAAATCCTTAATATAAAACTCAAGGGCATCGCCCATGCTATTTGCCCTATTTACTCCACGATAACGAGAGACCAAATTCGTAACAGGATCTTTTACTAAGTTTTTAAGCGCAATAAGTATATTGGTTTCCATATTTTTATATTACACGAAAAAATATAAAAAAACATACTACTACCGACTTCTTTTTGTACGTTAAAGTGGGGGGAGGAACGTTA
>MHOW01000006.1:192128-192832 GCA_001820215.1 Candidatus Staskawiczbacteria bacterium RIFCSPLOWO2_01_FULL_33_13 | reverse complement strand
GGGGAGGAACGTTACGACTGCCGATAGGCAGGCGTTTGCCCGCCCGCAGGCGGGCAATAGAAGGGGCGGTAGCCCCGCAATGTGTCCTGGAATATCTTCTTAACCTTGCCTTAAGTTTGGAATGATTGTTTTTTACTTTCATCAAATATTCAAGGCGGGCGGCGCGCACGCCGACTGCCGGGAACCGCATTTTTTCCTCCAAGTAAAACCTTGTTGTATATTTCCTTAAAGGAAAGGTTTTATTGGTTTCTTTTAACAGCTTCAATCAGTGCTACCTGCGGACGAAATTAAAAAGTAATTTCATCCTTGTTAACGCACTTGATTTAACCTCTTAAAAGAAAATTTTTCGCAAACGATATTTTGCCTTCTTTCTTGTAAGAGGTATGTAGGCAAAATATCATTTCCCAAAAATAGGGAAAAAACCACCCCATAACGTAGAACTTCTAAAGGAATGTTATGGGGCTTGCTTAATCTCCACCTTGACCTGCCACCCCAAACCTCATACAAGGCGATTATACGAGATTTGGGGCATCGTGGCACGTCAAGGTAGTATTATTCCCGGCAGTCGGCGTGCGCGCCGCCCGCCTTGAATATTTGATGAAAGTAAAAAACAATCATTCCAAACTTAAGGCAAGGTTAAGAAGATAGTCCAGGACACATTGCGGGGCTACCGCCCCTTCTATTGCCCGCCTGCGGGCGGGCAA
>MHOW01000006.1:174592-192075 GCA_001820215.1 Candidatus Staskawiczbacteria bacterium RIFCSPLOWO2_01_FULL_33_13 | reverse complement strand
TCTATTGCCCGCCTGCGGGCGGGCAAACGCCTGCCTATCGGCAGTCGTAACGTTCCTCCCCCCACTTTAACGTACAAAAAGAAAGAGTTTAAATAGAAAAAACGGAGGGGCGGAACCTATCCCCCCCCACCCGGTGGGTAGTCCCCTCCCATACGAGGGGGTCATTCTGCCTTTTTCATTGATTTTCAAAATATAAGGGTTAGTATGAGTAAAGGAATAGGTAATGAAAAAGTAAGTATGCAAACCAAAATAGAGCTTTACGCTCCAAAAACAAAGAAATTCAACCAATATATTTTTGAGAAAATAGATGAGCGAATGCCACTTCGAACGGGCAAACTAATTGAAATAAAAATTACTGAAGGCGACACTCCTTTTCCGGAAATAACCGAAATACCCAATGATATAGCTGGTGAATGGGGTAAGCCGGGCGATGCACGTAATTATGAAGCAAGGCAGGAAATGCGGCTTGAAACGCTGGATAATTATATGAACCATTTATTGGGAGTATTTTGTTTCCAGCCTTATCATAGGACACTCTCTCTTGATCCAATGAGTGTAATTTTCAGTTTTACCATTACGCATCCTGAAGAAATGCTCGGCTGGGCGCAAGAAGTGGGAATAGATTTACGAAAATTCAATGGGATAAAACATAACTTTGAAAACACAGAACCTAATTTTTTAGAGGAACCACCGCAAATTGAGTGGGACAGAGTTATTATCCCCTTAGAACCGGAGTCATATCAATTCTATGTTTGTAAAAGTGCTTTTAGTCGCAAAAAGGGTAAAACTATCTATTGGGACAAGGTGAAGGCAAAGATTGATGGCAACGAAGAAAATCTTAAGAAAGAAGACTGGCGAATAATTTATGACGCAGTGCGTGCTGTTAATAGGAAAGTAAAGGAGGCAACAAAATTAAACTTATTTAAGGTTTCAAAGAAAACTTTTTATCGACTTTATTAGATAACGCAGTTGAAATCCAGTTGAATCAACCCCTGAGGGGATATTCTGAACAAAAAGAATATCCCCTTTTTATGTTGCCCCAAGAAGCCGTAGACCAGTATAAAAAACTCTATAAAAACGCTTATGGCGTTGAATTAGAAGAAACGGAAGCCACACAAATGGCTAACGATCTTTTTGAATTTATGCAGGCAGTATATCTGCCGGCAGAAGAGGATAATTTAATAACAATGCGAGAAAATGAATCAAGAAATCCAAGTCAGTGAAATCCAAATAGTTCCAGTAAAACCGCAAGATGGCTTAATTGCCTTTGCGTCTTTTGTGCTGGATGAAAAATACTATCTTGGCTCTGTCGCCGTTTACACCCGCCTCAATGGTGAGGGTTTTCGGCTCGCCTATCCGACCAAGAAGCTCGGAGATAAAAGTATTAACATATTTTATCCGATCAATAGCGAAACAGGTCAGATCATAGAGAAAGCAATAAGTGAAAAAGTAAAGGGACTATTTAATGAAAATTATCATGGAAAAATCGAATGAAAATATAAAATTAAGACCATATTCACTTCGTGGCACTCCCTTTGCTTGGCAGGATATGAGAGTAATGAAAATTATCCGTAATCATTATGGTGAAGAAAAAAGGACTACTGCTATTGCGATATACCAATCGCTCACAGAATTAGCCAGTCTCGCAGGACGCGGTCAAGGAAAACATGTAAGCCAATTTACTGCTTACTTAATAACCATCGCTGAAAAATCGGGAAAATCAGTAAGCACAATAAAGCGATATACAAAAGAGTTTCGGGATTTGCAGATACTTGTTTGGGAAAAGCGGAGAAATGGAAAAATGAATATGTCTAGCATGTGGAAACTCCTTGATTACAGGGGGTCATATAGTGAACCTACCTCCCCCAACAATAGTAAACCTAACCCTTCGGTTCATAATAGTGGACTACCTACGGAAGAAGATAGAAGAAAATTATATAACAAGAAAGAACGTTTTAATAAATTAAATAATAACGACGGACTTAAAAGTATGAAAGATATTATGGACGAATATGGAAAAAATAAATAGGCAGTGGTACAATAAAATTGTTTACCAATTCAGTCGCAATAATCCAGGGGGATTTTTTATGCCAAGTTTCCTTAAAGGGGCGACTCGTCAATTTGGCTACTCCTTGGAGCAAGTGAATTGGTAAACACGGGTCGTCCCTTTAAGTTGCTATGAAAACAACAACAGAAAAAATAAACTATATTCTATACGCTCGCAAATCATCCGAAGAAGATAATCGGCAAATGCTTTCGCTTGGCTCGCAAGAAAGCGAATTAAGAAAGATTGCAGAACGTGATAATTTGCATATAGTTTCTGTTCTACAAGAGGCTCGCTCAGCCAAAGAGCCGTACAATCGTCCAGTGTTTTCTGAAATGATAAAAATGATTGAGGCGGAAAAAGCCAATGGTATTTTATGCTGGAAGTTAGACCGATTATCAAGAAACGCCGTTGAGGAAGGAATTATTAAACACTTATTACAGAAAAGCAAAATACGAATGGTAAAAACGCCAGACCGAGATTACCAGCCAGCAGACAACGCCCTTATCGCCTCCGTTGAGTTTGGAATGGCGAATCAATACATCAGAGATTTAAGTGTGAATGTAAAACGAGGACTTACAAGCAAAGCCGAAAGTGGATTGTTCCCCAACTTCGCCCCACTTGGCTACTTAAATAATCCACTTGATCCAAAGGGCAAGAAACAGATAATCAAAGACCCTGAACGCTTTGATTTAGTCCGTAAAATGTTTGACCTCATATTGAGCGAACATAAATTACCGATTGAGATGTGGCGGATTGCCCGTAATTACTGGAAAATGACTAACTCAAAAGGCAGACCAATAAGCCGCTCAGTTGTTTATCGTATGCTTACTAACCCAGTGTATTCTGGCATATTTGAATATCCAGTAGGTAGCGGGAACTGGCATAAAGGCAGACACGAGTCAGTTATTTCCATTGAGGAATATGACAAAGTGCAGATTATTTTAGGTAAGGCAGGTAAACCACGCCCGCACACTCACATATTTTCTTTTACCGGCTTAATGAAATGTGGTAGTTGTGGGGCAACTATAACCACAGAGCAGAAAGTAAAACGGCAGAAGAACGGAAATGTTCACCAGTATATCTACTACCACTGCACCAAGAAGATAAACCCGAATTGTACCGAGAAATGTATTGAGGAAAAAGCATTGATACAGCAAATCGCTGGTAAATTGGAAAGTATCAGCATACGCCCAGAGTTTTACGCTTGGGGTTTGGACTGGCTCAAAAAGGATATTCTGAAGAACGCCTCATTGCGTAATAGAATCGTAGAGAGCAAGGAAAAACAAGTAGCCGAGATTGAAAAACAATCATCTGAATTGCTCAACCTATTACTCAAAAAAGTTATCAGCGAGGAGGACTACCAAACAAAGAGGAGTGAACTTGCGAAAGAGAAGGCGAAACTGGAAGTTTTACCAAATAAAAACCCCGATAAACTCCAGTTGCTCTTTGAGAAAGGTGCGGAATACTTTGATCTTGCGCGGGACGGTAAGGAAGAACTACTAAACGGCACAGTTGAGAAACGCCGGAAGGTTTTAATGAAGCTCGGCTCGAACCTCTCGCTTTCTCATAGAATATTCAACATTTACATCAAAAAAGCCCTACTACCTTTTGAAAACATATCAAAGGAGTTAAGGGCTTTTCATGATAGGTTAGAACCTGTCAAAATACCGCTAAATACGAGGGAAATCGGGAGATTGTACTCTCAAAATCCCATTCTGCGGAGGAGGTGGGACTCGAACCCACGAACCCTGTAAAGGGTTACAGTTTTCAAGACTGTTGCAATAGCCACTATGCGACTCCTCCGAGTTAATTTTTATCATAAATTAAATCATTTTGCAAATTTGCATCTCCCCGATATTGATAATACAATGGAGGTATTGTTAATCAGTTATTAAATCTATGAGAATTTTGTTGCCAAAAAGAGAACAGCGAAAATTTATTGAAAAAGTTCTTTCGCAAGTTTCAGTTAAGCAAGCAGCAAAAATATGTAACCTTTCAGAAAGAACTATCAGGGATTGGCGCAGAGAAAAGTTTTTGATGCAAAAATCCGCTATGATATTGCTTTCAGAAAAAACAAAAATACCAATTCCTGATAATGTTGAAGAAAAATATGATTATTGGAATATAAACTCATTGGCGGGAATGAATGCTGTTGTTAAAAAATACGGTCATGTGGGAGGAAATCCAGAATATAGAATAAAAAAATGGCACGAATGGTGGAATAGAGAGGGAAAATTTAAAAAATATAACTCCTTATTTTCAAGAAAGACCATCAATAAACCTAGAAGAAGTAAAGAATTAGCTGAGTTTATTGGGATTATGTTGGGCGACGGAGGGATAACTAATTGGGCACAACAAATTAAAATAACATTAAATAATCGAGATGATAAAGAGTATATAGAATTCGTATGTAAGCTTATTGAAAAACTTTTTCATAGAAAACCAAGCATATTCCCAAGAAAAGAGGCTATAGCTTCAACTATATCGGTTTCTAGTATGAATTTAGTTGATTACCTAGTTAAGTTGGGTTTAAAAACCGGAAATAAAGTTAAACTACAAGTAGATATACCTGATTGGATAAAAAATAACAGAACATATTCAATTGCGTGTGTGCGGGGATTGGTAGATACTGACGGATGTATTTTTAAACACACTTATAAGATAAATAATAAGTCATATATTTACAAAAAATTAGCTTTTGTATCTTGTTCTCAACCTTTGCGTAAATCTGTCTATGATACTTTAAAATCTGTAGGTATAAAATCAAGATTTTATAGCTATAGAGACATTCGTATTGATAGTCAAAAAGATATGGAATTATATTTTAAAATAATTGGATCAAGTAACCCAAAGCACTTGAATAAATACTACAAATAAGACATCATATAAGAATATTGGAAAGGTGGCCGAGTGGTTCAAGGCGAAGGTTTGCTAAACCTTGGCCCCGGAAGGGGCCTCGTGGGTTCGAATCCCACCCTTTCCGCCTTCGCCCGCCATAGCGGGCTTCGGCGGACACAGTCCGCCAGAAGAACGCGACGGCGGGATTCAAAAAATGCATACAGTTTATATTCTAAAATGTGTCGATGGGAAACCATATACTGGTTGCACAGAGGATTTGGAAGAAAGATTAGGGCGTCACAATAAAGGACATGTCCCGGCGACAGAAAGCCGACGGCCAATAAAACTTATTACTCACATTGTGTTTAGTGATAAATACAAAGCCTTTGAATTTGAGAAATACTTAAAATCTGGATCGGGTCGCGCGTTTTTGAATAAACATTTAATATCATAAGATATGTTTCTAGTAATATGGAAATTTGAGATTAATGAAAAATTACAGAAAGAATTTGAAGAACTTTATGGTCAGAATGGCAAGTGGGTTAAATTATTCAAAAATGATAATAGCTATATCAAAACAGAATTAATAAAAGACATATCTCAACCCAACATTTATGTCACAATTGATCATTGGAAATCTAAAAGTATTTACGAAAAGTTTTTGAAAGAGAGTAAGGTTCAATTTGAAATTATTGATCAAGAAGGCGAAGGTTTAACTAAATCGGAAATAAAAATTGGTTGGTTTGAAACATTAGAAAACATATAATTTATTGAAGGGATTCCACTTCTTCCTCAATATAGGTTCTGATTTGGTCTAATCCCCTCCGCCAGTAGTTTTGGAAAGTGACAGCAAAAATCCCTTTATTTTGTGCTACATTTCAAAACCGAAAAGTGATAAAGTGAGTGAACCCTAAAGGGATTCGAACTTATATGGAAAACTGCGTATTCTGCAAAATAATTGATCGCGAGATTCCCAGCTTCATTATTGATGAAGACGATACTTTAATCGTGTTTGTATCTCGGGAAAATCATCCACTTATCGTGCCTAAAAAGCACATCCCAAATATCTTCGAACTGGATGATGAAACCGCCGCTGCAATTATGAAAAAGGCGATCAAGATTGCTACGGCCACGAAAGCTGCTTTAGAAAGCGACGGTATTTATATCACGCAAACTAATGGAGAAGCGGCAGGGCAAGACGTTTTCCACTACCATATGCATATATATCCTAAATGGAGTGATCAGAGGACTTTAGAAAGAGATGACAAATCTCGACAGGATCTGGCAGAGAAAATTAAAGAAAAGCTTTTATGACAAAATCTAAAACTCTTAAAAAGAATCTCAGTATCTCGCCAGAGCGTCTAGCGGAGCTTCGTCGTGCTACCCTCATTGCATCTACGGGGGCATCCACTCGTCTTGAGGGATCGAGGTTATCCGACAAAGAAGTTGAGAAGGTGGCTAGTATTGTTTCTGGGCAAAAGTAGGGATATCGAACAGCGTAGGATTTTCTTTGTAGATTCGCCTTAAATCCCGTACAATTTTATCAACACCCCTGAAATCGAGCCGCCTCGGTTCTAATTTCGGGACATCGCCACCGCCAGTACTTTTGAAATAGACTCGTTTAGAAAGGCTTATTTCTCAATAAATTTTAAGACTCATTTTTGATAAAATGAGTTAAACTCAAATGGATTCGAACCAAGATAAGCTGTTAAAGTATACCTATGAATAAAATTTTAATTGTTGTTGGAAGTAAAAATGATATAAGCCGTTTATCTGAGGTCGAAAAGATCTTTAAAGATAATAAAATCAAATACAAGATAGAAGTAATTTCTGCTCATAGAAATATAAGAGATTTAGTTAAAAAACTTCAACCAAAACTTTTAGTTAAATTTAAAATAGGGGTGATTTTTGCTGTAGCACATTCTGTTTCTAATCTGCCTGCAATCATTGCTGGTTATCTCAAAGATGATCCTATCCCAGTAATCGGAGTTGGACTTACAAAAACTGATACGGATACTTTAGAAAGCCTTTTATCGGTGATCTCAATTCCTAAAGGAATCCCGCTTGCGAACACTGGCATAAATGAGATTGGCCTGCACAACGCAGCTCTGTATTGCTTGAAACTAATTAAGAAAAATAATAAAAAGCTTTAGCATATTTTCAATATAATCTATTGTAGTAGATTATAGCGATAAAGTTAGTAAATTTTCTGAGCAAAGTCGGGGATATCAAAATATATGGGATTCTCTTTGTAGATTCGCCTTAAATCACGTAAATTTTATCAACACCCCTAAAATTAAGCAATCTTAGTTCTAACTTCGAGACATCGCCACCGCTATCCATTATAATATCCCAACTAAAAACGCCATATTTATATGGCGTTTTTAGTTGGGATATTATCTAAATGAGGCTTTAGATAATCCCGTTACAAAATACTGTATTTTATTTTTTATTTTTTTTATGATAAATTCCAATTTGTTTTGAAATATCTTCCCAGTGGCCTTTTAATTCTTTAGTAAATTCATCAAGGTCTTTTTTATCCAAATTCTTAATAGCTTTATACTTATCAGTTACTTCTTGTACTATTTTATGATATACCGGTTTACTTATTTCAGAAAGATTTTCAAGTTGTTCTAAAATTTCACCTTTAGCTTTTAAAGACCAGGCTTTTACTTGCTTGCGATTTTTTTTAGCATTTTTTGATCCATAAAGAAAGTAAGTACCTGCAGCAGCCGCGGCAATTGCCACAATACCCGCTCCAACTGCTATTTTTTTACCCAATGAATTGTTTTTTTCGTTTTTCATGTACATTTATCCCGCTAAATAATTTTCTACTTAACAGAAAATTATTTAGCGGGATTAATTTTAATTATTACTTAAAAATTTTAGTTATGAAAGGCGTGATGTATCCTTTGTCTGATGTGCTTATAAGAAGTTGTTAAGGAAAATGAATTCCCATTATTAATCAAAGCATTCATTAATTTCTTTTTTGTAACATTACATTGAGAATAAATCAACGGTGCATATTTAACGCTATACTGTTTTGCAGATTTAATCATTTTTTCAGGATCTATAATGCCCGTATCTTTGATGATACTTTTTGCAAGAACATATTCAAAAAACAGTAATAGTGAAATTAATGCAACAGAAATAAAAGGATTAACTAATAGAAGAATTAGTGTGTCTAACATGGTTATCATGGAGTGTTGTTTTAAGAATATTTTATGTTTCTAATACCTGATCATTTTCACAATCACAAGAAGTACCACAGACCCCAACAATGCCACCAAGAAACTATACATATTAAAGCCAGTTACTCCGCTTTTATCAAAGAATCCCATCAACCAACCCCCTACCACAGAACCTATAATACCCACAATAATATCAATAATCAATCCTTCATCAGTTCCTACAATCATAGAAGCAACCCAGCCTACCAATGCCCCAAAAATAATTAGAATAATAATGTTCATAAAGTGTTATGTATTATTTTTTTGAAGTGAATGAATCAATATCGCCACGCACGGTACCATATTGGTTTTTGGCAACCGCCCTAATATAATATTTTTTATCGTTATCTAAGTTATTAAGATTTGCCGATACGCTAACCGATGAAGTTCCATCGCCAATTGATTGCTGGGGAGTGGTTGATACCAATACATTAGATAATAAAGAATCATCACTATATTCAAACCAATAAGTTGTTGTGGCGCCATTAGCATTTATTGTGGCATTTAATTTAGCAGAAGAATCGGTTATTGCAGTAGTTTTATCTGTAGTAACCGTTGGAACGGTTGCTTGAGATGGTCCATTGGTAGTAAAGTTTAAAATTTGACCGTTAATTGTTCCAAATTGATTTTGGGCATTTAAGCGGAAATAATATTTAGTAAGTGGCTGCAAATTTGAAACTGATACCGAAACAGGTGAAGCAGAATCTTGGCTACCAGCTGACTGAAAAGCAGTAACAGAACCTAAGTTAGCAGTTTTTCCATATTCAAACCAGAAAGTTGTTTCTGAACCATTTGGATTGACTCTTCCGTGAAAATTAGCAGTAGTTCTTGTAATGTCATTAACATCAACGGTGGTAGTAGTTGGAGCATTTCCTTGAGGGTTAGGAGTATTGTTGGTAGTAAAACTATAAGTTTGAGCGTTTACAGTTCCAAGAGAATTATTAGCACTTAACCTAAAATAATAAGTGGTGTTAGCTTCAAGTCCTGTAATATAAGCGGGCGTATATATTTTGACAAATCCCGACCCAATTGAATATTTGGAAGTCTTTGTCCCCAATGCAGAGGTTTTTCCATATTCAAACCAATAGGTTGTTGCGGCACCATTAGGATTAACACTGCCCTTTACCACTACTGTTGAAATGTAAGGAGCGGCAACTGAATCCGTTTGTACGGTTGGTGCAGTGGGTTGCGATACAGGTTCGCCATTATTGGTATTAGTATTAGTATTTTCATTTGGAACAACTACCCCAGTAGGATTATATGCCATCCAAACTGCATACCCCACAACTGCTAACAATAACAACGCTATAACGATAACAACTGTTGTAATATTTTTATTCATGTTTTTTAAATTTACTTGATTAAATGGTTCCGCTCTGCGGAACATAGCTTCGCAAAACGAAGCGATTTAACCGAGTGAACCTTTATTTTTCTTCTTGTTGATTAAGTTTTTCTGCTGCTTCCGGAGTAGAAACAGTTTTACTTATCAAAAACAAATTAATAATTGCCCACGCTACAAAAAAATATACTAGCATTGCGATTAATGACTCCCATTCAAGAATCACTCCTTGAATTTGAACCCTATTAAATACTCCTAAAAAAGGGGCAACAAGAGGGTGGCTGATATTATAAATAAAGCTTACAAATTCAGAAAAAGGATTTGCTCCCAGTAATTTTAACACAAAACGCAAACCCAATAATGCTTCAATTAACCCTAATAAATACCATACAATTTGAATGCCTTTGTATAAAGGTTTTGTGGTAATAGAATTATATGATGAATCCATGTTTATAAATAAGGAGGGAATGTCAAAATGTGTTTTACCATTCCGACCACAAGATTAATTATAATTTTAAACTCTTATGTACTGTGTACAATTTAAGACGACCAATTACTTTAAATATTACACATAACAATACTTGCTAAACACAACTATTCTAATTGTCGTGTTTTAACTCTAGTAATTTAGTTAAATTTAAGATATAAATATAGTCAATAGATAGTTGCATAAATGCTTATTTTTATAAAACCATGAGTTATCAAAAAGGATTTATAAATATATTAGTTATAGGTGTTTTTTCCATTTTCCTTATTATTATAGGAACTTATTTTATTGTAAATGAAAAAGTTACGCCAACAAGCTATAATTCGATTTTAAATCCCATTCCGGCCCCCACCATTTTCACCCAAAAATCAAAAAAAGCACCCAATCAAATATGTACACAAGAAGCTAAGCAATGCCCTGACGGATCATATGTGAGCCGTACCGAAACAAATTGTGAATTTGCTAAATGTAAAGAAGTAAATACACTAGATCCAAACCAAAAACAAATCATCCTTTACGAAGGACAAAGAGAGAGCTCTTTATTAGTGCAACACATTTATCCAGATTATATCACTGGCTTAAATTACCCAGAATATCCTATTGCAACTGATCAGGGGTATCCCATTACTTTGTATGTTGGAGAAACCGCAAGCAATGGATGTACTGTAACCTTAACACTTATTAATATTGAAAGCAAAAAATCGGTGTTTATTGAAAAAACTGATTTTAACAAAATCTGCCCTATTTGTCTTGCCGAAAATACTTTAATTGATACGCCAGAGGGTAATATTCAAATACAAAAATTGCAAAAAGGCATGGCAGTTTGGACAACCGACGAATTTGGTAAACGCATTCGGGCAACTGTTATTGAAACTTCAAAAGTATTGGCGCCATCAACCCATCAAGTAATCCATATTATTCTTGATGACAAAAGAGAATTATTTGCTTCACCCTTGCACCCTGTGGGAGACGGACGCACTATGCAGGATATTTTGCTAGGAGATTTACTTGATGGAAGCCGTGTTATAAGCGTAAAAAACATACCTTATGATAAAGAATATACTTACGATATTTTACCTTCAGGAAAAACAGGGTTATATTGGGCCAACGGAATTCTTATTGATAGTACTCTGCATTAGACTTGTTTTTATAGTTTAATTTGCCTCCGAAGTAAAACATGTCCCCATAGTTTAATGGATAGAATGCGAGCTTGCGGAGCTTGCGGCGTAGGTTCGATTCCTACTGGGGACACAAATAAAAAACAAAAACCCCGGCGCAAGTGCGTCGGGGTTTTTGTTTTATTTAGCTTTCTAAAACTTTCACATCAACTAATTTTACCCCCCATTTTTCTGCTGCCTCTCTTGTTTCCATATGTACATCCGCCATACGGGTTCCTTTTCTTTCATGCATTCTATCTTCTACAATATACCTTTGCCCCTCAATTTCTACAATAGTTCCAAATGGCAACAGATTATTGGCCACAATTCTTTCTCCTTCTTTTAGGGTTCTCAAGTCCTTACCAGAAGCGGTGATAAATGGCGTATCATCAGTTTGATCCGGAGTACTTGAGTAAGCGGTAACCATCATTCTTATAGTTTTAACCACCTCATAAGACGATTGACCTAACTTACATATGGTCGGACTGCCATTCTTAACCAAAGTTATCTTATTATTTAACTCTGTATTTACATTTTTTAATTCTGCATCAATGATCTTCGGTGATAAAATACTATATACTATAACTCCCGATACAAAACCTATGATCATTGATCGCACTAACGGTGATTTAATCATAAAATTTACTTTAACCTTGAATTACGAAATGCCCTATGTAAAGGCAAGTTTCAGGTCTTTTCTCTAAATCTGGGTTGAAAATTCGCAATAATTATTTTATGTGGTAAACTACATAAAATAATTCTATCAAATTTTCACCTTCCAGATTTAGAGAAAATCCCAAGAAAGCATTTCGTAATTCAAGGTTTAATTCTATTTTTAGCCCTAATTGATGCTAATAAATAGGGCCGTCTATTAAAAAACTCCCTTTTTGGGAGCGTGCCTTAATAGTATCATATTTAGATAACCTTGTCAATAGCCAGACCATAAATGGCTATTTTGTCAATATAGCACCATTTTTTCAAAAAATTGTCCAAAAAATGCGAAAACATTACCGTATCTTTTAAATATTATTACCCTGAATTACGAAATGATTTCTAGGTATTTTTTTCCCTTGACCCGAAGGTCATCCTCGCAAGTGCATTTGTAAGGCGAAAATTTGATAGAATTATTTTACCTAGCAAGCTAGGTAAAATAATTATTGCGAATTTTCAATACAAATTTGGATAAAAGACCAGAAACTCGTCTTTTATTTGATCATTTCGTAATTCAAGGTTATTATATAAAAAATAAAAAGTACCGATAGTTAAGAATTCTTCAAAATCTTTTATTTTCTTAAAACGCCTTATACAATCTCTGCATTTATCAGCTCTTCTTTATTTCGGGATTTGAATAAAGATAGTAAATATTTCAAACTAAAAACCCAAGTAATAAACTTGGGTTTTCTTTAGATTTATTTGGTTTTATTTGCGTTCATGCTTAATTTTTTCGTAATAACCTTGGTCACGCGCTTTATTCATACTGTTTTTTGTAATCCATTTTTCAATTTGCTCATTTGTCATAAGTTCTCCCATAGTTTTGTTGGGGTTTTCAATCATAAAATCTGGCGGAGTACTGCCAATTTTTTTATGGTCTTTTGCGGTAACCCCAAGAGGCCCAATTTTCCTAAATTTTTCAGCGGTTATTTCATAATCATCATTCGGTAATTGTTCGGGGCTTTTTTCTTGTGGTATTTCTTTAATTTGCTCGTGCATAAAGTTTTACTAAATTATACCAAAAAATTACCGCTATAGTAATTTTTACTTTGAGTAGGATAGTGGATGATGTTAGGACCTATTTTATGACTAATGAAGCGCTTTTTATACCAAAGTTATCAGCGGAAGGAGTAGAAATTAATATTTGATTTTTTAATTATCTTTATATTTTGATGCCCTTTTCGCTGGCCTATCAAGTTCCTCGGTAATCGCATCTCTTTTTTTTAGCCATCGCTGTAATTCAGACAAACTTATTCCCGTATCCGCCATAAATTTCTCTAATAATTTAGGGTCAAGGTCACTCCTATCTTCATCTTCTATGTCGTAACCAAATCTATCTTCCATTGTATCTTCAATTACTTTCTCTAAAAAAGTGCTTGAACGAGTTTCTCCTGGTTGAGAAGACTGATTTTCTAACCAATCCCACCGAATGTCATAAATTTCATTATATCGCTCAGAAGTCATTGGTGTTTCCTCTGGTTGGGGTAATGTTTCTGACATAGATTTTTCTTTTTTAACGAATTATCAGCTTAATTCTAATACGACATTATAGTGAGCGGGTAAGGGGAATCGAACCCCTGTACTTTGATTGGCAACCAAATGCACTACCATTGTGCTATACCCGCAAGATTCTAAAAATCTTTTTCTATGGATATTTTGTACACTATGTGCCGCGGGGGTGAATCGAACACCCGACCAGGCGCTCTTCAGGCGTCTGCTCTACCACTGAGCTACCACGGCATATTTTTAAATAACATTTTTATAAATTCCTTCTATCCAACCCTTAATTTTTAGAAATAACTCCGTACTATGTACATAAATATCAAATGTTCCAAAGGGCAGTGAATCTTTTTTGTTTTGGCTGGCTTTATTCGGTTTAGAATATGTTTTGTAGAATTGGTTTAAGGGAATACCAGAAATAGATGACCAATAATTTTCAGCTTTTTTTATATTAAGATGGGGATGAATATGAATATGTGCTCTAAACTTTTCTTTGGGTACCTTACAAATCTTTTTGAAAAACTTCATCATTAGTCGTATTATTCTTGGATCACCGTTGGATAGTTGAACCGACCCTCGATTAGTTTTCCCTCCCTCTGCCCAATACAAAGCTACTCCTATTAATTTTAGTTCTAGTTCTGATAAAGTGTCAATTTCCTCTCTTGCGGCATCAACAATGATTTGCCTTCGTGCGTTTTCTCTACTTAACCTAGTTGCTCTTCTTCTTTCAATAGATTCTTTTGTTAATCCTTTTTGGGATAATGCTCTTTTTTGATCATCTGTGAGTTTTATATTTCTTACCCACAAACTAATACTACTTTTAGAAACTCTTAATTTATCCTTGATTTCATTCATTGACCATCCCTGTTTTCGTAAATTTAGTGCTAAATTTTTTTCTTTAAGCTTCATAATTAAACCTATTAGTTATATTATACTTATATTATAACACATCGGTTTAACAATAATAGAGTGGACGATGCAGGACTCGAACCTGCAACCTACTGAGTGTAAATCAGTCGCTCTGCCAATTGAGCTAATCGTCCATTATTTAATTCAAAATTTTCTTTGATAACGATTCTATTTTTTAAGCTTTGCTAAAATAGCTACTTCAATTCTGTCCAAAATGTTTGATGAAGTAGACAATTGTTGCAGGGGAAGATTTTGAGAAGTTGTAGAGGTTGGTGCTGGTTTTGCTGGTGGAGTATAAAAACTTTTCAAGGCAAATATTGCTCCTACGCTTACTACGATTACGATAATAATAATAATTGCTTTATTCATAAAATTTTATTGGGAAGTTGCCGCTGTTGGAATGCCAGATTGATTTAGTGTGCTTATGACTGCCTCGTAAAGATTTTCAGTTGGAACTGACGACCAAAATTCTGCCGAGGCTTGTTCTCCGTCATTTGAGAATGAAAGCATAATAGAAGATATTTGTTGCGATTCATCAAACTTCCGGTAAAACGTAATTGATTTAATCGGTGGTGTAAAATCTTTTACGACACTGTTGTCAACCAACTTTTTAGCTGACCAGAAAAAAGATTTGATATTCTTATAGTTGCTTGTTCCTTCGTAATAATCGTAAGCCGCACTATTGAGTAAAAATCTTTCCGAACCATTCTGACCACTAACTTTAATAAATTCTTCGGAAAGTTGAATTTCGCCACCCCTTTTTAAATTTACAACGCCATAAAGAACGGTAATGGGTTGATTAATACCACCAGCAATCTGAACTATCCAATTATTTGCCTCAACGCTTACGGGTTTTGCAGTAAATTCAGCGGCATATTTTACTTCAACATCATCAAAATCATATCTTATGCTTTCAGCAGCAAAAACTACACCAACATTGATTAGCGCGAATGTAATAATCAATATGAATGGTAATTTTTTCATAAAATTTTCTTTTCCTATGTTGTGCGCGGGACAGGAGTCGAACCTGCACGCCTTACGGCGCTACCACCTCAAGGTAGTGCGTCTGCCATTTCGCCACCCGCGCACGAATCATAATTTACTTTGAATTACGAAATGGACAATAAAAAGAATATTTCTTGTCTTTTCTTCAATTTTTGGCCATAAACTTGCTATAATTTCTATGCGTAGCCTTTGGCTACACATAAAAATTCTATCAAATTTCTATCTCAAAAATTGAAAAAAATCCAAAGAAACCATTTCGTAATTCAAAGTTTATTCAGATTTTTCTGGCGCAGGTTCTTGCAAGGCAATATCCGGATTTTCTACAGAAGTTTCTGTTGCCAATGTTTCTTCTGGCGCAATTGCAACCGATAGGTCTTTATTTTTTAATTTTGCTTTTGCGCCTTTTGCAGTTCTTAGATAGTAAAGTTTTGCCCTTCTTACCTTGCTTGATTTTACCACTTCTATCTTTTCTATTGAAGGAGAATTAACAGGAAAAATTCTTTCAACACCAATACCTTCAACCACTTTTCTTACCGTAATAGTACTAGAAATTCCCTTGCCATGTTTTCTGGCAATTACTACACCTTCAAAAATTTGAATCCTTTGTTTATCTCCCTCTTTTATTTTTTGGTGTACTTTAACAATATCACCAGGGCGAATATCTGGATTTTTTTTCAAGTGCGGAGTGTTAAATTTTTCTGTTAATGTTGACATAAAATTATAAACTCAAAATTCAAAGCACCAAATTCTAAACAAATTCAAAATTCTAATTTCCCAATTTTTAAAACATGTTTTGGATTTTAAATTTTGGTGATTTGTGCTTGTTTGGGATTTAGGATTTTGTATTTAGAGTTTTTAGTATACTAATTAATTCTTTTGGCAAATCAGAATTGAATTCTTTTATTACGCCATCAGATAATAATATTTTTAAATACGATGCGTGTAAAAATTGCCTTCCCAAACCTTCAGGAATAGGAGAATTTTTAAATCCGTATATTTTGTCTCCTGCAATAGGATTTTTTAAATACGCTAAATGGCACCGTATTTGATGCTTCCTGCCAGTTTTTATCTTAACTTCTAATAAAGTGTAACTTGCCCTGAGCGAAGTCGAAGGGTCTGTAAATCTTTCTAACACTTTATATTCTGTAATTGCCTCTCGCAAGCCTTTTTTGCCCTTATATTCTAATGAATGGGCTACTTGTTTGCGCGGGTCATTTTTTGCTCTTCCAATTAAAGTATGAATAATGCCACTATTTTCTTTTACTACTCCCGTGGCAAGAGTAGCGTATTTCTTTTCTACCTCTCTATTTTTAAACTGTTTTTGCAAAAAAATCAAGCTTTCCGTATTTTTTGCTACTAATAATATGCCAGAGGTATCTTTATCAAGCCTATGGGCAATTCCATACCTTGGCGCCTCACCTACATTATTTAGTGCTGGAAACTTCTCAACTAGGTAATCAATTACAGTATTTTCAGTAGTTTGGCCTTCAGGAAAGACAACAATCCCCGCCGGTTTATCAACCACTAATACATTTTCATCTTCGTAAATAATTTTTACATCCATACTACTATACTTTGAATTACGAAACTCCTCGGAGGTATTTTATTCAAATTTGGAGATAGAAATTTGATAGAATTTTTAAACTTAGCCACGCATAAGTTTAAAAATTATAGCGAATTTATAGCCCAAATTTGGATAAAAGACCCCGAAACTCTTTTAAAAAATGGGAGTTTCGTAATTCAAAGTACTATAACTGCTTAGTGGTAAAATATCCCATAATAATTTGAGTTATTTTAAGACAGCTTTCAAATTCTTGGCTCAAAACTCCATCAGAACAAGTAATATTTCCCCAAACAATTTTATCAGAATACGCATACAAAGGAATCAACCAACCCGCACTACAAATACGCATATCGCCAACACCGAATGAAAAAAGTTTTTCATTATTCCAGTTATTATAATTTGGGGTGTATACCAAATATGCGCCATGAGTAAGATCTAATTTATACGTCTCTCCATTTTCGGCTTGTTGTAGATAGCTCATAAAATCTGGATTGCCTTTTATTGATGCACTACAAACTTGATCGTTTCCAAATTTTTTATATTGTTTGTCGGCAATTTTTTCGTAAAGCGGCCAATTTTCTATATTATTTTCAATAGTTTGCCTAATTTCTAATTCAAGTGATTCGTTGAGAGACAATTTGTCTTTAGAAATATTTTTGTAAAAAGCGTATCCTCCTAAAATTACTAAAAACAATA
>MHOW01000006.1:172538-174521 GCA_001820215.1 Candidatus Staskawiczbacteria bacterium RIFCSPLOWO2_01_FULL_33_13 | reverse complement strand
TGTGTTTATGTGGGCGGTATAGGATTCGAACCTATTGCCTCAAAAACGTCAATTTTGCGCTCTACCAATTGAGCTAACCGCCCCTGTTTTTATCCATATAGTTGGCTATGCGTTCCAATATTGATCAATACGACGGTATCATTATTTATTTCTTTGTAAATTACCCGCCAATCACCGGTTATTTTTATACTACGGCATCCCATATATTTTCCGTGTAGTGCATGATTGTCAAGAACCGTATCTGTAGCGTTTTGATAAAATATTCTAATTCGTTCGTTAAATCTTAATTTGATCTCACTCGGTGCTTTCTGAAAAGATTTCTCAAAAAGTCTATATTTTATGACTTTCATTTTGCAAGACTCTTAATTAATTCTTCGGCGGAATCATAGGGCTTACTCATGTTTTTTCCAGCTTTTATATCTTCCTCAATTTCTGCCAACCAGCTTTCCATATAGGGAGTCATCTTTTCCGCGGTGCTAACACTAAAGGTTTCGGTTTTAATAAAGTTACGCAAGGAAGCATTAACCACTGTACTCAAAGACAAACCCAGGTTATGGGCTATTTTGGCAGATTTTTCTTTAATATCCTTATCAACTTTTATATGCATAGTTGTTTTCATGATTTATATAGTTTAATAGTATATACCACAAGTATACACAACAGATACACTCGTGTCAAATGTAATTTATTAATCGATTAGCCTGCGTTTGCTGGAGCATAATTTCTGAAACTAAAATTTTATAAGAATCTTTGATATCTCTCCAAGGGAAGTTGCGTTTATTTTTTTATAAAAACACACTATTTTTTGGAATTTTTGAATGGCTTTTTTGCCTATAATTAGTCAAATAGTGTTGCAATAAACGAACCATCGGTAGCGCTACTGAAGTCTATTTGTTCTCTCTCTGATAATTTAAAAATGTTATTTTGATAAAGGAATAATTGGATAAGATTATCGGTGTAATAGGTACCAGAACATTCAGGCAGATCTGTTTGAAGATTTTTATTACACACTAATTCCAATCGGTTATCGCTTGCATTGGCAAACTGGTTTTTTATTTATTGTAGAGAGGCATCAGAATTATTTGGAGAGTAAACATATACACTTGCTTTTCCATCTGGTGATAAAAGCCAGGCGACTCCTACCAATACAATTATGAGGACTATTATTGTGATGGTTATAATTTTTATATTCATAAGTTAGTTTTTAGGATTTTGTGGGCGTGCCAGGATTCGAACCTGGGGCCTAATGTGTATAAGACATTTGCTCTAACCGCTGAGCTACACGCCCATTATTTATACCCTAATTTTAAGCTTTTAAAATTAGGGTATAAATTACTTTTTATTTACGGTTTGGAATTTTAAATTTTGAACTTTGAATTTTGCTATTTGTACCCATTAATTTTTCAAATTCTTCTCTTTCTATGGTTTCTTTTTCAATTAAAGTTTTAGCAATTTTTGCCAGCAAGTCTTTTTTCTTTGAAACTATTTCGGTTGATTTTTTTTCAGCGCTTTTAATTATCCCTTCAATCTCTTTATCAATTTTTTCGGCAACCGCTTCAGAATAATTTTTTTGGTCTGGAATTTCCCTTCCCATAAATATGGCTTCGTCCTTGCCTCCAAATACAATGGGTCCTAAAGAAGACATTCCGTACTCTTTTACAATTCTGCGCGCTAGGTCAGAAGCCTTTTCTAAATCATTAGAGGCGCCAGTGCTCATTTCTCCAAAAATTAATCGCTCTGCAGAAAGTCCTCCCAACAAAGTGGCTATTTCTGCCATAAACTGGGTTTTTGTTCTCATTTTATTTGATTCAGAAGGCACCTGCAAAGTGTACCCCCCAGCCATTCCACGAGCAATAATAGAAATTTTTCTTACGGGTTCGGTTCCCGGTATTGAGCTTGAAACCAATGCATGTCCAGCTTCGTGGTAAGCGGCAATTTCTTTTTCTTTTTTAGATAAAATATGGCTTTTTCTTTCGGGGCCTA
>MHOW01000006.1:158258-172517 GCA_001820215.1 Candidatus Staskawiczbacteria bacterium RIFCSPLOWO2_01_FULL_33_13 | reverse complement strand
CTAAAAAATCTCCCTGAAAAACTTGTGTTTTATTCTGTCGCGCGGCTAATAATGCGGCTTCATTAGCAACATTGGCCAAATCAGCTCCAGAAAACCCAGGAGTTCTTTCAGCAATTTCCTTGAAATTTACATTTTCCGATAATGGTTTTTCTTTTGAATGGATTTTTAAAATTTCTTCTCGGTCGTGGACATCTGGCGGATCTAAAATAATTTTTCTATCAAACCTGCCTGGTCTTAAAAGCGCGGGGTCCAAAATATCTCCACGATTTGTTGCAGCAATAACTATTACCCCGGATTCTTTTTCAAAGCCGTCCATTTCAACCAAAATCATATTTAAAGTTTGTTCTCTTTCATCGTGGCCTCCGCCAATACCAGCCCCCCTGTGGCGTCCAATGGCGTCTAATTCATCAATAAAAATTATTGATGGAGCCGCTTTTTTAGCAGTTGAAAATAAATCGCGCACACGGGCTGACCCCACTCCTACAAACATCTCCACAAATTCTGATCCAGAAATGGAAAAAAACGGCACATTGGCTTCGCCAGCCACTGCACGCGCCAAAAGGGTTTTCCCCACGCCAGCGCTTCCTAAAAGCAACACGCCTCTTGGGATTTTAGCTCCCATTGCCAAATATTTTTTTGGAAATTTTAAAAAGTCAACAATTTCTGTAAGCTCTTCTTTTGCTTCTTTTAGCCCTGCAGCGTCTTTAAAAGTTATTTTTTCTTTGTTGTTAGGATCAGCGCCAAAAAGCTTAGCTTTAGATCTTGTAAAATCAAATACTTGGCCAGCTCCCATTTTAGCTTGCTTCATAATAGTCCACAAAAAATATCCAATTACCAATAATGGCAAAATTCCATAAATTAATGCTGGCAAAAGCCAAGACCAGATATTTTCTTCTTGCGGGACAATATCAATTTCTATTTTTTGTAATTTTTCTTTATCAACACCCAAATTTATCAGTAAATCAGGTAACACGGAATTTGATTCCTTCATTGAGCTGGCTTTTTTATCATCGCTGTATGCCACTTCAATACTGTCGCCAGAAACCGTAATTTTTTTGACTTTATCTTGGTTAATATCTAACACAAGCTGGGAAATTAATATTTGGTCAGTTTTTTCTGAAGGCATTTGAAGTAAACTAAACAAGCCTCCTACGATTATAAGGATTAGTATTACAAAAATAAAATTTTTAACAAAAGGGTTGATTTTCATTTGATGAATTATAGACCTCTTGCAAAATAAAATTCGACTGCAAATTGCATATTTCGGCTACAAATTCGCTATAATTTTTCAGCTTAGCTAAAGTCTTTACCCAGTTAAATAAAATCCTTTAGGATTTTAATTTTACCAGTGGTAAAATTATTTAACTAGGTAAACCTTAAAATTCTATCAAATTTATAACTCGAAATCTTCAATTTTCGCTACGAATTTTATTTTGCAAAAGATCTTATGATTTACGAATTAAGATTTATGATTTATTCAACGAAATTTTAAATCTTAAATCTACAAGGCGAAATCTTAAATTAATATAGGTTATCCTATCATTTTAAAAAATATATTTCAATAACTAAGATTTGTTTTCTTTGGGGTATTTTAGTATAATAGACCCGTTGCGCAATAAGGTTCTACTGCAAATTGAACCTTTCGGCTGTAAATTCGCTATAATTTGTCAGCTTATGGCAAGCATAAACCTCCAAATTCTATCAAATTTACAGCTCAAAATCTTCAATTTTCGTCACGAGCCTTATCGCGCAACGGGTCTAATAAAAAATATGTCAGAATTAAGAGAAATAAGAAAAAAATCAGAGGAGGAGCTTCAAGGTCAAACTAATGAAGTTGCTTCTAATTTAGATCAAGAAATAATACAACCAACTTCTAGAGAAGTAGTTTTTAGTATGTCTTTGGAAGAAATCAAAGAAAGGTTTCCTGTTCGGTATGGAATATACCTTAAAAGCTTAAGAGCAAATAAAACTGGCACTGAAATTCCTGAAAGCGAAAAGGAAGAAATGCAAGAATGGCTTAGTATTTTAAATAATCTTGATACTTACATAAATAACCACAAAACAAATGGTAAAGAAATAACCTTAAGAGAAAGGCAACTCACGGTTTTTGAAGATATGAGGGATTTTTTAGAAGAGGGAGGAAAAGAGGGGTATATCAAACTGCCAACAGGCTCGGGTAAGACAGTTATTTTTTCAGAATTCATTGAAGCGATAGGAGTTAAAACTCTTATTGTAGTTCCTACAAAAATTTTAGTTGGTCAAACAGAAGATAAGTTAGAAGAGTTTGCTGAAGATTTAGATGTCGGTAAAATTTATTCAAGAGTAAAAGAACGAGGGAGAAGTGTAACAATTATTACATATCAATCTTTTGCCAAAGGCGTTGAAGATGGTACTTTAAATCCCGATGACTATAGGTGTCTTATTTTAGACGAAGTTCATACTGCCCTAAGTGAAAAGAGAAGTGATGCAGTAGGTAAATTTAATAAAGCAATTAAACTTGGTTTTACTGCAACTCCGAAATATTCAGAACATAAAAATGTTGAGCAATTACTTAACACAGAAATTCATAGCCTTAATGTAAGGGAAGCCGCTGAGGAAGGAGTTATTAGCCCATTTTCTGTGGTTATTGCCCAAACAAATATTGACATAAGCGGTGTTAAAGTAAAAAATAAAAGTGGCGAATATGATGAATATGAATTACAAAAAGCAATAAATATTCAAAGTAGAAACCAATCAGCAGTTGAATTATATCAAAAAATGTTTGATGGACAACTTGCAGTTGTCTACTGTATGGGCGTAAAGCACGCAAAAAATGTCGCAAAACTTTTCAATGATAGCGGTATTAGTGCTTCGGTCGTTCACGGAAATCAATCAATAAAAGAACAACAAATAATTTTAGAAAAATATAAGCAAGGGGAAATTAAAGTTTTATGTAATGCAGATATTCTTGTTGCGGGGTTTGATGAGCCAAGGGTGAGTGTTTGTTTAAATCTTGCCCCCACCTTATCTCCCGTAACTGCTGAACAGAGAGGCGGAAGAGCATTGAGATTGGATAAGGAAGATAAAGACAAACATGCCACTATAGTTGATTTTATTGACAGAAATGAAAACAAAAAAGTTCAACCAATTACTTTCGCTGAAATTACGGGTGCTTCGGTTGTGTATCCAAGCAGTAAATTTAGAGACTCAAAATCTAGAATTAAAGAAGGAGGAGGAAAAACTATTCAAAGTCCAGAAATTGAAATTGAAGGCTTAAAAGTAACCACTAATTCGGAAGAAGTAATGAGGATTGTTGTTACAATGATGGAAGGAAGAGCTGAACCAGCTCCAGAAGGATGGATGGCCAGAACACCCTTAGCCACAAAGTTAGGTCTGGGCAAGGAAACGGTAAATGAAATGGTGGATAAATATAGACAACAACACCCAGAATGGTTTCACAAATATCTTGATGATAAAAATCGTATTAATGAATACTATGCACCAGAATTAGTGGCCCTCGCTGAAGAAAAGGTAGCAACCAGAAAGTATGCTCCGCAAGGTTGGATTACCGCTGGCACATTAGCTAAAAAAACCTCTGCCTCAAGGTCAAAAATATTTGGGATTGCCGATAAATATAGGAATGAGCATCCCGAGTGGTTTGAGGGGTATTTAGATAAAAGCAAGCATTCTTATGAGCACTATTCTCCTGAATTGGTTCAAAAGATCCAAAGCGAGGTAGAAACTCAAGTAAAACCTCCTAGTGGATGGGCTACCAGTGGCATACTAAATAAAAAATCCAAACCGACAGTCGGACTTTTAGCAATATCTCGAATGGCCGAGGAACATAGACAACAGCATCCAGAATGGTTTAAAGAGTTCTTGAATGAAATGGGTCTTATGTGTGAACACTATTCACCCGAGTTAATAAATATAATTGAAGGAAAAATAAGAGAAAGAAAGAAAATTCCTGCGGGGTGGGTAAATAATAATACACTGGCAATAGAGTTAGGATTTGCCCCTGTTACTACCAATAGAATTGCTGAACAACATAGAGAACAGCATCCTGAATGGTTTGAATGGTATTTTGATCACCAAGGCCGAAATTTTGAATATTATTCCCCTGAGCTAACAGGAATAATTAGAGAAATTTTAATAACTAGAGAAAAGGCGCCTATAGGTTGGGTTACTAAAAAATTCCTGGCAAAAGAACTTTCGATGAGTCCGCAAACAATACATAGAAGAGCTGAACAACATAGAGAACAGCATCCAGAATGGTTTAAGAGTTACATTAATAAAAAAGGGGGGTTGTTTGAACACTATTCTCCTGAATTGGTAAAAACAATTAAAGAAGAATTAAAATCAAAATAAAAACGGGCTTAAGCCCGTTTTTATTTTGACTATTGAAACTATTTCTTAGCAACCAGCTTTAAACTCATCCTATGCTCTTTTGGTTCAATCATCAAAATTTCAAAGTTGTAAGTTTCGCCGATTTTTAAAGAATCTTCCATTTCTTTTTGTCCTGCAAATTCAGATACATGACACAAGCCCCTTATTTTAGGCAAAATTTCAATAAAGGCGCCGAATGGAGAAAAAGAAATTACCTTTCCTTGAATAGAGTCTCCCTTTTTATATTTTTTTTCAACTTCCTCCCAAGGATTCTCTTTCAAGCTTTTCAATGAAAGAAAAACTTGATTATTGTTGATATTGATAATTTGGGCTTTTATTATTTCTCCTACTTTTACAATTTCGGCTGGATTTTGCACTAATTGCCAATCCAATTCAGAAATATGAATTAAACCTTCAATACTGTCCTCTTGTATATTAGAATTTGCCACCACATCTTTTTCTGCGTCAGTCTGCGTTAAGTTTGCGTCAGTCTGCGGCTGTGTTTCTGACACAGCTAGAGGAAACCGTATAAAAACTCCAAAATCTGCAATTCCTGTGATTTTTCCTTCAATAATGTCTCCTTTTTTATAACCGCTGATAATCTTTTTAATAGCCTGTTCTGTTTTTGCCTTTTCAGAAAGGATTAATTTATTTTCTTCTGCCAATAAATCTAAAATTTTCACCTCTAGAGTTTTGCCTATAAATTTTTGCAATTCTTTTAATATTTTTTGTTTATCCGCATCAATAACTCTTGGGTAATTTTCAGGAGATAATTGTGAAACTGGTAAAAAGGCTGTGATATTATTCACACTCGTTAAAAGTCCTCCTTTGTTAACCCCGGTTATTTTAACCTTTATAATTTCTTCTTTCTCTTTCATTTCACGGAGCTTCTGCCAACTTATTTCTTGTGTTGCGTCTCTTAAAGAAAGTTCTCGGTACCCCTCTTCGTTTTCTAATTCAACCACTTTGGCAAAAACGGTATCTCCTATATTCAAGTTTTTAATGATGTCTCTGACCGCATAAAATTCTCTTCCGTATATTATGCCAGTGCCCTGGTTTCCCAAATCAATAAAAATAGATGACCTATCGCGGGCCACCACTTTACCTTCAACTATTGAACCCACTGATACTGCTTGAGTTGAGTTATCTTGCATTTTTTTCCCGTTAACTGATGAATTTGTATCTTCCTTCATTATTATATATATTATTTTCTTTTGGTTATTTTTCCTCACCTTATAAATATATAAGGGGATTCTGCTGCCAATCAGCAGTATTAATTGTATTTTGTGTACCCTGAATTACGAAATACTTTCTTGGGATTTTCTCTAAATCTGGAAGGTGAAAATTTGATAGAATTATTTTATGTAGTTTACTACATAAAATAATTATTGCGAATTTTCAACCCGAATTTGGAGAAAAGACCTGAAACTTGCTTTTTCATTAGGGATTTCGTAATTCAAGGTGAATAGGTATAATATACATTATTTTTATTTTTCTACAAGAGTTGAAACTAAAAAATGTTTGTGATAAAATAACAAAATAATTTAAAAATTCAAATTTACACTATGGCTAAAATTATTTGGGCGGGACAATCCTGCTTTCAAATTTCGGTTTCTAATTCTAAAGACAGCCAAGCAAATATAGTAATTGACCCCTTTTCAGAAATAGGATTAAAAAATCCTAATTTTTCGGCTGATATTTTGCTTGTATCCCACAATCACTCCGACCATAATAATGTAAAGAGTGTAAGTGGTGATCCTTTTTTAATTGAAGGTCCAGGAGAATATGAAGTAAGGGGAGTTTTTATTAAAGGTATTCCCTCTTTTCATGATGATGTATTAGGAAAAGAAAGAGGATTAAATACCATATACGCAATTGAATCAGAAAATATTAAATTGTGCCATTTAGGAGATTTTGGACAAAAACAACTCACCGATGAACAGCTAGAAAAAATAGGCCCGGTTGATGTATTAATGATTCCCGTTGGAGGAAATTTTACTATTTCTTCTTCTGAAGCCCAAAAAATAATAGGTCAAATAGAGCCAAAAATAGTCATTCCAATGCACTACGGATTACCAAAATTGAATATAAAACTGGATGATGTTGATAAATTTTTAAAAATAATGGGGAAAAATTCAGTTGAACCGCAAGATAAATTAGTAGTTAAAACCAACACACTGCCAAAAGAGGGAGAAATGGAAATAGCCGTATTAAAACCATAGTAAGATTTATTCTGTGAAAATAGAAGAAAAGTTAAAAGATTTTACCACGCAACTACAAAGTTTATCCCAGATAAAAAAATGGATTATTTTTGGCATCGTGATGGCAGTTTCTATTGTAATAGCAATTTTTATTGAATTTCAAATTACAAAAAATAATTTTTCAAAGTTACAGCAATCCTTACAACCATCTACTCCTGCAAAAAATGATACGGTACCCCAAAATGAAAGTGTTTTGGTGAGCGAGGAAAATGACACTACACAAAATATTTCAACTGAAATGAATCAGGTTCCAGATGATTCTTCAATAGACAGTGAAATGGATTATTTAGACCAAGATATTAATAATTTTTAAAAAATATGGAAGGCGAAAAAGATTTAGAAAAGCTTAGTCCAGAATTGCAAGAAAAAAGTTTGGACCAAATAGATTTAAGTGATTTTTTTGCTGAATTGGAAGAATATCATGCAGAATTCAATTTGGGAGCTTTAATGGGTTCGCGTTCAATTAACTTAATAGAAAAAGGACGCATTGAAAAATTAGAAGAAGAAAGAAATAATGCATTAGATAGAATTAAAGAAAAATATAGAAAAGATTTATCTAGAATTGGCTTAAATTTAGAATTTATAGATGATAAAAATTCGTACCAAGATGCAAAAAATACTGGAGATTTAGAATATGCCGAATATGACGATGAAACAAAGTATGAAATATGGCGATTAACCAACAAAAAAGTAATAATTCATTTAGTTGGAACAAAAAGATTTCTTAACTATTTAGATTCTTTTGAAAAAAATCAATCCCTATCAAATAAAGAACAACCAGATGAAAAACAATTAGAAAAAAGTCAAATAAGCGAAGGCCAATTAAAGGGTCTTGCAGTACTATTAAGATTTTTAATAAACCAAATTGCAATACAACATGATCCCTCAAACCCCAACAACAAAGAAAATATATCTGGACTACTAATTGACTTAAATCAAATTGTTAAAAAATGCGAAAAACTAAAAATCGATAAGGATAAGGCAGAGTTTTCCGAATCAACAGAGACTCTATCTGAATATTCAAAATTCAGTGGATGTTTGAAAGAATATTTATTGGCAAAAAATAATCATCTTTTAGATGAAGTTGGAGGTAATAACTTTGGACCTAGCCAGTGGCATATAGATTGCAGTAAAAAAAATTATTTAAAAAAATGGAAGAAAACATTAGAAACAATTGACCAAATAAAAGAAAATCCAAAAGCTAGGGCACTTCTAGAAAAAGTTATAAAAAATTTAAAAGAAAGTTTAGAATACGCAAAAAAAGACTTAGAGAGAGACCTGTTACCCATTGATACAAGAACAATCAATCCTGCAAATAAAATTGAAGAAGAAATCGAAGAAGATAAAAGAGATGCAATTGTAACGGATAAGAGAATTATAATAGACAAAGTTTACAGTAAATTAAAAAAAATAAAATAGTAAAGCCATGCCAATAAGAGAAAATTTAGGAGTACCAGAAAACATTGAGTCATCGGGTTCATATAGAGAAGGTGATTGGGAGTTAAATGATAGAAAGGAATATTATGAACTAACAAAAGAAGCAAAAAAGTTGATTAGTATAAATTTAAGCGGCACCTTGGGTTCTTTGGAAAAATCTTATTCAAATTATATAGAAAGTCTTCAACATAGATCCGGAGCGGGGCCTAGAAATAAAGAAGCCGAAGAGGAAGAAAGAAGGCAACCCGTACAAAGTGTAATAGAGAAAGCTTTCCCTAAATTAGAAAAAATTGGTTTATATATAAAAGCTTTTCCTGTTTTTATTTCCTCTGATCCAATGCGCAATTTAATGGAAGATTTTGGCATTGCTTCTGACGATATTGAAGATAGAAATTATAAAAGCATAACAATTGAGCTTGGTGACGGAGAAAGATTTTTAAAATATTTTGATTTTTTAATTGAAAATAAATTAAATAAAAACCAGATAGAAAGCCTTATGAAAGTTGCTCAAAGCTTTCTAGATCAAATTAATAAATTCTACTTAAAACCCGGTATTATTCCTAATTCTGATAGAATGATTGAATTGATGGAGCATTTGGGTGAAATATTAAAAAATTATAAAAGAATTGGCATTAATAAAGATAAAAATCTACACGGAGGCTTGCCATGGTTAGGACCATTTCGAATAATTTTTTCTGATTTACTTGATGATTTAGATGATTATAAAGAGGCAAGTGAAAAACAATATTTAAAACAATGTGTGCTAGCTAAAAACAATGGAATTTTTAGGACTTCCAAACCGGATATTATTATGGCAAATCGTTGGCATTTTAGAGATTATGAATCGCTTGAAGAAAAATTAGAGGGAGCAATGAGTATAATAAAACAACTAAAAGAAATTCCAGGCGCCAAAAAATTTCGGAGTGAAATTATTAGGAATCTAATAAAAACTTTAATGTCTGCAAAAGATGACTTGAAAAAAAAGCCTTGGTTATCGAAGGTTGATCTGTATAAAAAGAATAATTTAATTGATAAAATACTTAATGAATTAGAATATACATATTATTAAAGAATTAAGTAATATTTAATAGTATAAAATTTTTATGGCCAAAGAAAAAGAACCATCCTCCTTCGCTAAAGCTTCGGCGGACAAGGATCAAAAAACAACTTCAATAGGAAAAGTTAATAAAAGAGAAATAGTTGATGAATTAAAAGAATCATACATTGATTACGCAATGTCGGTTATTGTTGCCCGCGCGCTTCCTGATGTAAGGGATGGCTTAAAGCCAGTCCATAGGAAAATTTTGTATGCAATGAATGAATTGGGCCTAAGTTCTTCTGCAAAATTCAGAAAATGCGCTGCCGTAGTTGGAGAAGTTATGGCAAAATACCACCCTCATGGAGATATGGCTATTTATGATAGCTTAACCAGAATGGCACAAGATTTTAACTTGCGATATCCATTAGTTGCCCCTCAGGGAAATTTTGGATCTATTGATGGCGACAGTCCGGCTGCTGCAAGATATACCGAAGCCAAATTATCAAAATTGGGCGAAGAATTACTTTCAGACATTGAAAAAGATACGGTGAATTTTATGAATAACTATGATGGAACTCGCAAAGAACCCACCGTATTACCCTCTCCCTTGCCCCAATTACTTTTAAATGGATCTTTAGGAATTGCAGTGGGAATGGCAACCAACATTCCGCCCCATAATTTAACTGAATTAATAGATGCTGTTTTTCATTTACTGGATAATCCAAAAGCCGAAACCCCTGATTTATTCCAATTTATCCAAGGTCCTGATTTTCCAACCGGAGGCACCATTTACGATCAAAAAGAAATTATTACCGCTTACTCCCAAGGTAAAGGCTCAATTATTATGAGGGGAAAGGCGGACATTGTATCAAAAAAAGATGAATCAGAACAAATCATCATTACAGAAATACCGTATCAGGTGTTAAAATCCAACTTAGTTGAAGAAATGGCAAACCTGGTTTCAGAAAAAAAAGTTGAAGGTATAAAAGATATTAAAGATTTATCGGACAGATCGGGAATGAGTATTATTATTGATATTAAAAAAGGATACGATGCAAATAGGGTTTTAAATAGATTATATAAATTCACCAATCTTCAAAAAACTTTCCATTTGAATTTATTGGCTTTAGTTGATGGTATCCAGCCTGAAATTTTATCAATTTCAGATGTATTAAAATATTTTATAAAACATCGCACCGAAGTAGTTACAAGGCGTACTAAATTTGATTTAGAAAAATGCAAAGAAAGAGCACACATACTAGAAGGCTTAATGATTGCCCTTAAAAATATTGACGCGGTAATAGCGGTAATTAAAAAATCCGAAGACCGTGAAGATGCAAAAAATAATTTAATCAAAAAATTCAAACTTACCGAAAGGCAAGCAGTTGCTATTTTGGAAATGAAATTACAAACACTGGCTGGACTAGAAAGAAAAAAAATAGAAGATGAATTAAAAGAAATCTTAGAAAGAATAAAAGAGTTAACCGCTATTTTAAAAAGTCCTGAAAAATTAAAAACTATTATTAAAAAAGAGCTGGAAGCCCTAAAAGAAAAATTTGGCGATAAAAGAAGAACAAAAGTAATAAAACAAAAACTTGGCGAAATTACCGAAATTGATTTGGTTCCACTAGAAGAAACCATAGTTACCTTAACTACCGGCGGGTATATAAAAAGAATTAATCCTGGCACTTATAAAATCCAAAAACGAGGCGGCAAGGGAATTATGGGAATGAAAACCATGCAAGACGACATTGTTGAGCATTTTCTTAGCGCTTCTACTCATGATAATTTATTATTTTTTACTGATTTTGGAAAAGTATTTCAAACACAAGTATATGAAATTCCAGAAGGCACAAGAGTTGCCCGAGGTAGAGGACTTTTAAATTTCTTGGAAATTTCCAGTGAAGAAAAAGTGCTGTCTTTAGTGCCAATACCAAAAGGCGCGCCTAATCAAAAAAGTGAAACAGCAAGTAAAACAGGTGCAACAACTCAAGAAAAATACTTGGTGATGGTTACTAAAAATGGTAGAATCAAAAAAACAGATTTAAGCGAGTTTGATAATGTCAGAAAAAGCGGAATTATTGCTATAAAATTAGAAAAAGGAGACTTACTTAAAAAAGTGGTAAAAACTAGCGGTGATGACGACATTATTTTAGCCACAAAAAATGGTATTGCAATAAGATTTAAAGAAAAAGATATAAGGCCTATGGGTAGAAGTGCTGCTGGTGTTAAAGGAGTGAGACTAAAAAAGGGAGATGAAGTTATTGGAATGGGCGTGATTGCAAAAAATGAAAAAGGCGTAAATGATGATAAAAAAATAAAAGAATATTTATTGGTAGTAATGGAAAATGGATACGGAAAAAGAACAGAAATTTCTCAGTATAAAGTTCAGGGAAGAGGTGGTTCTGGTGTGAAAACCGCAAAAATTACAAGTAAAACCGGTAATATTGTCCTCTCTTATATATTAGACAATTCAGCTGATGATGAAGATTTAATAGTGATATCCCAGAAAGGACAAGTGATTAGAAGCGCTACAAAATCAATATCCATACTTGGCAGAGCAACCCAAGGCGTAAGGATAATGAGATTAGAAACGGGAGATAAAGTGGCATCGGGAACATGCTTGAAGGAATAAATATCCATAAGTTATATTTAAAAAATTTAGTACAATAAGTAAATCCAAAATACAAAATCCCAAATCCTAAACAAATTCAAATTACCAAAATACACGATCCAAAACATATCACATTTTGAATATTTGAATTTTGATATTGTTTAGAATTTAGTGCTTTGAATTCTGGATTTTAGAAATCTTGCCTGAATTTTTAAAAGTAGACGAAGTACTAAGTAATCTTGATATAAAAGAAGATATGCTAGTTGCTGAATTTGGTTGCGGTTCTGCCGTTTTTACTATTGCACTCGCAAAAAAATTATCCAAAGGAAAAGTGTATGCGCTAGATATCCAAGAAGAAAAACTATCTGCCTTAAAAGGCAAAATGTCGCATGAAAATATTAATAACTTTGATATAATTCTTTGTGATTTAGAAAAGCCTAAAGGTTCTTCATTGCATAATAATTTTTTAGATATAGTATTAATCCCCAACATTTTATTTCAAGCAGAAAATAAATATGGTATAATTGAGGAGGGTGTTAGAATTTTAAAATCTGGTGGCCAACTTTTAATAATAGACTGGTTAAAACAAGGGCCATTCAGCCCAAAAACAGGAATGATAAGCCCCCAAGAAATTAAAAAAATAGCAAATACTTTGGGTCTTTTACTTAAAAAAGAATTTGCAGCGGGAGACTATCATTATGGGTTATTATTTATGAAAGAATAAAAAATCTTTCCGGTATAATAATTAAAAACATGACTCAAAAAAATAAAAAAGAGATAACTACTATTCCCGAACTAGCAAAAATGATAAACCATGGTTTTCAAAGTAATCAAGATTATATGGATAGGAAGTTTTATGAATTAAAGACAGAGGTTAAGGGAGTTGATAAAAAACTAGACAGCTTTATTGAAAGTTATAATGAAGAGAAATTGCCGATGCGAGTTGAGTATATTGAAAACATGTTGAATTTACATAAAAAATAAATTTTAGGTTTCGTAATAAATCATGAAAAAGAATTTATTGCTAATATTTTTAATTATAAATCTTTTATTCTTAAGCAATTTTGTTTTTGCTGCCCCAGTTATTAGTCTTCCTAATCCATTGTGTGCTAGTGGTAGTCAAGGCACATGCAATATACGGTGCGACGATACTGCTTGGCAATATGGTCCTAATTCTTCGGGAGGAACCGGCTATTCTAGTTTTGCGGCATGTTGTACAGATGGAGGATTCTCAATTACAGGTGGCACTGGTACATGTATTCAAGATTTTCCAGCCCTTATAGCTCAAATCACAAATTATATATCCTTAGTTATTGGTTCACTAGCTATTTTAATGTTTGTAATTTCCGGTATTATGTTTATAACTTCTGCGGGAAGCCCTGAAAAAATTAGAAGAGCCAAAGATATAGCAGTTTATGCTTTAATTGGCGCGGCAATTGCTTTGTCGGGTGCTGGATTAGTTGTAGTGGTAAGAGAGGTTATTGGGGCTTAAAAAATTCAAGATAGAATTTCAATGAGAAAATTTTTACAAACCATAAAAAAAGATTTATAATTAATTTAATGAAACAAAAGGTCGATTAAATATAAATAGCGATTCCGATATACGAATGGCACACAAATCTACAAATAGGTATTCGTAAATTAGTGTGTGATTAGTAAATTAGTGTCGCTTAGTAAAATGAATAAAAAATTAGTTTTATTTTCTGTATTAGCGACTTTGTTAGTATTGCCTGTTATAGGTTTAGCAGGTTTTAATCCTGGTGATCCACCTGCATCTGATGCTGACCTTTCAGTTATCCAACTTATTGATGTTATAATAAGCTTTATCTGGCCAATCGTAGTGATAGTAGTTATTATATTATTCACTGTATCTGCGTTTATATTCTTAACCGCACAGGGAAACCCAGAAGAAGTAGCAAGAGCAAGACAAGCTTTTATCTGGGGCGTAGCTGGAACAGTAGTAATTTTCATTGCGTGGTCAATTCCGTTTATTATCAGAAATACCTTAGGAGTGTAATAGTTGCAATATAATCAGCTCCGTCTGTATTGGATTTTTTTTAAAAAGACGGGGCTGATTATTGAAGGATAAATCTAATAAAGTTTTTAAATTTTAAATTATTAAAAATGAATAAAAAAATAGTTTTATTATACACTTTGGCAGTTTTATTAACCTTTCCTGTAATAAGTTTAGCTATAGTATTTTCTGATCCTCCGGCGGGAGCATCCTTTAATATTCCAGACTTTCTAAGCACCCTAGTAACTATAGTATGGTGGGTATTTTTGATGATAGTTCTTATTTTATATATGGCTGCTGGTATTTTATTTTTAACGGCACAGGGGGACCAAGGTCAATTAGATAAGGCAAAAAAAGCTGTGATTTGGGGAACCGTTGGTGTATTTGTAGGTGTTTTAGCGTTTTCTATCGTGTCTCTTATGAGAAACACATTTAATCTTGTATAAATGAATAAAAAATTAGTTAATTCGCTTGCAGTAATTACTACACTTTTTTTGCCTGTTTTAGTTTTAGCTGCAGAACCAAGTAA
>MHOW01000006.1:142031-158248 GCA_001820215.1 Candidatus Staskawiczbacteria bacterium RIFCSPLOWO2_01_FULL_33_13 | reverse complement strand
TAGTGAAGATCAATTAGGAAAAGCAAAGAAATTTGTCGTTTGGATTATAGTTGGAATTTTTGTTGCAATTTTAGGCTATGGCGCTTATGCTACTATACAAGGCATTATTCCGGCAGTAGTTCCCTAGTTAAAATTAAAGTAAATATTGCATAAATAAATTTTAAAGTTAAAAAATGAATAAAAAATTAATTATTTTTTCTACCATAACTTTGCTGTTGTTACCCCTTGTGATTTTTGCCATCATCATCCCTGCCCAACCCGGTCAGGGAGCAATTAATATTTTAAGTTTAATAAATAATTTATTACAAGTATTATGGTGGATATTTTTAGGAATTATTGTTGCTATGTCTATATGGGCTGGCATTTTATTTTTAACAGCTCGGGGTAGTGAAGATCAATTAGGAAAAGCAAAGAAATTTGTCGTTTGGATTATAGTTGGAATTTTTGTTGCAATTTTAGGCTATGGCGCTTATGCTACTATAGTGTTACTTATTTCTTAAAATATTAAAATGAATAAAAAATTAGTTTTATTTTTCGCTTTATCAATTTTATTAGTGTTACCCGTTTTAAGTTTGGCTATAGCATTTGCTCCTCAACCAGGTAGCGGAGCAGTTAATATACAGTCACTGATAAGTGGGATAATAAGTATATTATGGTGGATATTTTTAGGCATTATTGTTATCATGTTTATCATTGCCGGTATTTTATTTTTAACGGCTCAGGGTAGCGAAGATCAATTAGGAAAAGCAAAAAAAGCGGTAATATGGGGAGGGGTTGGGGTTTTTGTTGCTATTTTAGGATATAGTGCTTTTATAACCATACAAAGCTTTCTTCTTTAGAAAAAGAAAAATGAATAAAAAATTAGTTTTATTTTTCGCTTTATCAATTTTATTAGTGTTACCCGTTTTAAGTTTGGCTATAGATTTTCCTGCCGAACCAGGAGCAAGAATCATCAATATTCAGGAAATTATAAATGGAATATTGTTAATACTATGGTGGATATTTTTAACTATAGTTATTATTTCATTTTTAATCACTGGTATTTTATTTTTAACAGCACAGGGTGACCAAGGGAAATTAGATAAATTAAAAAAGGCTGTAATATGGGGATTAGTTGGCATACTTGTAGCTATTTTAGCTTTTTCTATTATTAGCATTACAAATAATGTCATTTATCCTCCACCACCCCCCCCACCGCCACCTCCTCCGACTGGAGTTTGTTGCTCCTCTTATACTTGCATAGCTAATGAGACACTTGCTTATTGCAATGGAATTCAAGGCACTTATAAAGGCGACGGAACCACTTGCTCTACGGTAACCTGTCCATAAAAAATTATAAATTGATAAATTCCGCATTTTCTTGTATAAAGAGTGCGGGTTTATTTTCAAGCGAGTGCAGGAATTATAAATTGTAAATCGAAATTTATAATTTATAATTCCAAACGAGCGCCGAAAATATGCTTTGCATATTTTTTGAAGCTCCCGTGGCGGAATTGGTATACGCGCATGTCTTAGGAACATGTCTCGCAAGAGGTAGAGGTTCGAGTCCTCTCGGGAGCACATCTAAATCAAAAAAACCGCATATTATTTGCGGTCTTTTTTTTATTAAGTTAAGAAACTTTAATTTCTGGTTTTAATTCTTTTAATTTATCTATTTTGGGTATTTTTATAGTAAGCATTCCTTTGTCCATTTGCGCATCTGCTAAATCCGTATCAATATTTTCAGGCAATACTATTGTTCTTTTGAATGGACCAAAATAGCATTCTTGGTAAAAATACTGCCTTACATGATCCAAATGAGGATCTTGCCTTTGGCCTTTTATCACCATCATTTCTTTTTCTACAGATATATCAAGGTCTTTTATTGAAACCCCAGCAATCGCTGCAAAAACCACAAAATCTGAATTTGTTTCAAACACATCAACCACAAGCTCTCCACCAGGATTAAATATGTTGTTTTTATCGGCATTGATATTTTCCTCTTTTTCGCTAATTTCTGGTTTTAATTTTGATTTTTTAGCCATAATTTTTTAAATTCGAAATTTGAATATCGAAATTCGAAACAAATTTCAAAATTTTAATTTCAAATTACCTAAACTTAATTTATTCTGATTTTCTCATAATTGACCCAAAAATATTCATTAATTCTGTTGATCCTTTCATCAAGTCTTCTCGTTCTATTATTAAATACTTATCAGTTATATCACATAATCTTAACCATAAATAACTTTCTTTTGATTCTTTCCTGCAAATCTTTATCCTCATAACAAAATCTTTTTTACTTAAAGACTCATTGGCTTCAATATAATTTGCAGCTACCGAGCCAGATAACCTTATGAGTTGTTTCCCATCTTCAATATTTGCAATTATTCTAGATAATTTTTTAACAAAATCTCTGCATCTCTTTGCAAATTGAAAAGTTCTTTCTTCTAAGTCGTATCTTTTTGGATTTCGAATTTCATTCATTTGAAATTGTTTCGAATTTCGTGCTTCGTGCTTTATATTTTAGACATCGCATATATCTTTTATTTTTTTTATTTTATCAAAAGCATAAATCATAAATATTGCCAAAGAAAAAATGATTACTATGGGAATTACATAATTTAGGGGCCTCTGTAATGTCATTATAGAAAAATTATAAAGTCCATGCAAGCTAACTGCTCCTAGTATCCCAAAAATAGTCAGTGGCAGCTTTCTGTGTGATTGAAAAAAGGAAAGAGCTAAAAAATATCCCAAAAAAGCCGAACAAAGCGTATGTAAAAATGTTGCTCCTATAAAACGGATAAAACTTACCGTAATAGTTGTTTTAACAATTACCCCGAAAGATATTGCATTATTAATAGGTGAAAACAAATAAAGCATATTTTCTAAGGCGGCAAATCCCAAAGCAGAAATAACCATGTAAAGCATTATGTCTAAAGGCTCATCTAATTCGGCGCTTTTTAAAACCGCCATTTTAACCACTAAATATTTAAACATTTCTTCTGTGAAAGCTATTATCACAAACCATTTTACAATATCAAACCCAACAGGATAATAAATAAAAGGACTAAGAGTGTGTAAATTTCTTAATGATTCTAAAAGTCCTAACTGGATAAAAAAAACTGGTACCGTAACTAGTATTCCAAACAAAAAAACATTTAAAATCATTCTTTTGGGTTCAGGATGCAAATCTTTATTCAAATAATACCCAAGCCAAATGGTACTCGGCAAAACTCCAAAAAATATGTATAAAACTAATTGAGGCAAAGGTCCCATATAATGTTACTTAAACTTTGAAAATATTTCGTAACTCAAAGTAATTTACTTAGTCCAATTTTCTATCATTAAAGATTTCTTTTTATCCTTAATAGGTAATTGCTGATAGATTTCTTCGGTAATAAATGGCATAAAAGGATGCAACATTTTTAATGACTGCAATAATATTTCTAAAAGCATGTATTGAGTTGACTGTCTTAGCGTATCGTTTGCCAACCAAACTTTACTATCTTCTATAATCTTATCACAAAATGAATGCCAAAAATAATGGTATATTTTTTCTGCAGCATAATAAAATTTAAATTCATCCATTAACTTTGTACATTCTTTGGTTAATTTTTGTAATTCTTTTAAATGTTTCTTTTGCGTAGCATTTAAAAAAATTTTGGCGTTTGGATTATAATCATCTAAATTCATCATCACAAATTTTGAAGCATTCCAAATTTTATTGGCAAAATTTTTGTAACCTTTAATTTTATCTTCATTAAGTGCTAACGATTGGCCAGGAGTGTTTCCCATAACCAAACCCATCCTTAAAGCATCAGTGCCATATTTTTCAGTAATCTCTAAAGGATTTATCACATTACCTTTACTTTTTGACATTTTCTGTCCCTTGGCATCCAAAACTAATCCGTGCAAATATACTGTTTTAAACGGTAGTTTTTTTGTTACATATAAACTCAGCATCATCATTCTTGCCACCCAAAAAAATATAATTTCTCCTGCAGTTTCCATCACATCAGTTGGGTAAAAATTTTTAAAATCCTTTTTATTTTGGCTTGCCTTGAGCGTAGCGAAGGGCCATTGTCCTGATGAAAACCATGTGTCAAAAGTATCAGTATCTTTTTTTAAAATACCTTGGCATTTTACACAAGTATATTTATTTCCTTCAATATCAACAATTGCGCGTTGGCAGGTCGCACAAATTTTTGCAGGAATTGGAATACCCCACACAATTTGACGACTTAAAGGCCAATCAATAATATTTTTTAACCAATGTAAAGATATTTTTTTATAGTGCTCTGGAATAAATGTAATGCGATTTTTTTCGATTAATTTTATTACAGGATCAGCCAAGGGCTTCATTTTTAAAAACCACTGTTCTTTAATTTGAGGCTCAATTACGCTTTCACATTTGTAACAAGTTTTTACAGTATGGGTGTAATTTTCTTCTATTTTTTCCACCAACCCCTTGATTTTTAATTTTTCTATAATTTTTTGGCGAGCTTCTAAAATTTTCATTCCTTCAAATTCACCTGCTATAGGCAAAAGTTTTCCATAAAAATCGATAACCTGTTCTTTTTGTAAATGATGCTTTTCTGCGATGCCAAAATCCACCGCATCATGCCATGGGGTAATAGTCATAACTCCTGTGCCAAATTCCATATCTATAGCCTCGTCTTTAACAATAATTGCCTCTACGGGCCCGTTTATCCATTCTAAGTTGATTTTCTGCCCGTTTTTAAAGTCGGCGTACCTTAGGTCTTTTGGATGCATTACTACATATTTATCACCAAATTTTGTTTCAGGCCGTGCGGTAGCAATAATAAAAGGTCCATATTTTAAATAATATAGCTTATCAATTTTTTCTGTATCTTTAGTCTCAAGATCAGAAAGCGAGGTTTGATGCTTTACGCACCAGTTAATTATTTTTTTACCTCTATAAACAAGCCCATCATCAAATAATTTTTCAAATGTACCATATACAATTTTTATAATTTCAGGGTCCAGAGTAAATTTTTCACGACTCCAATCGGTTGAGGCTCCCATTTTTTTAATTTGGCCTTCAATATTTCTTTTGTTTTCTAAAGTGAATTGCAATATTTCTTTATATAATTCTTCTGGAGACATTTTAAAACGACTTCTTCCTTCTTTTTCCAACTTTTTTTCGTATACTACTTGAGTTTCAAAACCGGCATGGTCTAATCCTGGAAGCCACAACGCCTTAAATCCGCGCATTCTTTTATAGCGCGTCATAATATCTTCAATAGTCATAACTAAAGCGTGTCCCGCATGCAAGTTTCCATTAGCATTTGCAGGAGGCATAATAATGGTGAATGCTTTTTTCCTTTTAAGTTTACCCTGAGCCGTCAGGCGAAGGGGATTAAAAAAACCGCTGTCTTCCCACAGCTTATAAATTTTGTCTTCAACTTTTTTTGGATCGTACGGACCCGATAGTTTCATATTTTTATTTTATCATATTTTAGACCTGTTGCGTATTAAGGATTGATTCTTAAATTTGCATCAACCTTAATTTTTTTCCAATCTAAAATTTTAGTTTTATTAAAATATCCCGCAACGGCTATCATAAGACCGTTATCAGTTGATAGTGCAGTATCTGGTATTAAGTATTTTGTATTGGGTATTTCTTTTGCTATTCTTTCTTTCAGTTGCTTGCGGAGTTCTTGATTTGCTGAAACTCCGCCGCCTAAAATTATTGATTTTGCTTTAAAATCTTTTGCAGCATTGATAGTTTTTTTAATTAACACATCACAAATAGCATCTTGAATAGCAAAACACATTTCCTGAATAAATTTTCCTCGGACCGCCGAAGCCTTGGCGAAGGCGCCTTCATCTCTGACCCTATAAAGTACGGCAGTTTTTAAGCCCGAAAAACTAAAATCATAATCTTTGCTATACATCATCGGCCGCGGTAGCGTTATAAAGCCATCCGAGACCCGATCTCGGATAGTTATCCGAGATCGGGTCTCGGATGCTATTTTGGAAATTATTGGACCTCCCGGATAACCAAGTTCTAAAATTCTCGCAGCTTTATCAAAACATTCGCCGGCGGCATCATCCCTTGTTTCTCCAATAATTTTGTATTTTCCAATTCCTTTTACTAAAATTAATTGAGTATGACCCCCAGAAACCACCAAAGAAATTGCAGGGAATTCTCTTTTTGGATTCTCTAAAAAATTTACTAAAATATGAGCTTCAATGTGATTTACTGGGATCACTGGAATACCCCAAAAATAAGAAAGCGCTTTTGCAAAATTTACTCCAACCCATAAACATGGCTCAAGCCCAGGCCCAACAGTTACCGCAATAAAATCTACACTAGGCTTTTTATATTTTTCTAGAAATTCTTTTACACTTTCAAAAAGCGTATTTTCTTTTTCGAGAATTTTTTTGAGTATTTTTATTTTTTCATCAGAAATCAGTCTTCGGGATGTCTTGTGAGCCAAGGGAAATTGGGAATTAGGAATTAATAATTTGCTTTCTTTTAGCGCTTGCTCTAAAACAATAGGCAAATTAATTTGATGCTCTCTTTTTGCCATTATAGGAAAAACGCCCCCATAATTTTTATGAATTAATTGAGAAGAAACAATATTTGAGAGTACATTAAAAACGGGTTTTTTATCACCCCTTATCTCTAAAATTGCTACTCCAGTATCATCGCAGGAGGTTTCAATAGCTAAAATTTTCATGCCATAATATTATCGTAAATATTGATTTTTTTCAATTTTTGAGGCATAATTCTGTTTAATGGTCCCATCGTCTAGCCTGGTCTAGGACACAAGATTTTCACTCTTGTAACCGGGGTTCAAATCCCCGTGGGACCGCCATGGATAAAAAAGACTATCTTAACATATCTAAAGCCAGTGATATTGGAAATAAAAAAGAAAGAAATTTATATCGTTTCTTTGAAATAATTCCAGGCATGATAAGTTTAGGGACTCTTGTAGGAGTCTTTATTTTTTCTTGGCTTATTCCTTCTTGGGTGGCTATTTTTATAATATGTTTCTGTTTTTATTATTTATTCAGAATTTTTTATTTTTCTTTACACCAAATAATGGGGTACTTTAAAGTAAAAGACCACATGAAAACAGATTGGTTGGCAAAATTAAAAAAAATTAAAAATACCTCCCTACCCTCAAATCAAGATTGGAAAGAAATATACCATTTAGTTGTTCTACCAACTTACAAAGAAGGTTACAGTATAATAAAAGAAAGTCTTGATTCATTACTAGCATCAGATTACCCAAAAGAAAAATTACTTATTGTATTGGCAATAGAGCAAAGAGCCGGAAAAGAATTTAATGAAATGGCTCAAAAAATAGAGAAAGAGTATAGTAATAAATTTTTCAAATTTTTAACCATAACACATCCTGATAATATACAAGGGGAAATTGCCGGCAAGGGGTCAAATGTGGCATTTGCCGGAAAAATAGCAAAAGAAACAATAGATGCCTTAAAAATACCCTACAGCAATATTCTGGTTTCTACTTTTGACATAGACACCAAAATTTACCCCCAATATTTTTCTTGCCTTACTTGGTATTACATAACCCAAGAAAATCCAGAAAAAGCAAGCTATCAGCCTATACCGGTATATAATAATAATATTTGGAGGGTCCATTTTTTTGCTAGAGTAGTTTCAACTTCAAATACTTTTTGGCAAATGATTCAACAAGAAAGATCTGAAAAACTTACTACTTATTCTTCGCATGCAATTCCAGGTAAGGTATTTTTTGAAGTTGGATATCCATCAAATGTGGTATGCGATGATTCTAGAATTTTTTGGCGAGCATATCTTCATTATGACGGTGACTATAGAGTTGTACCTATTTATTATTTGGTTTCAATGGATGCAGTGGATTCAATTAATATATTTAAAACAATTTTTAACCAATACCGCCAGCAAAAACGCTGGGCTTGGGGGTGCGCCGAAATTCCTTATGTGATTTTTGGTTTTTTTAATAATAAAAAAATACCTTTTTGGCAAAAAGTTTCTCATTCATATACATTAATTGATGGTTATTGGTCTTGGGCAACTGCGGCTATTTTGCTTTTCATTCTTGGATGGTTACCCATATTTTTAGGAGGCAATAATTTTAATCTATCTATTTTATCATTTAACTTGCCAGCGCTAACAAGTAAAATCATGACCATTTCTTTAATTGGAATGTTGGTTTCTGCAATTTTAAGCACCATGCTTTTGCCTCCAATTCCAAAAGGAATAAACAAATTAAAAAGAGTTACTATATTTTTACAATGGATATTTTTACCTGTAATTTTAATTGTTTTTGGATCATTGCCAGCATTAGATGCTCAAATAAGGCTTATGCTAGGAAAGTATATGGGCTTTTGGGTAACTGAAAAAATCAGGAAATAGGGCGACACTAATTTACAAATCGCACACTAATTTACCAATAGGAAAAATAATTACTAATTAGGTTGAATATACAAATTTGTATTAGTAAATTAGAGTGTCATTAATTAGTATATTAGTGTCGCTTTTATTTTACTCAAAATGGATTTTTTGTTTAAAATTATTTAAATACTCTTTAAGTAAAGGATATTTTTCTAGCATGGGATCTTTTTCAAGGATTTCTCTTGCCGCAGTTCTGGTTTTCTCAACCAAAAATATATTTAAAATGCTTTCCATTGCAATATCGGGAAGTCCCCATTGCTGGTTTCCATAAAGCTGTCCGGGACCCCTAATTTCTAAATCTTTTTGAGCTAATTCAAAACCATTATCACATTCAACTAAAGCTTTTAATCTTTTTCTATTCATTTGATTGGGCTCCGTGGTAAATAAAAAACAATACGACTGGTCTTGCCCCCGCCCAACTCTTCCACGAAATTGATGAAGTTGAGCTAAACCAAACCTTTCGGCGCTCTCAATCATCATCACAGTGGCCCTTGGCACATCAACTCCAACTTCAACTACAGAAGTTGAAACTAAAATATCAATTTCGCCTTTTTTAAAATCAAGCATTATCCTTTCTTTTTCTTTTGCTTTCAACTTACCATGCAGCATAGTTATTCTTAAATCAGGGAAAATTTCTTTTGAAAGTTTTTCATACTCTTGTGTTACCGATTTTGTTTCAGAAACTCCAAATAAATTTAAATCATAATTTTTTGGGATTTGAGACTCCGGTATTGATGCTATTTCACCTTCCAGTTTCAAGCTACTAGATTCTATCTTTGGGCAAATTACAAAAACCCCTTTTCCCATTTTCACTTCTTTATAGATAAACTCATACGCTTCTTTTCTATCCTTTGGATTTATAATTAAGGTTTTTATTTTTTTTCTGTTTTTTGGCATTTCTTTTATTAATGATAAATCCAAATCTCCATATACGGTTAATGCAAGTGTTCTTGGAATAGGGGTGGCAGTCATGCTTAACAGGTGGGGAACCCACTTATTCGCTGACTCACGCTGACTTAACGCAGACTTACGCTGACCATCTCTTGCAGTATCATAGATGATTCTGGAGATTTCAATATCTTTAGTTGAAAAATTAGCAAGTAGGGCAAGCTTATAATCTGATCCTTTCAAATAATTCCAAACCTGTCTTTTTTCGATATTGCCTGTAAAGGGCAATGCCTTTAATTCTAAGATAATCTTATTTTCAATAATAAAATCTGGCTGATAAACTCCGATTTTTTTTTCATTATACATTATAGGGATGGTTTTTTCTTGTTCAAATTTTATTCTTTCATTTATAAACTTTTCGGCTAGAGCTTTTTGGTAAATTATTTCTTTATGACCCAGTCCAAGTTCTTTTTTAATTGCGAATAAACATTTTCTGATTTTATAGCTTATGTTTTCATACAAAAACTCTGATTCGGAGTCTGCGTCAGTCTGCGTCTTTGTCTGCGTTGGTCCGCGGCCCAGTGCTTGGCGCTGGGCGACGCCGAAGCGATGCTGTTCATCAACAATCACAAGAGCCAATTTTGAAAATTTCACATTTTTTTGAATTAAAGAATGCGTACCAATTAAAATATCTATTTGGCCAAATTCTAAATCTAAAAGTAAATTTTTTTTCTTAGTTTCCTCAATTTTCCCATTTTTATAAATAAAACTTTCCTTACTGGTTATATAGCCAATAGTTACTTTAAATTTTTCCAGCATTTTAGCAAGACCCTTAAAATGCTGACTAGCTAAAATTTCCGTAGGAGCCATAAAAGCTACTTGATAGCCGCATTTTACTGTATTTAATGCTGCCATAGTTGCCACCACAGTCTTTCCAGATCCAACATCACCCTCTAATAACCTAGACATTGGCACTGATTTTTCTAAATCTTTTAAAATTTGATAGCTACATTGTTTTTGCGAATCCGTAAGTAAAAAAGGCAGTGCACTGGTAAATTCTTTCATAAGCCCTGCATCCATTGGACAGCTTTGGGCTTTTTTTTTCATAAGTTTTGCCCTTTCTTTTAAAATGGAAAGTTGCAATAAAAAAAGATTTTCAAAAGCAAATCTTGATTTAGCAGCATCGGCTGCTTCAAACGAATTAGGGAAATGAACTTGCCAAATAGCTTGGGTTATAGGTAAAAATTTATTTTTTTTAATTATCTCTTCTGGAATAATTTCGGGGATTACATTATAAAAAGACGCTAACAAGGGTTTTATAATAAATCGCAACCATTTTGAAGTCAGGCCTTTTGTTTCAGAATACACTGGAACTATTCTGCCAGTGTGAGTTAAATGATTATTTTCTCGCAATGAACCCAAAAAAGGCGATTCATATACTTTTTCATATACCGGGTTATTCAAATACACACCACCCTTCCCAAGACTTACCTTTCCGGCTAAACATACAAAATCATCTTTTTTCAATGACCTATCTATGTAAGGTTGGTTAAACCATAGCGCTCTAATTGAGCCCGTTTCATCTTCTATGGTTGCCTCTGTAATATCCATCCATTTTTTAAATGTTTTAGTTGTACCAATTTCAATAATTTTTCCCTGCACACAGGCTTGATAACCATTTTTTACCTTATTAATGGGAATAATATCCGAAAAATCATTATATTTTATTGGAAAATAATAAAGTAAATCATGGATAGTATTAATTCCAATTTTTTTTAATCTTTTCTGGTATACAGGCCCAATTTTCGGAATTTCTTCAATTTTAGTTTCTAAATTAATCATTTCTATATAATATCAAAGTCAAATTATTTAAACAATAAAAAGGGTGTTTTTTAACCACCCTTCTTAAAAAATTATTATTTTGTGTTAATCTTATTTTTTAAATATATAGACCTAATGCTATCTTTTTTACTTTAGATTTTCTATTGACCGAGATATTTCCTCTAAATCATCCTCGTTTCTCGCATCGGCTATTTCATTTTTAATTCTAGATGTTAAATTAAGTATTTGACCTATTCTTTGAGTATTCCCTTCGTTATTTAAAGCTTCTATAATAGAAAAAACTTTATCATATAACATATTAACAATTTCTAATTTTTCAAATTTCAATTTCATTTCTAATTCAGTAGTATTTTCGTGGTATCCATTACTGCTTGGTTCCTGTGATTGATGTATCATGTTTTTAAAAATTAATAATGATTAGACCTAAGACTTAGGATAACCACCCAATATTGAACTGAATATTTTTTCTTGCTGTTCAATATAAGCGGTTGCAATTTGCACTGCCGAAGCCCCACTATCTAAATACTCCCAAACATCTTCTGATTTATTAATGCCACCAACACCCATAATACCTATGTGCTCTGGCAAAATGGCTCTTAATTGCCTTACTTGCCCAAGACCAATTGGCTTTAAAACTGGTCCTGCTAAACCGCCAAGACCACCGCCGGGCGTAATTCTAGATTTTTTACCGTCATAACCAAATGCATTTGGAAAAGTATTTACTGCCGTAACTGCCTTTACTAATTTTGAAGAACCAATAACTTCTGCCACTTTAACTAGGGTAAAGGGATCGGAAAATGGTGAAATTTTGACAGACACTTTTGCTTCAGACCCAACCTTTTTTTCAACTTTTTCTAATATTTCATCAACCAAATTTAAGTTAAAACAAGCGATTTGTTTTTGTTTGTCACCTTGCCAAACATTGGGGCACCCCAAATTAAGTTCCACAAGATCTACTCCACATTCAAATGCAACTTGCGACAATAAAACATATTCTTCGGGTGAAAATCCGGCAACACTTACAAAAATCGGCTTTTCTTTACTATGGGCTCTTGCAACCATTAAAGGAAGCTCTTGTTTATAGTACTCAATGCCTTTATTAGGAAGACCCTTTGAATTAATTGACCACCTATCTTCTGGTAAATATGCGTACACATCACCAGAATTGCCATCTCTCGACTCCACGGTAATAGATCCTACCATAATTGCCGAACTTTCTGAATTTGAAAGTCTTTCTACATCTTCTGGCAACTTACAAGTTCCAGCTGCATTCATTACTGGATTTTTTAATTCTATGCCAGCGATTTCGGTTGGAAAATTTATGAGTTCTTTTCCATGATCTTGATATTCTTTAAATTCTGACATATTTTCTGATTTTTTTATTTCAGCTTAATTTATTGCACTAATTTCCTGATATTCAGTATCTTTATCAAGATAGTGAAAAACAGCTTTCACGGTTTCCATATTAACTCCCAAAAATGGTCTTCTATCCCCAGCCTCCAGACCCCTGCTATCTATACCAAGACAATGCTCTAATTTAGCCATAATTTCTTTCGATCCACACGCTTTCCCCGCTTCATATCTTGCATCAAGTAATGTGTCCATCGCTTCTTCATAGTCTTTATAAGGTTCAAAATCCAACCCATTGCGTTCTGCTTTTTGAAGCTCGGTAAGATAAGTCAATTGATATATATAAATCTCATTTTCAAATTTAATTATTTTCTGGTTTCTTTTGCGTATGTCCCGAATCTACTTCGTATTTTGTATTTTGTTGTTCAAAGAAATTAACTAATTCTAATACATCAGTTGCAGTACTCATCCATTTTGCCGGATTTGTCACATTGTACTGCTTTGGCAATCCCAACTCTTGCAGCCTTCTATCAGCAACATACTGCACATATTGATTTACATAATCAGCATTTAAACCAAGTATTCCATTAGGGAAAAGGTCTTTATTATACGCAGTTTCTATATTTACGCCATCAATAACTAATTGCCTTATTTCATTGGCGAATTCTTCAGTTAAAAGCTCTAAATTTTCTTCCAACACAGTTTGTATTAATTGTATGCCAAACTTCAAATGCAAACTTTCATCCCTTAACACCCAATCAATCATTGAGCCAAAATTCCTTAATTGATTTCTCTGACGAAAAGACAAAGCTACCATAAAACCACTATAAAACCAGATTCCTTCCATCACAATATTAGTGGCAACCAAATTTCTTATAAAATCTTTTTTACCTTCCGCAGTTTCAATATCTAGTTTTTCTTCAGTCATTCTTTTTAAATAAGTCATTACATATTTTTCTTTTTCCTGCATTGAAGGTGTTTCTAAATGCACATTGAATATTTTTTCCCGGTCAAAAGGAAAAGTTTCTAATACATATTCAAAGGCTACACAATGATTTGCTTCTTCCCACATTTGCTTTGCTAAATATAAATGACATTCGGGAGACTTTAAATAAGGGTATACCCCAAGCGCAATTGAACGATTAACAATAAGTTCTGCGGGATTAAAAAATGCCATGGTAAATTTTACCGCGTGGCGTTCGTCCTCAGTCATTTTATTCCAATCTTCTAAATCCTCTTTAAGAGCAATTTCATGAGGAAACCAAGTGTTTCTTACTGCCTGATTATATAAATCATACGCCCATTGGTAGCGCATTGGGTGAAGATTCATATCTTCTGGCGAAGCTTTTCCTAAGATCATAATTATGAGGGGGAAGGGATAAGAAGTTACAAGCCGAAGCGAGTAAATTATTATTCCGACCGAGTGATTAATTATATAAACTGCCGAAAAAATTTCTATATTTTAATGTTAATTATTTTTTATAATCTAGTTTTTTCTCGAAATACATCATTTAATCTTTTCATTGCTTCTTTCAAATTTACTTTAGCCTTTTTACTAAACTTAGGCTTATCACGATATTCGGCGAAAACTGGGCTAGCAAGTTTAATTAATTTTCCTATTCTTACAAGATCAAATTGAAAATGTAATCCGTAATCACTTCCAAGACTACCTTTAGAATGAGTATCTATAATCTGTCCCGTCTCTAGATCTGCAAAACCTTGCACAAGTTTTTCTACAATAAATTTATTTCCCCTTTGAATCATTTCAGGAGCACGAAAACCATCATTATCTAACAATATTTTTGTTTCCTCTTGTAACATTGTTAAATTATGTTCAACTATCTCTGGATCAAATCTTAATTCAAAAACTCCTTTTTTTCTTCCCAGTCATTTAGATCTTCTGACCCCGATGGATTTATCATAGAAGCATCATCTTTGATATTTTCTGACATATTTTTTTCAGAAATAAATTTTAATTTTATTTTTTAACTCTTCCATTTATTATTAATTTTTGCCATTAATTGTTCTATCTTATTTTCACACTCTGTAATTTCATTTTGATGTTTTTCCATTAGTAGGTTTATAATTATAAGATCTTCTTTAGATTTTGTCTGATTTTTTAATTTTTGCATTTTTTCCAATGCTTCAGATAGTTTTTTTCTTTTTTTCTGCAATTTTTTAATTATTTTAAAACCCTTTAAAACATCCCTCCCAAATTCATTCATTTCATCTATGTGTTCCCTTTTTAATGCATCAACAAATTCTTGCGCCTTGCCCGATGGCTCTTTCTTTTCAAATCTTAACACTCCCTTATCATCTTTCAACCAAACTCCCTCTTTTTCAGATGTATCTATATATTTTCCTTCCCGTATTGCTTTTTTTATTTCTTCCTCTGTTACTGGTGACGCTTCCTGAAATTCGTCTTCGGATGGTGGTAGTTCACTTTTGGGTGACATATTTTTTAAAATATTTTAAATTCTAGATACTTCCTACAATATTTTAGCTTAGCTAAAATACTACTGACACTCGTCACGCCCAAGTTAAATAGTCCGATTCGCGGAATTTAACTGAACGAACGAAAACTTTTTCCTTAAATTAAAGTGCATAAACTTCTTCAGCCATTTTTTACTGTAATATCTTAAAACTTAAAGTAATTATGAATTTTAGATTTGGATTATGATAAGGCTTTGAATTTTTCCGTCAACTTATCAAATACAACCCTCTGTTGTTCTGCTAATTCACAAAGTTTTGTTATTAATCCTTTTGCTTCTCTAATTTTTTCATTGCCCTCATCCTTAGGCAATGTTTCGGCTTCTCTTAATAGTGCCTCTGCTTGCATTGCGTATTCTGTTTCTTTTTGCATTAACTCGTCCATTTCTTTATCTAATGACAAAATATCACCTCCTCCTTCTGCCGCACCCACGATTTTTGAAGCCCCTTTTTCAGAGTCATTACTAGGATTTGGTAATTTATTTTCTGCTGACATTTTTTTGTTTACTTCTTTATTTGTTCAGAAGTAATTTTTAATTTCATTCCAATTACTAACTACTTTGGATTACGAAACTCCCATTTTTTAAAAGAATTTCGGGGTCTTTTATCCAAATTTGGGCTATAAATTCGCTATAATTTTTAAACTTATGCGTGGCTAAGTTTAAAAATTCTATCAAATTTCTATCTCCAAATTTGAATAAAATACCTCCGAGGAGTTTCGTAATTCAAAGTAACTACAAAATACTTAATATTAAAATTTTTACAAAGTAAAAATTTTATTGACACCCATCACATAAAAACTTTTCTTGGGGATCCGACGGCATGTGTATTTTATAAGTTTTACCTTCAATTATTTTTGTCTGGTAGTGCTCGTGATTTTCTTTCTCGGGCTCGGGTAATTGTGTTTGTACTTTTGAAAAAATCTGCTGTGAAACTGTTTTTACCATGCCAAACCCCTTAGTTGAAATTGGTTCTTCAATTGGTTTTTGATCAGTAATTTCCTCTTGGGGCAATTCAACAGACTCCCGTGAAGCTTCTTTAGTTACTCCCACAACCTCTTCTACTCTTTGTTCGTTTATCTGCATCGGCACCTCTTCACTTTTCCTAAATACAGAAGCAAATCCCGTTTTACCCAATTTTGCCGATTTATTAACTGCAACCGTGCTCTGTTCGGCAGTGTGGCGAGGTTTCATGTGTAAATAATAAGTTGATTTTAAACCCTTTCTCCATC
>MHOW01000006.1:114067-142024 GCA_001820215.1 Candidatus Staskawiczbacteria bacterium RIFCSPLOWO2_01_FULL_33_13 | reverse complement strand
TTTTCTCCAGCCGGAAAAATAAATATCCATGGTTTTTTCAATATCACGATCATCTAAATACATATTTCTTGATAAGGCCTGATCAACCCATTTTTGAGCGCGGGCTGCAACTTCAATAAAAGCATAAGGAGAAACCGAAAAAGAGGTTTTATAAATTTCTCTTATGTGCAAAGGTATTTGGTCTATTGATGATATGTCACCCTGTAATTCTATAATCTTGCCTTTTACCATATCCCACAAACCAAGATTTTTTAATTCTATTACTAAATTATGGTTTATATCTAAATATTTTCCTGATATTTTATTTCTTGAAAAAACTTGTGCAAATCTTGGGTCAATACCGGGAGTGGTTCCCGCAACAAGGCCAATATTAGCATTAGGGGCAACTGCCATTAAAGTAGCATTTCTCATACCTTTTTTTACTTTGGCCCTTAAGCTATCCCAATCAAGCCAATTTTGTTTTGATTTTTTATCGATATCAACAGCTATACCTCTTTCATTTTCTAATTTTTCTATGGTGTCTATTGGCACCAAACCCTTTGACCAGCCAGATCCCTGAAAATTCTTATACGAGCCCCTCTCTTGAGCTAAATTAGCCGACTCGTCAATGGCCATATGGCTTATAAATTCAAAAATTTTATCAGTAAAATCATACGCATGTGGGCTGTCATAGGGAATTCCAAGTTGCTCAATAGCATCCGAAAAACCCATTACCCCTAATCCTATTGCCCTGTTTTCGGCATCTGATTTTTCAGCTTCAATAATAGGCAACTTGTTTATATCAATTAAATTATCCAACTGTCTTACCGCAAGCCTTGCGGATTCTTCAAGTTTTTGCCAATCTATTTGTTTCTTTTTTAAGTGGGTAGCAATATTTATTGAAGCCAAATTACATACTGCAATATTATTTTTATCTTGAGGCAAACAAATTTCAGTGCAAAGATTAGACATGTGTATAGTGCCAGTATTGTTATTTAAAGCTCTTAAGTTAATGGCATCTTTAAAAGTTAACCAAGGATGACTGGTTGTTTGCAACGCAACAAGAATTTGCCTGTATTGTTCTGTGGCCGGAACTTTTTTAAACATCTTTAACTTTTTTTCTTCGGCCATTTTTATATATTCATCATATCTTGCAGAAAACTCTTTACCATATAATTCATTTAAATCGGGGGTTTCTTTAGGGTCAAACATATACCAATCGGCTTTTGCTTCAACTCTTTTCATAAACTCATCTGAAATAAAAACAGCCGTATTGGCAGTTCTCATTCTCAAATAATCGTCTCCAGCATTATGTTTCCACTCAATAAATTCTTCAAAATTAATATGCCAATTCTCCATGTAAAAACATAGAGCTCCTTTTTTCTTGCCTCCCCTTTGAATTGCTCGAATAGCAGTATCAATAATTTTTGCAAAAGGCGTGGGTCCCGACGAGGTGGTATTATTGCTTGAAAGCGGAGATCCAGAGGCCCTTAATTTAGTTATTGAAGCTCCAAGCCCCCCCGAAGCTTTTGAAAGCATCATAATATCAGCTACTGATTTTGCAATATGCCCCATATCATCATGTATCTCAAGTAAAAAGCAATTTGAAAGAGACGGGGTCACAGTTCCCGAATAAATATTAGTTGAACCACCAGCAATATATTCATGTTGGGACATCTTTTCATAAAACTTAACAGCCCATTCAGTAGGATCTTTTTCATTGTAAGAAAGACCCATAGCAACTCTCATGAAAAAATATTGAGGCGTTTCAAACGGTTTTTGATTTTTGTCTTTCATTGAATATCTATTAAGCAAACTAGATAATCCAGCATAAATAAATAACTCATCTCTTTTAATATCCAACGCATTTGCCAATTTATCTAAATCAAAATTTTTCTCCATTCTCTCGTCCAAAATACCATTCTGCACCCCCCTTTTTATGTGCTGACTAAAACTATCCCTATGAATTCTTTTTAACTGTTCACCGTCGTTTGTATAATCTCCTAGTACATGTTTGTACAATACTTTTAACAATAACCTTGTAGCAATTTTATCATAATCAGGATCTTCTTTTATATTTTGCACCGCGGCATTAATAGTAGCTTCGTCTAACTCGTCTGTGGTGATTCCATCATACAAAGTTACTTGCGTATCAGTTGCCACTTGGGTAACTTTAGCAATAGGGTCTATCATTCCTAAAGCCGCTCTCTCAATTGAGCGATTTATAAGATCGGCATTAAATAATTCTTTTGTTCCGTCTCGCTTTGTTACTTTAAGTTCCATAAACTAAAATTTTAATTTAATATTTTAATAATTTTAAACCCTTTTAAATTACGAAATATTTACATAAAAATAAATCTCGAAATATTTGTGTAGTTTATATTTTACTATGTTGTTTTTTTAAAAGCAAATTGATATAAAACTGTGAATAATTATTAAGTATCTACGGGCTTACGCCCATATTATTAAACGGTAATTTTATATATCCTATTATAGTGCAATTTATACGGCCGTATAAATTACACTATAACAATATACTCTTCATCCCTCGCGCTTACGCGCGGGGGAATTTTGGAGGAAGATTAAAAATTCAGTGGTATAAAAAAATCCTGCAAATAATGCAAGATTTTTATTTTTTCGGTAAATTGACTATCATGGTGCCCAGGGCGGGAGTCGAACCCGCATGAACAAAAGCTCAAAGGATTTTAAGTCCTTCGTGTATACCATTCCACCACCTGGGCTTAATTTTTAAAATATGAGGCCGTGGCCGGAGTCGCACCGGCGTATAAGGGATTTGTCTCGCTATGCGAGATCTGGCGTAGCCAGACAGTCCTCTTTTATTTCATTATTTTCCTTCTATCTTGAGGCCAGGGAGGGAATTGAACCCTCGTATATTGGTTTTGCAGACCAATGCGTTAGCCACTTCGCCACCTGGCCACATTCATATCAAATTATATTTCCTTTTTATTGCTTCTTTTTGCTGATGGTTTTTCAAAAATTTTTCTTGCATCATTGCCTTGATTCTTGTTTCAAACTTTTGAACTTCTAACAATATCCACGGCCGATATCCTTTTGTAGATTTTACTTTCCCTAAATTATGAGACTTAAGTCTTTTTTCAATATTTTCTGTACTTCCAATATAAATATCGTTGTTTATAGAACTTTTTAAAATATAAACAAAATAATTCATATAGATTACTAGCAACACCAAATCTTACATAGCGAGGTTTTACTCCTTAGCTACACGGCCATCTTCTAATTCTTTATATCAGTTTTTTTTATTTTTTCCAGTAATTCTTCAATTCTCGCCGCTTCTCTAATTTTTTCATCTTTTACAAAAATTATTTTGGGAATTGGCCTCATATTTAATAATTTATTTATTTTTTGTTGAATACTATAAACCCCCTTATTTAATATTGAGATTATCTTATCAGTTTTCTCTTCAGGTAATACCGAAACGAAAGCCCTCGCTTCAATTAAATTAGCGGTTGCATCAATATGGGTTATGGTAACTAATGCTTCTTGAAAATTAAAATCCCTCAAAATAATTTTGCTTATTTCTTTTTCCAAAAGGGAATTAACTTTTTCTAATCTATTTGACATAATTCTAAATTAAAATTCCTTAAAGTACTCCTTTTTGTCTTTCCTCAATAAACGCTACTAAAATATCTTGCGGTTCTACTTTTACATTACCTTCAAACAAAATACCACATTCATCACCCTTTTTAAGTAGATCCATATCTTTTTTATCGCGCTGTAAATTAATGATTCTTCCCGATCCTACTTTTTCAAGACCCCTTATAACCTCTAATTTTAATCCTTTTTTAATTTCACCTTCAGTAATTTTTCCGCCCACAATTTGGCGATTTTTTTCACCAAAAAAGATAATTAACGCTTTAATTTTGCCTAAGTCCTTGCGCACCATTTCAGCTTCTAAAGATTTTTCCATGCCGTTGCGTATTTCTTGTATTAATTCGTAAATAATATCAAAAGTTTTAATTCTTACTTTTTTCTGAGAATCACTTTTCATAATCATAGAAACTGCCGGCATTATTTTTACCCTAAAACCAATAATCAGCGCTTTTGACATTTCTGCTAATTTCACATCAGTTTCATTAATATCGCCAACTTCCACTTTTAATATTCTAAGTATTATTCTGTCTTGAGGAAGGCTTTTTAACATACCTTCAATGGCTTCAATAGATCCAAACACATCTCCCTTTAAAATAATATTTAATACTTTTTGATCTGGTTCAACATTAATTACTGTATTATTAATACTTCTTTTTTGATCTTCTATTTTTATATGATTATTTGCGATATCGGTGGTTGTATAACTTTTAAATTTTTCCCCAACCCCAGGCACTTTTTCAAAACCCAATACTACCACTGGTTGGGCGGGATACGCTTTATCAATTATTTCGCCCTTAAAATTTTGCAATGACTTAATTCTTGCCAAAGAAGAATTGGTTGCAATAATATCCTTAGCATTTAATATGCCTTTTTCAATAATTAAAGTGGCAATAGGCCCTTTCAAGCTATCCATATAAGACTCTATGACTAATCCTTCACAGGGAGATTGCAAATCTTCTTCAAATTCCTGCATATCGGCTACCAATAAAATCATATCAAGCAAGTCATCAATGCCAGTTTTTTCTTTAGCCGAAACTTCAACACAAGGAATACTGCCCCCCATAGATTCCACCAATAAATCAATTTTTGTTAATTCTCTTTTTATTTTTTCTGGATCCGCATTTGGTAAATCTATTTTATTTAACACCACAATCATTGGTAATTCAGCCATTTTGATTGCGGTAATTGCTTCTTTAGTTTGAGGTTGAACAGATTGAGCTGCATCTATCACCAAAAGCGCAATGTCTGCAACCGAAGCTCCTCTTACCCTCATTGCTGAAAAAGCTTCGTGTCCTGGAGTGTCAATGAAGGTGATTTTTCTTCGCCCGTCCGAAGCTTTATGCGAAGACGGGTTATCTATTTCCACTTCATAAGCCCCAATATGCTGGGTTATGCCCCCGGATTCTTTTGAAGTAATTTTAAAATCCTTTATTGCTTCCAATAAAGAACTTTTTCCATGATCAACATGCCCCAAAACAACCACCACTGGCTGTTTTTTTGAAATAGTATCAATTATTTTTTCTTTTTTCTTAGCCATTTTTTTAAAGCGGTGGGTGCAGGACTCGCCCAGTGATTAACACTGGGCGCCCAATGTTCATCATTGGGCGAACCCTTTTCAAAGAAGAGGGATCAAACTTCCGACACCCTTTAAAACATGTGGTCTTTCGCAATCCCGTCAGAAAGCGGAGGGTACAGGACTCGAACCTGTAAATCCCGAAGGAAACTGGTTTTCGAAACCAGCCGAATAGCCATTATCGCAACCCTCCACTTTCGTACGGGTTAAACTGCCCCATTCAAACTGCTCTAACACATCTCCATCTTTATATTTTTACAAAAAATCAGTCTTTTCAAATAACCCACCAAAAATACGGCAGCGATGCCGTATTTTTAAATAGTAATTTTATTTATTTTCGTAGTTTTCATTTTTAATAATAACCTGATGCCAATCATTGAAATCATAAATATCATGAACGATCACCCCAATAATTACTCCGATGAAAAAGGTGGGCAAATAGAAATAATCAACCACCCAGGCGGTACCCAAAACGGCAACTCCCATAATCCAATGATGTAAATGAAATTTATATTTTCCAAAATCAACAAATATGCAGTTTATCTTGCCCTTTTCTACAAACATGTGGTAAAAGGCTTTGCATAGAATATAACCAATTATTATTCCCAAGGCGAAATAAAAAGAATAATAAAATGATGGGACTAGCACCATTGCAGGCAAAAACATTTTAACCCTTTTTTTCTTACTGGATATATATTTTCTGATTCGTTTCATAAATCAACAGGTCTAATACTAAAATTAAGGCTAAATATAGCTAATTTTATGTACTCTTAAATTTTTATAAACTAGATTGATTATAGCCCTTTTTACCCTCTTGGTCAATAACGCATAACCCCGCTAAAAGCGGGGTTATGTAGCGATTTTTATTGTGCCCTCGGTAGGAATCGAACCTACATCAGAGATTTAGGAAACCTCCGTCCTATCCATTGAACGACGAGGGCCCTTCATAATTTTATAAAATTATTTAGGATAAACCTATATGCAATATAGCTAAAAAATGAACTATTTGCAACGATTTTAAAATTTCTGTATAATAAATTAAAATTATATGATGTCAAAATCTCCCATTGTAGAAATAGCAAAAAAAGTATGCCCAGCCGTGATAACCGTTATTGTTTCAAAAGATTTGCCTAAAGTAGAGGATTTTTATAGTTTTCCTTATGGGGGTAAAGAGTATATTATGCCAATGGCCGGCAAAAATGGTAAAAATGAAGTTGAAAAAACTCAGATTGGGGGAGGCTCGGGATTTATTATTTCCGAAGATGGCTATATTTTAACCTCAAACCATGTAGTTGCCGATACTACTGCTGAATATACGGTCATTATAAATCCAAAGCATAAACATTCTGCCAAGGTGCTATCAAGAAACCCCATAAATGATGTAGCAGTTTTAAAAATTGAAGGCAAAGATTTGGCACATATTGAGTTAGCTGATTCAAATAAAATCCAATTGGGTGAAGATGTAGTGGCAGTAGGAAATGCGCTTGGAGAATTTAACGATACTATTTCTGCAGGAATTATTTCAGGGCTTTCTCGGTATATCACGGCATTTGGGGGAATAGACCATTCAATGCAAAATTTAAGAGGCTTAATACAAACTGATGCCGCAATAAATCCCGGCAATTCGGGAGGCCCATTAGTAAATATGGAAGGAAAAGTTATTGGAATAAATACTGCAATGATTATGGGAGCACAGAATATTGGATTTGCTATTCCTATAAATTATGCAAAAAAAGATTTAGACGAGGTAAAAAAATATGGCAAAATAGTAATTCCTTTTTTGGGAGTAAAATATGTGTTGCTTTCCCATGAAATGGCAAAAGCCAATAAATTACCCGCCGAGGACGGGGCCTTGGTAGTAAGAGAATTATTGGGAGAATCTCCAGTTATAAAAGATTCAGCAGCAGATAGAGCTGGCATAAAAGAATTTGATATTATTTTAGAGTGCAATAACCAAAAAATAAACGCTAAAAACTCTTTAGCAAATATTTTACAAAAGTGTAAAATAGGGCAACCAACTAATTTTAAAGTGTTAAGAAACGGCGTGGAGTTGATGCTCAAAGTAACGCTAGTAGAAAAAGAATAATACTTAAATATAACAAAAACCAAGATAGTATCTTGGTTTTTGTTATTTGTCTTTATTAAAAATCAGATATTTTTGCCTACTTAGACTGAGGGTGGAACCTCTTTTTGCTCCTTCATTTTTTTCTGTGCATATTCAGCGATCGCATTCCAATCTAGCTTTTTCTCTTGAATGCCCTCTTTTTGCATTGCTTCGCGCATTTCTAATATTAAATCGAAAAATTCTTTTTCGTCATTAAGGGGTAATTCTTGTTCCTTTTTTTCTTGTTCTGCCATATTTTTTATCTTATTGGTATTAACATGATAAATCAAATTTATCACAAAATATCAAAAAGACAATTTAATTTTTAAAATTTTATTTTTTTAAGTTTATAAAGATTAGAAAATTATAATTTCTTTCATTATATAGCCCAGAATTTGAAAATCAAATCATGGAGCGGGTAGCGGGATTTGCACCCGCGCTTGCACCTTGGAAGGGTGCCATACTGCTGCTATATTATACCCGCAGAACACATTTTTCTTTGGCAAAAGTAGAATTTTTCTGTTTGTTGGGGAGACAAACTCCTCGCAAGTGATTTTTAATTTAAAATTTTCAATTTATTTTTTTGTCGGGGTGCTGGGATTCGAACCCAGATTAAATCGTCCCAAACGATTCGTGCTGCCGTTACACTACACCCCGTTTAATCACTTTTTATATTTACAAAATTCTTTATCATGTTGCCAAACTTGCTTATAATGTATTATCCTATGGCAATTAGAACAAACAACTGCGCATTTTTCAATTTCTTTCTTGACTCGTTCAAATGCCAGGTGATTATAGGCCGCATAGCCTATACTAAATTCTTTATCCCTCAAATGATGGAAATCCAATACTCTATGATCTTTTGTGCCACACTTACAACACCCATATTTTTCCTTATAATTTTCTAAGAATTTCCGATACTTTTCCCGTAATAACTTTTTATCATGATTAAAACAGTAGCGACATTTTAGACGCCTATAAACTTTATCATCTATTGTGTTCGCTACGCCAAAATCCAATTCTGGATAATATTTGTTACAATACTTGCACAACTTCATTACTTAATTGTAATACTTTTGGGAGCGGTAATCAAGGTTCAAATTATGAATGTTCAAATTATGAAAATATAAAAATGAAAGCTGTTTCGGATTATATCTCTAAAAATCTTCCTTGTCAAAGGGTAAAAATCATGATAATATCTTAGTTGATTCCAAAGAAACTTGTCCCCGTAGTTCAATGGATAGAACACCAACCTTCTAAGTTGGATATATAGGTCCGATTCCTATCGGGGACACAATAATGAAAAAATAATATGGCGGTCGTGGTGTAATGGCAGCACAGCACTCTGTGGCAGTGCTAGAGGGAGTTCGAATCTCCTCGATCGCCCAACATAAAGCCGCGCCTATTAAGGCGCGGCTTTTACATTCTACAAACTAACGCGCATACTCAACTACTCTATTCTCGCGAATAACTGTTACTTTAATTTCTCCCGGATATTTTAATTCTTCTTCAATATTTGCCGCAATTTGGCGAGCCATTTTTTGAACCCCCAAATCGTCAACCTTATCTGATTTCACAAAAACTCTAATTTCTCTTCCTGCCTGGATAGCATAAGTTTTTTCTACTCCTTCAAATCTATTACCAATATCTTCCAATGCTTTCAATCTTTGCAAATAGTTTTCTATACTATCTTTTCGGGCTCCCGGACGAGAAGCCGAAATTCCGTCAGCCACAGTAACAATAACTGCCTCTATTGAATCAACAGGATAGTCACCGTGATGAGTTCTCATTGCATGGATTACTGCTTCTGATTCACCAAATTTTTCTAAAATTTTAATTCCAATTTCAATGTGCGAACCTTGAATCTGCTGATCAATTGCTTTTCCAATATCATGAAAAAGACCCCCTCTTTTTGCAACCTGGCTATTTGCCCCCAATTCATCTGCTATTGTTTCTGCAATTAAAGCTACTTCCATTGAGTGCTGTAATACATTTTGGCCATAACTTGTTCTATAATGCAATCTGCCTAATATTTGAACTAATTTTTCATTAACACCCAAAAGAGCCATATCATAAATTGTTTTTTCTCCAACTTGTTTTATAACCTTTGAAATTTCTTCTGTTGCTTCTGCCACTTTTTCTTCAATTTTTGCTGGCTGAATTCTGCCATCTAAAATCAATTTATCCAAGGCAATTTTGGCTATCTGCCGACGAATAGGATTAAAACAAGAAATTACCACCGATTCGGGAGCCTCATCAAGAATTAATTCCACTCCTGTTATTTTTTCAAAAGCTTTAATATTTCTGCCTTCTTTTCCAATAATTCTTCCCTTAATATCTTCCGAGGGTAACACAATTACGGTAGTGCTCAATTCTTGAGTATGGGCCACCGCACACTTTTGAATTGCAAGTGTGACTATTTCTCTTGCTTTTATATCTAGGGTATCTTTTCCGCTTTCTTCCATTTTTTTAATTCTTTCTAAAATATCTTTTTGAGAATCTATTTCAACTAAAGTCAAAAGTTCTTTTTTAGCATCTTCTCTTGAAAGACTTGCAACTTTTTCTAGTTTTATTTCTGCTTCGGTTCTTAATTTATCTAACTCGTCTTTTGTAGATTTTAATTTTTCAGTTTTGTCTTGAAGTTCTGTTTCTTTTTTATCAAAAGTTTCTACTTTTGTTTCAAGAAGTTTTTCTCTATCTAAAAGAACTTGTTGAGCTTTTAAAAACTCTCGCCTTCTTTCATCAGTATCTTTTTGAGCTTTTTCAATAATATCAGACGCTTTAGCTTCTGATTTTTTAATTAACTCTGTGGTTTCTTCTTTTACTTGCAAAACTTTCTTTTGTAGTTTTGCTTCAAGCGAACCTGCCCTTTGTTTGGCAATTGATTGGCGGACATAATAACCAATCACACATCCTATTACTAAAGATAAAAACCCGGCTATAAATATAATAATTATTTGATCCATAAATTTGATATTTAAAAATTATTTATATAATTCAAAGTTAATAAGACTTTTTATGTGGGAAAAATTAAATAATTCATTTTTCGCACATAAAAAAACTCATCCAACATGGTGAGTTGCTCGTAATACAATATATTTAACTAAAAACTATTTAGAATCTTTATTAGCTTCTATTACTTCATCAATAAGTCCATACTCTTTTGCTTCTGATGCCGTCATATAAAAATCTCTATCGGTGTCTTTTTCAACCCTATCTATTGGCTGGCCAGTGTGTTTTGACAAAATCTGGTTGATAGACGCTTTAATTTTTATAATCTGCTTTGCAGTAATTTCAATCTCTGTTGCTTGGCCTTGGGTTCCCCCAGACACTTGATGCAACAATATTTCAGCATTAGGAAGGGCAAAGCGTTTTCCTTTGGTTCCTGCTCCTAAAATAATTGCTGCCATAGAAGCTGTAAGCCCAATACAAATGGTGGAAACGGGACACTTTATAAACTGCATGGTGTCATAAATTGCTAATCCTGCAGTAACCGAACCACCAGGGCTATTGATGTAAAGCTTTATGTCTTTTTTAGGGTCTTTAGAAACTAAATACAACATTTGAGCAATAACAATATTTGCATTTAAGTCGCTTACTGGACCCGCTAAAAAAACAATGCGCTCTTCTAAAAGCCTTGAAAATATGTCGTATACGCGCTCACCGCGTTGTGTTTTTTCTACAATAGTTGGTACTATTGGCATGTTAATTACTAATTTATTTGAGATGCATTTTCCAAAAATTGGAACACTTTCTCATTAAATATCGCGCCTTTATTGTAGTCTTTTAACTCGTTAATGTCAATTTTTTCTAGTTGGTCTTTTGCCTGCCTGCCGGTAGGCATGGAATATTTTTTTAACACTTTATTCATCTCTTCCTCTAATTCTTTCTCTGAAACTTCAATATTTTCTACTTTTCCAATTTGTCTTAATACTAAAAAGTTTTTAATCCTTTTTTCAGCTTCCAATGTAAAAGATGCCTTAATTTCTTCTTCTGTTTTTTTAATACTAGATAAATAATCTTCAAAAGGCATTTTAAAATTCTTTGCAATCTGGTTTTTTAAGTCTTCAAATAATCTTGCTTGTTCATACTCAACCATTTTTTCTGGTAAATCAAACTTAACTTTCTCAGTAATCTTGCTTACCATTTCACCTCTTTTTCTTTGTCTTTCTTCTTCGTTTTTTTCCATGGTAATACCTTCTTTTAAATTTTCTTTCAATGAAACTAAACCGTCAAACACACCCAATGCTTTTGCAAATTCATCATTAATTTCAGGCAATTCCATTTTTTGCACCGAAATCATTTTTACTTTAAAATTTGAATCTTTTCCCGCCAAATTTTTATTTGGAGTATTTTCAGGAAACTTTGATATAAATTCTTTTTCTTGGCCAGCTTTCATTCCAATAATATTATCTTCAAAGTCCTTTAAAAATCCTCCTTCGCCCAAAATAAACTTATCTTTTATTTCTTTTCCACCATTAATATCTTTATTTTGATATTCAATTTCCACAAAATCTTTTGCCTCGGCAGGCCTGTCTTCTTGTGAAAATTTTGCGCGTGATTTTTGCAAATAACGCAACGCTTCTTCTATTTCTTTTTGATCAACTAAAATATTTGAGCTTTTTACTTGAGAAGCAATTTTTTTATAATTAGGCAATTCAATATCGGGCAACACCGAAACTTTCACCTTAAACAACAATGGATTTCCTTTCGCAATTTTCACTATTTGCACCTCTGGTTCGCCAATAGGTTCTAGTTTATTTTCAGTAACAAATTTAGCGTATGATTTTTTCACCGCCAAATCTCCAGCTTCCATAAGCAAATTTTCTTGCCCAACTTCTTTTTCAACCATTTCTTTTGGCACATTTCCCTTCCTGAAGCCATCTATTTTTACATGTTCTTTCAAATGTAAAAGCGCCTTTTGGATGTATTCTTCAAACTCTTCTACACTTAGTTCAAACCCTACCTCAATCTGTGACTTTTCTAGTTTCTTGACACTATAATTCATAAAAATTAACTCAAAATTCACCCGGTTAAATAATTTCGCTTTGCGAAATTAAAATCCAGGGGATTTTATTTAACTGGGTAAACTTCAATTTGCGATTTTTCTATTTTTTTTAAATTTGTTTTCATTTTATTTTATACCAATAAAAGATTTGTAATTATTTTTACCATTTTGTCCTTTTCTTGCCTATCGCTCACGGCAATTAGTAATGCCAAAGCCGTCAATGCATTATCATTGATTTTTCGTTCTCCGCTTTCTTTGTATAAGTAATTATTTCTATCCAAAAAGTAAACAAACAGAAATGAAGCAGTTCTTTTATTGCCATCTACTAATGGATGATCTTTAATAATAAGATACAAAAGATGGGCGGCCTTTTCTTCCAATGAGCCATAAAGATCTTTTTTATCAAATGTTTGATACAAGTTTCCTATAATTCCTTTTAATTTATCACTGTTTTCTGTGCCAAAAAGATCGCTGGCTTCTTTTTTGACAATCAATTCATTTTTCAGAGTATTAATCACTTTCAACACATCTTCATAAGTCAAAATAAACTTTCCCTTGCCGTTTTTAACTAAAGAAACTTTTTCTTTATCGTATTGCTCAAGTAGTGTTAGTGTCTTGGAATAATTTGCCAACAAATTCAAAATCTCCTGCTCTTGACCGGCAAGTAAATCATACTTTGATTTCTTTTGTAAAAAATCAATAGAATTTTTCAACTCATTAAATTTATCTTGAGCTTCAAGCAATCTTTTCTCATTTATGGCATAACCCTTTACCAAATAATTTTTCAAGGTATTGGTCGCCCAAACTCTAAATTGCGTAGCTTTTTTAGAATTAACTCGGTATCCAACAGAAATAATGGCATCAAGACTATAAGAAATCGTTTTATACTTTTTCCCATCGGTGGCAGTTATTTCCATTTTGGAAACAACTGATTTTTCAACTAATTCTTTTTCCTTAAATATATTCTTTAAATGTTTACTAACTGCGGGGACTTGAACACTAAAAAGCGCTGCAATTTGTAGTTGCGTCAACCAAACAGTCTCATTATTCAATGAAACATCGATTCTCACTTTTTTATCAGGAGTTTGATAGATAAGAATCTCCCCATTTTTAATTTCTTTTTCTTTCATTTTTTATATATTTTATTTACCCACCAATTTTTTACAAACGGTAGGGATTGTGTAGATAAATAGTAACCTACTGTTGGAATCAATGCGCTTAATAGGTAATTCTTAACACCAATAAAATAAAAGATAGTTGCCGTAATAATATAAGTTATTATTGAGATAAAAACAACACGGAATATACTGGTTTCCCATGCTTTATCTGCCTCAACCCCCACATTCCTTTTTTTAATTAAATAAATTTCTTTTTTAATATCATCCATAATTTTAATTATTCTTATTTACCCAAGTAATTCTCTATTTCTGCTAACTTTTTATCAAAATCCTCGTCCATGTTGAAAACCTTAAATTCATATTTTGTTGCCTCTGCTTCAAAATAGCTTCCGTACTCACTAATCATTTTTGCAATCTTGCCATATGTTTCCTCATATTTTGTTTTCTCGATAATCCAATCATTTGGGGTAGTGCTCTTTCTTAAATCTTCAACAAACTTGCTGATATCTTTTTTTATAAGAAAAACTGCTTTAAAATTTTCCGCCCCATACTTTTTATATAATGCGCTTACTAACTGTGGCTCAACTTGATACCCTTCAATAATATAATCGTTCCCGTCGGTAATTTCACAAATCGACACCATATCAATTGCGCCGTAAGTTACTTTTGCTTGGGTCGTATATAATTTTACAATTTCTTTTGAAGTGTATTCGCCAAAGGCAATGTCGTTGCTTTTTTTAATTTTCCTTATCGTACTCCATGGAAACTTTTTTGAAATATCTTTTTTATTTGTATATTCTTTAGCTATAGTCTGAAGAGTGTCCGCACTAATCCAAGGAATACCTAATTTTTTTGACAACTTTTTAGATAATGTTGTCTTACCACATTTTGGCGGACCACCTATTAGGTAAATCATAAATTTATTTATAAAATATTATCTATTTTTGCGGCTATAATAAAATCGTTTTCTGATAAACCTTTTACAAAATGAGTCCAAAGAATAATATTAACTTTATTGTAATGAATTTCAATATCGGGGTGATGACCCTCTTTTTCTGCAACAACTGAAACTTTATTTACAAATTCCATTGCATCTTTAAAATCTTTAAACTTATATTCTTTTGTAATTTTACTTTGCCCTTCCGAAGCCTTTGGCATAGGAAGGTTAGTTTCCCCGCCTTCGCTAAAGCTACGACGGGCAGGTAAAAATTCCCAATCCTTTAATTGGGAAAGATACTCTTTAATTTCCTCCTGTTTGAGCGCCGCCATTTTTTCGTGCGGCACACATTTTTTGTTAATTAAGTCAGACATTTATAAATGAATTCGTTTCTATTTTATTTTTTAAATAATAAAATCTTCTTGCATTAATTTTGATTGGCGCAAAATAGACTTGAATGTTCCATAAGGGATTTCTTTTTTATTTGCCGGAACTATAACATTTAATGTAGTATTCTTACCATGCTTACAAAACTTTACATGACTACCTCTTTGGGAAATATATTTTTAAGATATAATTGGTTCGCTCGGTCAAAATATGAAAATGCGTTTTCCTATTCCTTCCTCCCTGCCAATTATAAATAAAGCCCTTGCTCTGAAGGACTTTGGTAATATATTTAGACGAATACAACTTAGGCATGGCTTAACATTAAATCAACTAACTCTGGATGCTCAATTTTGGATTTTTTTACGCTTTTATTGTCTTCAAAATACAAAACTAACGCTTCTTGTAAATTAACCAAAGCTTCCTTTTTTGTGTTGCCGAAACTAGACACATCAACATTCAAACACTGGGCAACATAGTGTTTGCCCTCTTTCCAAACAATATTTTTAAAATTTATTTTTTTCATATTTTCATATTATCAGTTTAAAAGCTCGTGTCAAATTTTAATTTCTACCTATAAATTTATTTTGCATAAATATGAACAATAGGCCAATTCGTGCGAATTAGCCTATGCCCTAAATCTCGCGGCTGTGAGATTTGGAATATACTTTCCCTCATATAGAACTACTAATACTTGCTCTTGTCAATATTATTTTACACGGCACACATTTTTTATCTTTTAAATCTTCTATAAATTTATTTTTCAATTTTTTCTATTTTAGCTGTTCCGAGTTACCCAATAACTTATTTTAGAGGTAACGGATGATTCTTGTCTTTAATCTATATTTAAGAAGGGAGCGACAATATACGACAATAAAAATAGTGTAAAAAATAGTTCTAAAAGACCAATACCAATAACAATTTTTAATAATGTATTTTCTTTTAAAAATCCTTTTTTTATTTTAATAACAGTAATAATGCTAAAAATTAGTAAAAATATTTGTAAAATTACAGATATTGGAATCAATATTGATTCTGCAATAATAATGTACCAAATATTAAAATCCCCCATCGAAATAATGAATATTGAATACATTAAAATTAGGGGTACTAAGGGTATTAATACTGATATTACTTCTAAAAATAACATAAACCTTATCAATCTGAAATGTTCTGGTAATTTATCAATTGCTTGAATTATTTCTTGTTCCATATTATTTTTATTTTTAATAATATTTATACCAAGAACGCCACTATGAGCAAGGCAACAATGTTTAATACCTTAATCATTGGATTGATTGCTGGACCAGCGGTATCTTTATAAGGATCTCCCACGGTATCACCAGTAACTGCGGCTTGGTGGGCGAATGAGCCCTTGCCACCCAAGTTTCCTTCTTCAATATATTTTTTAGCATTGTCCCAAGCAGCGCCTCCTGTAGTCATAGAAATACCCACAAATAATCCTGTAACCGTGGCTCCAATTAATAAACCTCCCAAAGCTTCAACTCCCAATAAATAACCAACTAAAATTGGGGCAACTACTGGAATTAGTGCCGGAATCATCATTTCTTTTATTGCAGCTTTAGTTACGATATCAACGCATTTTCCATATTCCGGTTTTGCAGTGCCTTCCATTAAGCCTTTAATTTCTCTAAATTGTCTTCTCACTTCTTCAACCACTTTTCCTGCAGTTTTGCCAACCGCCCCCATCAAAAATGAGGCAAATAAATAGGGAAGCAGTCCTCCAATTAACAAGCCCGCAATCACTTTTGGATCAGCTAAAAAGAAATTTGCAGCTCCTAGGGAACCTGACAAATTAATTACTTCCTGACTATATGCGGCAAACAACACCAATGCGGCTAATCCTGCCGATGCAATTGCATATCCCTTGGTAACCGCTTTTGTGGTATTACCCACGGCATCTAAAGCATCTGTAATTTTTCTAATTTCTGGTGGCATTCCAGACATTTCTGCAATTCCACCAGCGTTATCGGTAATTGGCCCATACGCATCAACTCCTACTACAATTCCTGAAATTGATAACATAGAAACTACCGCTAATGCCACGCCATAAATTCCTGCTAATTGAAAACTTATTATAGTGCCCGCGGCAATTAACAATACCGGAAAGGCAGTTGATTGCATTCCTAATCCAAGCCCTCTAATAATATTAGTGCCATGGCCAGTTTCAGATGCTTTTGCAATTGACCTTACTGGACCATATTTTTTCGAAGTATAGTATTCGGTGATAATAAACATTCCAACCGCAATTACTAATCCAATTAAAGTTGAAAAATAATAATTATTTGCCAGCACTTCTTGGCCTGCCATCATTTTTGCAATTAAAAAATAAAAAGCAACTGCAGAAAGTACAACAGAAACGGCCAACCCTTTATACATAGAACCCATAATACTTTTGCTTTTACCTAATTTAACAAAAAAACTACCAATGATTGAAGTTAAAACCGAAATACTTCCCAAAAATAATGGCAATAAAATAAATTCAATGGATTTAGGAAATAACAGCGCACCCAAAATCATTGTGGCAACCATTGAAACAGAATAAGTTTCAAAAATATCCGCTGCCATTCCTGCGCAATCCCCAACATTATCTCCTACTTGATCAGCAATTACCCCGGGATTTCTTGGATCGTCTTCAGGAATTCCTTTCTCAACTTTTCCTACTAAATCAGCTCCCACATCAGCGGCTTTAGTATAAATACCTCCACCAACCCTAGCAAAAACAGAAATTAAGCTGGCGCCAAAACCCAAGGCCACTAAGCCCTCTATCCCTGTTAAAAAATAATATCCCGAAACTGCTAATAATCCCAAACTTACCACCATAAGACCTGTAACTAATCCGCCTTTAAATGATAAGTCTAAGGCAAAATCCATTCCTCTTTCTGCGGCCTTAGCAACCCTAGTATTAGTTTGCGTAGAAACTAACATGCCTATAAATCCTGAAACTCCAGAAAGAATTGCACCAATTAAAAATCCAAAAGCTATTTTCCAACCCATTACTACCAGTAAAATAAAAAATAATACCGCAGCAACCATGCTAACGGTTTTATATTGCCTTTTTAAATAAGAAATAGCGCCTTCTTTAATGGCTTCGGTAATTGCTAATGCCTTGCCTTTTGCAACAGGTGCTTTATTAATTTTCGCAATTAAAAAAAACACAAACGCAATGGTAAATAACGAAACAACAACTGGAAAATAGGTTATGAGCATACTAAAAATTTTCAATTTTCAATGACCAATTTTCAATGAATTTTCAATTTGTTAATTAAAGCTTGATTGATAATTGATAATTTGATAATTGATACTTTTAATTTATTTTTCTTCTGAAGATGCATTTTCATCTGCCAAAGTTGTTGCAGATTCAGAAACCTCTTCTTTTTTAGTTTTTTTTTTTTTGGTTTTTTCTCTACCTCTTCTTCTGTTGTTTCATTTTTTGATTCTTCGGTTTCTTTAGTTTCTTCTTCTGATTTTTCCATAGTTTTTATATCAATTTTCCAGCCGGTTAAATTTGATGCCAGCCTTACATTTCTGCCATCCTTACCAATAGCTAAAGATAATTGGTCTTCTGGCACAAAAACAACTGCCATATTTTTATCATCAATTTCAACTTTTGCGATTTTAGCCGGAGATAAGGCATTAGCAATAAATTTTTCAGGATCTTTTTGCCACAAAATAACATCAATTTTTTCACCCCCTAATTCATTTATAACCGCCATTATCCTTGTGCCCCTTTGACCTACACAAGATCCAATAGGGTCAATTCTTTCTTCAGTTGAAGTAACTGCGATTTTTGTTCTATAACCCGGTTCTCTTGCAATTGATTTTATCACCACTATTTCAGAGGAAATTTCAGGCACTTCTAATTCAAAAAGCCTTGAAACTAATTTTGGATAAATTCTTGAAAGCAATACCACAGAACCTTTTGGAGTTTCTTCAACTTTTAAAATATAAAATTTTAATCTTTGGCCTTGGCGATAAAATTCTCCTGGAGTTTGCTCTTCCTTATTTAAAATTCCTAAAGTTTTTCCAATATCAACCAACACATTTCCACCTTCTATTCTTTGCACAATTCCAGAAATAATTTCACCCTCTTTTGATTTATACTCTAATGCAATTGACTCTTTTTCGGCTTCTCTTATTTTTTGTAAAATAACCTGCTTTGCGGTTTGAGCAGCAATTCTGCCATAATCCTGTTTTGACTCCAATGGAATTTCTAATTCTTCACCAAGTTTAATCTTTGGATCTTTTTTTAGAGCATCCTCAAACATAATATGTTTTTCGGGGTTAAAAACAACTTTTTTAGGAACTTCTTGACCTTCTTCCATTCTTCCACCTTGAGAACCAAAGGATTCAAAATCTTCAAAAGGTACGATTTTTTTTGATTTTAAATCTTCTATTTCTTCTTCGGTATAAAGCATTGATTCATCAACCGCAAGTTTTAAATGCCAAAATTTAACATCACCAGAAACAGGATTAAATTTTGCTTTTATTTTTTGGCCCTTTTGACCATAGTCTTTTTTGTATGCAGTAGCGATAGCTGCTTCCAGCGTACCTATGATTACTTCAGGAGATATGCCTCGAGTTTCTGCAATTTGTGATAATGCTCTTTGAAATGATTTTAAATCCATAATTTTTACTCTGTAAAAATTCGCAGAATGACGCAGAATATTATGCGGAATTCTGCGGAAACTTTCTTCAGCGTTTTTCCGCGTTAATTTCCGCGAGGTTCCACGGAGTTTGCAAAACAAACTTAAAAAAAGATGCCCGTTTTCAGACGGACATAATTAGCTTAATCTATTAATTGTTTCATATTATCAAAATAAAACTAAATGTCAAATTTCTCCAACTGCATTTGGGAAATAATGCAACTTAGCGTTTCTTGTGATTTCATTTACCGATATTCCAATAATATCAATTTGATAAGGACAATTTTCAGACAAATTATTTTTTTCCATCCAAATTTGGGCTAAATTCTTTAATTTTCTTTGTTTTTTATAATCAACTCTTTCTTCTGGAAAAAAACTATTATTGTTTCCAATAATAGTTTTTACTTCAATAAAATGAATAGTTTTATCGTTCTTAAATAATCTCCAGCGCTTTTTGGCAATGATATCAATTTCTCCAAAACTTATCCTATAATTTTTCCCCACTATTTTAAACCCCTTTTTCACAAGATACTCACAGGCTATCCTTTCTCCTAAATCACCCAATTCTTTGGTATTCATTTATCAATTTTTTGAAACATTATACATTGTAACCGAATTGTGCATATTTTCTAAAGCCTTTCTGCTAATATCTCGTTGGATAATAATATCAACTATTCTACCAAAACCTTTTTCTGTAAAAACAACCTTGAAAGTAGTTACTACTTTATTTCTTTTAAATAAGGGGTCTATGGATTGAGAATTTCCAAAAACAACAATCTTTCCATTTTCTGGATTTATATAACAATTCGCAGCGGCACAAGAATATTTTTTATCACCAATTGTAACTGATCCTGCATTCCCCCCAATAGATTCACCATGCAATAAAATCTTCATGTCCCATTTTAGCATTTCGTAATTATGAGCAACTATTTCTTCTCCAGATTCTTCTTTTTGTTCTGTCATTGCAGTTATTGATTTTCTTAGTAATTCAACAACTTTATTGCGATACATATCAGGTATTCTGCCAACAGACCAACCCTTATCTTCACCCAGTATTTCATCAATATCTTTTGGATTACGGACCAAATCTTCCTTTATTGATATTATTAAAACTATCATATCATACCCTGCTACCCCACTTACAACCCCCCTTGCATTTAAAATATCGTAAAGCTCATCAAGGCTAGTGATATTTTTTATTTCATTTGCACTTTCTATTACACCCTGCTCTACTGAAGTTATTTCTTCTTTTTTAGGAAGTTGTTCTTTGTAAGATTGAGGGTTTATTTCTGGATCAATCATGTATTTTTACTTCTTTTTTTAGAAATATAATCTTTCATTGCTTGCATTATTTCTGTTTCGATTCTTTCAATTTCTCTTGCTAAATTTTCTCTTTCTTCTGTGTTTCTTGCTATATCATTATCTATTATTTCCAATTCAGAATAAGAACTATTAATACGCCCGTGATTAAGTTCTTTGTATTCTTCTTTGAGCCCTTTAAATCTTTTATTAAGTGGTTCTAATAATTCCCTTTTTTATTATTTCCAAAACTCCACCCCCTGGTTCTAAAAGAACATTATTGGGAGATAAATTTTCTGTTCTATTTTCTATTTCTGACATATTTTGAAATTATTTAAATTTACTTTTCCCAATTTAATGGCGGATATGGCGGATATAATTGTTTATCAATTATTCTTTCAAAGCAAACTCTTCCTGTACCGTGATTCCAATTTTGAGGCATTTCACCCGGATACATTGCTGGAACTGGCACTGATTTTTGATTCCTTATATTGCTATTTAAATTGTTGTCTAAATTAAAAACTGCGCACAATTCAAAAGTTAAATTAACAGAATCTTTTATAATGTATTCATACGGCTGGTTGCTTTCGGGATCATTTGGCACAAAATATCCAGAAATTGAATCATTTAAATCAGATACAGTTTTCGGCAATTCTCCCTTTTTTTGCCAATAATTAACAACTTGGTATTGAAGGTTTTGCAAATCATTTACCCTTTGCTGGTCAAATTGCGCCAACCTTGCTTTCATTGGCGAACCCACGATAAAAAAGGCTCCCACTACCACAGCTAAAATTACCGCACTAGTCACCCATGCAAAGTATTTTGCAGATTTTGAAGCAACACTTCGTCTAACATCATCTAAATAGTATCCAAAAATAGCTCCCGTAACTAGCAATACAGAAAGGGCTTTTAAAATAAACCTTGCTTTTATTTCTCCTCCCAAAAAAGTATTAATTACAAAAATTAAGTCACCAATAATCACAAGGGCCGCAACAAAAAGCGTAAGATAAATCAGCCACTTTCTTATTTTACTTTCACGAACCTCTGTTTCTTTTGCATAAATCTTATTTAAAAACCATGAAATCAAAATAAAAATAGGAAAAACTATTATGAGCGAAGAAACTGCAAACCTAATAGGGCCCGCAAACCCCATATATTCATATCCGTAAGTTAGTGCATCTGGGAAAAAATAATTAATATACTGCCAACACAAAGTGATAAAACTTACTGCTGACCAGTACAAAGTAACAATTACCAAAAGGTGTAAAAATACATCTCGTGGCAAATTTCTTTTTGGAGCTTCTATTTGTTTAAAATTGTTTTCCATGTTTATTTACCCGGTCAAATATTTATGCTTTTTTAAAAAAGCATAAATAAAATCTTTCACCCGATTAAATAGCCTTTTGGCTAATTCGCCACTGGCGAATTATTTAATGCGGGTGAAGATTTTATTTGATCGGGTGAATTTTTTTAATTTTTAATTTACCTTGAATTATATATTTTACCATATTATTTACAAACATTAAATGGTATGATTAATCACACAACAAAGGTCGTTGTTTTAAAAATTAACATTAAATATATTATAGAAATTACTAATGTAATTTATATAATTAATCGTGCGGTCGGAATATTAAAATGTGTTTTATTATTCCTTCCTTACTCATAATTATGGACGAAGAACAAAAAGCAAAATTAATGGCAGACTGCTCATGTGGTTCTGGTAAAAAACACGGAGAATGCTGTGGCAAAGAAGAAATGTGTTTTTGCGGATCAGCAAAAGCATGTAAAGATTGTTGTATGGTTTCTCCAGAAACACACGAATAAAATAGCTTAATCATCAAAAAATACTGCTCTCAAAAGCAGTATTTTTTTATTTTATTGACATAACCCCACCATTAAACCCAATATTTGCTTTTAACTATTTTATCTTCTTTTGTTTGAGCTTCATTTTTTTCTTCCTTAGATTCCTCCGCCATTTTTTTTAATAAAGCGCCATCTAGCTTTCCCAGTCTTTCAATTTCTTTTTCCAAAAATACTTTGGTATTTTTTTTAGGATCATCTAACACAAATCCCAATAAAATATCTAAAACCCATCCAATCTTTGGACCAGGATCAATTTTTAAAATATCCATCACCCTACTTCCATTTACTTTCAGCATTTTCACTGAAATAGGATCCCTTGAAACTTTATCAATAATATATTTTAAATGCCTTAATTTATATGGTTCGGCTTTTGGAACCCCAGAACCAATTCTGTCAGCCTCACGCAACTGCAATAACTCCTCCATATTTTCTGGACCCACTTTTTTTACCAGCCTTCTTACTGATGATTCTGAAACTTCGTCCACATTATAATAAAACATATGATGCCTTATTAAATTGACAATTTTTTCAATATCTTTATTAGGAAATTTCAAACGGTTTAAAATTTGAAAAGCCATTTTAGCACCCAATACCTCATGGTTATAAAAAGTAGATTCTTTACCTTCGCCAACTTTTACGCGGGGTTTTCCAATATCATGAAACAGGGAAGCAAGCCTTACGGGCATATTAAATTTTTTCTTGGCAGCATACTCAAGGGCTTTTAACGCATGCTGATAACAATCGTAAATATGATGTTTATTTTGGCCAACTCCGTAATTTTCTTGCAATTCAGGAATAATAAATTTTAAAATATCTAATTCTCTTAATAGTTCTATGCCAAAAGAAGCATTATCGGCCATGATAATTTTTAAAAACTCATCTTTAATTCTTTCTTTTGAAATAGCGTCAAGCCAAATACCATTTTTTTTAATCGCTTTTGCGGTATTTTCTTCAATAGTAAAACCCAAGGTGGCTGCAAATCTTACAGCTCTTAGTATTCTTAACGCATCTTCATTCAGCCTTTCTTCTGGATTTCCTACTGTTTTAATAATTTTATTTTTTAAATCCGTTTGTCCGTCAAAAGGATCAATAATTTTGAATTTTGAATTTTGAATTTTGGATTTGTTTGGAATTTGTAATTTAGAATTTGGGATTTCAATAGCCATTGCGTTTACTGTAAAATCTCTCCTGGACAAATCCTCCTCCAAGTTTTTAGCAAACCTTATTTCATCCGGATGTCTTTTGTCAGAATATTTTGCCTCAGATCTATAAGTAGTAATTTCAATTTCACCTAGTGTTGGTTTTTTACTGCCAGTACGCACGGTAACCGTCAAAAAATTATTTTCATAAAAACTATCCCTAAAAACTTTTTGTATTTGTTCGGGCTTAGCATTTGTAGTAATATCCCAATCCTTGGGCTCTTTACTGGCTGATGAGTCTAATAAAAAATCCCGTACGCATCCGCCTACAATATATGCCTCAAAACCAGATTCTTTTAATTTGGTAATAATAATTTTGACTTCGTTGGGAATAGTCATAGTAAAAATTTCTAATTTCCAATATCTAATTTCTAAAATCTAAAGACATTTTGGGAATTGGGAATCAGCCTTCGGGATGCCCTGTGGGTCAAGAGGTATTGGGAATTCAGTCATTCTATCTTAAAATTTGTCTTTTTTCAATTTTTAATGTAAAGTTATCTAAGCGTTTCTATAAAAAATGCCCTCGTGGTGAAACTTGCCCCCACACCAATGCCTGCCTCCGTGGTGAAATGGATATCACGACAGGCTTCGAACCTGTTATTGGGAGTTCGAATCTCTCCGGAGGCACATTATTTGTGTTTTATGTTTATTTTATTTTTTTAAATAACGGCAACATCTACAAAGGATTAACTGATAATCTAAAAAGAAGAGTAAGTGAACATATACTTGGAAAGGTTGTTTCAACAAAAAATAAGAGACCCTTGAAATTAATTTATTATGAAGCATACTTAATGAAGGGGGATGCTCTAAAAAGGGAGAAATACCTTAAAACAACTCATGGTAGGCAAGATTCAAAAAGGCAATTATCTTATTTATTTAAAAAATTAAAGGGTTCGCCCAGTGATTAACACTGGGCGCCAGATGTTTATCATCTGGCGAGTCCTGGCGAGGGCACAAAAATAATACAATTTAATTTTAAGAAATGAACCAATCTAAAGAATTAATCACTGACCCTGTTGTGGCTGCTAACCAACACACGAAGTATCTAGGAATACTGGGAATGCTTTGGGTCACATTCCTCCTAATAACTGTCTTCACTGCCGTTAAAACATTTTCAATTGGACCCTTCGTTCTTAATATCGCTATTCTTGCTTATCCTTTCACTTATGTCTTCGCCGATATTTTCACTGAAGTATACGGATACCGTGTCACCAGACGCATTGTTTGGACTGGATTTGCTTGCGTTCTAGCAGCATCAATTATCACTTACCTGTATAGTATCGTACCGCCAAGTGCATCGTACGCTGATAATGAGGCTTTCTCCTTGATTTTTAAAACAAGTCCGGCTATAGCTCTTGCTGCTATAGTTAGCTTTTTTGGTGGAGAGATGACTAACTCATTCGTCTTGGCTAAAATGAAGATTTTCACAAAAGGTAGTACTATGTGGGCGAGGCTCATCGGTTCTACCGCAGCTGGCCAGCTCGTTGATAATACACTATTTTTTGGAGTGGCATTCTTGGCGGCTGGGGCGTTCAGACTAGAGGAGTTGATTCCATTAACTCTTAACACGGCTATTTTTGCTACTGCTTGGGAAGTTTTGGCATTACCTGTCACATACCGAGTCATTAAGTTTATCAAACACAAAGAAGGGTTGGATGCATATGATAAGGGCACAAACTTTAATCCCTTCGCTTTAAAATAGTCGAGGTTTTAGACATTAAACTAGCAGAAAGTGTTTGATTTCGGTCAATTTCTACTTTATCATAGCTATATAGTCTAGGTCTTCAAAAACTGTGATAAGGTTTAGACTCGAGCACAGCGTAAACTAATTAAAATTTTTATAAAACAATGAATATAAGAAAAATTTTATCTTTTTTTATTTTATTAATTGTATTGTTAATGCCATTAGCACCTCAATTAGTAAGCGCAGCAGCCCTAGTGCCCTGCGGAGGCACAGGACAGGCCCGATGCGAACTTGCAGATATTTTTCAATTAATTTTAAATATTTATAATTTTCTTATATTGGTAATTGCAACGCCGCTGGCAGGATTAATGATAGTAATTGGCGGAGTTTTAATACTTCTTTCGGGAATAAATGCCAATTGGTTTAACACCGGTAAAAAAATACTCATGTGGTCATTTATATCTTTGCTTTTAATTTTTGGCTCTTGGCTAATTATTAATGTGTTACTAACAGCTATAGGATACACCGGAGCTTGGCATACTTTTTAAATTAGCCATTGTAGTTCAAGTCCACCGTGTGGTATAATTGGAGGTATGAAAAATTATAACACACTTAAAGTAAGGGCTATACTGCTTAGAAAAAATGGTGCAAGTTATGGCACAATAAAAAAGGAATTAAATATTTCAAAAAGCACCTTAAGTTATTGGTTAAAAGATATACCCATAAAAGAAAAATACAGGAAGAGATTTTACACAAATCAAATTTTAAATTTATCAAAAGGAGCTCAAAGCCAAAAAGAAAGAAGGGTACGCGAAGTTACAGAAATAATCAAAAATGCTAGCAAGGAAGTAAGCAAGTCAATTTCTCTTGAAAGTTATCGTTTGTTCGGTGCAGCATTGTACTGGGCCGAGGGAAATAAAAAAAACGGCTTATGTGTCACCAATTCTGATCCCTATCTTATTTTATTCATGGTAAAATGGTTCGAAAAAATATTTAGCCTGATGTCAAAAAATTTAAAAGCCCGGCTTAATATTTATCCCCAACAAAATGAATTGGAAATTAAAAAATTCTGGTCTCAATTAACCGGCATACCTTTGGAAAATTTTGGCAAAAGTTTTATAAAACCGTTAAATAAAAACTATAAGAAAAATACCCTTTACTATGGAACAATTCGTATTGAAGTTCCAAGAGGAACCGATATGCGTCATAGAATTTTTGGCTGGATTAAGGCGGTATTACATGAAATTTCTTCGAAAACAGAATCAACGCAGCAAGAATGGAAACGACTGGAAATATCTAGGACTATAAATATTCCTAAATAAAATTGCCTCCATAGCTTAGTCGGCAAAGCAGCGGACTCTTAATCCGTGGACCCAAGTTCGATTCTTGGTGGGGGCACAAGTAATTAATTTTACAAAATGAGAAAATTTATGGACAAATCATGTAAATTATGCTATTTTGATTAAGATATAAATGTTAATAAACAAATAAATAAAATATATGTTAAAAAAAGAAAAAAAGGCTCAATTAATAAAAGAACACGCAATCCACGAAAAAGACACAGGCTCTTCTGATGTGCAGATTGGATTATTGTCACAAGAAATAGAAGCATTAGTTTCACATTTAAAAGATCATCCTAAAGATGTTCACTCTAAAAGAGGACTTATTGCAATGGTAATTAAAAGAAAGAAACTTTTAAGCTACCTAAAAAAGGAGGATGAAAAAAGATATAAAGAAATAATTAAAAAAATAGGACTTAAGAAATAAAAAAGAGCGACCCCAATCTACAAATGACACCCAAATGACACGAATAATAATTCGTAAATTAGTGTGTAATTAGTAATTAGTGTCGCTGTAAAGTAATGGCGGTTAAGCCTAAAGAACAACGAGTTGAAGTATTAATTGATGTACAAAATTTGTATTATTCGGCAAGAAATTTATACCATCAAAAAGTTAATTTTGCGGAGGTGTTAAAACAATCAGTTTCGGGAAGAAAATTCATACGGGCATTTGCCTATGTGGTAAGAACAAAAACTGGTGAAGAAAAGCCTTTTTTTGATGCATTAACAAAATTAGGAATTGAAACTAGAGTAAGAGATTTACAGGAATTTTATGGAGGCGCCAAAAAAGCCGACTGGGATGTGGGCATTGTAATAGATGCTATAAGGACATCTGCCGGACTAGATGTGATTATTTTAGCATCAGGGGATGGAGATTTTATACCATTGGTTGAATACTTAAAAAATCAAGGTAAAAGAGTAGAAGTAGTAGCTTTTGGCAGAACAACTTCTTTGAAATTAAAAGAGACAGCTGACGAATTCATAGATTTAGATTTAGAACCAAATACATTTCTTCTTAAAAAATAGTAAAAAGAGCGATACTAATTACTAATCGCACCCGAATGTACAAATACGGATTCGTATATTCGAGTGTCATTTGTAAATTGGGGTCGCTTTAATTTAATTATGACAAAAGAAACTTTTGAACTAGAAATAGGGGGTAAAAA
>MHOW01000006.1:14273-114052 GCA_001820215.1 Candidatus Staskawiczbacteria bacterium RIFCSPLOWO2_01_FULL_33_13 | reverse complement strand
TACTGATTGGGCGGCTCAAGCTTCAGGCTCATGCTTGGTAAGTTATGGAGAAACAGAAATTATCGCAACGGCCGTCATGAGTAACAAAGATGTTTCCGGCCAAGATTTTTTTCCTTTAAGTGTTGATTATGAAGAAAAATTTTATGCTGCAGGAAAAATTTACGGCTCAAGATTTTTAAAAAGGGAATCAAGACCCACTGACGATGCCATATTAACCTCAAGAATGATTGATAGGGCGATAAGGCCTCTTTTCCCAAGAGATTTTAAAAAAGAAGTTCAAGTTATTACTACATGCCTTTCTTGGGATTCAGAAAACGATCCCGATATCATTGGTATGATTGGCGCCTCTTTTGCACTAGCAAGTTCAAATATTCCTTGGAATGGCCCCTTAGGCGCTATAAGAATTGGTAGAATAAATGGAAATTTTATTATTAATCCTACTTATAAACAAAGAGTTGAAGGCGATATAGATTTAACCCTTTCTGCAATAGAAAAAAATGGCGAAATTTTAATCAATATGATTGAAATGGGAGCCAAAGAAGCACAAGAAAGTGATGTACTAGAAGCAATGCAATTTGCACAAAAAGCACTTGGAGAAATTATTAATTTCCAAAAAGAGATTGCCAAAAAAATAGGAAAAGAAAAAGCAGTGTTTGCCACAGAAGTTCAAATAGACATAGAAAAAGATATACGAGAATTTTTGAAAAATAAATTAGATGATGCAATTACTAGCGCCCCAAAAGGCGAAAAAAATCTTTCAGCGGCAGAAGTACTAAAAACAGAAACCATAAAATTTATTGAAGATAAATATCCCAGTGAAGGCAAAAGCAAGCAAGTGCTTCCTTTCTTTGAAAAAGAAATAGAAAAAATACTTATCCATAATATTTTAGAAAAAAACCAACGGCCAGACGGAAGAACTCCAGAAGAAATCCGCCCCTTGTGGTGTGAAGTTGGAGTATTGCCAAGAACTCACGGAAGCGGAGTTTTTCACCGCGGACTTACAAAAATTTTATCTATTTTAACTTTAGGGGGACCAGGAGATCAGCAAATTTTAGAAGGCATGGAAATTGTGGGAAAGAAAAGATTCCTGCATCACTATAACTTTCCACCTTTTTCTACAGGTGAAACAGGCTTTATGCGAGGCCCAAAAAGAAGAGAAATAGGCCATGGCCATTTAGCCGAAAAAGCCCTTCTGCCACTGCTTCCTGAAGTAAAAGATTTTCCCTACACCATAAGAATTGTTTCTGAGGCACTTTCCTCTAATGGATCTACCTCAATGGCATCAGTATGTGCTGCAAGCATAGCATTAATGGACGCCGGAGTTCCAATAAAAGAACCAGTTGCTGGCATATCAATAGGATTAGCAAAAAACGAAGAAACCGGAAAATATAAAGTTTTAACCGATATACAAGGCCCAGAAGATCATTTTGGCGATATGGATTTTAAAGTGGCAGGAACAAAAAATGGCATAACCGCAATTCAAATGGATATTAAAATAGACGGCATAGGCAAAGATATTGTAAAAGAATCTTTAGAGAAGGCAAAAGATGCAAGGCTTAAAATTATTGATATAATAAGAAAAGGAATTGCAGAGCCAAGAAAAAACCTATCACCTTATGCTCCTAAAATATTTTCTATGCAAATTAATCCTTCAAAGATTGGAGAGGTTGTAGGGCCAAAGGGAAGTGTAATAAACAAAATGATTGAGGAATTTGGCGTAACTATAGATATTGAAGATTCTGGGTTGGTGTTTATCACCGGCCAAGATCAAATAATGGTTGATGCATGTGTTAATAGAATTAAAGGCATTACTAAAGAGGTTGAGGTTGGCGAAACTTATCAAGGAACCGTAAGAAAAATTATGGACTTTGGGGCATTTGTTGATATATTGCCCGGTCAATCTGGATTAGTACATATATCTAAATTTGTTTCTTATCAAATAAAAAATGTACAAGAAGTAGTGAAAGAAGGCGAAGTTATTCCCGTCAAAGTAACCGGTATCGACGAATTAGGAAGAATCAATCTTTCAGCAATAGAGGCGGGATTTAAACCCAAGGCAAAAAAATAGAATCTAGAAAATATGCAAAGCATATTTTCTACTTTCTAAATTCTCAACACATGGTTATAGATAATAAACAAGAACTACAAACAAAAGAATATTTGCAGAGGCTTGATATTAAAACAATGAAAAAAGATATTCAGCGATTAAGAGACGCTGATACACTAGCCGAAACAGAGAGAATTGTTGTAACAAAAACGGCTAAAAATGAGTATGGCCCAAAACAAAACAGCCAGCCAGAAAACACAGTAAAAAAACAAAATCCCGAAGTAAAACCTAGACCTGTTTTTATAAAACAAGCTGCAAAACCCGAGCAAAAAACTGCGCTAAAACAAAATTTATCAGATAACAACGCCACAGACCAACTGAAAGTAAAAATAGAAGAAGGAAATAAAAAATATGCTAGCGAAAATGAAAAACAACAAATATTTTTATTTGAATCACAATTAGTGCAATTAAAAAAACAACTTCAGTCAGTTAGCGATAAAAAACTATCTCTTGCTTCCCAAAGAAGCAACATTTTAACAGAAAAAGAAAATTCCCAAAGAAAACTTAGTTCTATTATTGAAGCTGAAAAATCAGCATTATCAGAAGAACAAAAACAGGAAATAGAAAAACAAAGATGGGCCATAGAAAAAGATATAGCAAATATAGAAAATAAAATAAACAATATAGACCAAGACCACAAAAAATTTAAAGAAGAAGAAAATACTCTGAAAGAAAAAATCGCAACAATAGATAATTCCTTAAAAAATATCCACTCTAGTGTTAAAAAAATAGCAGACCAAGAAATAAAAAATAAACAAGATGTTTCAGAGCTCCAAGAAGAATACTTAAAGGGATTTCAACCAAGCGCTACAATTGCAAAAGAAAAATCAACAGAATCATTAAAAAAAGAAGAGCAACAAAGATCAGAATTTATGAAAGAAGTAGAAAAATGGGCATCATCGTCTAAGAGCGAATAATAATAGCGATTCTAATTTATCTATTTTGCGAGAAACTTTTAATGGTTTTTATGGATCGAAGCACAATTGGTAATTATTATCGTTACAGATACTTGTAAAAATGAAAAAAGAACTAATTGAAAAATTAAAAAAACAGCTAAAAGAGGAAAAATCTGCCTTAGAAAAAGAATTGGAAATGTTTGCTAAGGAGGATAAGAATATAAAAAATAATTGGGATGTGCGCCACTCTGAACGAGAAAAAGGGAATATGGAGGAAGAAGCAGATGAATCACAAGAATATGACAATCTTATCAGCCTAGAGCATAATCTTGAATTAAGGCTTAAAGATGTGAATTTAGCCATGGAAAAAATTGCAAAAGAAGAATATGGAAAATGTGAAAAATGTAATAAAGATATAGAAGAAAAAAGACTCCTAGTATGCCCAGAAGCAAGGCTATGTATGAAGTGCAATGAAGATAAATAAAAATAGCGACTCCAATATACAAATAACACTCGAATTTACGAATATCATATTGGTAAATTAGCGTGGGATTAGTAATTAGTGTCGCTTGAAAAATGCCTTCAAAAGTTTTTTCAGCTGCCATTGTAGGATTAGATGCACAGTTAGTTGAAGTAGAAATTGATGTGTCACACGGATTGCGATCTTTTACTATTGTTGGACTGCCCGACAAAAGCATTGTAGAATCTCAAGAGAGAATAGAATCTGCAATTAAAAGCTCTAAATTATTATCACCTCATAGTAGAACTCTTAGAATTTTAGTAAACTTAGCGCCGGCTGACTTAAAAAAAGAGGGTTCTTTGTACGATTTGCCAATTGCATTGGCTTTTTTAATTGCTTCAAAACAAACTAATTTTAACCCGGAAGACAAAATATTTTTAGGAGAACTTTCTTTAGATGGAAAACTAAGACCCATAAAAGGAGCTTTGTCTTTTGCGTTATTGGCTGCAAAAAAGGGATTTGAAGAGTTAATTTTACCTAAGCAAAATGCTAATGAAGCTGCTTTAATTAAAGAAGTAAAAATTATCGGCGTTGACTCTTTATCAGAAGCCCTTGCTTACTTGGAGAAAAGATTAAAGATTGAGCCACATACAGTCAAAAACCAAGACTCGCCCTCGCAGGTAGGAAATATGGTTGATATTAGTTGGGTGAAGGGTCAAGAATATGCCAAGCGCGCCTTAGAAATTACGGCCGCAGGCGCACATAATCTGTTTTTCTCTGGACCTCCTGGGGGCGGAAAAAGTTTATTAGCAAAAGCACTTCCCTCTATTTTGCCAGCACTTAACTTTACCGAGGCCTTAGAGGTTACTAAAATTTATAGTGTAGCAGGCTTACTGAAAGAGAATGAAACAATGGTAAACCAGAGGCCTTTTCGTGCCCCTCATCACATTGCCTCAGAAGCTTCATTGTTAGGTGGCGGAACGCCATTGCGACCTGGAGAAATTACACTAGCTCATAGAGGGGTTTTATTTTTAGATGAGTTTCCAGAGTTTCATCGAGATGTATTAGAATCACTCAGGCAACCAATAGAAGAAGGCAAGATTACTATTTCACGCGCTAAAAATACTCTCACATTTCCAAGTCGATTTATGCTCGTGGGTGCCAGCAATCCTTGTCCGTGTGGTTTTTTAAATAGCCCAGAAAAAGCCTGCATCTGTTCGCCTTCACAAGTTTCAATGTATAAAAGGAAGCTTTCGGGGCCCCTAATGGACAGAATTGATATTTTTATTGAAGTTCCTGCTGTAAAATATGAAAAACTGGCAGATCACGACTCAACTGATAACCAAAGCAGTATTATAAAGGCAAAAATAGAAAGGGTGCGAGAGATTCAAAAAGAGCGTTTCAAAAACGATAAAATTTTAGTAAATTCTGAAATGCAAATCCCCGAAATTAAAAAGTATTGTACTCATGATGCAAAGTCTCAAATATTGTTAAAACAATTTGTTGATTCGGGAAAACTTTCTGCGCGAGGTTACCATAGAATTTTAAAAGTAGCTCGTACTATCGCTGACTTAGCGGGAACAGAAAATATTCAACACGACCACATCGCAGAAGCATTAATGTATAGACTAAAAGACTAATTAAAAAATTAAAAGTAATATTTAAATACAATAAAAAACAGCGCATGCGCTGTTTTTTATGTTTACCAAGACATATATTTATTTATATTTAATCACACTTCCAATGAAAAATTTAGCCAAGGGATTTTTGGCACCAGTAACACCAAAATGCACATGGCATCCCGTAGAAAGCCCCGTGCTCCCCATAAGCCCCAACCTTTGACCCACATCAATACTATCGCCGGGTTTTACAAAAATAGTCATAAGGTGGCCATAATAAGTTACAATTCCACCTGCATGTAAAATGGTAACCTGATTTCCACCCCCAAAATTCCAACCATATCTTACTCGCTGTACTACACCAGAAGCCGCAGCATATACAGGAGCTCCGCATTTATTAGCAAGATCTACCGCGTTATAAAAATGGAGTCCCTGGGTAATTTGCCCCTCTGCTGGATAGATAAACAAACTTTCATTTAAAGGTGCGCTCACAATAGAAGATATTGGTTTTGGGGGCATTGATCCGCCTTTAATAATTAAAATATCCCCAATAAAAATATCTAATTCTCCCGAAAGGCTATTAGTAGAAATAATATCTTCCATTTTTGCCTTATAGGTTTTGCTTATTGCACCTATAGTATCTCCTGCTTTCACAATATGTAAAACACCAGAAACCGGTAAAATAACAAGAGTCTGGCCAACCTTAAGGGCTGAATTTTTAGAAATATTATTAGCCCAAGCTATCGTATCTTCCGAAACGCCAAACTTCCCTGCAACGCCCTTAATAGTATCTCCCGATTCAACAGAATATTCAATGATTTCCTTTCTATCAACCAAGGAAGATTCACCAAACATAGAACCTAAAACTTGTGTTGTTACAATATGAGGCGTAGAAATACCATACACAAAATTATCTTGGATTATTTTTAAATCCGGGGTTTCAACAGCAAGTAATTTATTTTGATTGAAAAATAAATCATTATTTTCTGAATTATCTATATTTTTGTAAAATCCAGCTGCATTGTTTTTAGAATGGCTAATTCCCACTAAACCATCCGAACTAAAAAACAATAATCCAAATAAAAACAAAGAAAAAAACCCGAAATAAAAAAACGGGTTCTTCAAAAATCCCTTTTTAAATTCTAGGTGCCGCGCAAATCCAGATGAGGTTTTTTTGGTTTTAGATTCACCTTTAACAAAGCTCTTCAAATAGATGAATTTTTTGTAGAAAAATGTAAACAAGGTAATACATTAATCTTATCATCCTCAAAAGCCTTGGTCAATAGATTCACTTACAACCTATTCATTATGATATAATGAAAAAATAATTCAAAAACTAATGAATTTACTTTCTGTAAATGAAATAAAAAATCTTTTAGATAAGTATGACTCAAGCCCCTCAAAAACAATGGGTCAGAATTTTTTAATAGATGATTTTACTTTAAATAAAATTATTGAAGCAGCAGAATTAAACCCAAAAGACACCATTTTAGAAATAGGGCCAGGCTTGGGAGGTCTTACAAAAGAATTGGCGCAAAAAACAAAAAAAATCATTGCAATAGAAAAAGATAACGCAATGGTGCAAATATTAAAAGAAACTCTAAAAGATTACAAAAATGTAGAAATTATCCATGGAAACGCTCTCCTTGATACCAACTATTCACTACCAACTCACTATAAGGTAGTTGCCAATATCCCATACTATATAACCTCACCAATCATTAGAAAATTTTTAGAATCTGCAAATCCCCCAGAGAGCATGGTATTGATGGTTCAAAAAGAAGTGGGCCAAAGAATTTGTTCTAGTCCGCCCAATATGAGCTTACTTTCAGTATCTGTACAATTTTATGCCAAACCAAAAATCATTTCCTATATTTCAAAAAAATGCTTTTGGCCCTCTCCAAAGGTTGATTCAGCGATTATAAAAATCATTCCTTTTAAAAAATCTGAAGAAATTTCTCATGAAAAATTCTTTAAAATTGTAAAATCTGGCTTCAGTCAGCCACGCAAACAATTAGCAAATAACTTTTCTAAATCATTAAAAATAAACAGGGAAAAAGTAAATTTGTGGCTATTAAAAAATACTACCAATCCAAAACAAAGAGCAGAAACTCTTTCTATTGAAGATTGGAAAAATCTAGCAAATAGTTATCAACATCCATAAATAAATAACATGTGATATAATTCCTTAATTTGCGCTAGTTTTCGAATAACTTTGAGTTACGAAATGCTTTCGAGGTATTTTTTTCAAATTTTAGGTTGAAAATTTGGATAAAAGACCAGAAACCCATTTTTTATTTGAGCATTTCGTAACTCAAAGTAGTAAGAAATTATGCCTGATTTTTTTAGGTCTATATTAAAAATATTTAAACAAAAGAAAATACTATTTTCTGTTTTTTTGTTTGCTTTTTTAATAGGAATTTCTCTGCCAAATATAGCTTCAGCTAACTGGTTTACTGATTTTAGCACCACACTTGGCAATATTGTTATTGGTAGCGGTAATGCCGTAGTTCTTACCGCACAAGGAATTGCATTTATGGCAAACCTTGTTGCAACAGGGTGGGAAATATTTTCAGAAGCAATGTCGGGAAGCACTAACTGGCCTGCTACTATTGTCGTATTGATATCTAATCTTATCTCTATTATCTTTTTCTATATAGCGTATGGATCTGCGGTTTTATTCAGGTTTGTATTAGACCAAATGATAAACAACCCCGACCTTTCAATAACTAGGAGAGCCGAATTTCTCACCGCATGGAATGTGGTAAAAAGCTGGGCCAATATGCTAATAGTATTAGGATTTATAGCCGCCAGCACCATGATGATTTTAGGATTTATGGTTGATAAGGCAAAAGCCTTACTGCCTAAAATAATAATAACCGCCATTTTAATTAATTTTTCCGTGGTGCTAGTAGGATTGTTTATTGACTCATCAAATATTATTATGAGAAGTTTAACGGTGGGAGGCGATCAAGAAGCCAATATTGTATTAATTATAGATGATGTGTGGAATGAAACCATTTGGGAATTAGAACCAATCGCCGAAACAAATATTTATAAAGCTTTTGCCTATTTTGGCATTAACTTGCTTTTTGATGCTCTTTATTTTTTTGTGGCATTTATTTTATTTTGCTTTGCATTGTTATTAATACAAAGGTATGTGCTTTTAGCTATTTTGTTTGTATTGTCCCCACTAGCTTTTGCTTTAAATGTATTCCCTTATGAAAAAGCCCAAAAACTATTTGGAGACTGGTGGGGTCAATTTTTAAAATATTGCTTTATTGGATTAGGAGCGGCTTTTTTCTTAAATTTATCGGTAAATGTGCTACGGGCATATAATTGGGTTTTTACAGGAGACACCGTAACAGCATTAGTAAATTTAACATTTCAATTTATTATCGTAGTGGGATTTTTGGCAATAGGAATGCATCTTACATACAAATCATCCGGCCCCATAGCAAGCGCTGTTATGAGCGTTGCAACAAAAATAGCATCGGCAATTATAACGGGTGGTACATCTACCGCCATGGCTGGAATGAAAAGAACCGGGATTACCGATGGCCTAAAAGATGTTAAAAACAAAGTAGCTGATAGTCGTTTAGTTAGCTGGGGAAGAGATAAAATTTATGGCAAGGGCAAAAGTGAAACAGTGAAAAAAGATAGAGAAGCAAAAGAATTGGATCCAGTTAGAGAACAATTTAAAAACATAAAAGATGTTAAAAAACTTGCAAGCATAGCAGAAAATGGAACCGCCGCCGAAAGCGCAGTGGCCACCGAAATGTTAGCTAGAAACGGCACCCTTGATGCTATTAAAGATAAATCACAGCGTGACAGAATAGTAAAACAAGCTGTAAGCCAAGGGGTTTCAGCTAGAGATATTGCAAGTTTTGATCCTGATTATGCAACATTAAATAAGGGGGCAATGGCAGAGGCGCAAAGAAAACTTATTGGCACAACTGCTGTTGGTAGTGTTAATCTTGCCAACAATAAAACTGGCCGAGATCTTCAATACACCGAAGACGATATAGTTAATCCAAACAGTCTTTTGGGCACTATGATGAAAAAACAAGCTGAACAAATAGTAACTAGACAAGCGGCTTCTACTGCTGATAGAAAGTTTGCAACAGAGGCTTCAGATATAGACTTGCGTACCATGGTTGATGAGGGTGGCTGGAGAGGAGCAGCGGCTACAGATGAATTAACAAGAAGAGAACTTCTTCATACCAAGGAAACTGATCCAAATAAAATTGACCAACTATTGAAAGAAAATGATTATTATGGCTTAAGTACTAGGAGAAACTATCAGAAACAAGATATAAGAATGAATGCATTTGACAAGGAAGCTGTAAAAAGAATACAGAGCGAAACAGATTCTGATGGTATTCATATTTTTGGCGAAGACAGTGCAGCTAAAGAAGAAGTAGTTAGAAGAAAAGCTGAAACATTAAACGCGTATGATATAGAACGCCTTGACTCTTCGGTTTTGGGTGGAAAATACGGTGCAGTAATCGCTAGGCAAATTGCAAATAGCCCACAACAAATGAGAGCTGTTGACGACAAGGCAGGTCCAAAATTAAAAAAAGCGGTATATGCATCTTTGGTTGCCGATGTTGACGATCCAGAATACATTAAGAATTTAGCCCAAATTCCTAGCGCAATGATGGAAGATGCCATAAGTGGGGCTACTAAAGAAGTTAAAGAAGAAATTAGAAAGAGATTTTATACAACCAAAGCAATACATCGAGCCGGTAATTCTCCGGAGGGATTTAAGGATCTAGAAAAATATGTGCAAGGAGTCGGCACAAGTTCTGAGGAAGCAGAAAATTTAAGAGCATTTGTAACTGGCGCAAACAAATTACCCGAACAAAACATAGAAGAAGCAAAACCAGATGACACAAAGCCATATGATCCACAAATGCGACCAGGAGAAGGGTCTAAGATAGTTGGTGTTAAGGGGAATTTTGGAGAAATAAGAATGAGCCCAGTAGATGAAGCGAAAATAGAAAAAGATGAAACTACTGAAGCCTTGGGAGTAGTTTCTAAAATAGGTGGGGGCTATCTAAGTGAAGAGGAACAAAAGCAATTAGCAGGGGAAGTGGCAGGATTAAGAGCAAAAGTTCGCCGAAAAGAAATACTAAGAAAAAAGAGGGTAGATGAAGGTCAACTATCTCCAGGAGAAAGAGATGAATCTATAAAAATCCTAGATGAATTAAAAGAATACGGCATTGATGAACAGACACCATTTATAAGCCACAAAGAGGCTTATAATCATGTTGAAGCAAAAAAGATGAAACAAGAGGGCATAAAACTTACAACAAATGAGAGGGATGGTTTAATAGAAAAAATCGTTGATTTAAAAAAATCAAATAAATCAACTGCAAAACAATATGATGCTTCTGGAGTTCCTCCAACATTTCCTTCTTTTGGAGAACTAAAGGCAGTATTTGAAGATTCAAATAGTTTTAATAAAGATCCCAAGTATTATTCTGGAAGATTTGAAGAAGAAAAGAGAAAAATTCTAAGAGAAAAACTTACAGCAAAAAGAAGAGCAGCAAGTAAAGCAACAGATAAGGACAAGGCTCAAGATATCGCACAATGGGGAGGGAAATATGGTTTTAAAACAAATCCAATAGAATATTTAAAAAGAATAAAAGCTAGAATAGAAGGGAAGGAAGAATTCACTGATATGGAAAAAGCAAAAATAGCAGAAAGAATGATAGAGTTAAATAAAAGAATTAAAGAAACAGGAAGAGAATATATGAGCCTTGAAGATGCTTATGAAGTTATAGCCGATGAAATGAAGGGAGAAATTATGCAAGAAAAATTAAAAGAAAAAGGGTAATTTTATAAAATTATTTCTATGCAAGTTATATGAAAACAGAATATGTGTTAAACTTTTCTGACCAAATAGATCAAGCAATTTCAGAATTAGTTAAAAAACATAATTTAACTCTTAGCCAAGAAGATTTTTGGGATTTTGAAAAAGAAAATCCAGAAGTTGTTATATTTAAAGTGGCTAAGAAAATTGTAGCAATGGAAAAAGGAGTTACTATGAAAGATATAATAGAAATACTGAAAAAAGATTTATATATCGCTCAAGAAAAAGCAGATAAATTGGCTCACGATATAAAAAATAATGTTGTTTCCTTAGCCCAACCAGAAGAAGAAATAGAAGTTAAAAAAGAAGTGGATCAAAAAGAAAGATACAGGCAAGAATTGTTAAACAAAATAAGGGGGAATAGCAATATTCCTGTGCCAAAAGAGATGCCACCTGATTCTTATATTAAAAAAGTAGACATTTTGGATGTAGAAGAAAATGCAGAAAACATTCAACATGCCCAACAAAGAGTGACCAAAGAAGAGCCGAAACCACAACCAAAGCTAGAAAGCAAGCCAGATACTTATAGAGAACCGATTGAATAAATAATAATTAAGAGCATTACAAATGGCCCAATATCCAACTCCACAATTTATTGAACAAGAAGGAAAGATAATTTACTTTTTAACTTTCAAGCAGTTTTTTTTGCTTGTGGGAGGACTAAGTACTGCTATAGTATTTTATTATCTTTTGCCGTTTTATTTTTTTGTAATTTGTTCAATAGTAATAATGGGAATAGTTTCAGTAATAGCTTTTATAAAAATAGATAATGCTTCTTTAGTAACAGTATTTTTACACTTTTTTGGATTTTTATTTGAAAATAAAACCTATATTTGGGAGAAGAAAAAATCCCCATATCCATATAAAAGCTTAAACCCAAATTTACAAAGTAAAGAAAAATTGATTACAAGGCATGACAATCAAGAAATAAATACTACAAAACCATCCCATTTTTCAATATTACAAGCTAGTAAATTGAAGGAAGTTAAAAGAAAAATAGAAACAAAGAAGTGATTTTATATTTACAATTATGAACATTACGACACAAGAATTTTTAGAAATTCAAGACATTAAAGAAGGTGTTTTGATTTTAAAAAATAATAATATAAGGGGAGTACTAATGGTTTCCTCTATGAATTTTGCATTAAAATCAGACGACGAACAAAACGCCATTATTTATTCTTTTCAAAGCTTTTTAAATTCATTAGATTTTTCATGCCAAATTATCATTCAATCAAGAAAGATAAATATCACCCCATATTTGGATAGCATTAAAAATTTAGAAGAAAAACAGGATAATGAATTACTAAAAGCCCAAACGGGTTCTTATCGGGAATTCATAAAAGAATTGGTGCAAGGGGACTCAATTATGACAAAGAATTTTTATGTGGTAGTCCCTTACAGTTTAGTGGAAATATTCGGTGTAGGGGGCGTTACAAAACAATTTAATTTTTTGAATTTATTTAGTAAAGATAAAGCTAAAATTCAACAATTTAAAGATGATGACTTTGAAAAATCAAAAAATCAACTTTGGCAAAGAATGGAATTTTTAGCAATGGGATTAAAAAGATGTGGTTTAGATGTAATACCCTTAACCACCCCCGAATTAATTGAACTATTTTGGACTATACACCACCCTAACGAAGCTGAAATAGGTTATTCGCCAAAAATATCACCGGAATTATTGAAATAAATCCTAATTTGAAATTTATTTCAACAAAAATCCAAAATTCAAAAACCTAAATCCTAAACAAATTCAAATGAATGAAATCCAAAATTCAAAACCGCAATATGATTTAGAAGATAGAACTTATCTATTTGCTCAAAAAACAAGAGAGTATGTTAAGGCTCTTCTCAGAACAATTTCAAATATAGAATACGGAAAACAACTCGTTAGATCCTCCGGTTCACAGGCAGCCAATTATATTGAAGCAAATGAATCTCTAGGCAAAAAAGACTTTCTAATGAGAATAAAGATTTGCAGAAAAGAATCTAAAGAAAGCAGGTTGTGGTTAAATTTATCTGAACCATTAAAAGAAAATCAACAAGACAAAGAATCGCTCATTAAAGAATGCATTGAACTAATGAAAATATTTGGATCTATTTTAGAGAATAGTAAATAAAATATTAAATAGTTTTGGATTTAGAAAATTTGGATTTTGAATTTGTTTAGAATTTAGGTTTTTGAATTTTGAAATTAATTTTTTAATAATATTAAAAAAATACTAAAGTGAATTTTAATTTTTTAAATAAAAATAAAAGAAATATTGATATTGATGATAAAATATTTCAAGAAGAAATTCTTAATATAAAGGATGTTATAGCGCCTTCTTATGTTGGCATAAATCAAAACTATATAAAGCTTGGAGAAAAAATCGCCAAATCTTTTTTTATATTTTCTTATCCAAGATATTTAAATACCGGCTGGCTTTCTCCCGCAATAAACCTAAATGTACCAATGGATATATCTTTTTTTATACATCCGGTAAGCAGTGAATTAATTTTAAAAAAATTACGGTCAAAAGTTACCCAAGTATCTTCAGAATTAATGGAAAGACAAGAAAAGGGACTCATTCGCGATCCAGCTCTTGAAACCGGCTACCAAGATATTGAAAACCTTAGAGATAAAATAATAACCGCCCAAGAAAAAATGTTTAGATTTGGGCTTTATATTACCGTATATCAAAATTCAGAAGAAGAAATGCGTGAAGTTGAAACTACCCTAAGGTCAATTTTTGAACCTCGTTTAATTTATATAAAACCAGCTTTATTTAAGCAAAAAGAAGGCTTTATTTCAGCCAGCCCTTATGGAATGGACTTAATTGGCATTAATGTTCCAATGAACACAGAGCCGCTTTCAACTGCGTTTCCATTTGTTTCTTTTGACTTAAGCTCTAATGAAGGAATTTTATATGGCATTAACCGGCACAATAATTCACTTGTATTGTTTGATAGGTTCACCTTAGAAAACGCCAATATGGTTGTTTTTGCAAAATCCGGATCGGGTAAATCATACGCGGTTAAATTAGAAATTTTAAGATACTTGATGATGGATATTGATGTAATTGTAATTGACCCCGAAAATGAATATGAATTTTTAGCCGATGGCATAGGGGGTAATTTCTTTAAAATATCTTTGTCTTCTGGAAACCATGTAAATCCTTTTGACCTTCCTACCCCAGGCCCAGATGATAATCCAGAAGACATACTAAGGTCAAATATTATAAATTTGGTGGGACTTTTAAGAATAATGCTTGGAGGATTAACTGCTGAAGAAGATAGTATTTTAGACCAAGCCCTCACAGAAACTTACGCAATAAGAGATATTACACCTCAAAGTGACCCTGCTACCTGGGAGGAAAAAATACCACTAATGTCTGATTTTGGAGAAATTTTAGAAAATATGGAAGGAGCAGAATCTTTAGCAAGACGCCTTAAAAAATTTACCGAAGGGACTTTTGCTGGATTTTTTAACCAAAAATCTAATATTACTATTGATAAAAAATTCATTGTATTTGGAATAAGAGACATGGAAGAATCTTTAAAACCCATTGCTTTGTTTATTGTAATGCGATACATATGGAATATTGTAAGAACAAAAATAAAAAAGAGAATTTTAGTGGTTGATGAGGCTTGGTGGCTGATGCAATCAGAAGACGGAGCTTCATTTTTATTCAGCTTAATAAAAAGATGCAGAAAATACTGGATGGGAGTAACCACTATTACCCAAGATGTGGAAGATTTTATGGGTTCAGGTTATGGAAAGGCTATTATCACCAATTCATCTTTGCAAATGCTGTTAAAACAATCCACTGCGGCTATTGATGTATTAGAAAAAATATTTGATTTAACCAAGCAAGAAGAAGAATTATTATTAAGTGCTCCTGTTGGAGAAGGGTTGTTTTTTGCGGGTAAAAAACATGTATATATTAATATAAAAGCCAGCTATACAGAAGATCAAATAATAACTACCAGCCCCCAAGAAGTTGAAAAAATAAAAGAAGCAAGAAGAAAATTAAAATAATATAGTTTTACTGGCGATTAAAATATAGTAGTATTAAAGAATAAAGGTAATAATTTTTAAGCTAGTAATTTAGTAAAAATGAACAAAAAATACAAATACCCAATTATCATCATTGCAATAATAATACTGTGCTTTTTAGCAATCCAATACGCTTTTGCCCTTGAATTAACTTACCCTAATATTCCGGGTGGGCCAACTATAGGAGATGGAGTAGGAATTTCTTTAGAAACATATATTGGTTATATCTTTTGGTTTTTAGTAGTATCAGCTGGTGTAATTGGTGTCATAACTATAGTAATAAATAGCATTTTAATAATGGCTTCTATGGGAAGCCCGGTTGCGATTGGAAATGCAAGAAAAAAGATTTTTGACTGTATTTTAGGAATAGTTTTATTAATGATTTCCGTGATAGTATTTCAGACAATAAGCCCAGATTTTATAAACCCAAGCGTGGCAAGTTATGGAAGTCAAGGTGGACAGCTTTGGTATAGAACTCGCACTAGCACGCCTGGACCCATAGTTACTACCATAATTGATTATCAAGCAGCAAACGAACGAGAAGATGATATTTGGGATACTGGTGCTGATTTGGATCCGGGTCATATTTTTGATGGTGCGCCTCCTGGAACTGATGCTCTTGTTTATATTTGCGATTCAAGTCGAGGTGGTAAACCCCTTTTACTTTGGGTATATGATCAACCATATTTTCAAATAGACCGAACAAGAAATGCATCTGGATTGGGCAATTTAAGAGTTTGGGAATTACCATGTACAAGCCCCGATTTAAATAATATTCAACCAGCAAGCATAATGCTTCTTTTTGATCCATTCAGCCCAAATGATTCTTCTTCTACAATATATTCTTATATATCAAAAATCAAAGAATCTGGTATTTATTATTATTTAACAGAGGACTGCACCGGAATAAGCTCTTATGTACAAAAAGAAAGTGGCCTAATACCACCCTATGATTCCGATGAAACTCCCACTGCCAACATAACTCGATCAGTAAAAATTATTAGTGGTGCCGATCCAAAAGACCGCTATGGAGTTATTTTACAAAACGGAAGTGGTATGTGTTCGGAATTACAAGGGGGAGTGAATTTAGCAACATCAAATCCTTCGCTAATTAAACGGGACGAGGGTACCATATGTTTGTCCGTAGCCCCAAGCACATCTACATCTTTTGATGATAGATATTTTAATCCTAAATATGGAACCATTTTCCACTACAGAAACCAAACGCCTTCTAGTAGCCCTGCAATTATCTTTTTAAGCAAAAATTTTAAATATTTTTTATCGAGTAGTACTATAGATCGAGAACTTTGGGCACATAGAAATGGCGAGAATAGTCCACCCGATGGAAGTAGATTGGGAATACTTGATTATTGGCTATGGAGCGTTGATCATACAGCATCGCCAATAGGCACGGACCCACCCTCAACACAATTTACTTCTGATGCACCAGAGTTTAATCACTGTACTAGTAACGACAAAACATGCGCAAGAAGTATAGGGCTTGTAGAAAATAAAAGGAGTTATATGATTGTTCTTTATTCTAGATTTAGGCGTAATCTTGATGACAAAAAATGTAAAATTTATTACGGTAAAAAGAAAATAAGCTTGATATTTGATAATATCCTTGATCCAGAAAAAGAAAGGTACATATACATGATAAATATTATTCCTACTTATTAAAAATCTTCCTAAACTAAAAAACGGATTTAAAAATCCGTTTTTTAGTTTACTGTTACGCCTTTTAGCGAGGGCATATTACCACGCATCTATTTTCTCCATTGCCCTGGCTCCTTGTAATAACATCTTGTCTTTGAGCTAATTCGGTATGAATAATTCTTCTTTCATAAGCTAACATAGGACTTAACGCTTTTTCTTGTTTAGTTAACGCAACTTCGTTGGCTGAATCCCTTGCTAAGTTTTTTAAATATTCAACTTTTTTGTCTTTATAATTATTAATATCTAAATTCAAATAAAAAAACTTTTGGATTTTTTTATTTAATATTATCTTTACAATACGCTCTAGTTCAAATAAAGTCTGGCCATTCTGGCCTATTAAAAATTGAGGTTCTTCTAAATTTATATTTATGTGAATTATTTCTCTAGGTTCGCTTTGTAAAGGTAAAACAGTTTCATTGATACTATTAAGCGAATCAAAATTTTCGGTTTTTTTTTCTTGAGAGCTTTGCTTTAATTCCAAACTACTAACCACAACAGTCATTTTTTCAAACAACTCTTCAATAGTTTTTTTAATTATTACTAAATCTTGTTCTTCCATTTTTATTAATAGACTTACAAAGAAGGCTTATTTGGTTTATCTTTAAGAATAAAATACTGTTGTGCTATAGAAAACAATCCGCTTGCAATCCAGTAAAGGCCTAAAGCTGAGGGTAATTTTAAAAGGATTATTACTGTTATAAAAGGAAAAAAATAAACCATTTGTTTTTGCATCATGGCGGTCATTTGATTTTCTTTTGCCTGATTTTTATCCAATTTAGGCATAATCATTTTTGTTTGAAAAAATTGAACAATACCCGCAAGGAAGGCAAAAAATAAATTTGGCAAAGATAAATTTATAGCACCCAAGAATATTGGGTTAATATTAACTGGATTTGATACAAAACTATACAAATTATTAAGCTCTATAGATTTTAATCCATTATTAAACACACTATATAATGCAATTAAAATAGGGAGCTGAATCAATGCTAAAAACAATCCGCTAAATGGATTTATTTTTTCTTTACGATAAAGTTCTAGGGTTTCCCTAGCTTGTTTTTCTTTATCATTTTTATATTTTTTTTGTATTTCCTGTAATTGTGGTTGCAGTTTTTGAAGATTTTTTTGTGAGTTAAGGGATTTTACCGAAAGGGGATAAATAATAACTCTTATAATGATTGTAAGAAGGATAATTGCAATACCAAAATCATGCCCAGGCAGATAATTATAAATTAACACCAATGCATTAAAAAGAGGCTGGTATAAAAGAATATTAAAGACATCTACTAAAAAACCAAACATAGTGTAAAAAATTATTATATTTTATTTAAAAATTTATCGACAACTTCTTGTAGTTGCAAAAATTCTCTTTTCTCAATTCCTGGCAAAGTTATAATAACAATATCTGATGGTTTAGCCGTATTAGTAACCTGATTTTTTAATCCTTTAAAAACTGCCTCTCGCAGCCTTCTTTTAACTTTATTTCTTATAACAGCTTTTTTAGAAATAGTTTTACTAACCACAAAACCGAAACGGCTTTCTTTTAGATCATTTTTTAATATTTTAAATATTAAAAAATCAACTTTTATGCTTTTTCCTTTCTTAAAAACCGAGTCAAAATCTTTTTTTTTGGTTAACCTGTTTATTTTTGGCAACACTTAAGTTGAGATGGTTACAAAACTCGCTTTTGAGGATAAATATGGAGTTTTGTAACCAGCTCATTACACGCTTAATTTCTTCCTTCCCTTAGCCCTTCTCCTTTGAATAACCTGTTGACCCTTTTTTGTTTGGCTTCTCTTTAAGAAACCGTGTGTTCTTTTTCTCTTTTTCTTTTTTGGGTTATAAGTGAAACTCATTGTTTTTTATATTAATAATATTGTATAGTGTAGTATAAATCCTTAAATCACCAAATACTCTATAAAAAGACTGTGAAAGTATTTTATAACTCAAGGATAATATTGTTAACTTACCAAAAAAAACACATTTGGTCAAATAGCGTTTTAATTACAAATTTAAAATTTCTAATTAAATATATTGTGCGTCTGTATTTAAAATATCACACAATTTATCCACAACTTAATAACATATGTGTATATTTTGTTTATATTTGACAAATAAACAACAAAAAGAAAAAATAGACTATTAAATATTTAATCAAAAAATTATGGACAATAGTGAGCTTTGGCAATCAGTTTTGGCGCAAATGCAACTTTTTATTTCTAAGGCAAATTTTGCAACCTGGTTTCAAAACACTGAAATAACATCTAAAGAAAATGGAAAAATAGTAATTTCGGTTCCAAATGCCTTTTCTAAAGAGTGGCTGAATAATAAGTATTACAAGTTAATACTTAAAACAATGCATGACATAGACAACACTATCAAAGAATTAGAATTTAAAATTAACCCACAACCATCAAAAAACTTTGAAACAAAAGAAAAACTAGAAAGTGATATAAATATAGAACAGTTAAAATTTGATGAGTTTAAAATTAACAAAGAAACAAATCTTAACCCTCGTTATACCTTTGAAAATTTTGTAGTAGGTGGATTTAATGAATTGGCTCACGCGGCAGCTTTAGCAGTATCTGAAAACCCAGGACACACCTACAACCCCTTATTTATATATGGAGGAGTTGGATTAGGCAAAACCCATTTAATGCAGTCAATTGGGAATAAAATAGCCAGTAATAATAAAAAAAATAAAGTAAAATATATTCCTTCTGAAAAACTTGTTTCTAATATTGTTTCAGCTATTAGGAGCAATAGCATGGAAAGCTTTAAGGCTAGTTTTACCCCTATAGATGTGCTCATTATTGATGATATACAATTTATATCGGGAAAAAACAAAAGCCAAGAAGAATTTTTTCATGTGTTTAATTCTTTATATGAAAAAAATAAACAAATCATCCTTTCGTCTGACAGGCCCCCCAATGCCATATCAGAGTTAGAAGAAAGGCTTAAATCAAGATTTGGAGGCGGGATGACTATTGATGTAAGCCTACCTGATTATGAAACAAGGCTTGTAATACTTAAAACCAAACTTCAAGAGAAAAATATGGAATTACCAGAAGATATTTTAGAATACATCGCCTCAAATGTTAAAAAGAATATCAGAGATTTAGAGGGAGCCTTAAATAGCTTATTAATTTACCATAAAATCAACAACAATGTGTTGAATTTAGAAGTTGCAAAAAAGCTATTACGAGGTTTTGTATTTTCTCCCTTTGATGTTGCAAACTATAAAAAAATAATTGAAACGGTTGCTAAATTTTATAATTTAGATGAAAAAAATCTTTTTGACCAAACAAGACGCAAAGAAATTGTAAGACCAAGACAAATAGCAATGTTTTTATTAAGAAAAGAATTAAAATATTCATTTCCTGCAATTGCAAGAAAATTTGGGGGCAAGGATCATACTACAGTCATATACGCATACAAAAAAATACTACAAGAAAGTGAAGAAAATAATAAATTAACAGAAGAATTAAACCTTATAAAACAAAAAGTGTATAGTGGATAAAATATTACTTTGAATTACGAAATGCCCTTTGGAAAGCAAATTTCTGGTCTTTTCTCCAAATTTTAGTTGAAAACCCGCTATAATTATTTTACCTAGCTTACTAGGTAAAATAATTCTATCAAATTTTCATTCTAAAATTTGAAAAAAATACCTAGAAAGCATTTCGTAATTCAAAGTAATTAAAAAAATAGAATATATGGTGGATAAAACACATAACAAACTATCTATAAAAAATTATAAAAATAATTCACATATTTTATTAATATATTTTTAGACTATTTTATTCACAGTTTATTTTTTAAAAATTTACACATACGACAATATAATAAAAATTTAAAAATTAACAAAAATCACTACCCTAATAACAATAAGATATTTAATATATTATATATTATTATGAAAATAGAAATCTTAAAGGAAAATTTAAAAAAGGGGCTTAATATTACCGAAAGAATTATTGGTAAAAATATATCTTTGCCTATTTTAGATAATATTTTAATAACTACCGAAGATAGTTTTTTAAATTTAATTTCTACTAATTTAGAAACTACTATTAAGTTATGGATTTTAACTAAAATTATTAAAAAAGGTAAAGTGGTAATTCCTGCAAAATTCCTTTCTAATTATGTTTCTTCTTTGCCAAACGAAAAAATTACTATTGAAGAAAAAAGTCAAAATCTCTATATTGAATGCAGTAATTTTAAAACCCAAATACAAGGATATAATCCTGAAGAATTTCCTATAATACCTGAGTTTTCAAATTTAGAATATTTAGAAGTTGATAATAAGAAATTTTGCCAAGGTCTTTCACAGGTAATTGATATTGCAATGCCATCACAATCAAGACCCGAAATATCTGGTATTTATTTTAATTTTAATAAAAATAATATTAAAATCGTTGCAACAGATAGTTTTAGGTTAGCAGAAAAAAATATAGTATTAGAAAGTCCTGTAAAAAAAGAGTATTCATTTATTTTACCCCAAAGGCCCTCAAGAGAAATTATGAGTATTTTAGAAGATAAAGAAGGCGTGTTAAAAATATACTTTTCTGGCAATCAAGCATTGTTTGAATTTCCTATGGAAGAGATAAAACATCCTCAGGTGCAAATTATTTCTCGTTTAATTGAGGGGGAATATCCTAATTATCAAGAAATTATTCCTAATAAATTTAAAACAAATATCGTATTAAAAAAAGATGAATTTTTAAATCAAATAAAAACGGCTTCGTTATTTTCAAATAAAACTAATGAAGTTAGGCTTTCAGTTAAACCAGAGAAAAAAGAGGTAGAAATTTTTGCCAAAAACACCGATATTGGAGAAAATAGGTCAAGTGTGCAAGCAAAAATTGAAGGAGACGCAATAGAGGTTTCGTTTAATTATCGCTACTTAATAGAAGGGCTTTCAAATATTAAAAGTTCAGAAGTTGCATTTAATATAAGCAAAGAAGAGGGGCCATGTATTTTAAAGCCAGTTGGAGATTCTAGTTATGTATATGTAGCGATGCCCATTAAGTCTATATAAAAATCAAAAGCAGTTAGAAATTTATATTTAAAACAAATTAAAAACCCTGTAAAAATAACAGGGTTTTTAATTTGTTTTTTAAGGTGTAGTTTTTGATAATGATAACCAATTTTTAATGCCCTCTTCAAAGAAAGGATACAAAGGATCATTATTAGGATCTTGTGGTGGTGGACCTAGTGGGTCCTTTCTATTAATGTAGTGTAAAATACTGTGAGGTTCATCTGTTTTTGGAAATTGGCCTAATAACACAGGGTTTATATCTTTTACGGCTGCGGGTTTTGTAAAATTTTCTTTCGGTAAAGAGGTAATCGCTTTTTCCATGACTTTTCTCCAAACTGGAGCCGCCAATCCAATACCCGTTTTTTTATTTATAGAGGCATTGTTATTATTACCCACCCAAACACCAATTGCAAAAGAGGGGCTATATCCCATTGTCCAGGCATCGTTAAAATATTGGGTAGTTCCTGTTTTAGCAGCAACTTGATAATTAGCAAAATGCAAAGCATTATTTACTCCAAAAATAGGGGCTCTTGCGTTGTTATCTGATAAAATACTATTAATTTGCCTAGCTATTTGAGTGTCTAACACTTTAGTTGATTCTTTGGTATTTTTTTCAATAATGTCACCATTGCTATTTTCTATTTTTAAAATGCTTACAGGAGGTGTTTTAAGCCCTTCTGTGGCAAAAATTCCATACGCAGAGGTTAATTCCAATAAGTTTACTTCGCCTCCCCCTAGCACCAAAGATAAGCCATACCTTTCAGGTTCGTTTAGGGTTGTAATGCCAAAATCTTGAGCTGTTTTGAGGCTGTCTTTTAATCCGGTTAAATAAAGAAGCTCTACTGAAGGTATATTGAGAGATTGTGCCAAAGAAGATCTTAAAGAAACCATACCTCTTTCCAATCCATCATAATTTTGGGGATGATAACAAGCTAAACCATACCTGTCTTTTTGTTGGCTGGCATCTTTACTGCAATTTGGATTAAATTCTGTTTTCACATCCCATAGTGCTGTATCTGGCGTATATCCCTTTTTAAATGCGGTTGCGTACACAAAAGGCTTAAAAGAAGATCCTGGTTGTCTAAAACCCATAGTTGCAACATCAAATTTTGCTTCAAATAAACAAGTTTTACCTGTTTTTTGATCACATCCTTCAGGATAAGATTTTTCAAAATAATCCTTTGATCCAACTAAAGATAGTATTTCTCCTGTTTTTGGATTTATCACTACGAGCGCAGTGTTGTTTGCATTAAATTGCACATTTGTTTTATCTGCTTCTTTTATTGTTTTTTCAGCATAATCTTGCAATTCCCAATCTAGGGTTGTGTACACTTTCAATCCCTTTTCTTTTAAAAAATCTTCTCCATATTTTTCCTCCAGATATTTTTTCACATACATTACAAAGTGGGGAGCTTTTATTGAAACAAGATTTTCAGAAAATTTTAATTCTTCCTGTTTTGCCGCTAATAATTGTTCGTTATTAATATATCCCAATTGCTCCATTCTTTCTAAAATATAATCTTTCTTTTGTAAAAGCAGATCTTTGTGTCTCCCGTATGGCGAATAGTAGCTTGGAGCTGGTATTAGCGCTGTTAAGGCAGCGGCTTCTGCTAAAGAAAGTTCAAGTGCGGACTTATTAAAATAAGTTTGGCTGGCTGACTCGGCGCCATAGGTGTTTACTCCAAAAGGGATTTTATTTAAATACCAGTCAAAAATTTGATCTTTAGAATATCTTCTTTCTAATTCTATGCTTAACACTAATTCCCTTATTTTTCTTGATAGTGTTTTTTGTTTTGTTAAATACACCGAACGCACAAGTTGTTGGGTTATAGTTGACCCCCCTTGACTTACTGACTGTAGTTTTAAATTAACCAACACTGATCGAATAATTGATCTTAAGTCTACTCCTTTGTGCTGGTAAAATCTTGCATCTTCCGAAGACAATACTGCATGCTTTAAATTATCTGAAATTTTATCAAAGGCAACGATTGCTCTTTTTTCTTCTCCATAAATATCATATAAAAGAGTGTCTCCTGTTCTATCGTAAATTTTAGTTGATTGTATAAAAGGAGTTTCGGTGAATTTTTCGGGACGAGGCAGATTATAGGTATAATAAAAAAATAAAAATAATATGAAAATACAAAAAGCTAAAAACAAAAATAGCATGTATTTAGCAATAATAACAACAAATAATTTGCCCCTTTTGTTTTTTAGGGTTATTATTTTGTGAAAATACTTTTTTGTTTTTTTCACAAAAACAAGATATTTTTTTAGCAGTCCCTTAAATTTATTTTTTTGCATATTTTACTTATTATACTTTAAAGTACTTATTATGCATAATACCTTAAATTACGAAATGACCATAGAAAATGCAAGTTTTTGCTATTTATTGTTAATTTTGTCTCTGGCTTTGTAAAAATGTAAAAAGGTAAGCGTAGTTACCTTTTTATATTTTTCCTTCACCAGAAACAAAATTCCCTAATAAATAACTAAAAATCATTTCGTAATTTAAGGTAATTCGTAATAAAAAAACAGCCCCCGATGGGCTGTTTTTTTATAATAATCAATATTATTCTTCCTCTTCAACAGGTGTTTGGTCGTCATCGTCTTCTGCATCTGGGTCTTTCTCGTCTTCACCTTCTTCGTCATCTATATCTGATACAACACTATCATCGTCAGTATCATCAGATTGGCTTATAAGATTATTTAAAAAATCCTCCTCCATAGTTTTTAATGAATTTTCAATTTTCAATGACCAATTTTCAATGAATTTTCAATTTGTTAATTATCAACGATAATTTTGTCATTGATAATTAGTTAATTAAAGTTTGATTGATAATTGATAATTTGATAATTGATAATTATTTTATTATCTTGTTCCTATTATATTTTTTCACAAACTATTGTCAAGGGCTATGTAGATTTATTAATTAAAACCTTTCAAAACTGCACAAAGGGCTACCCCTAACGCATCTGAAGCATCGTCTTTTTTTCTACTTTTTTCTTTTAAATTGAAATTACTTAAATCAAGTAATTGCCTAGTCATGCTTTGTACTTGTTTTTTTTCTGCCCTTCCATAACCAACTACGGTCATTTTAATTTGCAAGGGAGTGAATTCACAAATAGGTATATTTCTATTGGCCGCAGTAAATAAAATAACCCCCTTAGCCTGGCTCACTGGCATAGCGGTTTTAAGATTTTTAAAAAAATAAAGACTTTCAACTGAAATTAAATCTGGCTTGTGCTTATCAATTAATACATTAATTTCATTGTGGATTATTTTTAATCTCTCTCCCGCAGAATCAAATTTTGTGGTGGAAATACATCCAAAATCAATAACTATTGGTTTTTCATTTCTATTTTGTTGTAAATGTTTTGGGATTTTTGTTGAAATAACACCATATCCGGTAGTTGCAGTTCCTGGATCTATGCCTAAAATAATCATGTTTTTAGATTAGAATAAATATTTTGTATGGCATCATTTTCATCTAATGCCTCAAAAAGTTTCTGTATTCTTTCCTTTTCTTTATCCGATACCACAACTTCCTCTTTTGCGGCTAAATCTAAAGAAGAGCTTTCAATTTTTATATTTTTTTCTTCTAGTATTTTTTTTGTTTTTTCTAAATCTTCAGGCTTTGTATAAATATCAAGCATATTGTCATGGTGGTTAAAATCTGTTGCTCCAACTTCTATTGCTAACATTTCTAATTCTTCTTTTGGTGTATCTTGGCAGTGTATTGATATAGAACCCTTTTTATCAAACATCCACCTCACCGATCCTTCGCCGGCCATTTTCCCTTCGTATTGGCCTAAAATACCCTTTATTTCGCCAAGGGTTCTATTTTTATTATCGGTAATACCCTCTATTATAATTGCAATGCCGCCTGGTCCAAATGCTTCAAAAGAAACTTCTTCTAAGTTTTCTCCAGCCAATTCCCCAGTACCCTTTTTAATAGCCCTTTCAATATTTTCTTTGGGCATATTAAATTCTTTAGCTTTTTCAATAGCCGCTTTTAGTTGGATGTTGTTCGCTACATCAGGGCCCTTATCTTTTACAGCAATAGTAATAACCCGTGCCATTTTAGAAAATATTTTTCCTTTTTTGGCGTCATTAGCGTTTTTGGTGGCTGCAACAGTTTTAAAATGACTATGTCCTGACATGAAAATTAGAATAATTTTCACCGAGCACAAAATAGTTTACTATTTTTGTGCTTGGTTATACTATTTTTTAAATATTTTCAACTTTACTACAAGAATTATTATTCCAGAAACGATAGCAACTGCGAGGGCAGTCAAAAATAAAAACCAAGGGTTTGTTTTGGTTAAAGATGTAACTCCATCGGTAATGCTTGCGGTGTTAAAGTTAGTATTTGTTTTACTATTATCAGGTTTTTCTTTATTTAACAATACTATTTTTTCAAAAGAGCTTGCTGATATATTATTTATTGATCCCGGAGTTGTATTTTCGGTCCATGTAAAGCCAGACAGTGTTTTGCTATAAGATTGGTTTTTAGAAGCTTCTTTATAAGAAGTTGAATCGGCTATTCTCCCATTTGGTAAAATTAAATTTATAACATCTTCATCATTGTTTAGTGTTATTTTTGTTTGGCTTCTTTTTAAAACCAAGTACCCATTACTTTGTAATATAGTATTTTTTGGGAGCGTGTAATTTGTTATTGCGCCCTTTGTATCTTGTAGTTTCCAGTAAGATATATCAACAGCAAAGTTATTGTTATTATATAATTCAATCCATTCGTTTGTGTCATCGGGGCCTTCGGGAGCCGGCATTATTTCGTTAATAAAAATTCCATCAGGGTATGTGGTTGGCTCTTTTAAGTTTTTTATTTCTTCTGGCACTACTGGTTTTATTTCTAAAATTTCTATTAATTGGATAATACTATTTTCGCCTCCAGGAGTGCCCCCGGGATTTTTGCTAGTTTGCCAATTACTATTATCAATTCTTTCCATGGTTTGTTTTGTAGTGTTATCTCCTGATGGCCATTTTGAGCTAAATCCTAAGTGATCAATTAATATGCTTGAGTTTTGATATAATTCTAAGGATTGTCCGCTATTACTAAGCGCCCCAGTATAAATAATATCTGCCTTAATATTCATTACAGAATTTTCATCGGTTCTTTCTAGTAGGTAAAATCCATTAGCGGGTATTTTTCCTGTTAAATATATTTTTATTTTTTCATCAGTTGTTTTTAAAAACCATCCCTCTAGGTTTATATCTTCATTAGTATTGTTTTTTAATTCTATCCATTCATCATTTGCCGAAGTAACGCTTCCCATCCAGGCAATTTCGTTAATTACAACACTAGGAGTTTCAACTGAAAAAGCGCTAAGGGGCAAAATTAAAATGACAAAAAATATTAATAAACTACTACACTTCATGTTATTTGCCTTGAATTACGAAATGCTTTCGTAATTCACAGTAAATTATTCTGTGCTTTTTTATATTTTAATCCCAGGTGTTCATAGGCAAGTCGGGAGGCAATTCTGCCTTTGGGAGTTCTTTCTATAAGTCCGCATTGCATTAAATACGGCTCGTAGATGTCTAAAATAGTATCCTCTTCTTCCATTGCTGCGGCGGCTAAAGATTGCAATCCTACGGGCCCCCCATCAAATTTTTCTATTAAAGCCATTAAAATTTTTATATCCCCTGGTTCTAAACCCATCCTATCAACTTCCAGTGAATGTAAAGATTGTTCTGCAATTTCTTTTGTGATAATACCTTGGTTTTTTACTTGAGCAAAGTCGCGTGCTCTTTTTAATAATCTGTTTGCTACTCTTGGAGTAAAACGAGATCTTTTGGCAATTATTTTAATTGCCTCAGCATCAATTTGTATCTGTAAAATCTGGGCGGATTTTTCAACTATTTTTTCAATATCCTCAGGTTTGTAAAAATTAAGCTGAAAAGTGGCGCCAAAACGGTTTCTTAGAGGAGTTGATAAAAGGCCGGGCCGTGTGGTAGCTCCTATTAAAGTAAATCGGGGCAATTTTAACTCCATGGTGCGTGCCATTGGGCCTTTGCCTAAAATCAGGTTTAGCTTATAGTCTTCCATTGCAGGGTAAATATATTCTTCTACGCTTTTGTGCATTCTGTGTATCTCGTCTAAAAACAGTACATCGCCTTCTTGAAGATTAGTTAAAATTGCCGCCAAATCCCCAGCTCTTTCAATAGCAGGCCCTGTGGTAATTCTAATTTGTTTTCCCATTTCTAGGGCTACCAAGTGGGCGAGCGTGGTTTTGCCAAGCCCAGAATTGCCATAAAACAATAAATGATCAGGAGATTGATCTCTTTGTTTTGCTGCGGTTAAAATAATTTTTAAATTGTCCTTAATTTTTTCTTGGCCCACATAATCTTGCCATTTTTTGGGCCTTAAGGCAGAATCTAAAATATCATTGCCCGTACCTGGGTTTTCTATAATAGTACTTGACATATATATTGTTAGGTGATATAATTGATGTATCGATTAATTTTTACTATTTATACAAAAAATAGCTCTTGAGTTGGAGGTTTTATATGAATTTGTCTTAGTTTGGATAGTTTTGCTCCGGCTCAACTACTCCTCGGACAAACTCTTACTTATATCCCAGATATAATGACACCTCCAACTCCAGAGCTATTTTTTTATTTCTCTTTGTAATCGCTAGGCGCTTTTTGAAAAGCGCTTTTTCAGTCTTCTTCAACTACCTTCTTAACTTCTTCTAAAGTGGTGCGACCTAGTACAACCTCAATTAATCCAGATTGGTAAATAGTAATCATGCCATTTTCTATGGCTCTTTTTTTAATTTCGGAAACGGGGGGGTTGGTTAAAATAAATCTTTCCATATCTTCTTCAACTAAAAATACTTCAAACAATCCTCTCCTATCTTTATATCCTGTAAAATTACAGTCCTTGCATCCTTTGGCGGATATTTTTGGAATTTTTACTTTGCCCGCCATAGCTTCAGCGACGGCGGGTAGAGTTTTTAATAATTCTTTTGGAAGATTTTGTAGTCCCTTTTCTATTTCTAATAATTCTTCTTTCAAAGGAGATGCTAGCGTTGAGCATTTACTGCACACCTTTCTTACCAATCTTTGCCCAATAACCATTTTCAAAGAAGAAGCTATAGACGAAGTTTCCATTCCTAAGTCAACTAGCCTTGGGATAGTGCCAGCGGCGTCATTGGTATGGATTGTTGATAATACTAAGTGGCCAGTTAACGAAGCTTGTAGCGTAATTGAAGCAGTTTCTGCATCTCTAATTTCACCAACCAATATTACATCAGGATCTTGCCTTACAATAGACCTTAGTCCTTCTGGAAAATCATATCCTTTTTCTGGCGCCACCTGGGTTTGCGAAACCCCCTTTATATGATACTCAATCGGGTCTTCAATGGTGATTATTTTTATTTCCGGATTTTGTATTTTCATTAAGAATGCATATAGAGTGGTAGTTTTTCCAGAACCTGTGGGGCCGGTAATAATAATCATTCCGTTGGGTTTTTTTATTTCTTTTTGAAAAATTTTGTATAAATCTTCTCTTAATTCTAGCGATTCTAAACCAACTAAATTTTTAGGGTTTAAAATTCTCATCACGATTGATTCGCCATATTCAGCCGGCAAGCTGGATGTTCTTATTTCAATTAATAAATCTTCTATGCTAATAGTAAATCTTCCATCTTGGGGAGTATTGGTAATATTTAATTTAATTTTTGATAAGAGTTTTATTCTTGAAAGAAGGTTATGGTATATGTTTTGGTTAAAAAAAACAGCATCTTGCAAAACTCCATCAAGCCTTATTCGTAATCTTATTTGATTCTCTTGAGGTTCAATATGAATATCAGAAGCGCCAAGGCTTATGGCTCCAAATAAAACCACATCCAAAAGATTGGTGGTATTTTGGCTTATGTGATCTTCAATTTTTTTTCCAAAGTCGGCAATATTGGCAACAGATTTTTTAATTTCTTCAATTATTTCAGGCGGAATTGCTACCGAGCCTAATATTTTTTTAGCATTTTCTTCCATGTAATTTTTTATCAATAATAAATATTCTAATTACTAGCCATATTAATTAAATGCAGTATTTTATTTTTTGCCAAATCAATATCTGTTTCGTTTATTTCTAAAAATACCCAGCCGTCTTTAGTGGTACCTGCCTGGTTATCGGCAATTTTATTTAATAAGTGTGGCTTTTTTGAGCAGAAGAATCCCTTTACCATCTTGGGCGAAGTATGACTTTTCCATAACACTAATAAGTCGCCCTGCATTCCCATAGTTTTTATTTTTTCTACGGTTGATTCAGCTTCTTTTTCTGAAAAATATTGAAAATCATCGGAATCTAATATTGAAAAAGAGGTGTTATTACTATCTGTTGATTTTAGGTTTTGAAATATTTTTTGTAAAAAATGGAGTTCTATTGGATTTGTTTTGTATATATTATCAATTATTTCTTGGTGATTTGCCCCTTTCTTTATTAAATCTGAGGAAATTTTAAAAACTTGGTCATTAGTTTTTATACTTGTAAAATTTTTATAATACATAATTAAACCCGAAAGAAGGCAATTAGCAATATTTTTTTTGATTACATTTTCATCAATTGATGTTATCAACCCCAATACTATTTCCGAGAGAGATGTGTTTTCTATAATATTAACAGTTCCAAATTTTTTATTTTTACCCTGAGTTTCGCCGAAGGGTTGTTCATTATTATCAATATTAATAATAGGACAACCAAGTAAAAATCCAAATGAGTCTAATTTGCCCTCTAATTCTTTTTGAAAGTCTTGTATTCCTAAAGTTATTACAAGGTCTGGTTTTGCTTCTGAAAAATAAAAATATATCTGGTCTTTTTTTAGAGTTCCTTTGTCTAAAGTTAAATATATTTTCAAATTATCTTCATTTTTTTCATAATAAATCTGCGACACATCGGCTTGAGCTCTTGGTATTGAAATCACAAAATTTTTTGGAGAAGATATAAAGTCTAAAGAAGGAGTTAAAAAACTTAATTTTTCAGGCAAATCCTCCATTATTGGGTTTACATTTTTATGTAATTCTTTTAATGTATAAAAAAGAGCCAAGGCGCTAGTTAAGCTTTCTGGCTCATTAGTTTGTGATGGAATTATGCAAATATTATTAGCTTCAGCTATACATTTTTTTGCTTCTTGTAATGATTCCATGGGGTTTATTTACTTTATTTCAAGCTAATTCATTTATATGCAAAAGTCAACTCTTCACTCAAAATGACATTTGAAGTATAGGTGTAACCCATTTTATTTAATTTAAATTTAACAAAAAGCTTAGAGAGTAAATAATATCAGCGTCATTTTGGGTGAAGAGTCAACTACAAAATGAAAAAAAATACCACTTATAATTTTCAACAGACACAAAAAATAGGGGAAAATTTGGCAAAACAAATTTTAAAGCAAAATTTAGGTAACATTGCGACAGTTTTAGGTTTACAGGGAGAGCTTGGCGCCGGAAAAACAACCTTTTTGCAAGGATTTGCAAAAGGTTTAGGTATTAAAGAAAAAGTAAATAGTCCAACCTTTGTTATTATGAAAAAATTTAAGATTCCAACTTCAAGCTTGAAACTTCAAGCTTCAAGCTTCAATTTTTTCTACCACATTGATTGTTATAGATTAAACAAGCCTGAAGAGATTTTAGATTTAGGTTTTAGGGAAATTATTTTAAATCCAGAAAATATAGTTGCCATTGAATGGCCAGAGAAAATAAAAAAAATAATGCTTAAAAATGCAATAGTAATTAAATTCAAACGCTCAAAAGAATCTTTTGACTCCACTCAGGGCGAAAATAAAAGAGAACTGACAATGGATAAATAAAATGATAAAATAAAATATGGCAAACGAAAAAAAGTTAATTATTATTGATTCCAGTGCGCTTTTGTATCGCGCGTTTCATGCGTTGCCTCCGTTAACTAATAAAAATGGCCAAGCAACCGGAGCGGCATATGGCTTTTTGCTGATTTTATTTAAAGCTATAAAAGATTTAAGGGCTAATTATATTGTTGCCTGTTTTGATACACCAAAGCCAACATTCCGCCACGAAAAATTTGATGATTACAAGGCTCATCGGCCAAAAACCCCAGATGATATTATCTCTCAAATACCCATTATCAAAGAAGTGTTAAAAAGTTTTAATATACCCATTTTTGAAAAGGAAGGTTTTGAAGCAGATGACTTAATAGCTACTATTGCTAAAAAAAATGAGGCTTATGCCCAAATTTATATTTTAAGTGGAGATTTAGACAATTTACAACTTGTTGATGAAAAAATAAAAGTATACACCTTAGGCAAAGGCATAAAAGATGCAGTACTATATGATGAAAACAAGGTGGTTGAAAGGTTTGGGGTTAGCCCTTTGCAAATGAACGACTTTAAGGCATTAACGGGAGATAGTTCAGATAATATACCCGGTGTGCCGGGTATTGGCAAAACAACAGCAGCAGACTTAATACAAAGATTTGGTAGTGTAAAAAATCTTTATGACGAGCTTTCAACAGATACCGCCGTGGTAAAACCAAAAATAAAAGAGGCATTAAAACAAAATAAGGAAAGCGCTTTTTTATCCCTGCAATTAGTAGAAACCGTAAAAGATTTAGAATTAGATTTTAATTTAGAAAATTGCAAATTTACCACATTTGATCAAGAAAAAGTAAAAACCATTTTTAATAACATGGGGTTTGCAAGCCTTATAGATAGGCTGCCTAGCTTAGTTTTTGATTAATCCGGTTAAATAATCTCGCCATTTATAAAATGGCGAGATTAAAATCCAAAGGATTTTATTTAACTGGATTAAAATAATTGTTTAGTGTAAAATTAAATTCAAAGTAACTATTAAATTAATTTTCATGTTGACGATGCCAAAACTTTCTTTAAAAATAGCCTATCCTATAATTATCGCCGGACTTTTTGTAATCGTTGCCTTTGTGGCATTTAATTACGGAACTTTAACCAGGGATTTTTATATTATTTTTTTCCTTCTTATTGTTTATATATTTTTATTTGGTTTTGCCACCGGCCAAAATTTTTCTTCACCCGTAAGAAAATTACTAAAATCAGCCGATAGTTTAAGTAAGGGTGATTTAAAAAGCAGATTTTATTTAGAAAGTAAAGATGAGTTGGGAGAATTGGCTAGGGTTTTTAATAAAATAGCTGATAACCTTCAAGAAAGCCGTTCTGAAACCGAGATGATGGAAAAATCAGTTGACATAAAAGTTCAAGCAAGAACCCAGCCACTAGAAGAAACGATAGATGCCTTAGAGCAAAAGATAAGAAACAGGACATTTGAAATTCAAAAAACATCTACAGAATTAGAAAAATTACAAAAACAAACCAAATTGAGAGAGATGGAATCTACAGAATTAAAAAACCAGGTAAATAAATTAAAAGAAGAATTAAACAAGGGGAAAAATAAAAAAGTTTCTAAGCTTACTGAAAAAGAGCCACCAGTGTGGTCAAAAAGTGACTGGGAAAAGTAAGTTAGGGTAATATAATTCAAGGTATAGTAATGCCAGAATTACCAGAAGTTCAAACAACCGTAGACGGTTTAAATTCAAAGGTCCTACAAAGGACCTTTATTGATGTGTGGTCGGATTGGAAAAAAATAGTTAAAAAACCAAAAGACTTTGAAGTTTTTAAAAAAGAACTACAAGGTAAAAAAATAGAAAAGATTTATCGCAGAGCAAAGAATGTTATTTTCGATTTATCTGGAGGATATTCTTTATTAATTCACCAAAAAATGACAGGCCACTTAATGGTTGCAGAATGGAAAATGGAAAACAATATGTGGAAGCCATTAAAATCAGGGCCTCTTGAAGAAAAAATAAATACTTTTTTGCATTTAATATTCTTTTTGGATAATAAAAAAATGATTGCATTGTCTGATGTAAGAAAATTTGCTAAAGCGGAATTATGGAAGACAAAAGATTTATTAAATTCAAAAGAGTTTAAAAGTTGGGGGCCCGAGCCGCTTCAAAAAAGTTTTACCTTTAAAAAATTTGAAGCATTATTTAAGGGTAAAAAGGGCACTGTTAAACAGATTATAATGAAACCCGAAATAATTGCCGGAATAGGCAATATTTATTCTAGTGAAGCATTATGGTGGTCTCGCATACACCCAAAAAAAGATATTTCAAAACTGAGCAAAAAAGAATTACAATCGCTTTATAATGCAATAAAAAAAGTATTATTAGCTGGAATTAAATTGGGTGGCGAAAGTTTTTCTGATTATAGGAATGTTGATGGCAAAAAGGGGCATTTTGATAATGAAAGACAAGTTTATAAAAGGGAAAAGGAAAAATGTTCTCGTTGTAAAACAATTATTGTCCGTTTAAAATTTGGTGGCAGAAGCGCATTTTTTTGCCCAAATTGCCAAAAGATATAAAAATATATTAGACCTACTGCGTAAAGGTTTTCGTTACGAAAATCAGCCTTCGGGATGCTCTGCTGATCAAGGAATGTTTTGATCTAGAAATTTCAAAAATTGACAAGGCTTATCCTCTGGATAAGCCACGAAGATTTTGGTAATTTATAGCCAAAAGATTCAATTTGCACCAGAAAAATCTTTACGCAGTAGGTCTATTGTGTAGATTAAATTTTAAATTACTATGGAAGGTTTTGAAAAAGATCCAAATCAAGGAATAAATCCAGAATATCAATCTGCCAAGGACATAGGTCTTACAGAAGTTTTTAAGGGAGAACCTGGATATGGCGATGCTTTTGAGGCAGTAATTTTTTCGTCAAAAACATTGCAGATTGATATAGAAAAGTTTGTTAGAGAAAAATTAATTCAACAAAATTGGTGGTTACAAAAATATTGGCAGGAAAAGGGTTTGCCAAAAGAACAAATTGATATAAAGATTGGAGAGCATGAAATTTCTTTGTATAACTTTAATGAACAATTACAGCGGCAACATTTAGAAGAATTAAAAAGAGCAGTAGAACTTTTGTCTACAGTAGAGGGTGAGCCGCTAAGAAGGGTAAAATATATACTTATTGATGATAAAAAACCAATAAATAAAAATACTGGCGAAGAAATGAGGGGGCATGTTCAGTACAATGATGATGTGGTTAGAATTTATCCAAAAGGAACAGATTTAAACAATGATTATAGGTCAGAAGAAAAAAATCCAAATTTTCAGGGAGTATCAAATTTTTTGGGAACCCTTATTCATGAATTTTTTCATAAAGTTGAAGGTGCAGTGGATTTGGTTATAGCTAATTGGTCAAAAAAATTTGGCTGGAGATTTACAGATGTGTCTAGAAACCTTGACGGTGGCGATTCTACATTATACGAAACCACTATGCCAGAAATATGTGTTTCTAAGTATGCCCGAGAAGTTGATCCACGAGAAGATCTTTGCGAAAGCGCGGTGGTCGCATTAACGAATCCAGAAAAACTTTATTCACGAAAATTAGATTTTATTAATAATTTACGAAAAGGTAAAGATATGCCTCCTGTTACAATGGGTCGCAAAGGAGGTAGTGATGTGAAAATTCCAAGAATAGTTTTGCCAGTAAAATATAAAACTATATTAAGTGATCCATTGTATTTTAAACCAAAAAAACAATTAAAATAGACAAAGAAGACGACGGAAGACGACGAAGACGACGCCCGACGTCGACTTAATTATGCCATACAGAAAAGAAGAATTTATTAATGGTGATATTTATCACATTATTTTAAGAGGTATAGATAATAATATTATATTTAAAAATAAGGATGATTTTTACCGTGGAATTTTTTCTATATATGAATTTAATAATTCTAATCCAGTAAGTATAATGAAGCGCAGAGAACAGCGTCAAAAAGAAAAAATATCATTACAAATAAGACGACGTCGGGCGTCGTCGGTTGATTTGTTGGAAGAGATAGAAAAACTCGAAATAGATATAAGGGAAAAATTGGTTGATATTTTAGCATTTTGTTTTATGCCTAACCATATCCATTTATTATTAAAGCAAATTACCGAAAATGGATTACATGATTTTATGGTAAAATTAGGAAGTGGATATGGAAGATATTTTAATCAAAAGCATCAGCGCAAGGGGTATGTTTTTCAAAACAGGTTTCGCTCTGTAATTATTAAAGACGATAATCAATTAATGATGGTGATTAATTATATTCACGCTAATCCCATTTCCTTAATCGAGCCAAATTTTAAAGAGCAGGGAATTAAAAAACATTCGATTGAAGAAGTTGTTAATTTTTTGAAAACAGGTCATCGGTGGTCAAGTTTTCCGGATTATGTAGGTATTAAAAATTTCCCCTCTGTAACAGAGAGGATTTTCGTAACAGAATTTATGGGTAAAGAAAAAGGCATAATAAATAATATGACAGAATGGGTTTCGTACAAAAAAGATCCATCTTTATATGGCGATGTTTTGCTTGAATAAAATAGACAATGTGCTTATTAAGAACGACGTCGGGCGTCGTCGGATCTTGTTGTTGGTTTTTCAGTTGGAAATTAATGAATTGGAAATTAATGAAAACGAATTACATTATGATTATATTTTTATATGGTGAAGATTCATATAGGTCAAAAGAGAAATTAGATGAAATAGTTGACCATTATAAAAAAATCCGCAAAAGCGGATTGAATTTGGTTTATATGGATGCCAACCAAGCCGACTTTTTAGAATTTCATGGCAATTTTACTATTTCTTCAATGTTTGGAGAAACAAAGCTTATTATTTTAAAAAATGTTTTTTCAAATAAAAAATTTCAAGAAAACTTTTTGGGTGAAATAAAAAAATTACAGGCATTAAAGGATATTATTGTGGTGTACGAATCAGAAACGGTTGATCAAAGATTAAAAATATTTAAGGTGTTAATAAAAGAATGTAAAAGCCAAGAGTTTGGATTATTAGATAATAAAAATGTAAAGTTGTGGGCAGTAAAAGAATTTGAAAAATATAAGACAAAAATTCACCCGGTTAAATCCGTTTCGCAAAGCGAAACGGTGTCTCGCGATGCGAGACAATTTAATCGGGTAAATGTTGATGCCTTAGATTTGCTTTTGTCATATGTTGGCAACGATCTTTGGAGGCTTTCAGGTGAAATCAAAAAATTATCAAATTTTAAAAATGGGCTTGTGGTAAAAAAAGAAGATGTGGTTTTGTTGACAAAGCCAAAAATTGAAACCGATATTTTTAAAACCATTGATTCTTTAGCTCAAAAAAATAAACCGCAGGCACTTTCTTTATTGCATAAGCACATTGATGGAGGAGATAATCCATTGTATCTTTTTTCAATGATAGCTTATCAATTTAAAAATTTACTTGTAATAAAAGAGTTATCAGAACAGGGGTTAATGTATGCCTCTATTGTAAAAAAAAGTGGTTTGCACCCTTTTGTAGTCAAAAAGAATTATTTTACATGCAATCAATTTTCATTCGAAGAATTAAAAAAAATATATAAAAAAATATACCAAACTGACTTAGATATTAAAACAGGAAAAATAGAAATGGAAACAGCGCTGGATTTACTGGTATCAGAAATCTAGGCGACACCAATTTACTAATGACACACGAATTTACTAATAAAATCGAACTAATCCATCCGGAACTATCTTATAAGATTTCTGGAGTTTTATTTAAGGTTCATAATAAGTTAGGTAGGTTTTGTAGAGAAATCCAATACGGAGATCTTTTAGAAATAGAATTGAAAAAGGCTAATATTTTTTTTGAAAGAGAAAAAATATTACCAATTGAAATTATTAACAAAAAAGATGCAAGCAATAAAGTAGATTTTTGTATTGACGATAAGATTTTACTTGATATAAAGTCTAAAAAATTTATTACAAAAGAAGATTATTTTCAAATGATAAGATATTTAAAATTTTCGAAATTACATCTTGGTTTAATAGTCAATTTTCGTAGCACCTATTTAAAACCAAAAAGAGTTATTAATTTAGATTAATAACTCTTTTAATTAGTATATTAGTGTGTGATTTATAAATTAGAGTCGCCCTATGGCTTTAGCCATTCGAGACTTCCTTCTTGAAGCATTATTTTTTTTAATAACTCCAATCTTTGCTGCTTTATCTAAAGCCTCATATACTTTAGGCAACAGCTCTTTTGCCTCTTTATTTTTCTTTTGTAAAACTAAAGACTTAGTTTCTTTTACAAGGCTTTTTATTTTGTTGATATAAATAAGATTGTGAATCCTATTTTTTTTATTTTGTCTGATAGCTTTTTTAGCTGATTTTATGATTGCCATTTTATTGGGTACAATGTTTAGGGGCTAGACAGAGAATATAACGACTAATACTTGTTTAACAGTTTACAATAATATGATAAAATATAGCAAATGATTGTTGGTTTTGCAAGGACTTGACATTATATTTATATATGTTATAATTAAGAAATAGTTAAGTTGGTGTATTTCTTAATTTTATTCACTCGTTCTAAATTACTAACGAACATTAAAAGTATTTTGTAGTTTAAAGTAATTTTTAAATTATATGATAGACATAATAAGAGAATCAGAGTCTTGGCCAGGGTCAGAAAAACTAATTACCATAGAAGATTTGGGTAAAGCTAAAACTATAAAAGAAATTGATAGAATGTTTGAAATACTACAATTAGAAATGAATGCACTCATTAAGAATCTTGGCGAAAGCCAGCAAAAAGAAGATAGGCTTAAGGAAATTGGAGAAATGATAATTATCGGGCAGAAAATAGCAAAAAAAATAAGTGATAAAATAAATTTGGAATTGAAGGAACATAATCAAATTACAGAAAATGATATAAAAAACGCCACTACAATAGAAGAGCTTGAAAAAATGATTGATTTATTAAGGAGGGAGGTTGAGGCAATTTATCAAACTATTGGCAATGGTATAGCCAGTGAGACTCAAGAAAAAAGGCTTAACGAATCTGTAAAAATAGAAAAGATGGCTTTTGGAAAGATAGATGAAATTAAAAGAAAAGAAACGGAAAAAAACTAGGTTAGACCTACCGCGTAAAGGTTTTCGTTACGAAAATCAGCCTTCGGGATGCTCTGCTGATCAAGGAATGTTTTGAGCTAGAAAAATCTTTACGCAGGGGGTCTATTATAAAAAATAAATAATAGGTTTGGTTAGGATAAATAGAAAATTATCATTAAATTTTAAACTAATATGAGAGGGGGAGAAGAACCAAAAATAACAGAGATATATCTAGACCAGGAGCCAGAAAATATTACAAGTATTTTAGGTATTTTGAGATACTTTGGAAAACCCAAAGAATTAACAATAGAAGAAATGATAGTTGCCCTAAAGGGAATTAACCAAGAGTATTTAGATACACACAACAGGGTTGATTTTAGCGCCAATGAAATAAAGAGATTTGATGAAGTCGGTGCAATACTACTTGAGATGTCAGGACAATCAAAAAAGGAAAAAGTTAAAATTTTAAAAAGATTAATTGAAGCAGATAAAGAAAAACAACGAACTGAAGCTACTATTGATGCAGCGAGACAGGGTTTAGAAGATTTAAAGAGAAGAGAAAAGTTAGAATCAACAACCCATCCCGAGATGCCCACTGAAACAGTTTTAGATTCCAAACCCGAAATAGAATCAGGAGAAAAATCACCAAAACCTGGGAAGAAGAGTCTTTTAGATGCTTTAAAAAGACAAGTACGGGAGAATGGAGAAGAGGAAACTAAAAAAGATTGGCAAGAAAGAACTAAAAAACTTCTTGAGCAATTGCAGGGCAGGAAAGTTTACTATTTTTCTAAAGCTGGGAAACAGCAATATTTACAGCTTGTTGTTGAAAAAGATAAAAAAATAAAGATAGGGGCTGATAATATGGGAGAGCAATTATTGAATTTTGCAGTCTTTAATTTAGACGGATCCTTTGTTTATAATAAAGATGGAAAACAAAAAGTAATACCACAAAGAATTGAGACAATAAAATATCGAAATTATGAGGAAGTTGAACCAGATGAAGAAGTTGGTAATGGTGATTCTTTGCGTGGTGAAAGTCTTGCTATGTTTAGAGAAAATGGGGAATTTATTGAGTGTAAGGTTTCAAGAGATTCTGATAAAATAGATAGCCATTTTTATTTTAAAGGTAAAATTGATAATAAACCAGTTTCAACATTATTAAGGAGTAAGATAGTTGAATATGTAGATGATGATGGGGTAGTTGGTTACGCCAGAAAAACTAAAGAGAGGCCATTATTAGAATTAACAGAGCCTTCGGGTGACAAAGTAGACAAGAAAAAGCCCGATTCTAAAGATGCCTCAGAAACAGAATTAGTAGTGCCACAAGTAATGGATGAGTCAGTATCACAAGATAAAATAGACTCTACAAAATCAGAGTTAATTGAGGTCTTAAGAACAAAACTAATTACCAAAGAAGATATAGAAAATGCAGATACTGTAGAAGAATTGCAAATTATATTGAAAAATTTAGATGGAGAATCTATGAGGCTTATGATGATACGGCGTCGTGAAGAAAAAGATCAAGAAAGATTTAAAAAAGTGACAGCAATGACAACGGGAGTGAGATCAAAAATAAGGGAAATTAAAGAAAGTGGTGAGGGTGATACAAAAACTGATTTAGTAGAACCAGAATCGGTATCACCATCAAGAAAAAAAGACGATTTAGAAAAAAAAGAATTAAAACCAGCAAAAGTATGGTTAGAAAGAGATGAGAATACAGGTTGGCATTTAAAATCAAATAACCTTTCTAAAGCCAAATCCGAAGAGATAGCAAAAACAATCAATCAAGCTATAGAGTTTGCAAGAGATGATACAAAAGATGCTTTAAATCAGGGCATAGAATGGATGGAAATTAAAAATGCTTTTGAGGATTCATTTGAGTCGACATATAAAGCATGGGGATTGCCTGAAGAATTGAAAAAAGAAATGCATGATTTTCTATTAGAAAAATTAGAAAAAGTAAAAGATAAACATGCAAAAAAGACGGCGCCTAAAAAATTAAAAAATGAAGAGGACGAAGATGAGATTGGTGTTGAAATTACAGATGAAATGTTAATGCAAATTTTTATGGGGATAACCGAGGAAGAATATAACAAAATGTCGGACAAAGAAAAGGGAGCTTTCATAAAAAGGCAAATTAAAATTGATGAAGACAGATACGCTAAAAGAAAACAAAAAGCCAAAATTGAGAAGCAAAAGATAATAGTAGATACACATCAAGAAAATGAGGTGTTGTATGGGATAGAATCTGAACTTGAGAGAATTGAAGAATATAAAAAAGAACAAAAAGATAATCCGCCAAAAGGAGTTTGGGGTAAGATTTCGGGTTTCGCAAAAGGGAGTTGGTATACAGTTAAAAAAGTTGCATTGAATATAGAATATGAAAATGAAAAAGCGCGCCAAGAGATAAAAAAAGTAGCTACTAAAGGATTTTGGTCGGGTGCTTGGAAGAGTTCTAAAGAGCATGCTTCCAAAAATAAAAACCCCTTAATTTGGTTGGGGGGAGATGAATTAAGGGCAGCAGAAAAACCAGTTAAAAAACGCAGAGTAAAAATACCAAAATAGAAATTTATACACAATACATAAAAATATGGAAGAAAATTTTGATTCAGAAAAAACCCAAGAAATGCCAGTTTTAAATTTAGAAGAAGTATTAAAGGATGAAATAAAAAAATTGAAAGAAAAAGAAGAAAGATATAAAAAACTTTTATTTCTTATGCATCGCAGTAAAGAGCAACAAGAAGAATTTGAAAAAATCAGTGATGAAATAATAAAAGTTAAGCACAATATAGCAAACATTGAAAAACATAGATAAGTTATACATCAAAAAACAGCCCGCGGGCTGTTTTTTTGGTGTATATAAATTAAATTTATTTTTTTAATTTTTCAATTAAATCACGAAGTTCTGCGGCTCTTTCAAAATCCATATTTTTGGCGGCAAGTTTCATTTCTTTTTCTAGTAATTTTTTATCATTGATCATCCAAAATTCAGAAAGAGTATCTTCTTTTTTTGACAGGCTCCAGTTTTTAATATTTTTTATAATTGCCGTGGGGGTAATGCCGTGTTTTTTATTGTAATTTTCTTGTATTTTTCTTCTTCTATTAATTTCATCTATGGCTTCTTGCATTGAGAAAGTGGTTTTATCGGCGTATAAAATAATGCGCCCCTGTATGTGCCGGGCGGCTCTACCCATAGCTTGTATTAAAGTTGTTTTATTTCTTAAAAAACCCTCTTTATCAGCATCTAAAATAGCAACTAGGGCTACTTCGGGCAAGTCTAAACCCTCTCTTAAAAGGTTAATTCCTACTAACACATCAAACTTTCCTTCTCTGAAATTTTTTAAAATTTCTGGTCGCTCCATTGTTTTTATTTCGGAATGCATATATTGAGCTTTAATTTCTTTATCGGCTAAGTAGTCTGAAATTTCTTCTGCCAATCTTTTTGTTAAGGTTACTACCAAAACTCTATGGTTTTTTGCAACTTCTTTTTTTATCTCTTCTATTAAATCTTTTATTTGGTTTTCAGTTTTTTTAATTTTTATTGATGGTTCTAACAATCCCGTAGGCCTTACTAATTGTTCTACAATGTCACTACTCGATTTTTCTTTTTCGTAGTCAGCCGGAGTTGCCGAAACATATACTGTTTGTTTTTGGCGTTCTTGAAACTCTTGAAATTTTAATGGGCGATTATCTAGAGCAGACGGAAGCCTAAATCCGTAATTAATCAGCGTTTCTTTTCTTATTTTGTCTCCAATTGCCATTGCTCTTATTTGGGGAATAGAAATGTGTGATTCATCAATGAATATTAAAAAATCAGAGGGAACCTGCCCTGAGCTTGCCGAAGGGTTAAAATGGTTAAAATAATCAACAAGTGAAAAGGGAGCCGAGCCTGGTTTTCTAAATTCTAACTGGCTTGAATAATTTTCTATGCCTTGGCACCAATTATTTTCTTTCAACATTTCTAAGTCGTAGTTTGTTTTTTCTTCTAATCTTTGATATTCAACTAATTTATTTTGTTTTTTTAACACTTTTAATCTTTCCTGTAATTCTAATTTGATATTTTCAAGCGCAATATTTATCTTACTCTCTGGAGCTACCCAGAATGTGGCGGGGAAGATTGTGTATTTAGTATTAAGTATTTGGTATTTGGTATTTACGCCGGCAGGAGATTCAAGGATTTTTTCTATGCCATTGTTAGAAAATTCTACTTTTAATATTTTTTCTCCTGTTACAAGATATATTTCAATAGTATCCCCACGCACACGGAATGATCCTGGTTTTGCCTCAATATCATTTCTTTTGTATTGCAATGCAATAAGATGCAAAATAAAATCTTTGCGTTTTATTTTCTGTTTTGCTTTTATGATTAGCGAAACTGATTGGTAATTTACAGGAGATCCAATGTTATAAATGCAAGATACTGAAGCTATCACAATTACATCTTTGCGCGAAACAATATCTTGCACCGCAGAATGCCTTAGTCGGTCTATTTCTTGGTTTATTTTTGCATCTTTTTCTATATAAGTGTTTGTTTGGGGAATATAGGCTTCGGGCTGGTAATAATCATAGTAAGAAACAAAATAATGAACCGCATTATTGGGAAAAAATTCTTTAAATTCTTGGTAAAGTTGGGCCGCAAGTGTTTTATTTGGCGAAATGATTAGCGTTGGTTTTTGGCATTTTTCAATTACAGAAGCCATAGTAAATGTTTTACCAGAACCCGTAACACCTAAAAGAACCTGGTGATTTTTGCCAGATTTTAAGTTTTCGGTCAGTTTTTTAATTGCCTGCGGCTGGTCGCCTTTAGGCGTAAATTTGGATATTAGTTGGAATTTCATGCTATTACCTTGAATTACAAAATGCTTTCTAGGTATTTTTTTCAAATTTTATATTGAAAATTTGATAGAATTATTTTATGTAGTTTACTACATAAAATAATTATTGCGAGTTTTCGACTAAAATTTGAATAAAAGACCAGAAACTCGTTTTTATTTGAGCATTTTGTAATTTAAGGTTATTATGTAGTAATGATAAGCTATTTAGAAGGCAATATTATTTTAAAAAAAGATAAGTTTGTTATTGTTCAAGTGGGCGGAATCGGCTATAAGGTTTTTTTATCCAGCCAAACTTTATTAAAAGTAGCAGAAAAAACAGACAATATCAAACTATTTTGTTTTCACAATGTCAAAGAAGAGGCATCAGATCTGTATGGCTTTTTAACTTATGATGAGCTTGATTTTTTTGAATTATTAATGGATATTAGGGGCGTTGGGCCTAAATCCGCTTTAGATATTGCGGCGCTTGGTTCATTAGAAAAAATAAAAGACAGGATTTTGTCCCAAGATGAAAAAATATTTGAAGGTATTCCTGGAATTGGCGCAAAAAAAGCGATGACGATTATTTTAGAACTCACAGGGAAAATTAAAATGCTTAGTAGTTTGAAATCTAAAAAACCAAAAGATGATGCAGAAAGTGCCTTAACTCAACTTGGTTTTTCAAGCCAGCAGGCACAAGAAGCTTTAAGAAGCGTTCCCCCTAATATAAAAAATGTGGAAGAAAGGATAAAAATTGCTTTAAAAAGTTTAGGAAAAGTTTGATTAGGGTTTAATTTTCCTCCGAAATTCCCCGCGCGTAAGCACAAGGGATGAAAAGCATCCTGTTATAGTGTAATTTCTGCAGCCGCAGAAGTTATACTATATCAGGATATATAAAATTACTGCTTAATACTATGGGCGTAAGCCCATAGATAATTATTTTTATTAAATAGACCCAGCGCATAAAGGTCTTTCTACTGCAACGGCTATATTTCGGCCACAAATTCGCTATAATTTTTAGTCTTACCCATAGGGTAAAACTAAAAATTCTATCAAATGTGCAGCTCGAAATCTAACCATTTCACTAAGAAGACCTTTATGCACTAGGTCTAATTTAAAAATTTCAAAAAATGTCAAATAGTCCAGAGTTTTTAAATCCAAGCGAAGGCGATGTTCCAAAAAAGCCGTATTTTATTCGTGAAAAACAGACACGCAGAGTTGAAGGAATTCCAAATAAAGATAATGTTCTCCCAAAGTCATACTTTATACGCGAGAAAAAGACACGCATAAACGAGGCTCAAGAATTAGAGACTAGGCGTATAGAAAATTATTCAAAAATTTTTAATAAAGTCGAAGAAGAATGGGGCAAAAAAGAAAGGGGCGCTAGAAGATTTATGGTGGGATGTGAGGGGTGTAAAGCTTTTTGTATAAGAGAGGGTTTAGATGTAATTGGGTGGCCCAATGAACACAAGAATGAAATTTGTCCTTTGTGTCAAAAATTTAAATTATTACACATTGGTGTGGTGTAGGTCTTATTTATTATCAAAAGTTTTATTAGAAAAGTGAATATTAAAAAATCAATTAAAAATTTAGCCCCTGCTTTTTTATTGAATTTTTACCACTATGGGCTGGCATTAATAGGCACTGTTGTTTTTTGGTTTCCGGGAAATAAATTAATTGTTATCGGAGTTACAGGAACTAGTGGTAAATCAACCACGGTTGACTTTATAACAAAAATATTGGAAGAAAATGGCAATAGTGTTGCCTCTCTTTCTTCTATTAGGTTTAAAATTAAGGCCAAAGAATGGAAAAATGAGCTGAAAATGACAATGCCTGGAAGATTTATGATTCACAAATTTTTAAGGGAAGCAGTAAATGAAAAATGCCAATATGCTGTTTTAGAAGTTACTTCAGAGGGTATCAAACAATACCGCCATAAGTTTATAAATTTTAATACAGTTGTTTTTACTAATTTAAGCCCCGAACACATAGAGTCGCATGGAGGATTTGAAAATTATAGAAATGAGAAATTTAAATTATTTAAAGCGACAAAAAATATTCATATTATAAATATTGCAGATGATAACGCACAATATTTTTGGGATATTTCGGCAAAAGAAAAAATAGGTTTTAAACTCAAAACTCAAAACTCAAAACTCAAAAACACAACCCAAGATTCAAAAATAATAGAAGCAGATAATGTTGAAATTATTAAAGATGGTTTACTATTCAAGATTCAAGATACCAGATTCAATATTTCTTTAATGGGTGAGTTTAATATATACAACACTCTGGCTGCAATTTCGGTTGGTCTATCGCAGGGAATTTCTCTAGAAATTTGCAAGAAAGCATTAGAAAAAGTTAGGGGTATTTTTGGTAGAATGGAGATAGTGTCAAAAAATCCTTTAATAATCGTAGACTACGCTCATACGCCAGAACAACTTGAGCAAGTTTATAAGTCTTTACCTGGTAAGAATTTGGTTTGTGTTTTTGGTTCTTGTGGGGGCGGAAGAGATAAATGGAAAAGGCCCGTTTTGGGTAAAATAGCAGAACAATATTGTAAGGAAATAATTATTACTAATGAAGACCCTTACGATGAAGATCCATTAGAAATTATGGAACAAATTGCCAGTGGTATTAATAACCGCGACTATCATATAGTGTTAGACAGGAAAGAAGCTATAAAAAAGGCATTAGGCTTGTCAAAAGATGAAAATACAGTTATAATCACAGGTAAGGGATCGGAAGTATGGATGTGTGTTGATGGGGGAAGAAAGATTCCTTGGAGCGATAAAGAAATAATAAAAGAGGAAATATTATTAAAAAATAAAAAATATGTTTAACGAAAGGAGAATAGAATCAGAAGAAGAATTGCCAAAGCATAACAAAGATTTACCAAATTCAGATTTGCATGAAGACGATTTTAGTTTGAGGGGTGGGGTGGAAGCGGGTGACATTAGAGCTGAAGGCGAAGATTTAAATCCTGATCAAATTATGGCAGATGCAGAAAGATTAGCTACAGAATTAAAAGAAATAATGGGGCAAGAGGGTGAAGGTTCTAGTTTTAAAAAAAATATGGGGGCGGTAGAAATATTACAAGGAGAACAAAGATCAAAACCCAAATTGGCCAAAAAAGGTGGGGGGTTGTTTAAAAAGATTGGAGGATCTATTCTTGCCACAGCTTTTTTAGCTGGTGTTGTTGGAAATACTGAGGCGCAAGGAAATAAAAATCAACAAGGACAAAAACAAGAAGGACCAAAAACAAAACAAGAGTTAAGGTCGGGGTTGGCCCAGCAAATATCAGAGAGGACGAGATTGTATATTAATCTTAATGAAGCGATATTTAATGGGCGCAAAGAGATTAACGCGATGCAAAAAGAATTAGGAAGGCTTAGATCTTTATGGAGTGCTACCACAGTTGCATTAGCCATAGGGGATTCTGCTCGTGGACTTCCCACAAGAAGCGAAGAATCAGGAAAAGAAAAACAAGATAGATTAAATATAGAAAGAGAAATAGAATCAACTAAATTACAAATAGGTGACTTAGCCGATAGTCTTACAAAAAGGTCATTGCAAAACAAATTAAAAGAGCTTGAATCTTTATTGAGTGCTAACGCGGTTTCACGAGCCAAAGAGGATTATGCTAGTGGAAAAGGGAAGGATTCAGAAAGCGCAAAACAAAAACAATATAGATTGAGGGAAGAAGAAAAAATAAAATCAATTAGATCACAAATAGATGAATTAACTGCTACTCTTAATAGAAGGTCATTTGGTATTACTCTTGAATTACAAAATATGACGACTCAAATCAGGACGCTTGAAATAAGTATTGTGAATACTCAAAGTAAGCTTAGGGGTCGATAGAATATATTGTCGATAGCTTTGAATTACGAAATGCACAATAAAAGCATATTTCAGGTCTTTTATCCAAATTTGGGTTAAAAATTCGCAATAATTATTTTACCTAGTTTACTAGGTAAAATAATTCTATCAAATTTTCACCTCCAAATTTGAAAAAAATGCCTGCTTGCCGGCAGGCAGGCCTAGAAAGCATTTCGTAATTCAAAGTCGACAATAAAAAGCATATAGAAAATGGATCACAAAAAGAGAGTTTTGTTTTGCGGCGAATACTTGATATAAACTTTGTTTTAGTATACAATGCAAAACAGGAATGGTTTTAGAAGAACCATTTTTTGTTTTAATAAACTTTTATATATGGAAAAAAACTATACAAAAAAATTGTCTAATTCAACAAGAAGATTTATAAGATCAGAAAAAGCCCGAATACGGACTCAGTTTTTAGATTTTAAAAAACAGGAAGAAATGATAGCCCAAATGTATAGTAAATTAAATAAAAAAGAGACAAAATCTCCTAGCGATGCACCCGAGTTGAAAAATGAAAAACTAGAAGAAAAAGATAAGAAGCCTAAAAAAACAATAAAAAAATCAGCTAAGAATAAATAATTTTATGAAAACTAGGCAAACAAAACATAATGGAAGAATCAATAAAAGATGGAGAAAAAGCAGAGGCAAGAAATTAAAAGAACTCGCAAGTAAATAAGTAGAATGAAAATACAAGATATCCAAAATTTATTTATTACCATGGGAATGGAGTCGGATTTTCGCGGAAAAGACGGAGTCCAAAAAATATTAGATTACAAAAAATTAAAATTCCAAAGACTTTCTTTAAAAGAACAAGAAGAATTTGATAAAGAATCTTTAGAAAATCCTTATTTAGATTCTGGGGTTTATAATATCTTTGATAATAAAGAAATAAAAAAAGTATTAGTGGGTATTGATATTGGACCTGAAGAAATTTTATTGGCTCGTGAACTTGGAAACATAGACTTGGTAATTGGCCATCATCCAGTAGGTAAGGGTTTGGCTCAATTAGCAGATGTAATGGAACTTCAGTGTGATGTATATAATTTTTATGGAGTGCCAATTAATGTTGCTGAAGGCTTAATGAGGGAAAGAATTTCAGAGGTTGCAAGAGGGGTAAATTCTTCTAATCATCAAAGAACTGTTGATACCGCAAGACTTTTAAATGTGAATTTAATGAATTCACATACCCCGTCTGATAATTTAGCAGCTAAATTTTTAAGGAATTTTATTGAAGGTAACCCTTCAGAACCACTCAGGCCAAGAAAATTAGAAAGAGTTTCTGATATTATAAACGCATTAAAAGAAATTCCAGAATATAAGGAAGCCATGAAAATAGGTGTTGGCCCTAAAGTTTTTGCGGGTTCTCTGGAAAATAGGTGCGGCAAAATTGCATTGTCTGAAATTACTGGAGGCACTGAAGGCTCTCCAAAGCTTTACGAAAAAATAGCTCAAGCCGGCATTGGAACTGTAATTGGAATGCATATTTCAGAAGAGCATAAAAAAGAAGCGGAAATGGCCCATATTAATATTGTAATTGCTGGACACATGTCTTCGGATTCTTTGGGAATGAATTTACTGATGGATGAATTAGAAAAACAGGGAATTGAAATTGTGGCTTGTTCTGGTTTTACTAGATTTTCAAGGGTTTAATAATTTTGCTGATTATATATAAAAATGGCTTTTTGCCATTTTTTGTTTACTTAGGTTTATCTGTTATAATTCATTAATGGAAGACATACAGGAAATTTCAATAAATGATAAAAGTTATCCGGAATTATTAAAAAAAATTCCTGATGCGCCTAAAGTTTTGTATCATAGAGGAAGTTTACCAAAAAATGAAAATTGTTTTGGGATTGTTGGGACAAGGCGTCCTTCTTTGTATGGTCAGCAAGCAACCTTACAGATTACAGGAGAATTAGTGGATGCAGGATTAGTTATTGTTTCAGGAATGGCGCCCGGCATAGATACTTTTGCTCATAAAATTTGCATTGAAAAAAAGAAAATAACCATTGCGGTGTTAGGCACAGGATTAGATGAAAAAAGCATATACCCCCAGCAAAACTTAGAATTATCAAGAAAAATAATTGAAAATCATGGTTGTTTAATTTCGGAGCTACCACCTGGCACACACGGATCTGTTTTTTCTTTTCCCAAAAGAAACAGAATAATATCAGCATTGTCTTTGGGAGTTTTGGTCGTTGAGGCAAAGCAGAAATCAGGATCATTAATTACCGCAAATTATGCAATAAAACAAAAAAAGAAATTATTTGCGGTACCCGGCCAAATTTTTTCGTTGAATTCACAGGGCCCGAATAAATTAATAAAAGAGGGGGCAACACTGGTTGAAAGTTCAAAAGATATTTTAGATGTATTGGGAGTTGAGGCAGAGAAAGTTTCCCAAAAAATTTTTGCGTCCGAAAATATGCAAGAACAGCTTATTTTCGCCGCACTAAAAGAAGAAGCGTTATATATTGACAAAATAATTGAGAAAACAAAACTAAATGCTTCTTTAGTAGTAACTTCACTTGCCTTAATGGAAATTTCGGGTAAGATACGAAACCTAGGCGGCAATGTATATACTATTGTATAAATAATTTTTAAATATCAAATTAAAAAAATATGGATTTAGTGATAGTAGAAAGCCCAAAATTATAGTATAATGAGGGCATGAGTAGAATATGGTCACAAAAAGAAATTGCTCTCCTGAAAGAATATTATCCAGTAAAAAGGGTAAGTGATTTAATTACAATGTTTCCCGATCGAACTAAACCTACCATTGTTGCAAAGGCATTAAGCTTAAGGCTTCCTTCGGCAAAGTTATGGCAATTAAAAGATAATAAAATATTGCACAAGTATTTCCCCACCCATAACATACAAGAACTTTTAAAATTTTTACCCAGAAGGTCTAAAACTGCTATATGGGCACAAGGAGAAAGATTGGGATTAAAACAAAACAGAAACCACCCCCGATTAGCGGTTAATGAAAATTATTTTAAAACATGGTCTTCTGAAATGGCCTATATTCTTGGTTTTATTCTGGCTGATGGATGTATTGTCAAAGGAATATACAAGGGTTATAGTGATGCTTTGAAGTTTGGAGTACAGAAAAGAGATATTGATATTTTAGAAAAAATAAAAAAAGAATTATCTTCAAACCACAAAATTTCTCCTTCTCTAAATGCCTTTCACCTCGGCATAACTAGTCAGATAATTGTCGATGATCTTAAGAAATTGGGTATTATATATAGGAAAAGTTTAAGGGAAAATGTTCCAATTGTTCCCCGCGAATATATAAAAGATTTCATACGAGGTGTTATAGATGGTGATGGTAGCATTTATTTCGATAAAAGAAATCACCCCACCATAAGTGTTTGCGGAGGGAAAAATACTATAACTTTTATACAGAATCATTTTCTTAATACATTTAATCTTTATTCAAAAATATGTAGCGTAAAAAAAGATGAAAATAGTCAGTTTCTTTTTTATATAGCGTATAGGTCAAATTCAGCAAAAACTCTAATAGATTATCTTTACACGAATTCTACACTATACATTAAAAGGAAATTTAAACTTGCCCAAAGAGCCTCTCTGGTAGAAATAAGATACAGAAAGGGTTACACAAAAGAAGAGGAAGAAATTATACGAAAGTTTTATAGAACATATCCGAAAAGTAAACTATTATCCCTATTTCCCGGTAGAAAATGGCAAGAAATTCAGCACAAAGCTTCAGCACTGGGAATACATAAATATAATATTATTAATAAATTTTCAAAATGATTTTACTTGTGGTGGAGAGCCCAACCAAGGGACGCACAATCAGCCGCTTTTTAGGAAAAAACTATAAAGTAGTGGCTTCTTTTGGTCATGTGCGCGATTTACCAAAACGCGAACTTGGTGTGAATGTTGAAAAAAACTTTGAGCCTAAATATGTAATTCCTACAAAAGCCAAAAAAGTTATTGCTGAATTAAAGAAGGAGGCAAAACTAGCTGATGAGGTTATTTTAGCAACTGACCAAGATCGCGAAGGAGAATCTATTTCATGGCATTTGGCGGAGGCCCTGAATTTAAAAGATCCAAAAAGAATTGTATTCCACGAAATTACTAAAAGCGCTATTGCAGAGGCTCTAAAAACACCTGGAAAGATAGATATGCACTTGGTAGATGCTCAACAAGCCCGCAGGGTTTTAGATAGAATTGTGGGGTATAAATTATCCCCTTTTTTATGGAAAAAAATATCAAAAGGGCTTTCTGCTGGGCGCGTGCAATCAGTGGCGGTGCGATTAGTAGTTGAGCGAGAAGAAGAAATTAAAAAATTTATTGCAGAGGAATATTGGGAGATTGAGGCAATCTTTAATAAGGAAAATAAAAATTTTTCTGCTTTTTTAATTAAAAAAGACGGAAAAATTATTGATAAACTAGAGATAAAAAATAAAAAACATGCTGATGAAATTTTAGTCGGTTTAGAAAACGCAAAGTATCAAATAGAAAAAATTACTAAAAAAGAAACAAAAAGAAATCCTCTGCCGCCATTTACTACAAGCACCATGCAGCAAACTGCGGCTAATAAATTCCATTTTACTGCAAAAATGACCATGTCGGTTGCTCAAAAACTATATGAGCAGGGGCATATTACTTATCATAGAACTGACTCTTTGAATCTTTCCCAATCTTCTTTAATTGCATCTGAAGAGTTTATTAAAAAATCTTTTGGCAATGATTATTTTAAGGGCACTCTATTTAAAGCTAAGGGTAATGCTCAAGAAGCACACGAGGCCATAAGGCCTACTTATGCGGATAAAACTCCGGAATCTATGAAAAGTGAATTAGAGGGTGCGCAGCTTAAACTTTATACTTTAATTTGGCAAAGATTTATTGCCTCGCAAATGACGCCAGCCATATTTGATTCAACTTCTATTGAAATTAATGGGGGAAATGGATATATTTTTGGAGCTAATGGGCAAATGCTTAAATTTGACGGCTTTTTAAAAATCTATCCGATGAAATTTTCAGAAAATGAAATGCCAAAATTACAAGAGAAAGAAATATTGGAATTAGTGAAAATAAATCCAAGCCAGCATTATACCGAGCCTCCTAGCCGCTATAACGAAGCTTCGCTGATTAAGGCACTCGAATCTCATGGAATAGGCAGGCCTTCAACCTACGCACCAACTTTATCTACGATACAAGACCGCAATTACATAGCAAAAAACGAACAAAAAAGATTTGCGCCTACTGAAATGGGAACTATTGTTAATGAAATGCTGGTGAAAAATTTTCCGCAAATTGTGGATATTGAATTTACCGCAAAAATGGAAAAAGGGCTTGATGAAATAGCCGAAGGTAAAGATGTATGGGAAAAAATCGTTGGAGATTTTTATGGTCCATTTGCTAAAAATTTGAAAGAAAAATATGATGAAATTCCAAAAGAAGATTTAACTATTAAAACCGATAAAAAATGTCCAAAATGTGGTAAAGATATGGTTGATAAAATGGGGCGATTTGGTAGATTTTACGCCTGTACTGGATTTCCAGATTGTAAACACACCGAATCAATTATAAAAGATAATCCGGGAGCGCAGGCAATAAAAATAGATATTATTTGTCCAAAATGCAAAAAGGGGCAGGTGGTAGCTAAAAAAACCAGGAGAGGCAAAATATTTTATGGTTGTGATGATTATCCAAAATGTGATTTTGCGGCATGGGATAAGCCAATCAATGAGTTTTGTCCGACATGTGGTTTAATATTAGTTGAAACAAAATCTAAAAAAGTGAAGTGCTCAAGTAAAGATTGTGACTTTAAGAAAGAAGAAGCTTGAAGTGAATATCAATTTATGATAAATTTATCATAAATTGCCCGGGTGGCGGAATTGGCAGACGCACGGGACTCAAAATCCCGCGATAGCAATATCATGTGGGTTCAACTCCCACCTCGGGCACATACGAAAAAAGAAGAGATTAATCTCTTCTTTTTTCGTATGTGGAATTATTGATCAAGGTGTTTTTTAAGTAGTATTTTTTTAAATAGTTTATTTAAAATTATTCCCATTATAATTCCTAGTATTGCTCCGGCTAAAATATCTGATGGCCAATGAAGACCCACAAAAACTCTAGCCAATACAATTAAAAAGCTTCCAATAAAAAATAAGATTCCTGCTTTTTTATTATATCCGTAAATAATAGTTGATAGCGCAAAATAGAATGAAGCGTGGCCTGAGGGGAAAGCCGTTTTTTCTGGATCATAATCAATCAGGGACTTTATATAGCCGTTTGCAAAAGGCCTTGCCCTAAAGTGTAACCAATAAAAAATTTCCACCAATACAAATCTTACAAAAAAAGCGACTAACACTGCCCCAGTCACCATTTTCCAATATTTTTTAAAATCTTTAACTAAAAATATAACTAAGGCAAACAGTAAAAAATATTCAAAGTATTTTGCAAAAAATATTCCCAATAAATCTAAAAACTGCCATTTTCCCGCAAAACTATTAATAAATTCAAAAATATAAGAATCAATTACCATTTAGATCTATAATTTATTTATTTTGGCAACGGAAATTTTTTACAGAATTTCTTAATTTTTTCTCTAATTTTTTTTACTGCCCCTGGGTTTGATATTACTTCGTTTATCCAGATTGCAATTTGTTTCATTTCTTTTTCTTTCATTCCCCGAGTTGTAATTGCAGGAGTTCCCATTCTAATTCCAGAAGGCTTAAAAGGTGGGGCTGGGTCATAGGGGATGCTATTTTTATTCATAGACATTCCTATTTTTTCTAATAAATTTTGCGCATCAGCTCCTGTAATATTTTTATTTCGTAAATCAATTAATATTAGATGATTCTCTGTACCACCGCTTATTAAGTTAAATCCATATTTTGTTAACTCTTCTGCCAGTGTTTTGGCATTTTTTACAACCTGGGCTGCATATTTTTTAAAAGCTGGAGTTGAGGCTTCTTTTATGCAAACTGCAATTGCCGCAATCGCGTTTTCGTGCGGCCCTCCTTGAAGCCCAGGAAAAACTGCTTTATCAATTTTTTTAGGTAAATCAGGGTCTTTTTCAATGCCCTTTTTTGTTACCATAATAATGCCTCCCCTTGGTCCTCGTAGTGTTTTGTGAGTAGTAGTAGTTATAATATGTACAAATGGCACAGGACTTGGGTGTATGCCTCCTGCTATTAATCCCGCAATATGAGCTATATCGGCTACTAAATATGCGCCCACAGAATCTGCAACTTGGCCCATTTTTTTCCAGTCAAAAATCCTTGGATATGCACTTCCCCCCACCCAAATTAATTTAGGTTTATGTTCTTTTGCTAATTTTTCAACTTCATCATAGTTTATTAGATGCGTTTTTTCATCAAGTCCGTATTGTACTGCGTTAAAAAATTTACCAGAAAAACTTAATTTAAACCCATGGGTTAAGTGGCCTCCCATTTGCAAGGCCATGCCCATAATAGTGTCTTTTGGCTCGCATATTGCCATATATACACCTGCGTTTGCAGGCGAACCTGAATGTGGTTGGACATTTACATGCTCAACTTTGAAGATTTTTTTTACCCTTTCAATAGCTAAATTTTCTACTTTATCTATAAATTCATTCCCCCCATAATATCTTTTTGAAGGATAACCCTCTGCATATTTATCAGTCAAAATTGAGCCCAAAGCTTCGCGTACCGCAAAAGAACAATGATTTTCAGAAGGAATCATTTGTAGGGAATCTTCTTGGCGTTGGGTTTCTAATTTAATAAGTTTTGCAATTTGCGGATCGCTTTTTTTTAATTTCATTTTCTTAAGGTTTTAATTGTATTCTGAGTTAAATCTAGTATTTTTGATGGTTTGCCTTTTTTAATATTACCTCCATTTATTATTAAAATATCTAAACCCTCAAATGTATTTATTATGTCATTTATTTTATTAAGAGGATTTTTTCCAGAAATATTTACCGATGTTTGAACTAATGGTTTATTTATTTTATTTAATAAATCATTTAAGAATTTATACTTAGGAATTCTTATCGCAATAGTGTTTTTATCAACGCCGTACAAATCTTTTTTAGGTTTTCGTTTTATTCTAAATGTATATTTCCCAGGCCAAAATTTATTTAAAATATTAGCTTGTTTCTCATTAATAAAAGCAATTCTATTCGCCATTTTAAAATTTTTCACAAACAGTGACAGGGGATTTGATTTCGACCTCTTTTTGATCTTAAAAATTTTATCAACAGCTTTTTTGTTTGAAGCATCTGCTAAAAATCCATACACAGTATCAGTAGGACAAATTACCAGGCCTCCTTTTTTTAAAAATATAGAAACTTTATGTATTATTTTTGGCGAAATTTTTATGATCATTTGTTAAAAATTCAGCGAGTTTTTCTACATCTTCGGGTTTTCCAAAATCAATCCAATAATCTTCTATTTTTTTTATTTTTACTTTCTTTTCTTTAGCTAAGAGAGAAATAACATCAGTAATTTCATATTCCCCCCTAGGAGATTTTTGTATCAAAGGCAGTTTTTCAAAAACTTCTGGAGTAAATTTGAATGGCCCCGTGTTAATCATGTTTCCCACAAATTCTTTCGGTTTTTCTATAATCTCTTTTAAAAATCCTTCTTCATCAGAGATCAAAACCCCATATTTTTCTGGTGCATCGTGGTGCATTCCGGCAATATAGTTATAATTATCATCAATATTTAATGCTTTTAAATCTTTTACCGAGTACAAATTATCTCCATATAAAAATATAAATGGCTCATCGATAATATCTTTTACGCACATTAAGGGGCAAGCAGTCCCATAGGTTCCCTGTTCTTTTGTTCCTAAAAGGTCGTATTGGCTTATGGCTTGTATTTTAAATTCGCCCGTTACCGGAGGAATATATGAATTCTTAAAATTTTCTATCATTTCGCCTTTGTGCCCCACCACTAAAATAATATCCTTATAGCCCGCATAGAAAAGATTATCTAGCAAATATGCCAAAAAGGGCCTATTTAAAACAGTAATAAGATGTTTTGGTTTATCTTTTGCTAGGTCTAGCATTCGGGTTCCAGTTCCGGCAACCGCAACCACTACTTTTTTTATCATATTAGTTTTTGATAAAATAATCTTTTATTAATTCTAAAAGAAAATAATTTTGATCACAATCGGGCCCTCCGGCTCCACCACACATTCCATTGATCCATAAAACTTTATCAGCAGTTGCAGATATTCTCATGGGTCCACCCACCCCACAAATCCCCATATCGTCGCTTGTAAAAGATAAAAACTTTTTTGTTGACCAATAGTTATAATTAGGGGTATACACAAGATATAATCTGTATTTCAGAGGTAATTTATAGACCGGTCCCTTTTCTGACTTTTTAATATAATCAACAAAGTCATCACTTACTTTTACAGTACCACCACAACCATCAGTACTTCCAAACTGCTTGTCATAAGATTCTGGATCTGCGATATATAAAGACCAATTTTCTAGTTTACTTTTTAAATAGGTATTAAATTCATTTTCTACTTCCTTCTTGAGGTTATCTAAATATTCATTGTATTCATTATTTTGTTGTGTCTGATCTTCAGTGAGAATGGGGTTGTTAAATTGCGTTTCATTATGGGCAACACTCCCATTAAGGAAGAATTTATATCCAATAAATATTGATAACAAAATACAGATTGCGATTATAATTGCCAGTGAAATCTTTTCCATAATCTATATAACAATATTAATTAATTTATTTGGCACAAAAATTATCTTTTTAATTTGTTTGCCATTTATCCATGGCGTAATCCTTAATCCCTTTTGTGCAATTCCTTCTATTTGGCTTTGATCCAAACCTGCATTAACTTCTATTTTATCTCTTACTTTTCCATTCACCTGTATCATAAACACTACTTTTTCTTGGTTAATTAGGCGTTCATTGTACTTTAGCCATTTTTGCTGTGAACACAATCCTTTTGAGCCTAGTTTCTCCCACAATTCTTCGGCCAAATGCGGGGCAAAAGGGCTTAATAGAATTAATAAATTTTTTACATTTTCCTTAGTAATATCTTGTGGTTTTTCATAAAAACCATTTACTAAAATCATTAACGAAGAAATTGCAGTATTGAATTTCATTAACTCAATATCATCCCCAACCTTTTTAATAGTTTTGTTTAAGAGATTTTGAATTTCTAATTTTGGATTTATTTGTGATTTGGAATTTGGGATTTGGAATTTTAGGGCAAGGTTGTATATTTTTTCAAGAAAACGCCTTGCTCCTACAATTCCTTTTGAATCCCAAGGAATCATTTGTTCAAATGGACCCATAAACATTTCATACACCCTTAAGGCATCACCACCGTAGTTTTTTACTACATCGTCTGGGTTTATTACATTGCCTTTGCTTTTTGACATTTTAACTCCGCCTTCGGCTAAAATAATACCATGGGAAGTCCTTTTTTTATAAGGTTCGTTGCCAATTTTTTTTGGAATTGCTCCAATATCCCACAAAAATTTAAAAATAAATCGCGAATAAAGTAAATGCAAAGTAGTATGCTCCATGCCACCATTATACCAATCAACTGGCATCCAATAGCTCAATAATTTCGAATTTCGAATTTCGAATTTCGAATTTCCCTGCTTATCTGCAGCCAAATAAGCAAGATAGTACCAATTTGATCCCGCCCAGTTTGGCATGGTATCAGTTTCTCTTTTTGCAGGCCCCTTGCATGTTGGACATTTTACATTCACCCACTTTTCAATTGCAGATAATGGAGACTCTCCTGTATCTGTAGGTTGGTATTTTTGTACCTTAGGCAACTCAACTGGTAACTCTTTTTCTGGTACAGTTTGCCACCCGCACGCTGTACAATTAATCATAGGAATTGGTTCTCCCCAATAGTGCTGGCGTGAAAACACCCAATCCCTTAATTTATAATTGACCGATTTTTTTCCACCAACAAGTTCAGTAATTGCGATTTTTCCTTTTTCGCTTTCCATTCCGTTAAACTCCCCCGAATTTAACAGCATTTTTTTATTATCAATTACCTCAATGATTTTTTGGTTGTATTTTTTTGCAAATTCAAGATCTCGCTGGTCGTGCGCTGGAACTGCCATAATAGCTCCAGTTCCGTAATTTACCATTACATAATCAGCCACAAAAATAGGTAAGCGTTCTTTATTTGCCGGATTTATTGCTTTGATGCTTTCAAGCTCAATTCCGGTTTTATCTTTTTGATTCTCTTGTCTCTCTAAATCAGATTTATTTTTTGCCTGATTAATATATTTTTCAACTTCCTGCCAATTTTTAATTTTATTTTTTATTTTTTTTAAAATTTCATGATCAGGAGCAAGTACTAAAAATGTGCAACCAAATAATGTATCTGGTCTCGTAGTAAATACTTTTATTTTTTCGTTGGAATTAACAATTGAAAAATCAATTTCTGATCCCTCTGATCTTCCAATCCAATTAATCTGCTGGTCTTTTATTCTTTGCTGATAATCAACGGTTGCTAAATCGTTAATTAATCTATCTGCATATTTTGTAATTTTAATAAGCCATTGCTCTTTTTCCCTTTTTTCAACTTTAGTACCGCATCGTTCACAATTTCCTGCGACAACTTCTTCATTCGCTAAACCAATTTTACAGCTTGGGCACCAATTAATTGCCAGTTTATCTTTATATGCCAAACCGTTTTCAAAAAGTTTTATAAAAATCCACTGTGTCCATTTATAATATTTTGGATCGGTAGTGTTTACTTCTCGGCTCCAATCAAAAGAAAGCCCCAAATTTTTCATTTGCTTTCTAAAGTTATCGGTATTTTTTTTGGTTACAATGCTTGGGTGCACGCCCTTTTTGATGGCGTAGTTTTCTGTGGGTAAACCAAAAGCATCCCAACCCATTGGAAATAACACATTTTGGCCCTGCATTCTTCTTTTTCTGGCAATAATATCTAAGCCAATATAGGGCCTGCAATGGCCTATGTGAAGGCCATCTCCTGAAGGATAGGGAAATTCATCTAAGATATAAAATTTCTCCTTCTTGGAGCTATCTTGCCCTGAGCGAGCCGAAGGGTTTTGAGCCTTAAATAGGCTTCCGTCATACCATTTCTTTTGCCACTTCTTTTCTATTTTTTGAGGGTTATATTTAGCCATATTTTTAAGTATCATATCATAATTTATACACAAAAAAAAGCGATTTTAACCGCTTTTTTATAATAGCCTCGTTGATTAAATTTTTACCCAGTTAAATAAAATCCTTTGGATTTTAATTTTGACTTTCGGTCAAAATTATTTAACCAGGGTGAATAATCTTTTAGCATTTTGAGTAGTTTTATTGCAAACCTCCTCAAAAGTAATTCCCTTTAAATCTGCGATTTTTTGGATAGTGTGTTTTATAAAAATCGGTTCGTTTCTTATGTGGCTATCAGGCCCCGCTTTCGCTAAAGCTACAGCGGGCAGGGGGGTTAAATACGGGCAATCAGTTTCAAGAAGCATGTTGCTTAATGAAATATTTTTAATTACTTCATCTATATTAAACTTAAAAATAATTCCATTAATACCAATACTAAATCCAAGGTCAATATATTTTTTTGCCTGCTCAATTGTGCCCGTAAAACAATGAATCACTCCATTCATTGATTTATGATTTACGATATATGATTTAAGAATTTCTAAAATGTCTTCGTGCGCCATTCGGCAATGTAAAATAACGGGCAGATTTAATTCTTTTGCCAAATCTAGTTGTTGCAAAAAAATTTGTTTTTGTTTCTCTTTAAACTCCGCTAACTTCGTGGCAGTTTTCGGCTTGTAGTAATAATCTAGTCCAATTTCGCCAATCGCCACTACTTTTTTTGATTGAGCCAATTCCCTGTATTTTTGAGTGTCAAAAGTATTTTCTTCAACTAATTCCTTGCTTTCATTATCATCATTTTTGATTTTTAAAAATTCAGCGCCTGCATACATCGGATGCAAGCCAATAGCTGAAAAAAAACTTTCCCCGTGTTTTTCGGCAAATAAAATCCCGTCTTTGCTTGACGGATAGTTGGTCCCAACATTAATACACCAAATATTTTTAGATTGGGTTCTTTTTGTTACTTCATTCACATCGTCCTTATAGGCGTTAAATTGTAGGTGGCTATGAGTATCAATAATCATGCTTAGGATTTTAACAGCCTTGGAAACAAAATCTCTGATGTTTTACTTTTAAGCATATTTTTTATTTTTTCTGAGGTTTCTGGTAAAAATGGCTTTAATAGGTATGAAATTTCTTCTAATGCAAATAAAATATCAGAAATAACTTGGGAAGATTTTTTGCTGGCGATCCACGGTTTTTCTTGGTTAATGTATTTATCGCAAAAAGTAATCAGTTCCCAAATTGATTTTAGAGAATCATTAAATTTAAAATTTTCTAAATATTGTTCACAGATTTTTTTTGTCTTAGTTGCTTCTTTCTTTATTTTTGCACTTGGTTTTTTTTCTTCAAAATTTGGTTTTACTGCGAGAGTAATTGTTCTTGCTAATAAATTTCCTATACCGCTAGCTAAGTCAGAATTGTATCGTTGTTCAAGTTTTTCAATAGTAAAATCACCATCTTCTGTGGGGGTAATTTCTCGCAATAAATAATACCTAATCACATCAACCCCGTATTTTTCAACTAATTCAAAGGGATCAATGACATTTCCTAGCGACTTAGACATTTTTTGTCCATTAACGGTAATAAAGCCGTGGATAAAAATCTGTTTTGAATTAGGTAGGCCAGCAGACATCAACATTGACTGCCACATGCTGGATTGCTGGCGTAAATTATCTTTTCCTGCAACCTGTATGCCCGGCCAAAAATTATTAAATTGTTTATCGTTATTGGGCCAGCCGAGCGCTGAAATATACCCAACTAAGGCGTCAAACCACACATACATTACATGGTTTGGGTCATTAGGAACATCTACTCCCCAAGGCATTTTTGCTTTTAATCTTGAAATACTAAAATCTTCCAATCCTTTTTTGGTAAATTCTGTAATCTCATTTAAACGTGATGCCGGTACTACAAAATCCGGATTTTTTTCGTAAAAATCTAAAAGCGGTTTTTTATAATTTGAATATTTGAAAAAATAATTCTCTTCTTCTATTAGTTCAATTTCCTGATTAGGGTGTACCGGACACTTGCCATTTTCAAGTTCAGAATCGGTTTTTTCCAATTCACAACCTACGCAATACTTTACTTTGTAATTTTTTTTATAAATATCACCATTTTTTTGGCACCGCAACCAAAATTCTTGCGCGGCTTTTATGTGATGATCGTCAGTTGTACGAATAAAGTTGTTGTAAGTTAAATTAAGTTTTTCTTTTAAATTGTCAAACTTGGCGGCATAAATATCGCAATAGGCCTTGGGCTCCATGTTGGATTCCTGGGCCTTGCGTAATATTTTTACGCCATGTTCGTCAGAACCCATGTTAAAAAAAACTTCAAAACCCTGCTGATGTTTATGTCGGGCTATAACATCTGATTGGATTATTTCCATCGCAAAACCAATATGCGGAGATGCATTTACATAAGGTAGGGTAGTTGTAATGTAGAATTTTTTTGTCATAATAGATTAGTAAATCTTAAATCATAAATCTTAAATCTGCAATGATCTTATTAGCCCATATGCTCTTTGGAGCAGCCATTGGAAGTGTAATTCATAATGTTTTTTTAGCTATTATACTGGCTTTGTTAGGCCATTATTTTTTAGATCTTTTCCCTCACATTGAATATTCTATTGATAATATAAGAGAAAAAAATTGGAGAAAATCTCTACCCGATATTTTAAAAGTATTTTTAGATTTTTGCCTAGCCATAATAATAATTTTGCTCTTTTCTAAAAATCAACTAATAATATATATTTGCGTTTTTGTTTCCTTAATACCGGACGGTTTAACTATAATAAGCTCTTTATTTAGTAATAAATTTTTATTGTTGCACGATAAAATACATATCCAAAAAGTGCATTTTTTAAGGTATAAAAAAACCAGAGCACTCAATGAATTGAGTGCTCGGCCGAGCACTAAAAATATTCTTTTTAGTGCTCTGGTCTCCATTCCTTTCAGAATTTTAACCCAGGCTATAGCAATTTTTATCAGTATTGTGCTAATAAGTTATCAATAGGTCTAATAATTATTTTCTTCTCTCTTTTTTATTAAAAATTCTCTTGAAAACTGGTACACAATTCCAAACACAGGAACTGCAAAAATCATTCCCAAAAATCCAAAAATAGTTCCTCCAATTAATAATGATATTAATACTAAAATAGGCGGTAAATCTAAGAATTTTTTCATTAACAAAGGTGTAACAATATTATTTTCTATTACTTGGATTATATATAAAGCAACTACAACATACGCTGCCAAAAACCAAGAATTAGATGCTCCTACAAATAAAAGCGCCAATAAAGCAGTGACAAGCGGTCCTATGAAAGGTACAAGGGTTAATACTCCAGAAATTAAAGAAAGAATAAATGCATACTTAATACCGAATAAAAAGAACACAATAAAAGAGGCAATTCCCACAAATATGCAAGCCAGAATTCTTGCTCCAAACCAACCAGAAACTTGGAATTGAGATCGCTCAAAAATATTTACAATATACCCTTCATACTTTTTGGGGACCAAAAGAGATAAGAATCTTTCTGGTCCTTTTTCTTCTAAGGAAATATAAAAAGCAAAAACAAAAATTAAAACTGTAGAAGTTAATCCACCAAAGAAAACAGAAATGGCTTTGATAATATTTATAGAACTTTCTTGCAATCCAGAAATTAAATTTGCGCTAAAATCTTCAAAATTTTTAGCAACATCAATACCTAAATTTTTAAATACTGGATTGAGTTTTTCAAAATAATCAGGAATGTTTTGCGATAATTGATTTATTTCAAAAATAAAAATAGGGGCCGTAAGGTAAATCATCAAGCCTAACAACCCAAAAATTGATAGATACACCAAAACGACTGCTATTACTTTTGGAAAGTGCAGCCTTCTTAAAAAATTGATTACCGGCTCAACTAAAAGCGATATTATTAATGCAAAGAAAAACCAAATCACAATATCTTTTACTAAAAAAAGCATATACAAGATAAAACCGGCAATTAAAATTTTAAGTATGGTTTTCCAAGAAATATCTAGAGTTTGTTCTGTCATATTTTTAATAATTGCAAAAGACGATCTTTGTCTTTTTCATTAAATTGGCCTATTACTGACAAATTTAATTTTCCATTTTTAAATATATCTTCAGCTACCTTCTTTATATCATGTATAGAAACCTTATCAATCATTTTCATTTTTTCTTCTGGAGTTAAAAGTTCTTTTCCCATTACTTCTTGATTAGCATAAAAAGAAGCTTGGGCATCAGTGCTATCTAAAGAAAGCGACATACTGCCTCTTATATAATCCTTGGCTTTTTTTAATTCTCTTGCGGTGATTTTTTTATTTTTTAAATCACGGTATTCATCTAATACTAAGCCAATAGCTTTTTCTAGGCTATTATTTTTAATTCCTGACTGGGTTACAAGATACCCCGTATCAGTAGTTGTATCAACCGAAGTGTGCACATAATACCCCAATCCATTGCGCTCTCTGACTGAAATAAATAAGCGCGAGCTCATGTTCCCCCCTAAAATAACCGACATTAAAGTTAAGGCGTGCCTTCTTTTATCAAACATATCGTAGGCCCTTACGCCTAGGCAAAAATGGGTTTGGTCAGTTTTTTTATTGTGCAGTAAAATTTCAGGTTTTTCTTGCAATTCTTTTACCTCTAGCTTTGGTAGGGCTTGTTGATTTTTTGAAGCGCCAAAATATTTTTCTATTTTCTTTGCAATTTGTTTTGTGTTGATATTTCCTGCAATACAAATAACCGTATTTTCGTTTGAGTAGTGGGTTTTATAATAATTAACCACCTTATCACGGTCAAAAGCCATAATGTTTTCTTTTTCTCCTACAATGCGCCAACCAGCAGGTTGGTCTTTATATAACAAATCTTCAAAAAGCTCTGACACATAAGAAGTGGGTGTATCTAAATACATATTCAACTCTTCAATTACTACCCCTTTTTCGCGATCAATTTCTTCTGTTTCAAATTTAGCATTTAAAAACATATCTGAAATCCAATCTAGTGCTACATCGGTATGTTTTGTATCAACTTTTGCCCAAAAACCAGTAGTTTCTTTTGAGGTAAACGCATTATATTGGCCTCCAATCATATCAAGTGTTTCTGAAATTTTCAGGGTTGTTGGGCGCTTTTTAGTTCCTTTAAAAAACATGTGCTCCAAAAAATGGGAAATACCATTTATGTCTTTAGTTTCATATTTAGAGCCCGTTCCAACCAACACAAGCACTGTTACGCTATTAGCATTTTTCATTGGAACCGAAATAACTCTTAATCCATTTTTTAATTTAGTTTTTTTAAACATATATTTTTTCTTTTATATAATCAATTAATTGGCTCACTTTTACTTTTTCTTGTTTCATAGTATCCCTATCTCTTACTGTTACTTCATCTTTTTCTAAAGTATTAAAATCCACTGTTACACAATATGGTGTTCCAATCTCATCCTGACTATAATATCGTTTGCCAATATTACCACGGTCGTCAAAAGCTACGGTGAATTCTTTTTTCAAATTATTATAAATTTCTTTTGCTTTTTCCACTAACTCAGGCTTATTTTTCAACAAAGGAAATACCGCAACTTTATATGGTGCCAATACCGGTTTTAACTTTAATACCACTCTTTCGGCTTCTTCTATATAAGCATCACAAAGCACTGCTAAAACAGATCTATCTACACCGAAAGTCGGTTCAATCACATGTGGGTAAAGCTTTTCATTCTTTTCTATGTCTAAATACGGCTCTTCTTTATAATGATTTTTTAAATCAAAATCTGTTCTGTATGCAAGACCGTAAAGCTCATTTTTGCCAAAAGGAAAATTATATTCAAAATCAATAGTTTTTTTAGAATAATGTGCGAGTTCCTTATTTGGTACGGATAATTCAGAAATATTTTTCTCTTGCAACCCAAGAATATTTTTCATCCAAGATTGCATTTCTTTTTTCCAGTGTTCAAAAACTTCTTCCCAATTTTCTTCTTTGATAAAATATTCAATTTCCATTTGTTCAAATTCTCGTGTGCGGAAAATAAAATTTCCAGGAGTTATTTCGTTTCTAAATGCTTTTCCGATTTGAGCAATCCCAAACGGTAATTTTTTTCGTGAAGTTTCCAATACATTCTTAAAATCCACGAACATGGCTTGCGCAGTTTCTGGTCTAAAATATACTATAGAATCTTCATTTTCTACAGGACCCAAAAATGTTTTAAGCATTAAGTTAAATTGCTTGGCTTCTGATAATTCACCCCTGCATTCTGGACATTTTTTTGATTCAACTTGATCTATGCGGAATCTTTTATGGCATTTTTTACACTCCACTAACGGATCAGAAAATTCTTTTAAATGTCCTGAAGCTTCCCACACTTTTGGGTTCATAATTAATGCCGCATCGATGCCAACCATATCATCGCGCTGATGCACAAATCGTTTCCACCAAAGCTGTTTAATATTGTTTTTTAATTCAACTCCTAGTGGCCCGTAGTCCCATGAATTAGCTAATCCTCCATAAATTTCTGATCCGGGAAACACAAAACCCCGCCTTTTGCATAAACTGATTATCTTATCCATCATATTATTTGACATAATTTCTGTTTTATCCTTCATTATTAAGGGGAAATTAACCCCGTTAAATAAAATCCCAAAAGGATTTTATTTATGCTTTTTTAAAAAAGCATAAATATTTAACTGGGTAAATTTTTTCCATTAAATCATTTTTATTTGAGTTCATTTTGTACTTTGATAACCTTGAATTATGAAATGCTTTCGAGGTCTTTCATAATTCAAGGTTAATAATACATTTGAAACAGAAAACTTTCAACCAAAAATCGGGTTTTAACCCGATTTGGTTTTGTAAATTATAATTTTTAAATTTATTGAACTATTCCTCCGCCCGAATTATTTGAATCATCGGGTAAGCTGGTATCTAAGCCAAGAGCCGAACTTTTGGTCACCGCTCCTGTAAATTGATCTTCTGCAAAAATTGATGCTTGGCCTATTAAATCTGCAATTGTTCCTTTTTGAAAAGAGCTTGGCACAATTGCAATCTGAAAAGATAGTGAGGCCGAAGACCCAGAAGCAAGGCTTCCGGCTACCCATACAATTTCCCTGCTCGCGCTGTCAAAAGAAAAATTAGAGGCTTGGTCTTCGGGAAATATATTATCGCTTAAGGAAACATTGGCTGGTAAGATTGCTTTAACTTTTATATTTTTAACATCATTAAAATAATTTGTTGCTTGCCATACCATTGTGTAGGTTGTAATACTGTCTACAGTTGGGGGAATAGGTCCTGAATTTTCAATGCCATTTTGTGTTGAATAATATGCTTTTTGGGATAAGCCTATTTTTGAATTAACTTTAGTTAAAAATTCTTCCGAAATATCCAATACTTCTACCTTATTTTTTATCTGGGCATTATTTTGATCCGAAGGCGAAACAAACCAATTATCTTTTAGCTTGCCAGTAAATTCAAGCTTTACTTCTTGTTTGCTATTTAATTTTTTTAATAAAGGCAATTGCTTGTAGTCAAAAATAATTAAATTATCATTCGGCCTTACTTGTCCATTTTGGCTAGATAGTGTTGATATATCAAATGCGTTGTTATCTAGTCTATAGGTGACAAATAGATTTTCAATTGGGGTTGTTCCTAAGTTTCTTAAAAAAACTTCATAACGCAGACTTTCCCCTGGAGAGGCCACATAGTCAGAAAAACCATTAACTTGCTGGGATATAAATAAAAGGGGTTGTATGATTTCAACTTCTTGCGTAGTTTCTTTGATAATAATAAAACTGCCAGCACGCCACATCCCAAGCTTTACTGATAGTTTTAAATTATTTTGCTGATTTCCTAAAATAACTCCGCTAATATTGATTCTGCCCCCCTGTGATTTTAAAAGAGTATCTAGTTTCCATTCTGTGTTATCAAGTGAGGATGGAATTGATGATTTAAAATTAAATCCATCGGCAGGATCAATTTTGATACTTAAATTTTCTAGTGGATAATCTACATTTGAAAAATAATTAATGACATAAGAAAATTCTTTGCCTTTTTCTATTTTTGAAGATAAATCAAGCGTAAGAGTTATTGGTACCACATCAATTTTAGTGGTAAAAGTGGTGTCACTTTCATAGCGGGCTGATAAATTTTTAGGTGTATACGATAGCCATGCACGAGCTACTTTTAAATCTCCTTCTTTGCCTAATAGTCTTGCTTTAAATTTAACAAAATCTTCACCCCCAGGATAAATATCTTTTAGATTTTGAGTAAGTCTTGTTTTGTCATCTTCGGTTAAAGAATTATCTGGAAGTTCAAAGGTAAGTTTTGGATTTTCTAAAACAAAATTCCCATTGTTTTTATATTTAACCGTGTATTCAATTTCTTCTCCCATTTTAGCTTGCTCTTGCCCTAGAATTTCTAGCTTTAAAATTTCTTTTGAAAAAATCCTATCTCTGTAATACCAAAAGCCGATAAAACCAACTACAATAATGAGAATCCCTGAAACGATAAAAATATTCTTATTGATTTTTTTTATTTTACTCATTTTATTTTGATTAAGCTTGATTTAAAAAATAATTTTTTAATTTTGAAATTTGCCATATTAATATCGTATTTAAGGTAAGAATTAAAACGAAAATAAGAATTAAAGAATTGCCTCCCAAAAAAATACCACCCATTACTGCAACTATTGAGGCCCCCATAGTGGTTACAATATTATCCATTCCCACGCCAACTAACGCATCTCCAATCCTGCCTTTTGGGTTTACGGTAAAATTGTGCACCACAATCATTTCTCCTATGCAACCTATGATTCCCGCCAACACGCCAACTACAACAAAAGGAGTTCTTGTGATAGTGGCAAAATTTTCGACTGCCCTAATCATGCTTTCTGCAGCAAATAATATGGCAATTCCAGAAATAGCTAAATATGAAAGTATGAGCCATGTGGGTTTTTTTTGGTAATAAGTTTCTTCTGATTGTATTTCTCCTACTAAGATATGACCTCTTTTTGTTTTTCTAAAATAATACATTATTAGAAGACATAAAGCCAAAATAATAAAGCCCACGGGTCTTATAAGTTGGTAAAGTTCTCCCGATATAGTTGATACAGGATTTTTCACTTGACCAAAAATTACCATAGATATAGCAACTATTGCAGTCAATATTGTTAACGCATTAAGAATGTCCAAAGATGTATCTATTTCCTTCAAAGATGGCTTTACTTGATGATTTTTTATTGGAGTTACCACGCCCATTTTTTTTATTCCTGGCAACATTAACACGGGAACTCCTTTTTCATTTGAGACATTTTGCCTGAAAACACACAATATGGCATGGGCAATATTATAAATATTAGAGCCAAAAGTGGTGGCTGCAGCAATAATAGCAAAATTTATTGCTAAGGCGTAGTCTTCTTTTATTAAACTTAAGCTTATTACGGCAGCAACAATACCTAAAACCATATCAGGGAAAGCAGTGCCTAAAGACTGTAATAAGCCACTGGCGATTTTAGTTCTTTTGCTTAAAACTTCTGTTGTTTCTTCTATAATTTCAGCTATTTCTTTTAATACAAAAGCTCCAATGCCGATTATTAAAATAACATCAGTAATTCTTAACCACAAAAAATTACTTTCTTCTAAAAAATTTACTAAATAAAAACGCAAAAAAAGCGCAGACAGCAGTAAGAAAGTAATACCTATAAGTCTATTTTTAAAAATTTTCATAATTTAAATAAAATAATCATAATAATTTTTTAAAATTTCTTCTAAATCTTTTTGGCAGGAAGTTTCTATTTTTAATTTCAACAAAACCTCCCAATCTTTTTGTAAAATTAATCTTAAAATTTTTACTGCGTCGGATGTTATTTTAATTGCATTCGTATTGGCAATATAGCAATTACGACAAATAACACCCCCTTCTTTATTAGAAAAATATAAATCATTGGGGTTAAGTTTTTGTTGGCATGCAGCACACTTTGAAAGTTCTGGACAATGGCCTAAGGTTGATATAAAATTCCAAAAAAAATAAAAATAAATTAATTGATAATTAAAATTTTTTGAAAAATGAGTATCTAATTTTTCAAAAATATCAACCAATAAACCCCAGATTTTTTCGTCGTTTTCTTCACCCTTGATAAAATTATCTAAAATATCCGAAATTTTATAAGCAACCGCCAGTTTTTCTGGAATTTGCGGTATACTTTTAAATTTATCTAGAAACACAGCATCAGTTAGAATTTTCCTATTTTTACCCTGTATGAATTCAATTTCACAAAAAGAAAAAATCTCTAAACCGCCCCTCAATTTTGAAGTGATTTTTCTTATTGCTTTACCTATAACTTGTACTTTGCCAAAATCATAGGTAAAAATTGAAAAAATTCTGTCCGCTTCCGACCAGTCTTCTTTTTTAAAAACAAGTGCTTCTGTTTTGTACTTTACAGACATGCTGTATGGTTATTTTGATCGAAGTTTTTTAAGGGTTTGTTCTAGAACGAATATTTTATCATCGATTAATGATCTATCGTATAAATTACCCTTTTTTATTAAAGGTGTATTGTAGAGACTCTTGAGTCTTTTAATTTCATTTTCCACTTCTCTTTCTTCAACTTTAATACCAACTTTTTGTGTAGGTAAGACGCTTTTAATAAATTGTTCTTTTTGGCCAGGCTTATAAGGAATAGAATGCCTGCCATGGCCAACTGTTTTATCTTGTTGGCCTTTAGCTATTTCATAAAATTTTCCTATAGGAACACCTCCTTGGTGTCCGTATTTTTCAAAAGCCGATTTATTAGGGTTTGTTTTTTTAGATTTATCATTAGCTGGTATGTTGTTTTTTGGATTACCAAATATTGACATAGTTATTTTTTACCCGGTCAAATAATTTCGCAAGGCGAAATTAAATTATAAAATAATTTATTTGACCAGGTGAATTTTAATTAATGATTTTTCAATATCGACCGAAAATTCTTTTTCTAAGAATTTTCCATTAATTTCTTTTTCGTTTGAAAGCATTTTTGCCTTAATATCTTTTAAAATCAAATCTTTTTTATTTTCCACGATTTTAATGATTTTTTGCGATCCAGAAAAACTAATTAAAATTTCATCACTTGGCTTCAGCTCCGCTTCTTTTCGCATATCTTGGACAAATCTTATTATATCTCTCACTATTCCTTCTTCTTTTAATTCTTCTGTAATATTAATATCCAGCTCTATATCTTCTTTTATTTTATCATTAAATACTATTTCTTTCACATTTAATTCGTCTTTTATAAGATTTATTAATTCTTCATTGCCTTTAATTTTAGATTTTTTATTTTTTATTGATAATTTTGCCAAAGGTTGCCTTATTTTAATTGCTTTGGCCGAACGGTCAGCTAGGGCAAGTGCTACAATATTTCTTACTTCATCCATTTTTTGCTCAAGCTCTAAATCAGTATTAATTATTTTTGTTTTTGGCCAATCACACAAGTGAATTGATTCTGGCATTTTCTCTGTTTTTAAACTTTGGTACATTTGTTCAGCAAAAAAGGGCATTATCGGAGCAATAATTTTTGCAATATTTAATAGTACATAATACAAGGTTTCTATAGCCTCTTTTCTTTTAGCTTGCTCTTTAGCATCAACTGAAGGATGAAATCTTTTTCTTGATCTTCTTAAGTACCAAATTGATAAATCATTAATAAAAAAATCTTCTATTGCCAGCGTGCTTTTTGCTACGCCATATTTGTCCAAGTTAAATTCTACTAGTAAAATAAGGTGGCCCAGCTTTGAAATAATCCACTTATCTAAAATATTTTCTGATGTAAGTTTTACATCAATTGGATAATCTTTTTTATCAACATAGGTGGTAAAAAATGTATATACATTTTGTAGAGTCAATAATTTCCTTTTTATTTCGTCTATCAAAAGATAGCCAAAGTTTACATTTTCTGCTGGATTTGATCTCATATAAAACCAACGAATCGGATCAGCACCAATTTTTTCTACTGCCTCGTCAAACCAAATGGCGTTTCCCTTGGACTTGTGCATTTCTTCACCTTTTTCGTCCCTGACCGAAGCATATCCAAAAATCGTCTTCATAGGTGCTGTTTCTTCTAGTACTGCTGACATAACCAATAAAGAATAAAACCAATTTTTAAATTGCCCGGGGAAAGATTCGGAAATCAAATCCACCGGAAACCATTTTTTCCAATACTTCTTATCAGAAAAATACTGGATAGTTGAAAAGGGCACAATGCCCGCGTCTAGCCAAGGGCTTCCCACATCCTTAATTCTATCAACAGTTTTTTTACATTTTTTACATTTTATTTTGACGGCATCCACCCATGGCCTATGGGGAGAGTTCCCATCAAATTGCTCCCAGCCTTCAATGGCTCGTTTCTTTAATTCTTCTTTACTACCAATAACTTCAAAATGGCCACATTCACATTCATAAATAGGAAGTGTTAGCCCCCAATACCTTTTTTTGGAAATCAACCAGTCGTGCATATTTTTTATCCAATCCAATTCTCTTTCTTTTCCAAAAGCCGGAATCCAATTAATCTCTTTAACAATATTCTCTAGGGGTTTTCGCAGCTTATCCATGGAAATATACCACTCATCAACTACACGCCAAACTAATTCGGTTTTACATCTCCAACAAGTGGGGTATTTGTGTTTATAAGGCAAAATTTTAAACACCCAGTTTCCGCGTTTTTCCGTGTCAATTTCCGCATCCTTCCGTGTTAGATAATCAAGGATTATCTTTGGATTTTTCTTAGCATTTTGCCCTGAAAATTCACCCAAGCCTTCCAAATAACTTGCATCCTCGCCTATAACTTCTATTAAAGGTAATCCTAATTTTTTACCTAATTGAAAATCTTCTTGGCCAGCTGAAACGGCAGTATGCACAAGGCCAGTTCCATCTTCGGTGTTAATGGGCATAATTCTGTCATCAGTTGAAATGATTGTATGAAATGTAGTAGGATTTTTTTGAGCCACCTCTTTTACTCTTGGCAAGTCATTAAAAGCAAATGAATATTTTAATCCCACTAAATTTTTTCCTTTTACGGTTTTTAAAATTTTAAATTTTTCTTTAAAAATTTTTTCAACTAAATCTTTAGCTATCCAAAATTTACCTTGTTCATTTTCAACAAGCGTATAATCAATTTTTTCATCAACCGCGACTGCTATATTAGCCGGAAGCGTCCATGGGGTAGTAGTCCATACTAAAAGATTTTCATCTTTTTTATTAATTAAGGGCAGGCCAAAATATACCGAATCGTGCACAATTTCTTTATATTCTTCTGTTAAAATTTCGTGCTGACTTATAGCAGTTCCACATCGTGGGCACCATGGTACAGAATCCCTTCCTTTATATAAGTAGCCCTTTTGGTGGCATTTTTTTAAAAAGTGCCAAATTGTATAATTATTTTCATCAGACATTGTAAAATAAGAATTTTCCCAATCCATCCATTGGCCCAATCTTACGGATTGCAAGGTTTGTATGGCAGAATATTTTCTTACCCGTTCTTTGCACTTTTCAATAAACGCGCCAATACCATAAGCCTCAATATCTTTTTTGTTTTTAAAGCCCAATTCCTTTTCAACCTCAACCTCAACATGAAGCCCTTGGCAATCAAATCCGTTTTGATATCTTTGATCAAAGCCTTTCATAGCAAAATATCGTTGGAATAAATCTTTATAAGTTCTGCCCCATGCATGGTGTACGCCCATTGGGTTGTTGGCGGTAATTGGTCCATCTAAAAACGACCAAGGTTTTTTACCTTTATTTTTTTGTCGCAATTTCTCAAAAATTTTGTTATCCTCCCAAAACTTGAGAATTCCTTTTTCTTCTTCTGGAAAATTATATGCCATCTATTTAAAATTTAGATTTACCCGTGTTGATAATTAACATTTTCTTATCTTTTGGAAGAGTATTTCTCATTTGCAACATTAATGCAAGTCCTACAATTCCTGAAGGTTCACAACTAATTTTTTGATTTTCTGCAATTTTCATCGCTGACTGTAAAAATTTTTCCTTTAGTAAATATACATTTGATTTTTTCCCACAATAACCAGCATAACGATACATTTTTATCCATTGTTCGTCATAACGAACAAACGGTAAATGTGGAGAATATAACTTATCTGCTATAGATTTAGGATTATTAGTGGTAATTCCTAGAAAATTGCACTCTTTTAAATTTTCAACATTTCCACTAAATCTTGGGTCATGATTATTTGTAGTAATTTCTTTTTTATTTATATTTAAAATATTTTCATATAAATTTCCTGTCCCAAAAGGAATAAAACAATAGTCTGGCGAATTATTTATTATTTCATAACTTAACCAGTCATAAAAACGGTTGGTAGGATCCAATGCTTCATTAGAGGTTATGTCAAAACCATTAAGATTATTGGTTAATTGAAGAATTGCTCTATAATCTAGTGGTTTTTTGATTAAGTCTGTTTTATATACTTTACATCCAATTTCTTCTAATTTTTTTATTATTTCCAAATTAGCATTATAATCCATTAATACTTTCAAGTTTGGCAAACCATATTTTTTTAGCTGTGTTTGTATAGCAAGCGCCGCTGAACCAGAAGAAATAATAGACATTTGGGGTAATTTTGTTTTTGCCTGTCCATTTTTATTTGTCAATAAAATATCTCTATAGGTAACAATTATTTCCCACGCCATTCTATCTTTATGGGTGCCTGTTGGGTTTTGACTCTCATCTTTAATCCATACATTTAAAAAACCAGGCACTTCAATTTTATATGTTGGTGTTGCTGGAAATTTTGGATCATCTGAGGGAAACTCCGGTTTATTTGGATCATTCTCAGAAGCCACAATAATGGATTTTAATATTTGATCTTCCTTTAAAGAAATCATACTGTTAATTTAATTCTACTAATTCTCCTTTTTGAATTCTTTTTTCCGTAAAAACTGTTTCTATTTTTTCTATACTCTCTAGAATAGAACAACCCTTCACTTTGCCATATAAGAGTAAGAGTGGCGCTTGATGACTTACAATCAAAATAGTTTTGCCACTATATAATGCATCAATTTCCCCAAAAAAATTATATACACGATCTAATACCTGTATATAATTTTCCCCATCGGGTGTTTTTCCCCGCATTCGTTCTTCTTCATTTTCAAAATATTTTTCAAAATCTTCTATTGATCGGTTATTGAAAGATCCAAATTGAATTTCTCTTAACCTTGTATCAAATTTTGGTTCTAAATTCAATTGTTTTCCGACAATTTTGGCAGTTTGTTTTGTTCGTAAAAGATCAGAAGAAAAAATCATATCAACTTTTTTATCTATAAGTTTTTGCAGAGATTCTTCTATCATTTTAATACCGCGCTTCGTAAGGGGGTTTTCAAACTGTTCTGGCCATGAAGAGCAAATTTTTTTAACATTAGACACTGCTTCGCCATGGCGTAGTAGGTAATATTTATTGTTTAATTTCATTTTTATGGAGAAGAAATTAGAAAGCAAAAAAACAACAATAAAGTTATTTTGGTATTTATTACCAAAAATTAATTATTCACTAGAAGATTACGATCTGTTTCTTCAATTAGTCTATCTATAGAGCCTTTCGTTACCACGGGTCTTTTGTTTGCAATATTATAAATCCCGTAGCCAGATTTAACTGATTCTGGCGTGAAATTTTCATAAACAGTATTGGCACCGGCTTGATATGCCAAGGTCATACCTGATAAGGGGGAATTATAATTTAATTTTTCACTGTTTGAATTTGGGGGAATTGGAATATCAAAATCTGGATACAAAATTCTAAGTAGCGCAATTACATTTAAAGTTTTTTCAACATCGCCGACTTTCTCGTGTGCAAGTGGAGTTTCTTCGCTGGGAGTAAAGCAAGTGACACTAGTCATATTTCTGACATTCATTTTATTGACAAAACAAAGGTCATTTGCAATATCTTGGTTTGTTTGTCCATCAAAACCAATAATAAAACCCGAGCCAAGATCCATGCCAACTGCTTGAGCGCCTTTCATTGCAGAAACCCTTTTCGAAAAAGAATGCTCTCTTAACCTTTCATGCATTGGAATATTTGAAGTTTCAAAATTTGAAACATACTGCGTCACACCTGCGTTTTTTAGTTTCAAGTATTGTTTAGAATCTAAATCTCCTAAATTTGTTACAATTTTTACCCCTCCTAATTCTTCCTTTAACTCGTTTAAAGCTTCTATTAAAACATCTACAATCTGAGGATCTTCGCCACTTTGTACAAAAACTTCCGTACAACCTGACAGTAATGCATTCTTTATACTTGCCACTAAATCATGCTTACTTATTCTCTGAATTTTATCTTTTGATAAATTGTCTCTTCGCATAGAACAGTATAAACAATTTACTCTACACACATTACTTATCTCAACAGTTCCCACTAATTTAATTTTTGTACCCTTTCTCTCGTCTCTTATTCTTGCCCCAAGGATTCTTAAAAGTTCGGCGTCAGATTTTTCTGAATTTAAAAATTCAACCAAGGCTTCATTAAGAGCTTCTTTTCCTTCGTCAGTTTCTTTAAATCTCTCCCACAGATTTATTAGTTTTTCTATTTTCAAAAAAAATTGCTCACTTATATTTTCAGTTTGTTTTAATTTTTCCATATAATTATAATCACATTTTTTCTGGCGCTTGAATTCCAAGCAACCACAGGCTATTTTTCATGATAATTGAAAAAGCTTCCGTTATTGCAACTTTATATGATGAAAAATCATCATTTTTGTCAACAATTTTATTATTTGCATAATAATTGTTAAATTCCCTTGCTAATTCTGTAAGGTATAAAGTGATGACATGGGGCTCATATTCTTTTCCAGATTTTTCAACAATTTCTGGAAAATAAATCATATCTTTTTCCAATTTACTGATTTCGTTTGGTATATTTTTAAGCGACGCTTTAATTTTTTCTGCTTTTGCTTTTTTTAAAACCGACTGCGCTCTTGCATAAGAATACTGTAAATATGGACCAGAGTCACCCTCAAAAGAAATTGATTTTTCAAAATCATAAATAATATCACTTCCAATTGATTGTTTTAAAATTGAATATTTTAAAGCTCCAATGGCAACTTTTTCTGTAATTTCTTTTTTTTCTAAATCTGATAAATCCCTGTCTTTAATTTTTTCTTTTACTAATTCTTCAACTTTATTTAGTAAAAATTCAAAAGTGATAATTTTGCCAGTCCTTGAAGACATTTTGCCCTCGGATAAACGCATCATTCCGTGGCCAATATGTTTTGTTTTTTCTGCTAATTCAGGAAAAATTTGCAACATTGCAGATAGTAATACTTTGAAATACTCATTTATTTCATTACCAGTAATAATTACTGATTGGTTATATCCATATTTTTTGTATTTAATATGCGCTAATCCCAATTCTTTTGCTTCATAAGTTGGCAATCCTTCTGAATTGATAAAAACCCTAGTGTGTAAGCCAGTCTTTTCGCCTTTAAAAATAGTAGCTCCTTTTTCACCTTTTTCAAAAATCCCACTTTTCAAACCATTTTCAACTATTTTTTTACCAAAATCAGCAACCGCACTTTCAAAAAAATAATAATCAAACTTAGTACCAAGCGTTTTATAAATTTTTTCAAAATATTCTAAGCTTTCTTTTTTTCCTTTATCATATAATGCATTGATATTTTTATCAGATCTTTCAAATATTTTTTTATTCAATTCAGTAATTTCTTTTTTTGCAGTTTCGTTTATTTCATATTTTTCTGAACCAAATACATAAGCATTTTGCCAGGCTTGGTTTTGGTTTTGCATTTTACCCCAAATTGCTTTTGCCACATGAAGTCCTACATCGCCTTGGTAATTTGCTCGCTTTACTTTTGCGCCCTGAAATTCAAAAATTCTTGAAATAGATTCCCCAATTGAATTACTCATTAAGTGGCCAATATGAAATTCTTTAAATGGATTTGGATCAGTATATTCAACGATTACTTTTTGATCTTTAAGATTACTATTTTTACCGAAATTTTTATTAATTTTTTTTAAATTTTCAACAAAAAATTTCTTTGATAAATAAAAATTAATAAACCCAGGGCCCGCAACTTCAACCTTTTCTATTCCAATATTCTTGAGAACTTTGGAACTTAACTCCTTAACCAACCCACCAGCAACTTCAATTGGGTTTTTGTTTAACTTTTTAGCTAAAGCAAGAGCAATATTAGTTGAATAATCCCCGTGTGTTTTTTCTTTTGGAGTCTCAACTAAAACAGGTCCATCATATGAACCAAAACTTTTTATTGCTTTCTCAATTAATTTTCTTATTTCCTCTTTTATATTCATTGAATAGTTGTACCCAAAAATGGTTTATTATTTAAAAAATGTTCTAATCTTTCTAGGTGTTTTCCATTAACTATGATTACCTTTATCTTTAAAATTTCTGCCATTTTTGAAGCTCTTGGATCAAATGGCACAGATAAACCAGGACTCCATTTATTTCCCACTATTTTCCTAAAATCTTTCCAAAGTATCTTTTTAAATGCTTTTGCAGTCTTGAATTTATCCGGATCCTTATCGTACACATAATCAATATTTGTTACATTAATAATTGTCTTAATGCCCATATTTTTGGCGAGTATTACAGAACAATAATCAGTTGACCAGCCAGGTTTCCAACCTCCAGCCACCACAATATCTTTTTTTGTGCTTATATTTTTTGTTGGGTTTGTAATCAATTCAGAAAATGCAATATCGTAAAAAACTTGTTGTACCACTTTTGCATTTAATCTTGATACATCAATCCCTATTAAGTCCCTTTCTTTATTATCTGCCCCAAAATCCAAAAGTGCTTTTTGGTAATTTCGGCAAATTTTTCCTCCGCCGACAAAAATAAAAAACCGCTTAAGGTCAATGTATTTTTTTAAAGATTTTTTAAAATTTTTCAAAAATACTACATCTATTTCGCCTGGGGCAACTAGCGAGCCTCCTAATGAAATAATAATGTTTTCTTTTTGCATGTTGGGTTTTAGTTTAGCTTATTTATTGCATAATTTAAAGCCCTTAAAACAAAATAAAGTAACAAAAAGCCCTAGATATTAAATATTAGGGCAAGATACATTATAGACAGTTGCAAAAAAGATTTTTGCAATCATTTTATATTAATTAGATTCAGCCTCTTGTTTAGCACAGTTTTTTATTATATCAGTTTGTTCTTCTAAGCGCTTATACCATAATTTCAGGAAATCCATTTTATCCATAGAAAGATAATCATCCAAATCCTCTAGATCGAAATATGATGAGCCATTATTTGATAATTCATTATCCACAAAATCTACAAATTCAAGAATGGAATTAATTGCCACTAGTCTTTGCACTCTATCTTCTGGTTCGCTAGGATTTATAGATAATTCCGTTATTAATTTTGTCCTCATTGGAAAGCCAATTGCACGAAACTGTCTATTTATTTTCAAAAAGTCTTTATGTGTTTCATTATCAAATTTAGACTCTTTTATGATGGAATCCAAGAATCTTAAAAGATTTATTGAAATTATACTTAGTTCTGACCAAGAGGGATTTCTTTTGTCTTCTGGGTTAAAACTAATTTCTCCTTTTTCCATATATAATATATTTAGTTAAGATCGTTTTTTGGTCTGGGGGGATCTTTAAGTATTGGCATTTCCCTCATCAATTCGTTCAAACTTTTACACAATCTACGCAATAAATAATACTTATCCGATAATTCATGACCTCCCGCTAATTTATGCTTTTTGTCTTCGTACAGAGGAAAAACTTCGTCGGGACTTGATGATTCAAAATCAATAATTCCTATTATATTATCAATAGATGCATTTGCGTTTTTCTCACTTTGCGATAGTTTTATTATATTGTTTGGTTCTTTAAACAATGCCACTTGTACCAAAGTGGCAGTAATTACAAAATTCTGACTTAATTCTAAAAAAAGTTTGCGGTTGGATTTATTAAAATATTTTGTCTCCTCTTTAATTAACTTTTTTGTACTATTTTTATCAATAAAAGACAAAAAAGACAAAAAACGCATTGATATTATTTCTAATGCTTCCCATGAAACCACCTCTTTATTTTCTATATCTTTTATTCTTTCCATAACACAATATGGCTTGATTCTAAATCTTTTTTTGATAATTTACAAATAACTAATATATGGGTAATATCAATTAATGAAAATATATTCTGAAAATAACAAAGCACTATATGACTACGAAATCATTGATAGCTATGAGGCAGGTTTAGTTTTGCAAGGCCAAGAGGTAAAGTCTATTAAAGCAGGCCATATTAATTTATCTGGTTCGTATGTAGTGATAAGAAATACAGAGCCATATTTAATAGGAGCTAAAATTCCCGCATATCAACCTAAAAATGCGCCAGAAGACTATAATCCCGAACAATCAAGAAAACTCCTTTTAAACAAAAAAGAGATAGATTACCTTATGGGCAAGGTAAACGAGAGAGGATTTTCGCTAATACCCTTGAAAATTTATGAGCAAAATGGTAGGATAAAACTCGCGTTTGGGTTAGCAAAAGGAAAAAAGAAGTTTGATAAAAAAGAGAAGATTAAAAAGCGGGATGTGGAAAGACAAATTCGAAGAGAGTTAAATTCGCGGGGATGAAAGTTTCGATGATTGGCTCTTTAAAAACAAGGCAAGCTGAGTATTCTCAAATCTCATAAAACTTTGAGAAAAAAACATAATTGCTAATTTTTCAAATAAGCAACCAGCACTAGCATACGCTTAGTGTTCATCCTTACTGTTGATTCCTGATAAGCAGATCAAGGGTGTTATACAATCAGGATAGATGATTATTTTAGCTTTAGAATAATTATTAAAATACATTAAAGCTAAGGTATTAAAATTTTATTTATCTTTTATTTAATATCTGAAATTAAAGGTAAATAAGCTTGTAGAATTGTTTTTAATGACTTTTCAGACGAGGATTCAACTCCTCCATCTCCACAATAACTTTGAATTACAAAATGCCCTTTGGAAATCAAGTTTCTGGTCTTTTTTCCAAATTTTAGTTGAAAACTCGCAATAATTATTTTATGTAGTAAACTACATAAAATAATTCTATCAAATTTTCATTCTAAAATTTGAAAAAAATACCTAGAAAGCATTTCATAATTCAAAGTAATAAATTATAAATAAAAATTTATTTAAAAAAACCATCGAAAAAATACCAGTAAACAATTTTATAAGGGCAAAGGAGGTAAGGGTAATAGATGAAACTGGAGCGCAGCTTGGTGTTATGAATATTTTTTCGGCTATTGATTTAGCAAAATCTAAATCTTTGGATTTAATTCAAGTTACAGAAAAAGTTGAACCGCCGGTTTGCAGAATAGGTAATTATGGAAAATATCTTTATTCTTTAAAAAAGAAAGAAAAGAAAATACACATAAAAACAAAAACAGAATTAAAAGAAATAAGAATTGGATTTAATATTTCGCCTCATGATATTGAGGTAAAAAGCTCTCAGGCCGAAAAGTTTTTAAAAGATGGAAATAAGGTTAAAGTAAGTATGTTTTTAAAAGGCAGAGAGAAAGCAATGGGAGAGCTAGCAAAAAAGAAGGTGTTATTTTTTTTAGAAAATACTGATAAATTAATACCAATTAAAACTGAAAGGGAATTAAAGCGTGAACCCAAGGGATTTACGATGATTATTTCTAGAAAATAGAAAGTAGAAATTAGAAAGTAGAATTTTACGCAACAGTCGTATTCTATTTTCAAGCGAGTGAAGGAATAATAAATTGTAAATCGAAATTTATAATTTATAATTCCAAGCGAGTGCCGAAAATATGCTTTGCATATTTTCTATTTACTATTTTCTAATTTCTCACATTTGATATGAATAAAACAAAAAAAGCCCTAACAAAAAGATTTAAGATAACAAAATCTGGGAAGCTTCTCAGGCGTCTTTCGGGCCAAAATCATTACAGGTCTAAGAAAACAGGCGAAGCTAAAAGAAAGGGACGAAAATGGGTACAGATATCAAAATCTGAAACTAAAAGAATAAAAAGATTTTTACAGATTTAAGAATAAAATAAATAGATAACCATGACAAGAGTTAAAAAAGGAGCATCGGCGCATAAACATAGGAAGCATTTATTAAAAAACGCTAAGGGTTTTAAATATGGAAGAAAGTCAAAATATAAATTGGCAAAAGATGCATTAAGGCATGCCTGGACTTATGCATATAGAGACAGAAAAGTTAAAAAAAGGGATTTTAGGCAACTATGGCAGTTGCAAATTAATGAAGCTGCAAGAAAATTGGGGATCAATTATAGTAGATTTATAAATGGATTAAAGAAAAAAAATATTGAAATTGATAGGAAAATTTTATCGCAACTTATTGAGAAATATCCTGCAATTTTTGAAAAAATAGTAGAAGAGGTTAAATCTAAATAACTTTAAATAAACAAAAAAACCGCATATCAAAATATGCGGTTTTTTTGTTGTAGGGCAATATAATTAAGATGCCTGCATCATTATTGCAATAATGCTTCCTGGCTCACTTGTTTGAATAAACAAAACAGAGACAAGAAAGAAAAGAGTTGATAATAAAAATAATCGCATATTGTTTTTCGTCATAGTATTTACCTTTGAATCACTAAAATATCAAGAAAATATTTTATAATTCAAAGCTTAATTGTAATACCATTATCATATATCCAATTTTAAAAATTGGCAATAAGATTTTACTAAAAAGCGCCTTCTTTTTTTAATAAATTAATTTTCTTTTTGCTACCTCTATTATATTTTCCTATTTTTCCATCACTTCTTATTACTCTATGGCAAGGAATTTTGGAGTTATAATTTTTATTTAAAGCACTTCCTACTGCGCGAGCAGAATTTGGGCTGCCAATTTTTTGGGCAATTTCTTTGTAAGTTAATACTTTCCCCCTTGGAATTTTTTTAACTACCTCGTACACTCTTTTTTGAAACGAAGTCATCAGCCTTTTTGAGTAATTCTTTTGCATTTTTAAATGTTAATTTTTTTATTGCTTCTGTAAATGGTAACCATAAAAAACCTTTATGTTCATCAGAAATTTTTACATTTTCTGTATCAGTTTCTGCTAAATAAAATATCACTAATTTAAAAACCCATGGTGCCAATTTTTTTGCTTCGCCTTCTAAATCATAACTTTTTTTAAAAAAATATTTTGAATATTCTTTAAAACCAGGAATCAGTTTTATATTTTTAATTCCAGTTTCTTCTTCTATTTCTCTTTTGGCAGTTTCTTCAGTTTTTTCGCCCTCTTCAATGTGTCCTTTAGCAAATTCCCAGTGGCCCGAAGGATAATGCAAAAGCAAATAATGAGGCACATTATTTTTCATTAAATATATTATTGCTCCTGCTGATTTTTCTTTGGGCATGAGTTTATTTTTTTTCTGTATTTTTAATACCTTGATTTACATATATGTATCCCAAAGCTCCTTTCTGCTGTAATAATTGCTGATCATGAATGCCGGTTCCGTGACCCCAACCGACAATTACAACGATTGGTCTTGTCGCCTTATTTTGATATTCTATTATTTTTTTGACCATCCTCTCATCTCTAATACGCACCACTTGTTGATCGGTTCCGGGCATATAGATTCCCTCTTTTTTTATTCCTCGCTCTTCTGCGCCAACTCGCCCCTCTAATTCCCGTAATTCTTTTTGAGACAAATCACACCCTACAATTTCAAATTTCAGCTCTTGGGCTAAGTCATAGAGTTCAGCAGGTAACCCATAAGGTCCGATTTTAGACTTTATTCTTATTTCATCGGTAGCATAGTTTTCATGATCTTTAGTTGCCCCCTCAAATGTCTTTGTTTCAGGATCATACACCAATGGACCAAGCCACTCGTGTAACACATATTCTGGCTTTACGATTTTTATAAGCTCTGCCTGTTTTTGCCATTCTTCTTCCATAAGGTGATTTTCCCCAACAATCACTATAGAGTATCTATTACTCTCATCGGAGTGCTCAATAAGATATCCCTTATCATTCCATGATTCCACCCAGTGAGAATTAATATATTCTCGTGCTCCAACTTCTTTTTGCTCTGCTGATAACAATATATCAGCAGCTTCTCGTTCAGTTCTTTTTGCCATATTATTTTAAAGATTTTAATAACTCTTCTGCCGGCAAAGTATTTATAATATCGTTTTTTTCTGCCCAACCTCTTCGTGCTTGCATTGCCCCGTATTCCATAAGTAATAACTGTTCTTTTTTGTGTGAATCGGTATTAATGATCATTTTTACGCCTTCGGCTTTTGCTCTTCTTATATATAAATCACGCAAGTCTAATCTGGAAGATGAATTAATTTCTAAAATAGTACCGGTATTTTTTGCTATTTGTAATATTTTGTCAAAATCAATTTGATACTCATCTCTTTGGCCCACAATTCTTCCGGTTGGATGGGCAAAAATATCCACATTTGGGTTTTTCATCGCTTTTTCAATTCGTTCCATTAATTCCCCTTTTTCCATTTTTAAAGTTGAATGTACCCCCGCAATCACATAATCAAGTTGGGCTAACACTTCATCTTTAATATCAATTGAACCGTCGTTTAATATATTTGCCTCGCATCCATGCAAAACCCTAAATTTAATTCCCTTCTTTTTATAGTTTTCATTTATTTTTTTAATTGCTTCTTTTTGTTTTAGCAGTTTTTTTTCATCTAAGCCGTTTTCAATTTTTAAAAATTTTGTATGATCTGATATACCAATATATTCATACCCCAAATCCATAGCGGACCTTGCCATCACTTCAATTGAATTTTCTCCGCCATTCCAATTGGAATGGCAATGCAAGTCTCCCTTAATATCTTTTAACTCTACCAAATCTGGCAGCGTATTTTTTAATGCTGTATCAATTTCTCCTTGATCTTCCCGCAATTCTGGCGCTATATAGGGTAAGCCCAGCGCCCTATATACTTCTTCCTCAGTTTTTCCAGCAATTATTTTACTTCCTTTAAATAATCCATACTCGCTTAATTTTAAGCCTTTATCAATAGCGATTTTTCTTGTGGCAATATTGTGGGCCTGAGAACCTGTAAAATACTGTAGGGCCGCTCCATAGCTTTTTTCGGGCACTATTCGTAAATCCATATCAAAGCCGTCTGCCATATGCACCGAAGCTTTGGTGCCTCCTTTACCCCAAATTTTTTTCACACCTGGCAAAGCAACAAAAAAATCCATTATCTTCTGGGTGTTTTTTGCCGCCTCGCGGGGCGAGCCTCGCCCATATTTTTTATCTGGGCGGGAAACCACCAAAAAATCTACATCACCAATAGTTTCTTTGCCTCTCCTTAAAGAACCTGCTAAACTTATTTTTTGCACCTCTTTTAAATTTTCTAGTTTTTTATACACCTCCATTGCCACAGGTTTTATGTCTGAAATTAAAGATCTACCCTTGCTTTGTTTTAAAAATTCCAAACCCTGCATAATATTTTTTTCTGTTTTTTCACCAAATCCAAATAAGGGGGCTATAGTATGTTTTTTTACCGCTTTTTCTAAATCTTTTATATTTTTAATACCCAATTCTTGGTAAAGAACTTTTACTTTGCGGGGTCCCAGCCCCTCAACTTTTACTAGCTCGTCCATTTGAACAGGCAATTTTTTCTTAAATTCCTCGTACAATTTTATTTTTCCTGTTTTTAAATATTCTTCTATGTGGTCGGACATGGCTTTGCCAATTCCTTCAATTTCTTCAAGCATTTTTCTTCCTCCTTTAATGTATATTTGGGCCACATCATCTTTTATTGCTTCCAAAGAAACAGCTGCGCGCTCGTAAGCATATGGCTTGAATGCAACTTTATCTATCTGTAAAAATCTTGCTATTTCATAAAAAATTTTAGCTATTTCTTGGTTTTTCATTATTGCTTTATAATTGTTCTCTCTAGGGGTATCCTTATAATGCTTTTGTTTTTAATAGAGATATCATCTTTAATAATTAATAATAGAAATCCTGATAGTATTGTGAAAACACTTACGAAAACAAAAACGGATGTAAAACCAATACTTGACGCAACAATACCACCTATTCCGCCGGCAAGACCTGCACCAATGCCTATAAATGTACTCCATGTGCTCCATGCCATTGCTTCTTTCCCTTTATCAATATGTCTTGTAAATATCGCTGAATATGGGGCAACAGTGATCGCAGCAGCAATTGCATAAAAGATTTGTAATAAATAAATATGCCATGGTTGACGAGAAAAAATATAACCCAATGGAACGAAAGCCATCATAAAAGTACCTACTACCATAAACCAATAATCATCCTTCTCTCCATGATTTTTATCCAGATAGTATCCAATTGGTATTTGTAGTATTGATCTCGTTATCCAAAAAAATAATGAAGCAAACCCCGCAATTTTAGCTGCTTCAGAAATGCTTCCAATAGTAATATTTTGAACAATAAAAATAGCGAAAACAGGCCCCATTAGGCCCCATCCCAAATTGAGGAAAAAATCACTTACTATTAAAACCTTTATTATTTTATTGATTAACTTGGGTATAGTTTTAAGCATGAATTTTAAATAATTATTTACTTTTAATGGTGCATTCTGTAATTCAAGATTTATATACCTTATAACCTTCTCTGACTTTTTCTGAAACTTTTAAACCCACAGAATCTCCTTTTTTTGCTTTTTTTACTTCTTTGTGGTCAATTTGCATTGAGGCAACCCTTTGATTAAAATCCGTATTTTCTCCACCAATAATCCTTATCTCGTCTTTTTGCACAAGTACTCCAGAAAGCTTAATAACTGCCACTTTAATATCTGAAAAATAATGAGAAATTTTGCCGATTAGTTTTCCTTCTTTTTTTGCTTTGGCCATATATTTAATTTTAAATTACTAAAACTTAATATTAAAAATGTTATTTTTTTACGACCTTTATAGCATTTTAATTATATCAGTTAATTTAAACTTATAAACTAACAATTCTCATCTTTTCAACTGCGTCTGATAATATTTGGCAATAAAGGTTTAAGCCAATTTTATTTATGCTTCCCGATTGTTCTTTACCTAAAATATTTCCTGCTCCTCGAATTTCCATATCTTTCATTGCAATCGCGTATCCCGAACCAAGTTCGTTTGCGTTTTCCAAAGCTTTTAATCTTGCGCGTGCCAGGGGAGTGATATTTTTTGGATAAAAAAGATAGGCAAAGCTTTTAATGTGGGATCTTCCCACTCTTCCTTTTATTTGGTATGCCTGGGAAAGTCCAAGGCGCGAAGCATCTTCTATGATAATGGTATTTACATTGGGCAAATCTATGCCATTTTCAATAATGGTAGTTGCAACCAACACATCAATTCTATTTTTTTCTCTCGCTTCGCGAGATCTGGCGTAGCCAGAAAAATCATCCATTATTTTTATCAATTCTTTTTCATCCATTCTGCCGTGTATATAAGAAATTGTAGCCTCCGGAACAAGTTTTTCTAAATCGCTTTTTGTTTTTTCAATAGTTTGTATTTTATTGTGCAAAAAATACACTTGGCCATTTCGTTGTAATTCAAAATGAATAGCTTGTTGTATTATTTTTTTATTGTAGGGTAAAATGTTTGTGTTGATTGCGCTTCTGCCTTGGGGTGGAGTTTGCATCAAGCTGATATTTTTAAAAGAGGAAAGCGCCAAATAAATGGTTCTTGGAATTGGGGTTGCCGACAAACTTAAAATATCCAATGAAGGATTTTTTTGTCTTAATTTTTCTTTTTGTTTTACGCCAAATCTTTGTTCATCATCAATAATTAAAAGTTGTAAATTTTTAAATTCTATATCGGCTGACAAAATTCTATGGGTTCCTATCAAAATATCAATATTGCCTTCTTTTACCTCTTTAATAATTTTTTTTTGCTCTTTTTTTGTTTGCAGCCTTGAAATGAGAGAAATGTTAAAAGGTAACGCGCCAAACCGTTTTTTAAAATTATTAAAATGCTGGTTTGCCAATATGGTGGTTGGGCAAATTATTGCGGTTTGGCGGTTGTTGATGCCCGCCAAAAAAGCCGTTCTTATTGCCACTTCTGTTTTTCCAAAACCCACATCTCCGCATACTATCCTGTCCATTGGCTTGTCTTTGGCTAAGTCATTTTTTATATCTTCAATAGCCTGAATTTGGTCAGGAGTTTCTTGGTATAAAAACGAGGTGGTTAATTCATTTTCTAGTTCGTTGTCATTTATATAGGAGCTTCTTGTAATATTTTCTTTTTTAGCATAAAGATCTAAAAGTTCTTTGGCTAGTTTTTCCACATCTTCTTTTATTTTTCTTTTTGTATTTTGCCACAATGCCGAGCCAAGTCTTGAAACAACAGGATTAGAAAATCCTACATACCGTGAAAGCTTTCTTTCTAATCCCAATGGTACGAAGAGTTTGTCATTTTGGGCGTATTCTAATACATAATATTCATGGTCTTTTATTTTTTCCATTCCGGAAAATTTTGCTACACCATGATCTAAATGTACTAAATAATCATCCGGTTTTATATTTTTTAAGTCAGAAAATAATTTTTGGGATTTTAATTTTTTCTTTAAAATATCTTTTGCGTTTTGTTCGTTTTCAACTTTAATATTTAGCGGTTGTATATTTTCAATATTATTTCCTAAAAAATCCAGGCGCATAGCTTGATTTGTGTTAATAGGGAAAATATCAATAACTCCTCCTTTTTGTGAAAATTCCCCCGGTGCTTGTATGGTAAAAACTCTTTCATAGCCCATTTCGTCCAGCTTTCTTAATAAGCCAGAAAGATTGTGGCTTTGACCCTTTTTTAAAAATATTGTATTGTCTTGAAAAAATGATTGAGTTTTAGTTGATTGTAAAATTTCATCTAAGTTTTCATCAAACCAAAAAACCTGCTTCTCTAAAAAGTAGGGGGTAATTGATACAATTAAAAGTTTATTTAAACTTTTATCCTGAGCCATTTAATTTTTGAATGTTACATAAAATTTTCATAAAATCCTAAATCCCAAACAAATCCAAATTTAAAAATTCAAAACCCAAAAACATTTTTAATTTATTCAAAACTTAAAAATTGGAATTTTGATATCAATATTAATTATCGTTTTTGAGTCGAAATTCTCTTGTGTTTCGATAATTTTCTTCTTGTATCCGATTATAATTTGGCCCTAGTCTTATTCTCCGTAGTCGTTCAGCTTTTTCAGATTCCCATCTTCTGTCTAATTCTTTAGACCATTTCTGATATTCTTCGCTTCGTCTTTTATACTCTTCTCCTGTGTATTTCAACAATCTATTTCCAGAGCTAGTTTTAGCTTTTCTCCTTATCATTTCATCTTCTAATAAAGTTTCAAAATTGTCGCGCCACGGAAGTCCCCCCCTAAGTTTTTGTACATCTTTATCAAATCTAAAAAGAGGAACTTCCCCTACCACCCTTTTAAGATCGTCTGGAAGATTATTAATTGCAACCTCACCTTTTAAATCAAGATCGCCATCCCGATCCATTGCAAACATAATCGGTTCCATTAAATTACGAGCCTCCTTATATAGTCTATCACTTTCTTCTTTCAATCCTCTTTTAAATAATAAATCTGATCTTGCGCCCATTTCTTGTGCTTTTCTCAATATTGTATTAAGACGCTTCCTTTGATCTTGATTTTTCTCTTGCTTGTTATTTTCTTGGGCTTGGCCAATAACTTTCAGGGCTTGTTTTCTGTCTTCTTCAGAAATTCCCCTGGCATTATCAAGTACACACTGCACATCATACCCTATGGCTGTGTTAGCTTGGGAATTTTCTGCATAAATTATAGAAAGCCAATTATAAGAATCAAAGATTCTTGCAATATTTTCAGATTTAATTCCCTCCTTAATAAATTCCTTCATGTGCCCTTCATCAACTTCTCTTCCCCTGAAATTAATTAAGCCCGATATCCTCTGTAAAGCTTCTTTTTGCCCCTTCATTTGTAAAAAAGATTCAACAGCCTTCATTCTTCTGTCAACCTCCCTAGATAACTCTGATTCTCCTAATCCTTTTTCGGCGGTTGTTTTGCCGCTAGCTTCCTGCCCAACGGATCGTGTTGCTCCTATTCCTCCCAATAATCCCAAACCAGATAACAGACTAACTATAACGGGTATTATTTTTTTGCCTTTTGCTTCTTTGGTGCCACCCTTTTTATATTCCAATTTTTCAGGTAATTCATTTGGTTGTCTTGCTCTTTCTCTTTCTTGTTCTGGTTTTGCGTAAGAATCTTCAAGATCTTTCTTAATATTTTCAATGTCTTTGAACACAATATCGTGTCCTTTTGGGGTTTCTACTACAGCTTCTGTTTCTCTATTAGAAGGTTTCTCTTGACTTGTGGCAAGCTGGGCACGCTTAAAAGACTCCATTCCCCTTTTTAATACACTATTATTTGGGGGCTCATACAAGGAAGGATCTTTTTCTCTTTTGTTTTGATTCATAAATTTTAATTTTAATATTTATTTTTTATTATTAAACTCATTCATGGTTTTTTCAATACCGTTTTCAATTAAATAATTAAGGGCGTTTGTGGATTCTTCTATAATATTATTGATAATTTCTTTTTCTTGTGGGGTAAATTTTTGAATTACGAATTTTTCAACGCTTTTTGGTTTTTTTGTGCCTTCTGGCATAACGGGGCAAATTCCAATCTTTAATCTTATAAAATCTTTTTTGCCTAAGTTATTAATAATTGAATCCACACCTTTGTGACCCCCCGCCCCCGAATCTTTAGAAAACTTTATTTTTCCAAGAGGCAAATCTATGTCGTCCTGTACTACTACTAAGTTTTTAGTGGGTAGCTTGTAGTGGGTAATTACCTTTTTTACTGCGGTGCCGGATTCGTTCATGAAGGTTTGAGGTTTTAACAGAATAATTTTATTGTCGTTTAAAGTGTTTTCAGAAATAAAAGAATTATATTTTTTAGAAAATATAAATTCAGGGAATTCATTTTTTTTTGCCTGCCTGCGCAGGCAGGCAAAAAAATCCAGCGCCATAAAGCCTGCATTATGTCTTGTGTGTTTAAATTTTTCACCTGGATTTCCTAGTCCTGTTATTATAATCATGATTTTATCTTATCATTTTTTTGGGTTTTTAATAGAGTGGGGATGGGTTTTATTCTATTAATTTTCACTATTTTTAAAAACATTATTTTTTTTGATTGTTTGTTAAGCTTAGTGGAATTAGGTGTGGATGTGCGTTGCATTAAATAAAAAAATGTGTTAGATTTGCTAATATGGAAGAAGAAACCATCAATACTAATAGTACAAAAAATGACCAAAATGAATCCAAAAAGGGTTTTTCAAAGGGATTGCTGTCGTTTGTTTGGGAATTTTTAAAAATAGTGATTATTGCGGCGGTTATTGTATTGCCTATTCGTTATTTTTTATTTCAGCCATTCATTGTAAAGGGAGATTCTATGGTTCCAAATTTACAATCAGGGAATTATTTAATTATTGACGAAATCTCTTATAGATTTAAAGAACCTAATAGGGGCGATGTGGTAGTACTAAATTATCCGCTTGATAATACACAGCGCTTTATAAAAAGGATTATTGGTCTTCCGGGTGAAGTGGTAGAAATTAAAAATGGGAAAGTGACAATTAGTAAAAATGGAGAAAAGATAGTGTTGGATGAAACAAGTTATTTGCCAGAAGATTTAATGACCGATGGTAATGTGTATATTACTTTAAAAGATTCTCAATATTTTGTCTTGGGAGACAATAGGCAATTTTCTTACGATTCAAGAAAATGGGGAATTTTGCCTAAAGAAGATATTATTGGAAAAGCTGCGATAAGGCTTTTTCCCATTACAAGTGTATCGTTTATAAATTCACCAAATTATTAAACCTTGAATTAAACCTTGAATTACGAAATGCTTTCTTGGGATTTTCTCTAAATCTGGAAGGTGAAAATTTGATAGAATTATTTTATGTAGTTTACTACATAAAATAATTATTGCGAATTTTCAACCCAGATTTAGAGAAAAGACCTGAAACTTGCCTTTACATGGGGCATTTCGTAATTCAAGGTTAAAGTAAATTAATGGATAAAAAATTAAGATTACAAACTTTAACTGGAATGCGTGATATTTTGCCACAAGAACAGGTGTATTTTAAAAAAGTGCAAAAATCTGTTGAAAGCATTACTAATTATTATGATTTCAAAAGAATAGATACCCCTATTTTAGAAAGCGCTGAAGTGTTTTCAAAAGGCACCGGGGCTACCACTGATATTGTGCAAAAGGAAATGTATTCATTTAGAACAAAAGGGGGAGATTTGGTGGCGCTAAGGCCTGAGTTTACCCCGGGAATTGCAAGAAGTTATATTGAAAACGGAATGTATAATATGCCTCAGCCAGTAAAATTATGGACCCTAGGCCCATGTTTTCGTTATGAAAGGCCACAGGCAGGTAGATACAGGCAGCTATTACAATTTGATATAGAGGCAATAGGAGATAGAAGTGCCTCTATAGATGGGCAGATTATACAAATGAGCTATGATATTTTAAAAGATTTATCTTTTAAAAATTTAAATATTGAAGTAAATAGTATTGGAGACCAAGAATGCAGATCGCATTTTAAAAAGATTTTGACAAATTATTTTAAGTCAAGAAAATCTTCGTTATGTTCTGATTGTCAGCGAAGGTTGAAAGAAAATCCTTTAAGAATCTTAGATTGCAAAGAAGAAAAGTGTCAGAGAATAAGATCGGGCGCTCCGCAAATTATTGATCACTTATGTGAAGCTTGCCACGCGCATTTTAAACAGGTATTGGAATTTTTAGACGAGTTGGAATTGCCATATGTGTTAAATCCTTATTTAGTAAGAGGCTTAGATTATTACACAAAAACTGTTTTTGAAATTGTTGAAAAATCTGAAACTGGGGCAATTCAAGGCGCTTTAGTGGGTGGAGGCAGATACGACGGCTTGTTAAAAGTGCTGGGTGGAAGAGATACGCCTGCGTGCGGTGCTGCGGGCGGAATTGATAGGATTATGAACTTGATGAAATTAAGAGAAGTTAAACCAGATAAAAAAGATGAAAAACCCATGATATTTTTGGCGCAATTAGGCCAATTAGCAAAAAGAAAAAGTTTAAAGCTTTTTGAAGAATTTCGGGCATCAAAAATTCCAGTTGCAGAATCTTTTTCAAAAGATTCACTTAGGTCACAGTTAAATTCTGCCAATAAGATGGGGGTAAAATGGGTTTTGATTTTTGGGCAAAAAGAAGCATTAGAAAATTTCATTACTTTAAGAAATATGGAAACTGGAGTTCAAGAAGAAATAAAACTTGACAAGGTCGTAGAAGAAATGAAAGCTAAGGTTAAATCTTAGAAATTCAAAATTTAAAGCACTAAATTCTAAATAAATCCAAATTACCAAAATCTAAAATCTAAAACATATTTTGAATTTCAATATTTGAGTTTTGAATTTGTTTGGGATTTAGTATTTGGGATTTGGGATTTCACAACTTATGCCATTAGAAGTTCAAAAAAAAGAGAGAGAAAGTTCTCAAAATTTAGTACATCGTTTTACTAAAGTAGTGCGCCAGAGCGGAATTTTATTACAGGTAAGAAGCAAGCAATTCCGCAAAAAAGCGAAATCAGTTTTGGCAAAAAAGAAATCAGCTTTAAGAAAAGTTGAATTGAGGGCCAAAAAAAGAATTGCTGAAAAACTGGAAAAGCCAAAAGCATAACTTACTTTGAATTACGAAACTCCTCGGAGGTATTTTATTAAAATTTGGAGATAGAAATTTGATAGAATTTTTAAACTTAGCCATGCATAAGTTTAAAAATTATAGCGAATTTATAGCCCAAATTTGGATAAAAGACCCCGAAATTCTTTTAAAAAATGGGAGTTTCGTAATTCAAAGTAACTTAAATCTGTGATTTGTTTTTGGGATTAGCATAAGATTTGTAATATTTAATATTCATGTTAAAGCAGCAAATCCAAAACGATAGCAACGAGTTTTTAAAATCCAAAAATCAATTTTCTTTGGGTGTTTTGCGTATGGCATTGTCAACCATAAATGTAAAAGAGAAAGAAAAAAGATATAAAGCTTCAAAAGAAAACCCTGGTTTAAACGAGGAAGATTTAGTCAAAAAATCAGAATTATCCGATGATCAAATCATAGATGTAATTTCCTCTGAAATTAAAAAAAGAAAAGATGCAATAAGTTTATATCAAAAAGGCAATAGGCAGGAATTAGCAGATCAAGAAAAAAAAGAGATAGAAATTTTACAAAAATATTTGCCTCAACAATTATCAAATGATGAGCTTATAAAACTTATTAAAGAAGCAATAGATACTACAGGGGCTAAGGAATTAAAAGACCCTTCGGGGCGCTCAGGGCAAGTCATAGGAAAAATAATGGCAGAATTAATGCCAAAGGTAAAAGGAAAAGCAGATAATTCAGAAATAAGCAAAATAATAAAAGAATTGTTATAATCTTATGAATAATAAAAAATTAATATCAATTTCGGATTTATTTAAAAAAAGTTTTGATTTTTATAAAAATAATATCAAGATTTTATTAGGAGTTGCGCTTATTGGATATATTCCAATATTAATTGCTTATCTTCTAGAAATAGAAGAATCTCTTTCGTTAGTATCTTGGATTTTATTTTTAATAATTTTTGTACTCAATTTTTTAACTTACATTGCTTTTTTCTATGTGATAAAAGAAACCAAAGAGGGGGTATCTGAAAAAAACTATATAGAAAGGATAAAAAGATTATTTGCAAAAGCATCAGGCAATATATTCCCCGTGTTTTTAATTTCATTATTAAGTTTTTTATGTATTATTGGCGGATTAATACTTTTTATTATTCCTGGTATTATTTTTGCTACTTGGTTTGTTTTTTCAAATTACGCATTTATTTTTGAAGGGACAAAAGGTAAAAAGGCGCTTTTGCAGAGCAAGGAACTTGTGAAAGGATATTGGTGGCCAGTATTTCTACGATTTTTGCTGATTTGTATCTTTTCTGCATTAGTTTCTCTTATTCCCTTTTTTGGAGATATACTTAATTTTTTATTAATAAATCCTTTGTGCGTTATTTTTGGATATTTTATATATGAAGATTTAAAAACGATAAAGTCTAGTAATCTTTTGTAGATTAGCCGTTAAAGTAAGATTGTAAAATATATGTTACAAAAGCGGGATAAGAAGCCCGCTTTTGTGTTATTTTAAAAATGATGTAAAATAATAACTGTGAATTACGAAATGCTTTCTAGGTATTTTTTTCAAATTTGTAAAGTGAAAATTTGATAGAATTATTTTATGTAGTTTACTACATAAAATAATTATTGCGAATTTTCAATCCAAATTTGAAGAAAAGACCAGAAACTCTTCTTTTATTTGAGCATTTCGTAAGTCACAGTAATAAGATGGTGGAAATAAATAATCTAACAAATTTTATTGTGGATAAAAAGTTTTTTGTAGGGGTTGCAAAAAAAGTTTTAAAAAGCGAAAATAGAGAGAAGGAGAATGTATCCATTGCTTTTGTGAGTCCCCAAGAAATACAAAAACTTAATAAAAAATATAGAAAGAAAGATAAACCAACTGATGTGCTCGCATTTGAGAGAGTTTCTCATTTTAAAGAAGAATATTCAGAAGTTATTATTTGCCCTTCTGTGGTAAGGGAAAATGCAAAATCTTCTAAGTTATCATTGAAAAAAGAATTGTCCAAAATTTTACTACACGGCATTTTGCATGTATTAGGATATGACCATGAAAGATCGAAAAAAGATGAACAGATAATGGAAGAAAAACAAGAATATTATTTTTCCAAAATTACATATTAATTCAAGTTAAAATCATTTAATGGCTAAACCTCAAATTGTTACAGGGTTGGATATTGGTACAAATACCATAAAGCTTTTAGTTGCCCAAAAAAAAGGTGCAGAATGGGAGGTTTTAGCATATTCTCAAATGCCTTCTTTTGGTTTAAGAAGAGGTGCGGTAGTAAATGTTGAAGAAACTTCAAAAAATGTACAATCACTAATATCCGGAGTAGAAAGAGATTACGATATAAAAATTAATTCAGTTTTTGTAAACATTGGCGGAAGCCATCTTTATGTTGCTCCTTCTGACGGATTAATTTCTGTATCAAGGGCAGATCATATTATTTCAGAAGAAGACATTGAAAGGGTTTTGCAGGCAACAAGGGCCATAAATATACCCCTTAACGAAGAAATATTAGATGTGTTTCCCAATGAATTTATTATTGATGACCAAAAAGGAATAAAGCAGCCCTTGGGTTTGGTAGGCGTAAGGCTTGAAGCAAAAGTGATACTGCTTTGTTATTTTCAATCTTATTTTATCAATTTAACACAGGCGGTTTTAAACTCAAAATTACAAATTGATGATATTATTCCTTCTCCACTGGCTGCTAGCAAGGCAGTTATTACTCCTCAACAAAAAGAGATAGGAGTGGCGCTAATAGACATAGGTTCTGCAACTACTAGCTTGGCGGTTTTTGAAGAGGGGGACTTAATTCATCTGGCTATTTTCCCATTAGGTTCTGCAAATATTACAAATGATATTGCAATCGGCCTTAAAACAGAGGTAGCTATTGCTGAAGATATCAAAAAACAATACGGCTCTTGCAGTTATGTTAAAAGTGGGAAAGAAAATAAAGACCAATCAAAAAAGAAAATAGAAGCTATTGATAAATCGTATTCTGTGTCTTTTACTAAAAAATCGTTGGTTGATATTATAGAGCCGAGAGTTTCTGAAATTTTTGAGTTAATGCAAAAGGAACTTAAAAAAATCGGTCGCCAAGAATTGTTGCCAGGAGGTGTTGTTTTGACTGGTGGTGGAGCAAAATTACCTGGAATAAAAGATTTAGCTAAACAGCATTTAAAGCTTCCTTGTCAAATAGGAATTCCAAGGGGTATTTTAGGGCTTGAAAAAGATCCTGCGCTAGCTACGGTTACAGGGCTTATTTTGGGAAGCTCTGACTTTGATAATTCACAAAAGGATGGCATAATGTCTCTGCCTTGGGAATTTATAAAAAAGTTCAATTTCAATTTTAAAAGGATGTTTAGGGTTTTTATTCCATAAAAATCAGCTGTTATGAATTCTAAAATTAAAGTTTTGGGAGTGGGGGGATCGGGCTCTAATACTGTTTCTCGGATAGCAAAATTTAATACAAAAGATGTGGAGCTGGTAGCAATAAATACTGATGCCCAGGCTTTGCATTTTTGCAAAGTGCCAAAAAAAATTTTAATTGGTAAAAATATTACCAAAGGTTTGGGTGCTGGAATGGATACTTCTTTGGGTAAATTAGCCGCAGAAGAGAATAAAGAAGAAATAAAAGAAGCATTGATGGGTTCAGATATGGTATTTATCACCTGCGGGCTTGGAGGAGGCACTGGATCGGGGGCGGCGCCAATAATTTCGGATATTGCAAAAAGTTTGGGAATTTTAACTGTCGCGGTAGTTACTACCCCCTTTTCTTTTGAGGGCGAACAACGACAACAGATTTCAAAAAAAGCTATAGAAAATTTAAAAGGCAAGGTTGATTCTTTGTTGATAATTTCTAATGATAATTTATTAAAAATCATTGATGAAACAACAACAGTTTCTAATGCGTTTGAAATTTGCGATGATGTATTGCGCCAAGCAGTGCAAGGAATAACAGATTTAATTTTAACTCCAGGGATTATAAATGTTGATTTTGCTTCTGTGGTTTCTGTGATGAAAAATTCTGGTCAGGCTTTATTTGGCACCGGAAAAGCAGAAGGAGAAAACCGGGCTGTTGAAGCCGCAACAAAAGCAATTAGTTCGCCTTTACTGGATTTTTCAATTAAAGGGTCAAGAGGAATTTTGTTTAATGCATCGGGAAATGATATATCTTTAAATGAAATAAAAGCTGCAGCTAAAGTTATTACAGAAAATGTTGATCCTGGGGCGCAGATAATTTTTGGGGCAGTAAAAGATGCTACCTTAAAAAAGGGAGAAATAAAAATTACCGTAATTGCCACTAAGTTTTAAGAATACACAACTACCGTAAATTACAAAATGTCCATTTTGTAATTTACGGTAGTTGTGTATTATTGTTTAAAATTTAATAAAAACATGTCAAAAAAAATTGAGATAGGAGAAGGTTACGAATCTTCGGGGGAAGAAGAAATCATCTCTTTTTTAGATAAATTTAGATTGGGCGATTCTGTAAAATTTAATAGAGAAAGTGATAAAGTAGTATTTTACAAAGAAGCACCTAGCGACGGTAACGGAAAGAAGGGGAATAAAAATAGAAGTAAAAAAACACCATTAAGGCTTGAAAGAAAGAGTGAAATATTAGAAGAAGAAGGTTGGATTTTTGTTAGCTATGATCTTAAAGCTGACTATGTTTTTATTGGAAAAAAAAGTAAAAATGGAGCAATGGTGAGAAGTGTGAAATTAACAGTAAAGACATTTATTGAAAATCAAAAATAAGTTATTATGACAGAAAATAATACAAATGAAAAAGAACATGGGGATGATCTTAACTATCCCGATGATATCCTTAGGGGAAATGAGTGGCTATTGGAAGCGCGTCTATGGGATGCAAACACAGGGGAATATTCATGGTCAAAAGCCCCCGATAAATATACACCGGATTTTCTTCGTAAGGGGTTAAATTTAGGGATGACATATATAGAAATTTTAAAAAAACTACTAATGGGGATAGAGGCAAAAGAAGAAACTAAATATTCTTTAATGACTTTAGAAAATATAGGAGGTGAGTATAATGAAAAGATTTATTTATTAAATCAATTTAAAAATAGTCTAATGAAAAGATTGGGGGAAGAAAATTTTGAAAAACTGATTATTAATTTAAAAGAAGAAACTAAAAAATACGGACTTAATACAGAATATATAGTAAAACATCTTCAAAAAATTGAATTAGAAATTAAGGGGGAATTAGATAGAAAAAAAGAGGCTTTTGAGAGAATTCAAAGAGGATTTGAAAAAAAGCATAAATGGGAACTTGAAAAAGAGCGACATAGGCAAGAAGAACTTAAACAAGGAGAACTCTTAGAAACAAAAATAGATATGAGTGCTAGGCGAAAATCAAAAAAATAAAGCGACAAAAAATAAATAATTAAAACTTATGTCAGCAATTTACTCAAGGGAACCAGGATCTGAGCAGGATCCCCCAGAAATTGAAAATAAACTTAAATTTCGTAATCCAGACGCACAAAAACTATATGAAGAAAAATTAGCAAAAATAAAGGGATTAAAAAGAGAAAGTCCTGAATCAATAGCATATCAAATAGAAGAATTGCAAAAAAGGATTAGAATATTTGATGATCAAATTACTCCTGTAAAAAGAGAGTCGAATTCGAAACTTGAGGGTGAGAATGATATAAAAAAAGAAAAACAATTATCTATTGATCGAGCGAAGCAAAAAAGAGAAGAAAAAGAGTTGGAATTAAAATCTTTAGAAGAAGAATTGAATTTATTGAGAGAAGAATCTGGTTTTGGTTCGGGGGAGGGGTTAATGGGTTTTATGGACGACGGTATGTTGGGAATAGTAATTCCAGCAGAAAAATTATTAAGTTGGATTACATTTGGTAAATTTAAAGCATCGTTAGGTAAAAGATTTTACGAATTCTTGGGTAAAGAAGATAAAATAATAGAAAAAAAGGAAAAATTGATTAAAGAGATTGAAGACCTAAAAAAGAATTTGTAATTTTATTAATAATGACTTCGTCTAAAACTCTTTTTTATCTTTGCATTTCTTTTATTGCAGGAATATTATTAGCTTCATTAATTAAAATTCCCCACATTTTTTTGTGGGGTTTTTTAATACTCGGAGCTTTGGCTATTTTTATTTCTATTTTTTTCCATAAAAATTATTATGCGCTAATTGGATTTTGCATGCTATTTTTAATATTAGGAAGCGCAAGGCTGCAAATTTCTGAATTTAATGTTTTGCATAATACACTAAGCAAATTAATTGATACCCCAGAAAAAATTACCCTAATTGGCAATATTATTGAAGAACCTGATGTTAGAGATAAGATGCAAAAATTAAAAGTTCACCCGGTTAAATTTGCCATAGGCAATGTTCCGTCTTCAGCGGAACAATTTAACTGGGTAAAAATTAATGAGTTTGAGAGTGTGGTATTAGTTACTTTAAGTCCTTATCCAGAATATTACTATTTAGATACTATAAAAATTACAGGAAAACTAAAAACTCCCATAACGCTTGAAGATTTTAACTATAAAAATTATTTAATGAAGGAAGGCGTATATTCTATTATGGATTTTCCTAAAACAGAATTAATTACAAAAAATCATAGCAATGATGTATTTTCTTTTTTATACGAGAAAATATTATT
>MHOW01000006.1:0-14251 GCA_001820215.1 Candidatus Staskawiczbacteria bacterium RIFCSPLOWO2_01_FULL_33_13 | reverse complement strand
TCTATATATATTAATTTTGCGCCGCCCCAAAGCTTCATTGTGGAAGGCATTATGTTGGGAAACGATAAGAATATGAATAAAGACTTAAAAGATAAAATGAGTGCCACGGGATTAAGCCATCTTACCGCAATTTCTGGGTCCAATATTATCATTTTAAGCTCAATTATGATGGCTTTTTTATTATTTTTGGGATTTTGGAGAGGCCAGGCTTTTTATTTTTCCATAATTTTTATCTGGCTTTATATACTAATTGCGGGCTTTCCAGCATCAGGTATTAGGGCGGGAATTATGGGAAGTATATTTTTATTATCTTCAAAATTGGGCAGACAGAATACAAGCTCAAGGGTTATAGTATTAGCTGGGGCTTTAATGCTTTTGCAAAACCCGTTTCTTTTGTTATATGATGTTGGTTTTCAGTTGTCTTTTTTAGCTTCAATGGGGATTATTTATTTAAAACCAATCATTGATAATTTTATTTTTTTTATTCCTTTTTTAGGTAAAAAAATTGGCAGTGACGAATTAAACACAATTCCTAAAGCCAAATTTTTCTTAGATATTTTTTCCATTACCATTTCAGCCCAAATATTTACCCTTCCGCTTATTGCGTATCATTTTAAAAATGTTTCTTTGGTTGCGCCCCTAACCAATCTTTTAATTATTCCCATAGTAGACTGGATAATGATTTTTGGATTTTTAGCTGCTATATTAGGTATATTTTCTGGTATTTTGGGATTTATTTTTTCTATCCCTTGTTATTTTTTACTAGAATATTTTTTAAAAATAGTGGATATTTTTTACCAGCCTTGGGCTGTGCTGACAATGAAAAATATATCTTGGATTTGGCTGCCCATTTATTATATAGTTCTTGTATTGTTAGTAAGATACTTAGAAAAAGTGCAAAAGCCTAAATTTTTGGGATATTAAAATTTAAAAAAACCGCAAAGTTTTGCTTTGCGGTTTTTAGTTTTATTTAAAAGTTCTTAGATTTTATTTTTCTTCCCCAAAAGATTTTATAACTTCTTGATTTTTCATATATTTTTTATTTTAATTATAATACAGCTGATTATATTATGTAATTTTGAATTGGTAAAATAATGGGGTATAATTAGCAAATATGTTACAAGGAAAAAATAATTTTAATAATGAAAAAAAGGCTTGGGTAATTGCCGTTGATATGGGGTATGGGCATCAAAGAACTGCCTATCCTTTAAGAAATTTAGCGCATAGTGGCAGAATTATCAATGCAAACAGCTATGCGGGTATTCCCAAAAAAGATAAGAATTTTTGGCGCAGGACAAAATCTTCTTATGAATTCATATCAAGATTTAGAAAAATACCCTTAATTGGTCTTGTTATTTTTCTATTTTTTGACAGTTTTCAAAGAATTTTGGGTTATTATCCGAAACGCGACCTTTCAAAAACTAACTTTAGTCAGAAAGTTATTTTTCATTTTATCAAAAAAGGCTGGGGAAAAGATTTAATAGAAAAATTAATGGGAAACCCATTGCCGTTAATTACCACCTTTTTTACCCCTGCTTTTATGGCAGAAAAATTTGGCTATACTAATGATATTTATTGCGTAATATGCGATGCCGATATTGCAAGGTCTTGGGTTTCTTTAAAACCCCAAGATAGCAGGATTAAATATTTTGTTCCAAATACATGGACAAAAGACAGACTTATTTTATATGGGACAAAACCCGAAAATATCATTTTAACAGGATACCCTTTGCCAAAAGAAAATATTGGAGGCGTTGATATGGAAATTTTAAAAAAAGATTTAGGATATCGTATTTTAAATCTTGATCCCAATAAAAAATACCAAAAGCTTTATGCTCCTTTAGTCAAAAAATATTTAGGAGATCTTCCTAAAATGCAAAATCATCCTTTGACAATAATGTTTTCCATAGGGGGAGCAGGAGCTCAAAAAGAGATTGCGCTTGAGATATTACATGTGTTGCAAAAAAAGATCAGGGAAAAACAGATAAGAATGATTATTTCGGTTGGTACAAGGAAACCCCTAAAACAATATTTTAAAAACTATATCAAGCATTTAAAATTAGATGGTTGGGCGAGCGTACTATCGGGAAAAAATATTAATGAATATTTTGATAAATTTAATCAAGTGCTAAGAACCACTGATATTTTAATGACAAAACCCTCAGAACTTTCTTTTTATGCGGGGCTTGGAATCCCTATTGTCATTGAGCCATCAATCGGCTCTCAGGAAGATTTTAACAGAAGGTGGCTTATGCACATGGGAGCTGCGGTATTGCAAGAAAATCCAAAATATACAGATGAGTGGTTGTATGATTTAATAAGTACGGGAGATTTGGCAGAAATGGCAATGCAGGGATTTATTGAAATAGAAAAATTAGGAACCTATAATATTGAAAAGATTATAAAAGATGCGTAAAATAATGAATATTTTTTTAATATTTTTTTGTGTATTGCTTCTGTTTTTTCTCTGTTACCTTTTTTTAGGCAAAACTAGAGAGCAAAAAAATATTACTTGGGGGGTTAATTTTTCTCAGTCGCATGCTGAATTTTTAACACTTGATTGGAAAAAAACCTATTTAGCTATTCTGGAAGATTTAGGGGTTAAAAATATAAAATTACATACCCAATGGGATTGGGTTGAAGGCCAAAAAGGAGAATATTATTTTGAGGATATTGATTGGCAAATAAGTGAGGCAGAAAAAAGGGGAGTTAAAATAATATATGTGGTTGGAATGAAAACCGGCCGATGGCCAGAGTGTCACTTGCCTTCTTGGGCTTTGGGCCTTTCAAAAAAAGAACAGCAGGATCAGATACTAAAGTATGTAAAAGAGGTTGTAGTAAGGCATAAAGATAAAAAAGTCATTGTTGCCTGGCAAGCGGAGAATGAACCATTATTTAAATTTGGTATTTGTCCTTGGTATGATAAAGAGTTTTTAATTAAAGAAGTTGCCCTTATAAAATCATTTGATGCCGCAAGACCTGTAATTATTTCAGATTCTGGCGAGCAGTCATTATGGTTTGAAGCCGCAAAAATAGGCGATATCGTTGGAACCACTATGTATAGAAAAGTGTGGTTTCACATCACTGATCGGTATGGTTTCTACTTTAATTTTCCCTTGCCCGCAGTCAGTTATTGGACAAAATCCCAATTGATAAAAAAAATATTCGGCAAGAAAGTTATTAATGTAGAGCTTCAGGCAGAACCATGGGTTGCTGATATTTATGCCCAAACACCCTTAGAAGAGCAGGAAAAATCAATGAATTTAAGGCAGTTTAAAAAGAATATTGAGTATGCAAAAAAATCAGGTTTTGACGAGTTTTATTTTTGGGGAGCCGAGTGGTGGTTTTGGATGAAAGAAAAACAACATAAGCCCGAAATTTGGAATTATTCAAAAGAATTATTCAATTACCTTGAGTTACGAAATCCCCAATGAAAAGGCAAGTTTCAGATCTTTTCTTCAAATCTGGGCTAAAAATTTGCTATAATTTATATCCGTATACTTATACGCCTATAAATTCTATCAAATTTTCGCTTGCAGATTTGAAGAAAATATTCTGAAAGCATTTCGTAAATCAAGGTAAGTAAAGGATTTTATTATGATAACTTGGTTATTGGTAATAATTTTAGCGTATCTATTTTTTAGCTTGGCTTCATTCGGAGACAAGCTTATTTTAGCTGGCCCGCCAAAACCAAAATTATATACTTTTTATGTGGGGCTTTTGGGCATATTGGTGGTTTTTTTAATACCATTTGCTGATTTTGGACTTCCTAGTTTGCAATCAATTATCTGGATTGTGCTAGAAGCATCAGTGTACCTTTTAGGCTTATATTTTTTATATCATGCCCTAGAAAAATTTGATGTTTCGCGTGTGATACCTACTATTGGAGCTATCCAGCCCATATTAATTCTTATTTTAACTTGGATATTTTTTGGTCTGCAAAAAATGGTGCCATTGCACTTTTTGGCTTTTATTTTATTATTTTTAGGAAGCATTATTATTTCTTCAGAAAAAAAACCCCAATTAACTTTTGATTTTTTAAAGTTAGCGACTTTTTCTTCCTTCTTATTTTCCCTAGACTATATTTTTACCAAGTTGGTGTTTTTGCATGAACCCTTTTTACAGGGCTTTATATGGATGAGGCTTTGCACCGTGGTAATTGTGCTAGTATTTCTTTTACATAAAAAATTCAGGAAAGAAATGTTTGCAAAAAAATCAATTTCAAATATAAAAACAGACATTATTTTTTTATTCACCCAATTAGCCGGAAGTCTTGGATATATATTGCAAAGCCTTGCTATAGCGCTGGTGCCAATTGCATACTTAGTAATAGTAAATTCCTTGCGCGGCATTCAGTATGTGTTTCTTTTTATAATCACCTTGTTTTTTTCAATTTTTCTGCCTAAAATATTAAAAGAAAAAATATCCAAAAAAATTATCATCCAAAAAACGGTTTCTATATTGCTTATTATTTTAGGATTAGCTCTATTGGTGATTTAAGATTTACGATATAAGATTTATGATTTACGGTAACTATGTGGTAATTTGGGATTTTCAATTTAGTTCGTCAAATCATAAATCATAAATTCACAATATGTTATCAATTATTATTCCCACGCTAAATGAAGAAGGCTATCTGCCTCTTTTATTAGAATCAATTAAAAATCAAAGTTTGAAAGATTGTCAAATAATAGTTGCTGATGCGGGCTCTTCTGACACCACACTAGATATTGCAAAAAATAATAATTGCATTATTGCACCCGGGGGATTACCAGCAAGGGGTAGGAATAATGGCGCAAAAATTGCAAAGGGAGAATTATTGTTTTTCTTGGATGCCGACACCGTGTTACCCGATGATAATTTTTTGAAAAAATCACTTAGCGAATTTGATGCGCGCAATCTAAGTATTGCAAGTTTTTGCTTAAAACCAATCCCTTCAAAAAAAATTTCTTCTTTTTTGTTGAATCTATTTTATAATAATCTTATCATTGTAACAGAAAAAATATTACCCCATGCCGCAGTTGGCATTATTATAAAAAAAGACCTTTTCGAAAAACTTAATGGCTATGATGAAAGTATTAAGCTTTCTGAAGACCATGATTTAGCAAGGCGAGCAGTAAAATTAGCTAAATTCGGAGTTATAAGATCGGTGAAAGTTTTAGTTTCAGATAGAAGATTTAAAAAAGATGGTTGGATTAAAACAGGTATAAAATATTTTTTATGCGAAATGCATATAATATTTTTGGGCCCTGTAAAATCTGACATATTTAAATATAAATTTAATCATTATAAGGACGAAAAATAATTTGAAATTTACAATTTGAAATTTGAAATCAATTTGAAATGATTAAAATTTAAATTTGTTAAAATTTCGCTTTGTCGAAATTTTGACACCTTATTATTAAAAATTTCAAATTGTAAATTTCAAATTCAAATAATATGTACGATTTACCAAAATTTACTATAAAAGATTTTACAAAAAAAGTATTACAAAACCAGTTTTTGCATGGTGTGATTTTGTTGATTATAATAACTACTGCTGTTGGTTTTGCATCTGGGCAGGTTTCTTTTGAAAAAATTAAAAGCCAGTTTATTTATTTTTTTGAAAAAATAGATAGTGATTTGTCCCCACAAACCGAAATTCAAATAAAAACTGAAGATAAGTATATTTCAAAAATAGGTTATGAGCAGGCCATTATCGATTCGGTAAGGGAAGCTGCGCCATCGGTTGTAAGTATTGTAATTTCTAAAAATCTTCCCGTGTATGAACAAAAATTTATAAACCCATTTGAAGGTGTTCCTGGTTTTGATTCGCCTTTTGAATTTCAAATTCCCCAATATATACAAAAGGGCACAGAATTAAAAGAAGTGGGAGCGGGGTCTGGATTTATTGTTTCAGAAAACGGTTTAGTATTAACCAATAAGCATGTAGTATTAGATAAAGAAGCAGAATATACGGTGTTAACTAACGATGGGAAAAAATATTCTGCTAAGGTGTTAGCATTAAACCCCGTGCAGGATGTGGCAATCATGAAAATTGAGAGCGATGAGGTATTTTCGGCTATAAAGATTGGGGACTCTTCGGGTATACAAATTGGGCAGGGCGTTATTGCTATTGGAAATGCGTTGGGTAAATTCAGCAATACGGTTTCTGTAGGGGTTGTTTCAGGGCTTGGAAGAACCATTAGCGCCTCCAATCAAACAGGAAATTTTTCTGAAAAACTTGAGGGCATTATTCAAACTGATGCCGCGATTAATTTGGGAAATTCCGGAGGTCCTTTAATAAATTTACGGGGTGAAGTTATTGGGGTAAATACCGCAACCGCCGAAGGGGCTCAAGCTATTGGTTTTGCTATACCAATTAATATAGCTAAAAGAGATATAGATCAGATTATAAAAACAAATAAGATATCATATCCTCTTTTAGGTGTTAGATATGTGTTAGTTGATGATTTAGTTAAGAAAAAATACAATTTATCAATTGATTACGGCGCATTGATTTTAAAAGGTGAAAAAGGCGAACCTGCGATTATTAAAGATTCGGGGGCCGCGAAAGCAGGCTTAAAAGAGAAAGATGTAATTTTAGAAATTAACCAAGAAAAAATAACTAATAGTAATTCGGTTGCAACTATTATTGCAAAATATATTCCTCAAGACAAAGTGGTACTGAGAATTTTAAGGGGCAGTGAAGAATTAAATATTGAGGTTATTCTTGGAGAAAGAAGTTAATAGTTTTAAAATTTCTATTCAGTTAAAAAGCCCCCTAAGGGGGCTTTTTAACTGAATACCAATGAAATTTTAAACCTTGATTTTATATTTAATTTAAAGTATAATAAGTCTAAAATTAAGTAATAAATGTACAAATATTATGAACGGAGGAGCTAATTTTACCAATAAAGCACAGGAGTCAATAATGTCGGCCCAATCGCTTGCGCAAGAAAAAGGACAGCAGCAAATAGATGCTCTGCACCTGCTTTTTGTGTTGCTTTCACAGGAAGGTTCGATGGTACTAACCATTATGCAAAAATTAGGGGTGGATATTGAAAATTTAAAGAAAAAAATAGAATTCCAACTTTCAAAAATTTCAACCATTTTAACCCCAACTCCTTTTGGCCAGTTTTATTTAACTCAAGATATGGCCAAAGTATTAGATAGGGCTCGGCAAGAAGCCATTAAAATGCAGGATGAGTTTATTTCTGTTGAACATTTATTTTTGGCATTACTTGATCAAAAATCAATGGCCAAAGATATTTTGGAAAAAATAAACTTTTTAAGCCAAGGCAAAGATGCAAATAGTTTGAAAAATTCAAAATTGGATTATGATTCGGTGTTAAAAATGTTATCCCAAATAAGGGGAGGACAGAGAATTACCGACCCAGAACCCGAATCAAAATATCAAGTAATAGAAAAGTATACAAGAAATTTAACTGATTTGGCTTCTTCTGGAAAAATTGATCCTATTATTGGCAGAGACAATGAAATAAGAAGATTAATGCAGATTATTTCTCGAAGAACAAAAAATAATCCTGTGTTAATTGGGGAAGCCGGTGTTGGAAAAACCGCAATAGTTGAGGGTTTTGCCCAAAGGGTGGCCCGAGGAAATGTGCCTGAATTTTTAAAAAATAAAGAAGTTATCTCATTAGACCTTGGTGCATTGATTGCCGGCACAAAATATCGGGGGGAATTTGAAACAAGAATTAAAGCGTTATTAAAGGAAATTACAAGATCATCAGGAAAGTATATCTTATTTATTGACGAGCTCCATACTTTAGTTGGGGCTGGCGCCGCCGAAGGAGCTATTGATGCTTCAAACTTATTAAAGCCTGCATTAGCCCGAGGAGAATTGAAGGCAATTGGAGCTACCACCTTAAAAGAATATCAAAAATATATTGAAAAAGATTCTGCACTAGAAAGAAGATTTCAGCCAATTTATGTGCAAGAGCCTTCAGTTGATGATGCAGTCGCTATTTTAAGAGGTATTAAAGAAAAATATGAAGTCCATCATGGGGTTAGAATAAAAGATTCGGCAATAAAAGCGGCAGTTGAATTGAGTGCGCGCTATATTGCTGATAGATTTTTGCCTGATAAAGCGGTTGACTTAATGGATGAAGCGGCCTCTGCATTAAGATTAGAAATTGAATCAGAACCGCAAGAATTAGAAAAGTATGAAGAAGAAATTACAAAATTGGAAATTGAAAAACAGGCGCTTAAAAAAGAAAAAAATTCTGAAAAAAGATTGAAAGTAATTGCAAAAGAATTAGCTGAAATAAAAGAAAAAACAAAAGAACTTAAATTAAAATGGGGCGCAGAAAAAGAGTTAATCAATAAAATAAAAAATATCAGGGAAAAAATTGATGGGCTTTATTTTCAAACCGAAATGGCTCAACGCGAAGCTGATTTAGAAAAAGTAGCTGAAATAAAGTACGGAAAAATTCCTATGCTTTTAAAAGAGCAAAAATTAATAGAACAAAAATTGGTTAAGTTACAAAAAAACCACCACTTTTTAAAAGAAGAGGTTACTGATCAGGATATTGCCCGTGTTGTTTCGCGCTGGACAGGTATTCAGGTAACACGATTAATCACCGAAGAAGCCAAGAAATTGGAAACAATGGAAAATACTTTAAATAGAAGAGTAATAGGCCAACAAGAGGCAATTAGTTCTATTTCGCGCGCTATAAGGCGGGCAAGAGCGGGAATTTCTGAAGAGAATAAACCATTGGGGTCATTCTTGTTTTTAGGTCCTACGGGAGTGGGTAAAACCGAAACAGCCCGTGCCCTTGCTGAATTTTTGTTTGATGATGAAAAAGCGATGATAAGATTAGATATGTCTGAATATATGGAGCGCCATACCGTTTCTAAGATTATTGGTTCGCCCCCAGGCTATGTGGGTTATGAAGAAGCAGGCCAATTAACAGAAAAAGTAAGAAGAAGGCCATATTCTGTTATTTTGCTTGATGAATTAGAAAAAGCTCATCCCGAAGTTTTTAATATTTTGTTGCAAATTTTTGAAGATGGCAGGTTAACAGATTCAAAAGGCAGAATGGTTTCATTTAAAAATACGATTATTATTATGACTTCAAATTTGGGATCTGACTATATTAACAAAATGTCTTCAATTGGTTTTAATACCAAAGAAGATATTGCAGAGCGCGAATCAATGAAAGATAAAATAAACGATTCTTTAAAAGATCAGTTTAGACCGGAATTTTTAAATAGAATAGATGAAATAGTAATATTTAATTACTTGAAAAAAGAAGAAATTTTTACAATTGTTGATTTGGAATTATCAAAGGTGGAAAAAAGGCTTCAGGCAAAAGAGGTAACCATTAAAATTTCACAAAAAGCTAAAGAGCTTTTAGTACAAGAGGGTTTTGATATAAATCTTGGCGCGAGGCCTTTAAAACGAGTTATTCAAAGATTAATTTTGGACCCCTTGTCTATTAAAATTGTGACCAATGAAATTGCAGAAGGAAGTAGGGTGTTAATTGATGCAGAAGATGGAAAAATAATTTTTGAAACTCCAAGATTATTACCAAAAATGAATTTTCAAGAAAAAGTTTCTCATAGAAGATAGGTTAAGTTAAATGTCAGTACTAAAAACAATTTTACTCTTTATTGGAATTATTATTTTGGGAGCCTTGGGCGCCCTGCTTTTTAATTTATTTATATTGCCATATTTGCTTGTAAATCCTTATTTTGAAAAATTTGAATTTGTAAAAGATTTTAAAGCTGGAAAAATAGTAATAAATCCAAAAGAAACAGTGTATATTCAGGAAACTACCGCAATAGAACAAGCATTAGAAAGACTGCAAAAATCAGTGGTATCAATTCAGAGTTCGTCTTTAGGATTAAAATCTGGTTTTATTGCAACTTCAGATGGAAATATTATTACTTTAGCAAGTGCAATCCCATTAAACGGGAATTTTAAAGTTTTTTTACAAGGACAATCGACAAACTTTAAGGTGATAAAAATAGATGTAAAAAATAATTTAGCACTATTAAAAATTGATCCTTCGTCAATCGATTCTTCCAGCCAAGACTATTATTTGCAAACCGTTGGATTTGCTAGTTTAGAAAAAATTAAATTAGGCCAACGAGTTTTTTTTGTTGCCCCCACTTCTTCATTACAAGATAATTGGTTTGTCAACGAGGGTATTATAAAGCAGATTCATTTGGGGCAACCTCAGATTATTAAAACTAATATTTTGGAAAAACCAATTGTAAACGGAAGCCCTTTATTTAATTTATCAGGTGAGTTAGTAGGCTTGAATTTTATTGATTTAGAGGGCAATATTTCTGCGGTTTCTGTAGAATCTATAAAAGAATTTTTAGGATTGTAGTATCTTATCTTAATTTGTGACAAAATTACTACGATCGTAGTAATTTTGTCACAAATTAACGAAGTTTTAAAAAGAAAAATGCATAATACACTTAAGAAAAAAATACTTCTTTTGCTTCTTGGTGGCCTTGCTTTAGGTTTTTCACATAATCCTAATAAATATCGTAAGGTTTTGAAGGTTATAGGAGAGAGTTGGCAAGAAATTAATAAGTATAAATTAAAAAAAGAAATTAGAAATATTTATCGTAGTAAGTTAGTGAAAGAAAAAATAAATACAGATGGAAGCCTTACTTTAGTATTGTCTGATAAGGGAAAATTAAAAGCTTTGACCTATCATTTTAGTGAAATTAAAATTCAAGAAAAAATGTGGGATAAAAAATGGCGGATGGTATTTTTTGATATTCCAGAAAAATATAGGTGGGGAAGAGATTCGCTTAGGAAAAAATTAAAAGAATTAAAATTTCAAGAAATTCAAAAAAGTGTTTTTACTTTTCCCTATGAATGTGAAGATGAAATAAATTTCATTATAGAATATTATGGAATTAGAAAATATGTAAGATATGCCACATTAGATTATATTGATGATGATTTGCATTTAAGGGACTATTTCAAACTAAATTAATCTGTGCCATAAATACTACGATCGTAGTATTTATGGCACAGATTAATTAAAATAAAAATAATTTATATGTGTGTTCTTTTTTGAAAGTTACAAAACTTATTCCCACCCACACCTCAAAAATAACTCAACTCCACTCAAACATAAAAGGTTTCCCTAAAAAAAGCCTTCAACTGTTTATAAAAAACTACAAGCCCCTCAAAGATTTTTTAAGTCTTCGTGTTTTGTAATTCAACTTATTTTTATGATAGAATGTGTATAATGTGAAAACTATTATTTTTTATTCGTTTGTTATAACCTTTATTCTGCTTTTTATTTTTTCTTTTGAATTTACCAAAAAAATTAGTAAAAATCTTTTTATTGCTTCTTTGCCCTTATCTGCATTGCAAGATACAGAAATAAACAATTATGACTTAAAACCAATAGAAAGTTTCCAAGAGGATAGTGGTAGTCAACAAGAAGTCAAAAAAGAGAATATTATTACCAAAACTGTCCCAGAATATAGTAAACAAGACCAAATTGACGATATTTTAGAGAAAATTGATATATTAAACCAACAAATTACGGATTTAAGAATATCAGAAAGTATGCAAGTAGAAAGCGCGCAAATTGAAAATAAAAATTTGCCAGAGCAAGCGCCAGAAAGCCCTGTTATAGAAGAAATAAGCCAGGAGACAGAGGTAAATGATCAACTGTACACTAATATTGAAACGATAGAATATAGTTTTAGTGGTAATAATCCCGTATATCCTAAAATTTTAATCTCGGAAGTGCAAATAAGTGGTTTGGGTGATGAAAAACAGGAATTTGTAGAATTATATAATCCAGAAGAGAAAGATATTGATTTAACTGGTTGGTATTTGCAAAGAAAAACAAAAACTGCTTCTAGTTATTCAACATTTGTGCCTAATATATTATTTTCCGGTAAAAAAATAACCTCAAAAGGTTATTTTTTAGTTGCAAGGGAAGATTTTGTTTTTGTAAATCAAGCGGATATTGTTGTTGATAACCCCTTAACAGAAGATAATTCTTTGATGCTTAAAAACCCTAGTGGGGAAATTTCTGATAAAGTTGGTTGGGGAGACGCGCAAGATTACGAATTATTAGCTACGATAAATCCCTTGCAAGGTAAAAGTATTGGAAGAAAAATAGTTGTTGGTCAGCCTTATGACATCAATATTAATTTGGAAGATTTTGAATTAAACCAACCTAGTCCAAAGACAATAAATACCACATATGTTTTTGTTGAACCAACTATATTAGAGCCTGTTGACTTAGTACCTCCTTTTGTAAATTTTACCCTTGATACACTGCAAAAAAGCCTTAATATTACTATTAATTTTACCCTTATTGATCCAATAGGCTTAGTTTCGCCCTCTGGAATTGATAGTTATATATTCCGCTGGCAGAAAGACCTAGAAAATGGTGCTTGGCAAGAAGAAACAGAGCAAAAAGTAGATGAAAGCCCAATTTCTATAAATATACAAAAAGATTTTATTGGCGAAGACGAGAAAAATTATTATTTTCAAGTAAAGGTAAAAGATACTGCAGGCAATGAAAGCGATTGGTTGCCCACAATTCCGGCTACTACCAAAATAAGTTTGTTTAAAAAAATTTTAATAAGCGAAGTAAAAACAGAAGGCCAAAGCGCGAAAGATGAATTTATCCAATTATATAATCCCAATGATATTTTGGTAAATCTTGTGGGGTTTGCCTTAAAAAAGAAAACTTCAGGTGGGATAGAGAGCAATTTAGTAAGCACTGACGCATTTATTGGAACTGTGGGGCCCATGGATTATTTTTTAATAGCTCCTCAAGATAATGATGATGGCACAAAAAATTATATGGGAGAAATAGTTCCGGATTTACGCTATTCGGGTACAAGTTTTTCGATTGCCGACAATAATACGGTATTGCTATATAACGCTGATGACCAATTACTAGACAAAGTAGGTTTTGGGACTGCGGTTGATTTTGAAACAGCTCCAGCTCAAAATCCTGGAGAAAACAAAAGCATCAAAAGAAGTGAAACTTTTTATGACACCGATAATAATGAAGAAGATTTTAACATTAGTGGACAAGAAGATATTGAGGCCCCTTTAATAATTGAAGATTTGCTTGAATCAGAGTTGCCACAGGACATTGAGCCACACACCGTAGTAATTAATGAAATTGCTTGGATGGGGGGTTTGGATTCAGCCAATGAGGAATGGATAGAACTTTTTAATCCAGGAATTGAAGCAGTTAATCTTTTTGGCTGGGAATTAATATCAGCCGATGGTACGCCTTCAATTCAATTATCAGGATTAATTGAAGTAAATGGATTCTATCTATTAGAAAGAACTGATGATGATTCGATTAGCGATATTATTGCTGATCAAATTTATACAGGAGTATTGGGAAACGGTGGGGAAGATATATATTTAAAAGATGCTTTTGGTGGTATTGTAGATGAATTAAATTGTGCGCAAGGTTGGTTTGCGGGAGACAATGACACCAAACAAACTATGCAGCGAAAAGATCCATTATTTTTGGGAAATAGCGTAGATAATTGGCAAACAAGCCAAGAAGCAGGGGGTACTCCCAAATTTTAATTTTTTATTTTTAATAACGATATTTCTTAAAGAAGTACGGTTTTTTATTACCTTTTGACTTTGAGCATTTTTTTTGGTAAAATTGGTTTTAACTTTGCAGATTCATTATGGAAAATAACTTTATAAAAATAACCAATGTAGCCTATGGTGTTTTAGAGTTTTTTCCTGATGGAGAACCCCTAAAGAATAAAGCTAAGGAAAAAGTCTTAGCAATACTTGAAAATGCCACCTTAATTTTTGATGATAATGGATGGCTTTCTTTAAAAAAATACCTTTTACCAGAAAGAGAAAAAACCATGATGCAATTACTAGATGATATAGAAATTTTAGAACGATATTTTGCATTGGCAAAAAATCAAAACTATATAAGCGATATTAATTTTTTAATTCTCACAAAAGAATATAATAAAATCAAAAATAGTATTAATATTAGGGGCTTGATAAAGATAAACGAAAAAGTATCTTTGGTTACTGGAGCCTTAAATACTCCATCTGTTATTTCTCATAAAAAACCTGACCGTATTGATATGCAAAGCGTTATAAATGAAAAAAAATATTCAGAAAGGCAAGACCCGCCTTCAGATAAACTTTTAGCGAGGCAAAGAAAAATTCTAGACATATTGGGGCAAAGAAATAAGGCCCAAGTCGCAGATTTTATAAAAGAGTTACCAAATATAACAAAAAGAACGGTAAGAAGGG
>MHOW01000005.1 GCA_001820215.1 Candidatus Staskawiczbacteria bacterium RIFCSPLOWO2_01_FULL_33_13 | reverse complement strand
TAAAATTCGTTAATTTGGCCTTTTTGAACTTAATTTCCGTCATTTTTCTATTATATCATGACCGATATCTAGTCTAGAGCCAAAACTATTATTACCGAAGCCGTAAAAAATAAAAGCAAAATTATTGTACCTGCATTTTCTTTAGGAAGAACACAAGAATTATTATATGTGTTGCATAAATTAAAAGATGCAAAACAAATTCCCAGTTTGCCCATTTTTATAGATAGCCCACTAGCCCAAAAAATCACCAGGGTTTTTAGTACTTATGTTGCAGATTTTGACGAAGAATTTTGGAAAGATTTTGGCGAAAAAGGGGATAAGGCATTTTTATTTGATAATTTAGTTACCACTTCTTCTATGAAAGAATCTAAGAGTATTAATGAAAAAGAAGGTCCTTATATAGTAATTGCGGGGAGTGGAATGTGTGAAGGCGGAAGAATTTTACACCATTTAAAAAATAATATAGAAAATACAAATACTATTATTTTAATTACCGGATACCAAGCAGAAAATACTTTGGGTAGGAAAATAATTGAAATAAGTAAAGCCCAGGTTCGCCCGGTCAAATCCGCCGAAGGCGGTGTTTCGCAAAATGCGAAACAATTTGATCGGGTAAAAATTTTTGGCCAGCCATACCAAGTAAATGCCAAGATAATTATTTTAAACGAGCTTTCAGCTCATGCCGACCAAAAAGATTTATTAAATTATGTGGATAGCGTGAAACTTCTTAATAAAGTATTTTTAGTGCACACTGAAATGCAAGAGGCTTTAGTGTTTAAAGGAAAATTAGAGACAATACACCCTCTGCTTAAAGTTAATATACCAAAACTAGGAGAGGTATTTGAAATATAGCGTGTCTTTTATATGCAACAGGCCTATTGACTTATCTTTTAAATCAGCTATGATGAAGGCAATAAACAAAAGCGGCCGACGAGGCCGTTTTAAAAAACAAAAAATTTAGATATAATATTAAATATTATGACTAATATACAAAGAATACAAAGTTTTTTTAAAGAAGTGTATGTTGAATTAAAAAAAGTAACTTGGCTCTCAAGAGGCGAGGTTGTAAGATATACTTTAATTGTGTTGGTAATTACTATTGTGGTAGCAGGATTTTTGGGAGGATTAGATTATCTATTTAGTACATTAATTAAACAGTTTGTTATTAAATAAAAATTGCCATGCCTAAGCAAGTTATAGAACAAAATAAAAATTGGTATGTAATACATACTTATTCTGGATATGAAGATGCGGTTGCTAAAAACCTTAAACAAAGGATTGAGAGTTTGGCTATGGAAGACAAAATTTTTAATGTAATTGTTCCAAAAGAAAAAAAGATAAAAATAAAAAACAATAAAAGAAAAACCGTAGAAGAAAAAATTTACCCAGGATATGTATTGGTTGAAATGATTGTTGATGATGAATCTTGGTATGTGGTAAGAAATACCCCAAGAGTTACAGGGTTTTTGGGAGCAGGTACAACTCCAATTCCAGTTTCACAAAAAGACATTGATGACTTGATGAAAAGAATGGATGCAGGCGAACCTGAATTTCAAATTGATTTTGAAGTTGGTGCCTCGGTTAAAATTTTAGATGGACCATTTAAGGGTTTTGAAGGAAAGGTGTCAGAAATTGATCAGGCAAGAGGAAAAATTAAAGTGTTGGTTAATATGTTTGGAAGAGATACGCCAGTGGAATTAGATTCGTTACAAATAAAAAAAGTTTGAGCATAGCGAAAACCGAGCACAAAATTTCGAAAAAATTTCTGTGCTTGGGTGGAATAAAAAATTAATATAATTTATACATAGTAATATTGTGTACCAAGCACCGAAACGCTGATGCGTTTGGTGCTCGGTGCCAATGTTATTGATATAACATTGTCATGGCTAAAGAAATAAAAGCAGTGGTAAAAATTCAAATTCAGGCAGGAAAGGCAAATCCGGCTCCTCCGGTTGGACCTGCGTTAGCTCAACACGGTTTAAATATTGCTGAATTTTGCCAAAAATTTAACGAAGCAACAAAGGATAAAATGGGGTATGTAATTCCAGCAGAAGTTACTATTTATAAAGACAGAAGTTATGTATTTAAATTAAAAACTCCTTTGGCTTCAGAATTATTAAAAAAGGCCGCTGGAATTGAAAAAGGATCAGGCGAACCAAATAAAAAAATGGTTGGCAAAGTTACAAAAGCTCAACTAAAAGAAATAGCGCAAATGAAGTTGGTGGATCTTAATACCACAGACATTGAGCAGGCAATGAAAATTATTACTGGGACTGCTAAGAATATGGGGATTGAAGTAAAAGGTTAAAAATTTAAAAGCGGCGGCCATCGGGCCGCTTTTTTTGTCTACTCTGAGTCAAGTCGAAGGGGTTTGCACTTTTACCCGGTCAAATAATTTTGCCAAAAGGCAAAATTAAAATCATTTAGATTTTATTTGACTGGGTGAATTTTAATTAGTAAAATGTATAAACAAATAATATCGTATGGAAAAAATAAGAAAAGCAGGGGCTTTAATACTAAAAGATAAAAAGTGTTTGATAGTAAGGCCTAAAGACAATACATATTTTCTAACCCCGGGAGGAAAGTATGAAAAAGACGAAACCACAGATGACTGTTTAAGAAGAGAATTAAAAGAAGAATTACAAGTTGAAGTAGTTTCTTTTACCCATCACAAAGATTACTATTTTGAAAATACTCCTCGTAAAGAATCATCGCTTTCTCTTGAATTGTATATGGTTGAAATTGTGGGTGAGGCAAGTCCATCATCAGAAATAGAAGAAATGCAATGGATGTCGAAAGAAGATTTTGAAAACAAAAAATTTAATTTAGCCCCGTCTTTTTATACGGTTGTGCCGGATTTAATAAAAGATAGATTAATATAAAAATGAGCGAAGAAAAAATAGTAAAAATAAAGAGGGTTGATAAAAACATTACTCTTCCCCAATATAAAACAAAAGGTGCGGCAGCATTTGATTTGTATGCCAGAATTGATGTGGAAATTCTACCTAAAGAGTTAAAATATGTACCACTAAATGTAGTCATTGAAACGCCGCCGGGGTATTTTTTACTTTTAGTAGCAAGAAGTTCAACTCATAAAAAAGGATTGTGGATGGCAAATGGTATTGGTATTGGAGATTCTGATTTTTCGGGGGACAATGATGAATATCAAGCGGTGTATTATAATTTTACCGAAAATCCCGTTATGATTGAAAAAGGGGAACGAATTGCTCAAGGATTGATTATACAGAGGGAAACCGTACAATGGCATGAGGTTGACCGCATGGAAAATAAAACACGCGGCGGCTGGGGCACAACAGGCATTAAGTAAAAAATATGAAAAAAGGGAAATTTTTTGTTTTTGAGGGAATAGACGGATCGGGAAAATCTACTCAAACTAAATTATTAGCAGAGTTTTTAAAATCTAATAAATACAAAGTTGAAAAGATAGATTTCCCTCAATATGGTAAACGGTCAGCCGCATTATTGGAGAATTACCTTCAGGGCCTGTATGGGACTTCAAAAGAAGTTGGACCATATCGGGCATCTATTTTTTATGCGTGCGATAGGTACGATTTAAGCTTTAAAATAAGAAAATGGTTAGATGAAGGTAAAATAGTTGTTTCAGACCGGTATGTTGTTTCTAATATTGGTCACCAAGGAGGAAAATTAATAAACAATACAAAGGCTTGGGAAAAATATATTAATTGGCTTTATGATTTAGAATATAATATTTTTAAAATTCCAAAACCTGATCATACATTTATATTAAAAACATCAGCTGATTTGTCAATGAAAATGTCTAATAAGATAACCGATGATGATAAAAAACAAAAAAGGGTGGCATATCTTGGTAACGATAAAAAGCACGATATTCACGAAAGAGATAAGCAGCATTTAACTGATACATTAAAATCATATGAAAGAGTATCGAAAAAATTTCCAAAGGAATTTAAAATGATAGATTGTTTGGATGGAGGAAAAATGTTGCCAATAGATGTTGTTCACAATAAAGTAATTAAGTTGGTTGAACAAAAAATATGAAACAATATCTGGAAGCGCTAAAAAAAATAATGGATGAGGGGATTGATAGGCCAGATAGGACAGGAGTAGGTTCAAGAGCTGTTTTTGGAGTTCCGTTGAGATTTAAAATGTCTGATGGATTTCCAGCAGTTACCACCAAAAAATTGGCATTTGAGACTATGAAGGCAGAATTGATTTGGTTTTTATCGGGCAGTCAGGATAATAAAAAATTACAAGAAATGGGATGCCATATTTGGGATGGCAATGCAGAGGCTCCATATTGGAAACCAAAAGCAAAATTTGAAGGGGATTTGGGCAGAGTATATGGAGTACAGTGGCGTAGTTGGAAATCGCCTTATACTGATATGCCCATTGATCAAATCTCCAATGTAATTAAGAAATTAAAAGAAAATCCGACAGACAGAAGGATGATTGTTTCTGCTTGGAATCCTGCAGAGCTAGATATGATGGCTTTGCCTCCATGCCATTTGTTATTCCAGTTTTTTTGTATTGATAAAAAATTATCTTTAATGATGTATCAAAGAAGTTGTGATACATTTTTAGGAGTTCCATTTAATATTGCATCGTATTCATTGTTATTGCATATGGTAGCTCAAGTAACAGGGTTAGAAGCAAACGAATGCATTATTATTCTAGCCGATGCCCATATTTATTTAAATCATTTTGAGCAGGTAAAAGAGCAGTTATCTAGAGAACCTTTTGCATTGCCAAAATTATGGCTAAACCCAGAGATAAAAGAAATTAACGATTTTAAAATGGAGGATATAAAATTGATTGATTATAAATATCATCCGCCAATTAAGGCTCCAATGGCTGTTTAAAAAAAACATATGAAAATTTCTATGATATCTGCTCTTGCAGAAAATGGGGTAATTGGAAATAAAAACACACTGCCATGGCACCTGCCTGCTGATTTTAAATATTTTAAAGAAAAAACGCTACATAAAATAATAATACTTGGTTTAAATACTTTTAAATCAATTGGTGAAAAACCACTGCCCAATAGAAAGCATATTATTTTAAATAAAGATGCAAATTATAAAGTTCCTGAAAATTGTTTTTTAGCCACTTCAATTAAACAAGCGCTAGGTATTGCAAAAAATCTTTTAAAAGAGCCAGGCCAATCTGATGAAATTATGATATGCGGGGGAGCTTCGGTTTATAAGCAATTTTTACCAATAGCACAAAGATTATATTTAACCTATATCCACCAAAATTTTGAGGGTGATACTTTTTTTCCAGAATTTAATATGGCAGATTGGAATGAAGTAAGCAGGGAAGACCACGAACCGGATGAAAAAAACAAATATAAATACTCATTTGTAGTACTTGAAAGGAAGTAATCCTATGGAAAAAACGAAAGTAATGGGGATTTTGAATGTAACGCCTGATTCGTTCTCTGACGGTGGGTTTTACCTTGATACAACAAAAGCCTTAGAGCGGGTCGCCCAAATGATTAAAGAGGGGGTTGATATTATTGATGTGGGCGGAGAATCAACACGCCCGGGGTCGGAACCCGTTTCGGAAGACGAAGAACTAAAAAGGGTTTTACCGGTTGTAAAAGGTATTAGGGAAAAATTCGGCGGGGATGTTCTTATTTCCATTGATACCTATAAATCAAAGGTGGCTGAAGAATGTTTAAAAGTAGGGGCGAATATGATAAATAGTTTGGGCGGATTCATGTTTGATGCCAGCCTTGCCGATGTTATTGTAAAATATCATTGTCCGGTTATTTTGTATCATATCAAAGGCCAGCCTAAAACCATGCAGACAAGTGAAATAACCTATGAAAATGTTATTTCAGAAATAAAAGATTTTTTTAATGCTCAGATAGAGATTGGCACAAAGAAGGGAATGCATAGGCACGATTTTATATTAGACCCGGGAATAGGCTTTGGTAAAAATATGGAACACAATTTAGAAATAATTAAAAAGTTTGAAGAGTTTAGGGCGCTTGGTTTGCCGCTTATTGTGGGCGTATCCCGGAAAAGCCATTTAGGGGCAATTTTAAAAGAAGAGTTAGGGCTTAAGGAAGCCCCGGTGCCACAAGAACGGGTTGAAGCTGGTTTAGCTGAAGTCGCTATGGCTGTTTTGAAGGGGGCGAGTATTGTTAGAACACATGATGTTCTGGCAACAAAGAAATTTTTAGCCGCTTTGGATAGGGTAAAGTAAATTGTTAATTACAGTAAATTTTGATATTATCTACATAATATGCCATACAAGCCGACCATAGGACTAGAAATACACGCCGAGTTGAAAACAAACTCTAAGATGTTTTGCTCGTGCAAAAATAATCCCGATGAAAAGCGGCCTAATTTTAATATTTGTGAGATTTGCACTGCCCAGCCTGGCACACTTCCCGTTGCTAATGAACAGGCAATTAAAAAAGTGATAAAAACTGGTTTAGCGTTGCATTGTAAAATTGCTACAGAGTCAAAATTTGATAGGAAAAACTATTTTTATCCTGATTTGCCAAAAGGCTATCAAATTTCTCAGTACGATCAGCCATTATGTTTTGATGGATTTTTAGAAATCCCCCAAAACAAATCCCAAATCCAAAATTCTAAAACCCAAACAAATTTCAATGACCAAAATGCAAAATTAAAAAAAATACGCATAACTCGTATTCACTTAGAGGAAGATACTGGAAGTCTTTTGCACCCTGAAGGCGCTGACCCTTCGACTGGGCTCAGGGCAAGTTATTCTTTGGTTAATTTAAACAGGGCGGGAGTGCCATTAATGGAATTAGTTACTGAACCTGATATTACTTCGGGACTCCAAGCAAGAAAATTTGCAGAAGAGTTGCAGTTGATTTTTAAATATTTAGGCGTTTCTGATGCTGATATGGAAAAAGGGCTTATGAGGGTTGAGGTCAATATAAGTATAAGCAAAGATAAAACATTAGGCACAAAAGTTGAAATTAAAAATTTAAATTCTTTTAGAGTAGTGCAAAAAGCAATTGATTTTGAAATTGAAAGGCAGAAAGAAGTTTTAGAATCAGGAAATAAGGTGGTTCAAGAAACTAGGGGATGGCATGATAAAAAAGAAATAACTTTTAGCCAAAGAGAAAAAGAAGAAGCCCATGATTATAGATATTTTCCAGAACCTGATTTGCCTCCATTAAGTTTTACAAAAGAATATATAGAAAAAATTAAAGGAGAAATTGGCGAATTGCCAGAACAAAAAAGAAAAAGATTCGCAAAAGAGTATGCTTTAGATAGCACTTTAGTTGAAGTATTTATTACCTCTAAAGATTTAAGCGAATATTTTGAAAAAATAATATCAGAGCTTGATGATTGGATAGAACAAGAAAATGATGCCGAATTTAAAAAAATAATTAAAGTTGCCTCAAATTACCTTGTGTCTGATTTAGTTGGCCTTTTGCAAAATAAGCAATTTAGTGAAGAGGAATGTAAAATTACCCCAGAAAATTTTGCTGAATTCATAAAAATGATTTATAAAAATGAAATTACTAGCAAAGTTGCAAAAATGGTTTTATTGGAAATGTACAATACTGGGGTTGATCCTTCAAATATTGTAGAAGAAAATAATTGGGGCCAAATGGCGGATGATAAAGAATTAGAAAAAATTGTTAAAGATATAATTGCAAAGAATCCAAAAGCGGTAACGGACTATAACACAGGAAATAAAAATTCTTTACAGTTTTTAGCAGGCCAAGTGATGGGTATTACAAGAGGAACAGCAAATCCCACTAATGTTCAGGAAATTTTAAAAAGGTTATTATGAGATGGTTGCAAAACTCCACATTTGGTATAAATCTCTGTTTTTCGTCTGCAAATTCGCTATAATTTGTCAGCCTATGGCAAGCATAAACCTCCAAATTCTATCAAATTTCCAGATTTAAAAAATAAAAATTTATCCTCAAAAGCGAGTTTTGTAACCATCTCTATAGAAATATGTCAGAAAGCCCGTCTTTAAATTCAGGAGAATCAAGAGAAATAAAAGAAACAATAGGGGACAATTATAATGTGGAATGTCCGCATTGTGGTAAGCAAAATCATAATATTTGTTATGGTGACACTAATCCTTCAAAAAAAACCCTACTGAATTTTGGAAACCATGCCAATCTTGTAAGAAGGATGTGTATTATAAGGCAAAGCGCGGCAAGGAAGATAAGCATGGTTTTCCAACAATAGAAATTTTTGCTTATTCAGAGTATCCTGATGCGGGTTTTGGTATGTAGGAATTTTTTAAAAATTTATTGATTAATTTATTGGCTTCTTTATAATTTTTAACCCACGAAATTCTCTTGTCGCGTTTAAACCAAGTCATTTGCCGCTTGGCGAAGTGTTCTGATTCTTTTTGGATTCTATTAATCATCTCTTGATAAGCCGATAGGTCCTGAGCCGTGTCGAAGGATGTTTTGTTTTGAATATATTGTGCGACAAAACGGTATTCTAAGCCCAATTCTTCAAGGCGCTTAAATGATACGCCATTATTATGAAGATTTTTTACTTCGGTTACTATTTTTTTAATTCTTTTTGATAATCTTTTATGGATTAATTTTTTAAGCTGTTTGGGGGATTTTTTAATACCAATTTGAAGCGTATTAAATTGGCTTTTATTTTTTAATCTTTCAATAGGTTTTTTGGTTGACAATACAATTTCAATGGCTCGCACTAATCTTCGGGGATTTTTTTTATCAATTAATTGAGCTCGCACGGGATCTAGTTTTAAAAGCATTTGAAAAAGTTCTTCTGTATTCTTTTTTTCTAAATTTTTTCTTAGCTTCCAATTAGGTTTTACCTCTGGCATTACAATACCATCAACTACTGATTGTATATAAAAACCTGTGCCACCAACCAAAAAAGGTATTTTATTTTTTTTATGAATCTTTTTTATTATTTTTATCACCAATTTTTGATATTGCGCTACGGTAAATTTTCTTTTTGGGCTAGCAATGTCTAAAAGATGATGCCGAATGCCTTGCATTTGTTTTTTTGTTATTTTCCCTGATCCAACATCAAGCCCCCTATACACTTGCCGTGAATCTGCGGAAATAATTTCTACTTCATTCAACCCTTCGGTTCTGCTCAGGGCAAGTTTTTTAGCCAGCTTAATAGATAAATCAGTTTTACCTGAAGCGGTTGGCCCTAAAATTACAATTAATTTTTTTGAATACATAAAAACAGCGACACTAATTTACTAATCACACACTAATTTACGAATATCTATTTGTAGATTTGTGTGCCATTCGTATATCGGAGTCGCTTACCTTTTAATGTTATTGTCTTAAATCTTCTTTTTTCTCTTTAATAAAGTATCGCCAAATTTCTAAGAATTCCAAAAATGCTGAAAAGGGCATATCAATTAATACATTAAAGAAAACTACGACGGCATTGTATTGCTTCCATTTATTAAAAATCCATTGTCCTACTCCTGTGATTGGTAATAGTAATATATCGTATACAAATCCCAAAACTCCCCCAGAATCATCTTCTATAGTAAGCTCTTTTGATCTGGTTCTTATTGCGGTCCCTGCAAACAAAATTAAAGCAATAAATATAATGTTGATAATGATAGAAGAAATAGGGAAGGCAAAATAGTTGAAAACCCAATATATGGCGCCAAAAGAAATTATAGCTCCGATTAAATAAATTAAAGAAAGGATAAATCTTGTGATTACTCCTTTTTTCCTAGAAAGTTTTATTTCGTAAGTGTCTATTTTTTCCTTATCATAAGTTATTTTCATTGTTTCAATTACCGCTAAGTTTATATTTTTTACCGATGGAGGCCTGATGGTAATTATTAGCACCGCCATAAGTAGCGTTGGAATGAGTATGTCTGCTAAAATGGAAACAATACTAAGATTTCCCCTTAATATTTTTGAAAGTATTATTTCTATTATAAGCAAAGATAAGATTTTGGTAATAAAAATTGAAACCGTTGAATAAATGGCGGCTCTTTTTATTTTAGTTTTTAAATTTTTTAATCTTTTTGAGTATGCTTCTTTTACATATTTTTCTAAAACTTCCGGTTCTTTAATTTCCCCGCTTATTTTTTCTATATCGCCTGAAGATAATATGTCTCCAAATAATAAGTAGGGGGTATCGTATTTTTCGCAAATTGCATAGAATTTTTTACCAATCGGCAAAGACAACTCATCTTCAATATTACCCAGCATTTTGTAGATATTTTGTGCAATTTTTAAAAGTTCTTCTTCTGTGGGATTATTCCACTTTGGGTATTTATATTTTAAAAGATTGTAAATTATAATAGGGTCATCAAACTTAAAAAGCGATTGCTGTACGGCAATGTAAATTTGAATATCTTTTTCTTCCTCTTTTAAAAACCCCCTTTCATAAACGCCATCATTTACTTTTATTCTTTCTTGCATTTTGTCAAACATATAATCTATCAGGGCCATCTCTTTTATTGATGGATATAAAGTTTCTTCAATTTCACAGGAAGCTATTTCTAAAATTTTATTTTGAGAATCTTTGACTTTTTTATCATCTTTAGGGCTATTTTGTAATATAAAAGTGTATTTTTCAATAATTTTTTGGACATCCGTAATTTTTGATTCTTCTATTTTATCATTAGGAAAATACCCGCCTCGTATTAATTCTAATACCAGCGCTTCTCCCATATTTTCGTTTGAGGAATTATTTAATTCTAAATCAAAAAATCTTCTTTTAATCTTTCTTATTATTGCAGCCCTACGCATTAAATGTTCTTCTTTCCAGTCAATAATAGTTCTTATTTTTTCATAAAAAGCGGCAACTTTTAGTGCCACTTCATCAACATGTATGGTTGCTACACCTTGCTTTGGATTTAAATAGTTTTTCCACAAAGCGTATTTTGAAATTACATTTTTCGTGGATTGGGATAATTCAGCCATTTTCGTAAATTTTTAATTTGAAATTTGAATTCAATATTTAAATATCACAATATTTTAATTTGAAAACACGACGACAATTTTTAATTATTTCAAATTAAGATATTTCAAATTGATTTCAAATTTAAAATTGTAAATTTCAAATTATGTTTTCTTTTCTTTTATTTCTTCTTTTATCTTCGCAATAAAATTATCAATTGGCATTTGTCCTAAATCGCCCTTACCTCTTTCTCTTACGCTTACTGCATTTGCTTGGATTTCTTTTTCACCCACAATCAAAAGATAAGGCATTTTCTGCATTTCAGCTTCCCTGATTTTTTTGCCCAAAGTTTCATTTTCTTTTTTTAATTCTATGCGAATATTATTTTTTTCTAATTCATTTTTTACTTTTACGGCGTACTCATGGTGTTTTTCTGAAATGGGAATAATAGAAATTTGAACAGGGGATAGCCACAAAGGAAAATTTCCGGCAGTGTGTTCAATATATACCGATAAAAATCTTTCAATAGATCCCATAAGTGCAAAGTGAATCATTACTGGAGTTTGTTCTTTCCCTTGGGGATCTGTGTAGGTTAAACCAAATCGTTTAGGTTGCACAAAGTCTAATTGAGGGGTTGCCAATTGCCATTCTCTATTTAGTGCGTCGGTTGCCATAAAATCTATTTTAGGGCCATAAAAAGCCGCCTCTCCTTCGGCTACAAAATAATCGAGATTATTTTTTTTAGCAATGTTTAGTAATATATCTTCAGCTTTTTTCCAAAGATTAGTTTCTCCTAAATATTTTTTTACATCTTTTTTGTCTCTGAAAGAAAGCCTTGCCCTTAGTTTCATTCCAACTTTTCCATAAAATATTTTTGTTACATCTATTAATTCTTGGTAAATTTGTTCAATTTGGTCTATGGTACAAAAAGTATGGCTGTCGTCTTGAGTGATGCACCTTACCCTTGATAAACCTAACAACTCACCAGCTTTTTCATCCCTATATACTGTGGTGGTTTCCATATATTTAATTGGTAAGTCTTTGTAGCTGTGTGGTTTTGCAGCGTAGATTTGTTGGTGATGAGGGCAATTCATTGGCTTCATCACCAATTCATCTTTTGTTTCTTGGCTTTTTACTAAAAATAATTCATCGCCGAATTTATCCCAGTGGCCAGAAATTTTATATAAGTCATTTTTGGTAATATGTGGGCTCCATACTTTTTGCCATCCTTTAGCTTGGCGTAATTCTTGAGAATAATTATTTAATATTTCGCGCAATAAGGCTCCTTTTGGGGTAAATAAAGGTAAGCCTTTACCAACTTTTTCAGAGATAGTGAATAAATCTAATTTTTCTCCTAAAATTCTATGATCTCTTTTTTTAGCCTCTTTTAATTGATATAAGTGGTTGTCTAGTTCCTTTTGGCTTTCAAAGGCGGTGCCATAAATTCTGGTAAGCATTTTATTTTTTTCATTGCCGCGCCAGTAAGCACCAGCCACTGATAGTAGTTTGAAGTGTTGCAGATCTTTTTGTGGGTTTTGGGAGTGTCCGCCCTTACATAAATCCAAAAAATTTCCGGGATCATTTTCGGTAATGGTTTTTCCTTGTTTTGCGAAGTCTTTAATTAACTCCAGTTTGTAAGGATTGTCTTTGAAATCTTTTTTCGCTTTTACCACCGAAATTTTTTTAACTTCGAATGCATGCCAGGTCTTAAGAATTTCCATCATTCTTTTTTCTATTTTTTCAAAATTCTCTTCGGAAATTTTAACTTTTCCCATATCAAAATCCTGATAAAATCCGTTTTCTATCGCCGGTCCAATAGCGTTTTTAGCGCCCGGCCAAAGGTCTTTTACAGTCGCCGCCAGGAGGTGGGCGAGCGAGTGGCGAATTTTTTGAATATTTTCTTCCATATTTTTAGAGTAATTAGGTTAGTATAATTGAAATAATTTATTAGACCTGTTGCGTATTAAGGATTGTTACGAAAATTGAAGATTGCACCTGCGGGGAGGCTCTGCGAATCCAGAAGCTAGAAATCTGATAGAATTTTTAAGTTTATCCTACGGATAAGCTTAAAAATTATAGCAAATTTGTGGCCAAAATGTGCAATTTGCTCCAGACCTGGCGAATTTTGCTTCGGCGAAATTGCGCCTGGGTCTCGAGTAAATCCTTAATACGCAACAGGTCTATTTGGTAATTCTATCATTTTGGAGCGTATTCGTAAACCGTTGACAATTTTAATTCTATAGACCTGTTGCAAAATAAGGATTTACTGCAAATCCCACATTTTGGCCAAAAATTTGCTATAATTTCTCAGCTTAGCTAAAGCTAAACCTCAAAATTCTATCAAATTTCTGAATCAAAATCTGTAATTTTCGTACCAATCCTTATTTTGCAAAAGGTCTTATGCTTCTTCAGGCACTATAATTTCTTGCACATCGTCGGCAACTATTTTTATCTCGCCGTTTCTATCATCAACTCGGCCGGCAATAAACACTATTTTATTTTCTTGCAGTGCAGCAGGATTTCTTTCTAGTAAATTAGGAAAAACCACTATTTCGGTTTTAGCTGTTAAGTCTTCCAGTTTCATAAAGAGCATGGGCTTTCCAGTTTTGGTAATGATTTTTTTGACATTGTAAATTAATCCGCCCAAAATCAGTTTTTTATTTACCATGGATTTATCAATTTTTGATATGGCAACACATTTTGTTTCAAAAAGTTTTTTGAAGCTGTTTAAGGGATGCGAACTTACATATAATCCTAAAAGCTCTTTCTCCCAAGTAAGTTTTTCAAGCAATTTTGCAGGGATTGCGGCTTCTAATTTTATTTCGATGCTATTCATTTTAGGCGCTGATGCGAATAATCCAATTTGGCCATTTGATTTATTTTTTTGGTGTTCTCGTGCAATTTCTAAAAGTTTTTCTAAATTCTGCAAAAGCTGATTTCTTTCGGCAAAGGCGTCAAAAGCTCCAGCTTTTATTAACGCTTCCATAGATTTTTTGTTTAAATCTTTTGAGTGGACTCTATTAATAAAGTCTCCAATTGATAAAAAGTGTCCCTTCTCTTTTCTTTCGGTTACTACAGCATCAATAATATTTTCACCAACATTTTTAATGGCTAAAAGCCCGAATCTTATTTTTTGTTGATCAGGAACTACGGTAAAATTTTTCAAACTTTCATTAATATTGGGGGGCAATACTTCAATATCCATTTTTTTACACTCTTCTATTAAAAAGGCGATTCTTTCAACATCAATTTTTTCCGAAGTTAACACTGATGCCATAAATTCAACAGGATAGTGGGCTTTTAGGTATGCAGTTTGGTAAGCGATAGTAGCATAAGCGGCCGCATGTGCTTTAGGAAAACCATAGTTGGCAAAAGGTAAAATCCACTGCCACAACTCTTTGGCAATTTTTATATCATAACCATTTTTTACTGTGCCATCAATAAATTTGGTTTCCTGGGCGTCTAGTAACTCTTTGATTTTTTTACCAACCGCCTTTCTTAAAACATCTGCACCACCCAAAGTAAAACCGGCAATTTCCTGTGCCACTTTCATTAGTTGTTCTTGGTAAATCATAATACCCTGTGTGTTTTTCAAAATAGGTTCTAGTTGGGGCAAAATATAAGTTATTTTTTGTTTGCCGTGTTTTCTTTCAATGTAGTCGGGAATAAATTGCATAGGGCCGGGTCTATATAAGGCTACCATTGCCACAATATCTTCAAATTCGGTGGATTTTAAATCTTTCAAATATCTTTTCATTCCGTCTGATTCAAGTTGAAAAACACAGGTGGTTAGGGCATCTTGCAAAAGTTTGTAAGTTTTTTTGTCATCATAGGGGATTTTATCTATATCAATTTTTTCATTTCTTATCACAAATATTCGGGCCAAGGTGTCTTCAATAATGGTTAAGTTTTTTAACCCTAAAAAGTCCATTTTCAAAAGCCCTAAGTCTTCAATGCTGTGCATTTCGTATTGGGTAATAGTGGTATCGTCTTGGCCTGGAGGGTGTTGCAAAGGAACCAATTCAGTTAGGGGGTTGGCCGAAATCACTATTCCGCACGCATGGGTTGAAGCGTGGCGCGCCACTCCTTCAAGTTTTAGTCCCAAATCAATTAACCTTTTAGCTTGTATATCGCTTTTATATAAATCTTTAAATTCGCTTACTTTTTCTAGAGTTTCTTGCAGGTCCATTCCAGGGGGTATCATTTTTGCCATGGTGTCACAGTAACTATATGCGTATTGAAGCGCTCGGCCTACATCTCTTATTACGGCCCTAGCAGCCATGGTTCCAAAAGTGATAATTTGGGCAACGAAGTCTTGGCCATATTTTTGGGTAACATATTTTATTACTTCGTCTCTTCGTCTGTCAGTAAAATCCATATCAATATCGGGCATAGAAATTCTTTCCGGATTTAAAAACCTTTCAAAAAGCAAATCGTGTTTTAAGGGATCAACATTGGTGATGTTGGTTGCATAGCACACCAAACTGCCTCCAGAGGAACCTCGCCCAGGTCCTACCACGATCCTATTATTTTTTGCCCAATTTACAAAATCTTGCACAATTAAAATATATCCTGCAAATCCCATTTTATTGATGACTGATAATTCGTAATCTATTCTTTCCGTTATTTCTTTTGTTATATTTTCACCAAATCTTTTTTTCAAGCCATCGCGACAAAGTTCTGTTAAATACTCTTCAGGAGTTTTTTTGTTGGGAACCTCAAAATGGGGGAGCTTAGGCTTTCCCAATTCAAAATTAAAATCGCATTTGTCTGCAATTTTTTGGGTATTTTCAATTGCTTCAGGGGTATCCTTAAAAATTTCCGCCATTTTTTCAGGGCTTAACATTGAAAAATCATCGTTTTTCAAAGTTAGTCTTTCGGGATCATTTGGGTCAGCTCCGGTATTTATGAGCATTAAAATATCTTGAGCATCAGCGTCTTCGGGTCTTAAATAATGTATGTCATTGGTTGCTACAAGCGGAATGCCGGTTTTTTTTGAGAGTTCAATGATTTTTTTATTCAACACTTGCTGCTCGGGAATATTTTTGTGGTATTGCAATTCTAAATAAAAATGCTCTTTACCAAACCACTTTTCATATTTTTTCGCTAAGGCCTCGGCTTCATCTAATTTATTTGCCAAAAGCATTTTTGGAATTTTGCCATTTAAACAAGCCGAAGTTGCGATTAAGCCTTCTGCGTATTTTTCTAAAATTTCTTCGTCAATGCGAGGCTTATAGTAAAAACCTTCTAAGTGCGCTTTTGTTACCAATTTTACTAAGTTTTCATATCCTGTTTGGTTTCTTGCAAGCAAAATCATATGATAGCTTTTTGAATCTATATTGGGTCTTTTGTCTAGGCGCGATTCATAGGCAACATATACTTCGCATCCAATAATTGGTTTAATTCCGCGTTTTTTTGCTTCTTTATAAAATTCAACTGCGCCGTACATTACTCCATGATCGGTTAAGGCAACCGAATCCATTCCCAATTCTTTTACATAATCTAAAAGCTCTGGAATTTTTGGTAATCCGTCTAAAAGGGAATAATGTGAGTGAGTGTGAAGATGAGCGAGTTTCATTTAATAGAAAATTTATTTATACTACATTTTAGTTTTTCTAAAATTCAAAGTCAACTCTTCACCCAAAATGACACTGATATTATTTACCCCCTAAACTTTTTGATAATTTTACATTACATCAACACTTAAGCTTATGTCTCAAATGTCATTTTGGGTGAAGAGTCAATAAAGAAAAATTATGCTAAAATTAACAAATGAAATCCCCGAATCTTAAAGAAGAAAAAAAATTATGGCGCCAAGGTTATAAATTTGTAGCTGGAATAGACGAAGCTGGGCGCGGGCCACTTGCTGGACCAGTAACCGCCGCGGCGGTTACCGTCCGGCAAGTCCCAAATCCCAATTTCCAATTTCCAAAAATAGATGATTCTAAAAAACTTTCTGAAAAAAAGCGGGAATATTTTTACGAAATTTTAACCAATCATAAAGATATTCAATGGGGAGTAGGCGTGGTTTCAGAAAAAGTAATTGATAAAATAAATATTTTGGAAGCTACGAAATTATCTATGATTAAAGCAATAGATAATTTAAATTCTAAATCCAAAAATCTAAATCAAAAATCTCAAATCCCAAATGTAGATTTTTTGTTGATTGACGGAAATTTTGGTCTCAAAACTAAAATTTCCCAAAAATCAATTATCAAGGGAGATCAAAAAGTATTTTCTATTGCTGCGGCAAGTATTATTGCTAAAGTTACAAGAGATAGAATAATGCAAAAAATGCATAAAAAATATCCAAACTATGATTTTGGTAAGCATAAGGGTTATGGGACTGCACTTCATATAAAAAACTTGTACGAATTTGGTCCATCTAAAATACATAGGAAATCATTCTTTCCAGTGAGTGCGATATTAAAAGATTAGTTTATATTTATCCACTATTTATTGTAAAAAGAATTGTTATAATAAATTTGGCTCTAGACTAGATATCGGTCATGATATAATAGAAAAATGACGGAA
>MHOW01000004.1 GCA_001820215.1 Candidatus Staskawiczbacteria bacterium RIFCSPLOWO2_01_FULL_33_13 | reverse complement strand
ACCTTCCAGATTTAGAGAAAATCCCAAGAAAGCATTTCGTAATTTAAGGTATAATAGTATAATAATTTATGGCAGAAAAATTTCATAAAAATATTTTATGGTTTCGCGAATTGGGAATTAAGGATGTCTCAAGAGTGGGCGGTAAAAATGCCTCTTTGGGAGAGATGTATAATAATTTAGTAGTAAAAGGAGTGAATCTTCCCAATGGTTTTGCTACAACTTCAGAGGCTTATTTTAATTTTCTCCAAGAAACTGGGCTTGATAAAAAAATAAAAGAAATACTAGAAAACATTGATGTGCATGATTTAAAAGCATTGCAACAAAAAGGAAAAAAAGTCAGAGAATTAATTTTGCACTCAATTCTTACTGAAAGTTTGCAACGCGATATTATTTTAGCATATAAAGAGTTATCAGAATTATACCAGGATGAAAACACCGATGTTGCAGTAAGGTCTTCTGCCACTGCAGAAGATTTACCTGGGGCTAGTTTTGCTGGCCAGCAAGAAACTTTTTTAAATATTACTGGTGAAGAAAATTTATTAGAAGCAGTAAAAAAATGTATTGCCTCTTTGTTTACCGATAGGGCGATTGCCTATAGGCAAGAAATGGGTTTTTCTCATTTAAAAGTGGGTTTATCTGTGGGGGTGCAAAAAATGGTACGGTCTGATTTAGCTTCCTCTGGAGTAATGTTTTCTTGTGATACTGAGTCTGGATTTTCAGATGTGGTGTTAATTAATGCAAGTTGGGGATTGGGTGAAAATGTAGTATTGGGCAGAGTAGAACCTGATCAATATTATGTATTTGAAACAACTCTAAAAACAGGCTATAGACCAATAATAGAAAAAAAAATGGGGTCAAAGTTAATGACCATGATATATACTGATAATCCCAAAAATCCTATCAAAAATATTTCAACTCCACAAGAACAAAGGCAAAAGTTTGTTTTGGCCGATGATGAAATTTTACAGTTAGCAAAATGGTCAATGATTGTTGAAGAACATTATAAAAAACCAATGGATATGGAGTGGGCAAAAGATGGTAAAGATGGAAAATTATATATTGTGCAAGCTCGCCCCGAAACTGTTCAAAGCAAAAAAAATCTTAATGTATTAGAAGAATATGTATTGCAAACAGTTGGCATTAAAACTCCAACACCCTTGGTGCAGGGAATGAGTGTGGGGAGTAAAATTGGTTCTGGAAAGGCAAATAAAATAATATCTGCAAAAGATATTAATAAATTCAAAAAAGGCGAGGTATTGGTTACTGGAATGACGGATCCTGATTGGGTTCCGGCAATGAAATTAGCTTCAGCAATTGTGACAGACCAAGGTGGGAGAACCGCCCACGCAGCTATTGTTTCGCGTGAATTGGGGATTCCTTGTATTGTGGGGACTTCAAACGCCACAAAGATTATTAAAACTGGCACCGAAATAACCGTTGATTGTTCGGGAGGAGAAAACGGTTTTGTATACGATGGCTTAATACCTTATAAAATAAATACCACAGACATTTCAAAAATAAAAAAAACGAAAACAAAAATATCAATGAATTTAGCCGATCCCTCTCAAGCGTTTAATTTAAGCTTTATACCAAATGACGGTGTTGGTTTGGCAAGAGAAGAATTAATTATTGCAAATACTATACAAATCCACCCAAATGCTCTTATTGACTACCCACACTTCGCTAAAGCTTCGGCGGGGCAAAGTAAAAAATTACCAGCGCCATTAAAAAAAGAAATTGATAAGTTAACTATCGGGTACGATAGTAAAACTGATTTTTATGTTTCTAAGTTGGCAGAAGGTATTGGAAAAATTGGTGCAGCATTTTACCCAAAACAAGTTATTGTGCGATTTTCTGATTTTAGAACAAATGAGTACAGAGAACTTGTAGGTGGTTATTTGTATGAACCAGAAGAAAGAAATCCAATGATTGGATTTCGCGGAGCTTCAAGGTATTATGATAGTAAGTTTAAAGATGCGTTTGCGTTGGAGTGTAGGGCAATTAAAAAAGTAAGAGAAGAGTTTGGTATTGATAATGTACAGGTGATGGTGCCCTTTTGCAGAACCGTTGAAGAAGGGAAAAAGGTTATAGAAATTATGGCATCTTCAGGGCTTAAAAAAGGAGAAAAGGGCTTGAAAGTGTATGTTATGTGTGAAATTCCAGCAAATGTTATTTTGGCAAAAGAATTTTTAGAAGTATTTGATGGGTTTTCTATTGGATCAAATGATTTAGCACAACTTACTTTGGGATTAGATAGGGATAATTTTGAGATTGCTAAAGTTGGCAATGAAAATAATAACGCAGTAAAATTATTAATTAAAGAAGCGGTAAGAGTTTGTAAGCAAGAAAAGAAATATTCGGGAATTTGCGGACAAGGTCCTTCTGATTTTCCAGAATTTGCAGAATTTTTGGTTGAATTAGGAATAGAATCTATTTCTTTAAATCCCGATTCTATTATTAAAACCAGTATATTAATTGCAGAAAAAGAAAAACAAATCTTAAATCATAAATCATAAATCTCCAAACATGTTTGATATTATTACTTTTGGTTCTGCCACGCGCGATATTATGGTAAGGCCGAAAAATGTAACCTCATTAAAGTATGAAAAAAAGGGGCCTTCTGGCCAAAGCATTTGTTTTCCTTTGGGATCTAAAATAGATATAGAAGAAATGCAATTAAATACTGGCGGGGGTGGAACCAATACTGCAGCCACATTTTCAAAACAGGGTTTTAAAACTGCTTTTTATGGTATGGTCGGCAAAGATGTATCTGGCCAAGAATTAATCAATGAATTAAAAAGTTTAAAAATATATTCAAAGTTTGTGGCAATGACAGATAAAAAACCCACAAACCATTCTATTGTTATTTTAGGAAATGCCCAAGATAGGACTATTTTAAGTTATAGGGGCGCCGCTGAATTATTAAGCGGAAAAGAAATTTTTTGGAATAAATTAAAAACAAAATGGATTTATTTGGCGCCATTAACAGGTTTATTATGCGACACATTTGAAGATATTGTTAATTTTGCCCATAAAAATAACATAAAAATTGTGGTAAATCCTGGCATAGCACAATTATCTTTACCAAAAGAAAAACTAGAAAATATATTTAAAAAAATCGATGTGGTATTTTTAAATCAAGAAGAGGCAAGTTTTTTAACAAAGGTGCCACTTGAAAATGAAAAAGAAATATTTAAAAAAATTGATGAAATCTGCCCTGGAGTTGTAGTTATGACAAAGGGAGCTGATGGAGTTGTTGTTTCTGATGGAAAATATTTGTATTCTGCTAAACCTTCTGAAAATAGAAAAATTATTGATACCACAGGGGCGGGAGATTCTTTTGCTTCTGGTTTTATTTCGGATTTTATAAGATGTAATGGAAATATAGAAAAAGCCATACAATTAGGCATGGCGAATTCAGAAGGGTGCTTATCAGAAGTAGGGGCTAAAAATGGGTTATTAAAAAAGGGACAAGCATTTGAAGGGGTAGAAGTAATACGCTCAAGTATTGTATAATAATGAAAAGTATAAAAAGAGATATAATTTATTCATTTCTTATTGGGTTAATTTATTCATTATTGATTTTTTTAATTAATTATTTAGCAGTTTTTGTTTTATTTTTTGCAGAAGCAGATGGACTATTGGGTGCTATATTTATGATAGCGGCTGAAAAAAATGATATCCCTGTTGTTATTTTATCATTAATTTTTACGATTCCTTTTTTCATTTTAAATTCAATTACTATTTTAGTAGTAAAAAATAAAATCCGTAAAGTTGGTTTACTGTGTGGCTACTTATTATCTATTTTAATCTTTATTTTAGTTTTTGGGGTTTATTCGAGTCATGTTGCTTCTTTGCAAAATTGGGATGGTTTTTACATGAAGATTCTTGATAATAAAGGTAAGCTAAGTTTTGATTTTTGCCAAAAAGGGCCGGATCAATTTTCAAAAGATTTTTGTTTAAAGGAGCTGGCAATGCAAAACAATAATGTATTAATTTGTGATAAAATTGAAGAAGAATTAGAATTAGATCACGGGGGTAATGATTATGCGTCTGGAAGGAATCCTTGCATAGCTGGAATTGCCATAAAAAATAATGACCCATTAATTTGCGATAAAATGGATTTTAATAATCCCAACGATAAAGATAACCTTTCTAGAAAAGATGCTTGTTATTGGAATTCAATACCATTATTTAATTATTGGGGCACAAATGATCAAGATATTTTATTAGCTCAGAAAAATTTAGATCTCTATAAAAAATGGTGTCCCTTTTTTAAAAGCGATTATTTTAAAGAGCAATGTAGTGTGGTGTTAAACTCAAACTGATTAAATATGAAATCACTTAAATATTATTTACAAAAAGCATACAAAGAGAAGTGGGCAATAGGCCAGTTTAATTTTTCTGACTTTTCACAAGTAAAAGGAATTGTACAAGCCGCACGCAACTTAAAAGCGCCAATTATTTTAGGAACTTCGGAAGGTGAAAGTAAGTTTATAGGATTAGAGGAAGCGGTGGCAATAAGAAATGTACTAAGAAAAAAAACAGGTTTACCGATTTTTTTAAATTTAGACCATGGAAAATCTTTTGAATATTTAAAAGAAGCAATTTTGGCAGGATATGATATGGTACATTTTGATGGATCAAAATTATTGCTTGATGAGAATATAAAAATAAGTAAGAAAGTGGTAAAACTTGCCCATGGGCACAATATAGTAGTTGAGGGTGAAGTGGGCCGGTTTGGTACAGATGCGTCAAAATTGTATACAGAAAAATTTGAAATTAAAGAAGAAGACTTAACAAAACCAAAAGAGGCTTTAGAATATTTATATCAGACCGATGCCGATATTTTAGCAGTAAGCATTGGCACATTCCATGGTATTGATGCAGAGGTTAATTCACCCAAATTACGGCTTGATAGATTAAAAGAAATAGAAAATAACATTACTGCAAGTAAATTTGGAATTAAAATTCCTTTAGTATTACATGGTGGATCGGGTACTTTAAAAGAAGATACGCAAGAAGCAATAAAATTAGGTATTTGCAAGATTAATATTAATACTGATATAAGGATCGCGTTTGCAAAAAGCCTTAAGATTGAATTAGAGAAAAATGAAATCACGCCCTATAAATATTTTACAGAACCCATAGAAGCGGTGCAAAAAGTTGTAGAAGAAAAAATCAGGTTATTTGGTAGTGATCGAAAAGCATAAAGTCTTTACATTTTAATAAAAGTAGATTATACTTTTGGTCATATAGAATTATGATTTCATTATCAGCAAAAATAAGAAAAGATTTTGGCAAGAAAACAAAATTAATTAAAAACCTTGGAATGATTCCTGGGGTAGTTTATGGTCCTGGAGTTTCGAATTTTTCAATCCAGGTTGATGAAAAAGAATTTAAAAAAGTTTTTAGCGCGGCTGGAGAAAGTTCGTTAATTGATCTTTTTATTGAGGGAGAACCCTTCGATAAAACTCAGAGCAAGCAAGAAAAAAAGCCAGTATTGGTTCATCAAATACAAAAAGACCCTATTTCGGGCAAGGTAATACATATTGATTTTTTCCAAGCGTCCTTAAAAGAAGAGGTTGAAGTTGCAATTCCTTTTGTGTTTGAAGGCACAGCTCCAGCTGAAAAAGATTTGGGTGGAACACTGAATAAAAATATGTTAGAAATAGAGGTAAAGGCCTTACCCCAAAATTTGCCTCACGAAATTATAGTAAATATTGATAATTTAAAAACTTTTGAAGACCATATTACAGTGAAAGATTTAGTTTTGCCAGCTAATATTACTATTTCAAAAAAACCTGAAGAAATAGTGGTTTCTGTATTGCCTCCTCAAAAAATTGAAGAAGAATTAGCAACTGAAATAACAGAAAATGTGGAGGATGTGGAAAAAATAGAGAAAGAAAAGAAGGAAGAAGTGATTATTGACGAACCTAAAGAAGAGAAAAAATAATCCATATTACTTTGAATTTCCAAATGCCCTTTGGAAATTAAGTTTCGGATCTTTTCCCCAAATTCTGGCTATAAATTCGCTATAATTTTTTCCCGTAGCCTTTGGCTACGATAAAAAATTCTATCAAATTTATAGCACGGAATTTTGGAAAAATCCCACGAAAGCATTTCGTAATTCAAAGTATATTATTAAAAAAGCCTTGTCAGTGATTTGACAAGGCTTTTTTTTAATTTTAAAATTAAGACTGCTATCTTAATGAAGGTAATTTCTAAAAATGTTTCATATTAATAGAATACTCATACTATTATTATTTTTATTAACTCTTCCAATTATTGCTTTGGCGGAGGATTTATCTATTATGTGTGAACAGGTTTCTAATGTAGAAACCACTTGCCAAGATGTAAGTTCTGCTGAGTGTAGGGCTATTCTTGAAAAGTGTGTTGCTTACTATGACGATCAGAGCGCCCAAATTACCAAAGACATTACGAAAACTCAACAGCAAAAAAATACCTTGCAATCCCAAGTTTCTTCTTTGAAAAAGAAAATAACTAACTTAGAATATCAAATTAAGCAAGGAAATCTTGTAGTAAAGGATCTTGGGTTTCAAATAAAAGATACGGAAAGTTCAATAGATAAAACCTCTTTGTATATTGAAACTTCAGAAGATCAAATTTCTAGCATTTTAAGATTAATGTATGAAGAAGATCAAAAACCTTCATTTGTGATTTTATTAGAAGGTAATCTGTCAGATTTTTTTAGCAATGTGGTGTATTTAGAAAGTTTAAATTCAAAAGTGGCCGAACTTTTAAAAAGCACTAAAGATTTAAAATTTTATTTAGAGGGGCAAAAAATTAAAATAGATGGCGAAAAAAGCCAACTACAAAAAACTATACAGATACAAGGTTTGCAAAAAAAAGAAAACGAGCAGAATAAAAAAGACCAGGAAAGTTACCTAAAACTTACTGAGGCTCAGTACCAACAGCAATTAAAAGATAAGCAGGACACCGAAAAGAAAGCTGCGGTTATTAAAGCAAGAATTTTTGATTTAATTGGAGTTTCTAAAGCCCCTACATTCGGCGAAGCATTAGAGATTGCAAAATATGTTTCAAGTATTACCGGTGTCAGGTCAGCGCTCCTTCTAGCGGTATTAACGCAAGAATCTAGTCTTGGAAAAAATGTAGGTCAATGTTATGTTACGGATTTTATTACTGGAAATGGAACTAATTTACAAGGCGCAGCAAGGCAACGAGTAATGAGTCCAAAAACAATCACAAATTTTATGGATTTAACCACAAGTCTTGGAATGGATGCTAAAAAAACTGCTGTTTCTTGTTGGATTCCTTTGTATTCAGGAGGTGTTCCTTATGGTTGGGGAGGAGCTATGGGGCCTGCTCAATTTATCGCATCAACATGGAATTTATATAAAGATAAAGTGTCTAGTATTACCGGTAAAACAGCTAATCCTTGGAATATTAATAATGCATTTTTAGCATCAGGTCTTCTTTTAAAAGATAATGGGGCCTTAACCAATGAATCAGCGGCTGCTGCTAAATATTATTGTGGAGGAAATTATACTAGATACGAATGCAAATCTTATGCAAATTCAGTGTTAAAATACGCAAGTCAGTACGAGGCGGATATAAAAGCTATTGGCGGATAATATGTTTTAAAGTTATGTAATTTTTGATTTTTTTTAGGTTTTTTAGATAAAAATCAAAATTTTATTTGAGGGGTAAAATAAAAGCCCGGAAATCATTCTGGGCTTTTTTATTATTTTAAAATATAGTTTTTTATTATTTATTATTCTTTGTTTTCCAACTTGCTAAATGCTTTAATTACTGGTTCTAAATCTCCATCTACTATTTTTTCTAAATTATGCCAACTCTTTCCTATTCTGTGGTCTGTGATTCTGTTTTGTGGAAAATTGTAAGTTCGGGTTTTTTCTGATCGCTTTGCCCAGCCGATTTGTTCTCTGCGTGCTTGGGTTAATTTAGATAAATCAGCTTCTTCCTGCGCTTGCAATAATTTGGCTGCTAAAACACTCATTGCATTTTCTTTATTTTGTAATTGGTTTCTTTCAGATTGGCTGGTTACTACAATGCCAGATGGCTTATGGGTAATCCTTATAGCAGATTCGGTTTTGTTTACATATTGCCCTCCGGGGCCTGAAGCCTTGTAGGTATCAATTTTTAAATCACTTGGGCTTATAATAATCTCTTCTCTTTTGTTAGGTTTTTTTAATACGGCTATAGTGATGGTTGAAGTATGTACTCTGCCTTGTTTCTCAGTTTTTGGAATTCTTTGTACGCGATGAACTCCGCCTTCGTACTGCATTTGATTAAAAGCGCCCGGGCCTTGCAGCTCAAAAATAATTTCTTTGTATCCTCCAATATCAGATTGATTTGAATCTAAAACCCTTTGGCCCCAACCCTGGCTTGTTGCATATTTTGAATACATTCTATATAAGTCGCGCACAAAAAGCCCAGCTTCGTCTCCGCCGGCTCCTGCGCGAATTTCTATAATCACTGATTGTTTACCCTGAGTTGAGTCGAAGGGTTTTTCATTTTCCATTTAAGTAATGTATCACAAAATTTTGATTCTTGAAATAGGCAATATTGCATAATACGATACTGACACTTGCATTTATGATAAACTCTTGCTAAGATTGTGATTATTGAGTAATATTATATTTATGAAAGCTGATATTCATCCAACATATTTTACAAAAGCAGGAGTTAAATGCGCCTGTGGTAATTCTTTTACAGTGGGTTCTACTAAAGAATTTATAGAAACTGAAATTTGTGCGCAATGCCATCCCTTTTACACAAAGAAGGAAAAAGTGTTAGATACATTGGGTAGGGTGCAAAAGTTTAAAGATAGATTATCAAAAAAAAGCGATAAGCCTAAAAAGGAGAAAAAAGTAAAAGAGAGAAAAAAGTAATAATCTTACGAATTACAAATTTTTTCGAATTACGAATAAAGTCGATTGTTTCGTCATTCGTAATTCGGTTTGATTCGTAACTCGTAAGGAATTTATGGTAAATGATGTTAAGATAAATTTAAGCGTTGAGGAAATGGCTAAAGCTGGGGTTAATTTTGGACACACGGTTTCAAGGCTTCATCCTAAAATGAAGCAATATGTAGCGGGTATTAAAAATAATGTTCATATTATAGACCTAGAAAAAACCGCTAAAGAATTTGAAAACGCTTTGAAATTTATTTCTAGTTTAATTGACGAGGGTAAAACAATTCTTTTTGTAGGCACAAAAATACAAATAAAAGAATATGTAAAAACTACTGCAGAAAGTTGCAATATGCCTTTCGTGGTTGAAAGGTGGCTTGGAGGAACTTTAACTAATTTTGAAACAATTTCAAAAAGGGTAAAATATTTTAGAGATTTTGAAATTAAAAAAGCAACTGGTGATCTTGATAAATACACCAAAAAAGAAAGATTGCTTTTTGATAAAGAATTAGTAATTTTAAAAAATAAATTTGAAGGGATTAAAAATTTAACTAAATTACCAGACGCAGTATTAATTCTTGATTTAAAAAAAGATATTACCTGTGCTAAAGAAGCAAGAAAAAAGGGAATTAAGGTAATTGGTGTTGTAGATACTAATACTGATCCAACGCTAGCTGATTATATTGTGCCGGCTAATGATGACGCAATAAGCTCAATAAAATATTTATTAGAAAAAATTCAAGAAGTTATACAGGGAGCAAAATAGCGACACTAATTTACAAATAACACCCTAATATACTAATGTTACGAATACGAAATTAGTAAATTCGTGTGTTATTAGTAGATTGGGGTCGCCTTATAATGATAAGTATTGACCAAATAAAAAAACTTAGGGAGGAAACTGGTGTTTCGCCAGTGGAAATTAAAAAGGCACTGAGTGAGGCAAATGGGAATATAGAGAAAGCAAAAGAGATTTTAAGGATTTGGGGCAAAAAAATCGCTACTAAAAAATCAGAAAGAGAAACAAGTCAAGGAATTATTGATTTTTATATCCACCCTAATTTAAAAACAGGAGTACTATTAGATATAAGATGTGAATCTGATTTTGTGGCAAAATCTGCAGATTTTAAAAATTTAGCACATGAAATTTGTTTGCAAATTGCAGCACTAAGGCCATTATTTGTTTCTAGTAATGAGATTTCAGAAGAGTTTTTAGATGGTGAAAAGAAAATTTATCAAGAACAATTAAAAGATTCTGGAAAACCTGAAAATATTGCACAACAGATTGTGGAAGGCAAGATTAATAAATATAAGGAATCAGTTTGTTTATTATCACAGGCTTGGATAAAAGATGATTCAAAGACTATAAATAATTTAATTGAAGATGTAGTTTCTAAAGTAGGGGAGAATATTGAAGTGAAGAAATTTGCAAGATACGAAATCTAGCTAGAATTTAGAAAGTAGAATCTAGAAAATAGAATACTGGCGACGCAATTCTACTTTCCATTTTCTATTTACTATTTTCTCGTTTCTAATGATTCAACTTATTGCATTGTCAATCTTTATAGTTTCTTTGGCAGTTGTTGTTTTTATGTTAAACAGGAAAATTCCAGTTCTTGTAAAATTACCCCAAGATGGACATCATGGACTTAAAAAACACAAAATTATTTTAAATACCGAGAAAAAAATAAAAGATTTCCATTTTAATTTTTTTAAAAAACAGATTTATTTGCACAAATTTCTTTCAATTATAAAGCTATTAACTTTAAAAATAGAAACCAAAATTGACACTCTTTTGCAGGGTATAAGAAAAAAAGCCCAACAGTTGGACAAGGAAATTAACAAAAAGAAATAAGTGTATACCGAGCCCTTGGGCAAAGTGCCAGCTTAGCTCAGCGGTAGAGCAACTGTTTTGTAAACAGTAGGTCGGGGGTTCGAATCCCTTAGCTGGCTCCATTGGTGTAGAAGTATTGAGTCTTCGCCCTTTTGACAATATATTTTTATCGTTTTCATTTAGTAATGTCTCAATTATTTTAGTAATCTATTGACCTTAGGGTGAAGACTTGACAACAGTTTTATTTAGAATAGAATGGACATTGTGATTTATGATTTGAGATTTACGATTTGAAATTTCAAATATTAAAATTTAATAACATTAAAATAAAAATTACGGCAAACATATTTTTAAAACTTAAAAGTTTATAAAATATCCGCGAAGGTATACAAAAATTTTGTAAATCTTCGCGGATATTTTTTCTTAGTCTCGCTGACTTACCCCACAGAAAATTTATCGGAGGCGGAAGCTTTAGCAAAGGCGGGTCAGAAGAATCAGAAAGGAAAGTAATTTGAAAAATAATTATTCTGTTATTTTAAGAAATAAGAGAATATACATACAGAATCCCAATTTAGGAAAACCATCCTTAAATTGGAGAAGGTAAGTTTACCCGATCAAACAATTTCGCTTTGCGAAATTAGCCCTTTTGGCTGTTTGACCGGGCAAGTTAGTTTTTTAAAGTTGTTTCGAATAAGTTTAATAGATACTTAATCTATATATATTTGAGAGTTTGATCCTAGCTCAGGGTGAACGCTGGAAATGTGGATACCGGCA
>MHOW01000003.1:12163-16495 GCA_001820215.1 Candidatus Staskawiczbacteria bacterium RIFCSPLOWO2_01_FULL_33_13 | reverse complement strand
GGGGCCATAAAATATAATATCCATTAGCATTACTCTCATCAATTCCAGAAGACGGAATTAAAATATTATTTTTAAGCGTAAGTATTACATAACCCTGTGGTACTTTATTTCTGTCGATATATAATTCTGCTTCTTTTTTAATTAAGTTATCCTTATTAGTGCCTTTTTCAATTTTTATGCATCTGCCTTGCCCAATAGCTACTATTTTTGAGGTAACAACTATAATTGATTTTTCTTTTAATTTTACATCTAAAAAACTTTCTTTTATTAAAGAAATTAAATCATCTTTTGGAGGCAAAAATACCCTGGTTTTAATTGCCTTAACTTGCATTGATTTTTAAACTTTGAATCACGAAATGCCCATATAAAAGGCAAGTTTCTGGTCTTTTCTCTAAATTTTAGTTGAAAACTCGCAATAATTATTTTATGTAGTAAACTACATAAAATAATTCTATCAAATTTTCATTCTAAAATTTGGAAAAAATCCCTAGAAAGCATTTCGTAATTCAAAGTTTTATATTATTAACATTTTCAATAACTATCCACGAAGCCATTGCGCCAAAACCTTTTTTATTAATTTGGAAGGGTTTAATTTTTTGGGGATTTTTTAAAAAAATTAAAACGCAGTATTTTTTATATGCCAAAATTTTATAAAATTTTGGCATATCATTTTTTTCTATTCCAATATTTCTTCCGTAGGTACTTAAAATTTGCTTAATCCTGATAGGATTTAATTGCGAATATTGAATAACTTTTTTAACTGTCGCTTTTATGCAAATTAATTCACCCGAATTTTTAAAATATATTACATCCTCCTTTTTAATAGCATCCCATGGCCTATATTTATTTTTATACCATCTTGATTCAATGGTTTTTCTTTGCCTTGCCGAAGCTTTACTGTGTCCGTCCGAAGCCTTTGGCGTAGGAGGATGCGAAAGCAGGTTGCCACTTAAAATCTTTTCAAGAAAACCCCAATCTTTTCTTAATATTGCTACATGATTCATACATCAAAATAATTTTTACCAGTAGTATAAGCTTCAAAATACTTTGGAATCATTCCAAAAAGCGGTGCGGGTAAATTATTTACATCGTACCAATTCCAAGATTCCAACTTTTCTGGTTCCATAACTTTTATTTGGCCACTTTTATAATCAGCAGTTAACCCAATATCAATATAGTGTTTGGGTGCATATTCTTTTACATTCACCAAACATAAAAATCTTATATTTTCAACTTCAATTCCCACCTCTTCTTTTATTTCACGCCGAGCGCAATCTTCAAAAGATTCCATGTATTCTAAATGTCCTCCAGCTCCCGCATATTCGCCATTTCCATGGGAATTTTTTCTTTTTCCCAAAAGCACTTTTCCCTCTTTAAATATTAATATGCCTACGCCCACCCTTGGCCTTTGTTCATTACTATTTTCCATAAAAACTAATTATTACCAGCAACGCACTGATTAAAATTATTAACCTGATTATTGTATTCTAAAATAATGCCCTTAGTTTGTGTATTTAACGCATTATACTCTGCAACTAACTTATTATACTCATCTACTAAATCATTGTACTTTTGAGATCTTGAATTAGTATTATTAATTTCGTTTCTTTTATTTTCAATCTTTAAAAATAATAAGTCTAATTGGTTTTTATTAACATCAATTTGCGATTTTAATGAAGCGCTTGGCTCCGGGCAACTAGAAAGCGGCAAGCCAAATTCTTGAACACTAATCCACACGGTTTGCCCTTTATAATTACCCTTTACCACCGCTACTCCAATTTCGGTAAACCTATCGTTTAAAATATTGGCCCTGTGTCCCGGGCTATCCATCCAGTGTTGGACAACTTCTTGTTCGCCGGTAAAATTGCCAAGGATCAAATTTTCACCTGTAACAATATAGTCATAGCCAAAACTTTTTACTAATTCGGCAGGCCCAATTCCTAACGGCGAAATATGTTCAAAATACTGGTTTTTAAACATATCTTGAGCTTTTGTCTTTGCTGCCAAATTTAATTTTTCATTTTCAATTAAAGGAATAAGCAACCCATTATCATATCTTTGAATATTGGTGTGCGCAATTATTTTTTCTTTAACTAAAACTACATTATTTGCTTCCCCGCCAATATTTAAGGGAGAAGGCGTGAAAACTTCTTTTTTAAATTCATTTATAATATTGCCCAAATCTGTTTTTTCAAAATTCTGCAAATTCTTTCCAACATTATTATAAATACCCCAAATATTGTCTTTATAATAAAACCCTCCCAGCAAAACTGCAATTAGTAAAATAAAAAATAGTATTTTAAATTTTGTAGTCATAATTTTTTGCAACGCTATTTTCCATGGCATTTTTTATATTTTTTTCCAGAGCCGCATGGACATAAATCATTTCTTCCAATTTCATTCTCACCATTATTTAGCATTGGTTTTGCGGGGGTGTGATTATGAGTGTGAGGCGTTAATTCTGCTTTTAAAATATTATTTGCAATGGTTTGGTCTATTTCTTCTAATAATTGGGTAAATAATCTACGGCCTTCGTTTTTATATTCAACTAATGGATCATGTCCCCCATAAGCCCTTAATCGCACAGAGTCTTTTAAGTGATCCATATTTGAAAGGTGATCTTGCCAAAGCGTATCTAACACTCTTAATCCCACTAATTTGCATAGTTGATTAAAACTTTCTTCACCCATTTCTTTTTCTCTTTGAAGTAATTTGTTTTGAAAATCTGTATCTTGGGAATTTTGATAATTTAAAATTTCAGATTTAGGATTTTCAAGAAACGCTCGCCTTTTTTTATATATAATTTCTCGGTGCTTATTCATTACATCATCGTATTCTAAAATATGGTGCCTAGCATCAAAATTAAAACCTTCAATTTTTCCCTGAGCTGATTCAATAGCTCCAGAAATCATACCAGCTTGTATTGGCTCATCTTCTGGGACATTTAACGCCGTCATTAAAGATTTTATCCTATCACCTCCAAAAATCCTCATTAAATCGTCTTCCAAAGAAACAAAAAATTGCGAAGCGCCTGGATCCCCCTGCCTGCCGGCTCTACCTCTTAACTGATTATCAATTCTGCGGGCATCGTGCCTTTCGGTACCAATTACACAAAGGCCTCCTAATTGGCGCACCTTTTCTGATTCTTCTTTATTTGAAGGATTGCCGCCTAAAATAATATCAACTCCTCTGCCTGCCATATTAGTGGCAATAGTAACTGCACCCCATTTTCCCGCTTGGGCGACAATTTCTCCTTCTTTTTGGTGATTTTTTGCATTTAAAATTTGATGAGGAATACCATTTATTTCTAGCAACTTTCCTAAATATTCGTTTCGTTCAACAGACCGTGTACCAACCAAAACCGGCTGACCATTTTGGTGCAATTCTTTTATTTCTTTTATCACTGCATTAAATTTTGCTTCTTCTGTTTTGTAAATTTTATCCTGCAAATCTTTTCTTACCATTGGCATATGGGTTGGAATCACCATTACATCTAACTTATATACTTTATCAAATTCCTCTGCTGAAGTTTGCGCGGTACCAGTCATTCCTGAAATTTTTTTATAAAGCCTGAAGAAATTTTGAAAAGTAATAGTGGCAAGTGTTAAGGATTCTGGCTGTATTTTAACTCCCTCTTTTGCTTCCACTGCTTGATGCAACCCAGAAGACCACCTACGGCCCTGAAGCATTCTGCCAGTAAATTCATCAATAATAATGATTTCTCCTCCGCCAGACGGGGCGGATTTAACTACATAATCCCTATCTTTTAAAAACAGTGTTTTAGCTCTTAATGCGGATTCTAATTGATGGGTGGCAGGAATATCATTTTGAAGCCAAGGGTCATGGCCCAAACTTTTTACCACTTTATTTTGTCCATTTTCTGTAAAATTTACGGTTTTCATTTTTTCATCAAGAATGTAATCTTCCTCTCTTATCAAGGGGTCTACTATTTTTACAAATTGGTAATATTTATCAGTTGCTTCTTCGGCTTGCCCCGAAATAATCAATGGAACGCGGGCTTCATCAATTAAAATAGAATCTACTTCGTCTACAATCACAAAATTAAAACCCCTTTGAACTTGCTGACCCATATCATAAGCCATATTATCTCTTAAATAATCAAAACCAAATTCGTGGTTAGTGCCATAAGTAATATCTGCTGCATACACTTCTTTTTTTTCTGCAGACCTTAAATAATCTTCTAACACTTTAAATCCGCCTTTTATGTCTCTATCGGTATCTTCTTGGCTATTAGCCCGCGAAGGATCATACATATAACCAGAAGCATTAGTAATACAACCTACAGTAAGCCCCAGGGCATCATAAATTTGG
>MHOW01000003.1:2763-12153 GCA_001820215.1 Candidatus Staskawiczbacteria bacterium RIFCSPLOWO2_01_FULL_33_13 | reverse complement strand
TTCCAAAGCATTTAAGTAAGCTGGCAAGGTGGCAGATAAAGTTTTTCCTTCTCCTGTGCGCATTTCGGCGATTTTACCCTGGTGTAAAACAATTCCCCCAATTAATTGAACAGAAAAATGGCGCTGATTGAGAGTTCTTTTTGCAGCTTCTCTTACTAATGCAAAAGCCTCTGGCAAAATATCGTCCAAAGTTTTTCCTTCGGTAAGTTTTCTTTTTAATTCTTTTGTTTTTTCTTTTAATTGTTCTGCGGAAAATTTTTGAAATTCCGGTTCAAAAGAATCTATTTTTTTAACTAGGGGTTCTAAATTTTTTATGTATTTTTCATTCGGATCCCCAAAGATTTTGTGTAAAATATTCATAGTATTCTTTAACTCAAAGATTCAAATACATCATCACATTACCTAAAAATTAGCGTTTTGTAAAACCCCGTTAGAAAAAAAGTTTCTAACGGGGTAAAACAAAAACCACTAAAAACGATGTTTATCAAAATTGCATTTTTTTGCTTATCAGAAGCTATTTTTCGTATTCTTGGATTTTAAGTCTTAAAAATTCTCTGGCATCTTCGTTAGTCATTTTATCAAGCATTGTTTTCGCTCTTATTATATAAGATTTCCTCAGATCTTCTCTTTGACCAGGCCCCACTTCTACCCCACAAGGGTCATTTATATGCGTGGCAAAAAAAAGTGCAACAGTCATATCGGTTGCCCCCTTTGGAATTTCTTCTAATACTTTTTCAGGTTCGGGATTGATTGGCTCTTTTTGCATAAATTTTAATATATATCTTTTAATTTTTTAGCTTGCCTGCGTGGTAATTCTATTTTTTTTAATTTATATTTTTTAATTTCTCTTTTTAATTCATCCCTAACTTGGGTAATTGTTTTACCCAAATCATCTCCCTTTGCCTCTGCCACTAAATGTTTTCCCGGTAAATGGATAGTTGCTTCTGTTCTGAAAATTTGCCCCTTTTTATGGTGTAAAGTTTCTTTTTCAACTTCAATAAATACTTCTGATAAGGTTTTGCCTTTACCAATAGGCAAACTGTCATCATTTAAAATAGTGATAAATTTTTTTAATCCATCTATTCTTTGGTTTATATAGACTCTTAAAGAATCTGTTAACTCTAAATTTTTAGTTTTAATTATTATGTTCATAATTCTAGAATCTAGAATCTAGAAAATAGAATCTAGAATACGAAATACTACGATTCTATTTTCTATTTACTATTTTCTAAATTTTATTGAAGATATTGTATTTCTTGCTCTAAACTAACGCCATATTTTTCTTTTATTTTTTCTTTGGCGAATGTTATTAATTGTGCCACATCTTTTGCTTTGGCTCCCCCTAAATTTACAATATAATTTGAATGTTTTTTAGAAATTTGCGCCTTGCCAATTTTTTTACCGGTTAAACCAGCCCCAATAATAAACCAAGCTGAGGGCACAATCAAAAAAGGGTCTTTTTTCACTTTATCCAAAAAAAGATTTTGGAGGCGTAAAGGGATTTTTTTAAAATCTACATTTTTAAATACACTTCCTGCATTAGGATATTCTAAAGGATGCTTTTCTTTTCGATACTTAATATGAGAATTGGCAATTTCTTGCAGGGTTTTTTTATCCCCCTTTTTGCATTTTATTACTACAGATACAATAGTCCAATTTTTCTTTTTAAATATGGAAGATCTATATGAAAATTGGCATTGCGTATTAGATAATTTTCTTAATTGTAAATTTTTATCTAAAGCTTCAACACTCAAAATTGAATCTTTCACTTCTCCGCCAAAAGCACCCGCATTCCCCCTTACTGCGCCCCCCACGGTTCCTGGCAAGCCTCCTGCCCATTCCAAAGCGACTAAACTATTTTTTAAAGACATATTCACTAAATTTTGCATTGTAACTCCCGCATCTGAAATAATAGTGTTTTTTTTCTTTAAAACTAAATTATCAAGTTCAATTTTTATTACCAAACCCGAAAATCCTTTATCAGAAACTAAAAGATTACTGCCTCCGCCAAGAATAAAAACAGGTATGGTTAATTTCTTGGCGACTTTTATCGCCTTCATCAAATCTTCTCTTTTGCGTACTATTAAAAAATATTCGGCAGGACCGCCTATTTTGAAAGTTGTATGATTTTTCATTAAAACATTATTCTGGATGTTGGGAAATTCTTTTTTTAAAATTCTAAAAACATTCTTCATTGATTTTACAAGAATTCAGTTGATTAATTCTAAGGCGCGTAGAAGACCCAACAAAACCTGTGCCCTTGGTCAAACCGAGAGGAATTAAAATTTGAACATAATATTTTTCTTGAAAACGAATTACTGCTGATTTGGTTAAGTTGCCAAAAACACCCGTTACAAGTCCTTCGGGATAAATATCTTGGCCTTGGGTTTTTAAAAATTGCTGCAAACAAGTAACCGCGCTACTATTTGAAATTCCAAAATAAAGATTATTATTTAATGCAGTGCATGAAATATCATCATTTCTTGAGGTACCGTTTGATGCGAGTATTGCCGCAATTTGCTTTTTAAGGGAATCGATTTGATCTAACAGGCTTTGTATCAATGCTTGGTCTGAATCTTGCACAGCCCCAGTTATTGAAACAATAAAAGTATAAGGATAAGTTGATTCAAAACCATTGAATTTAGAAATTTTTGTTTGCAACGAAGGAATAATAATCAAGGAATTATACTTGCTACCGAAATCTTCAATATTAATTTCGCCTTCTTGATTTTTATCAAGATTTAAAAAATTGATTGTATAATTATTACTTTTATCAAAAATAATATAAGGAACCTTAAAATCAAGTCCTAATAAACTTGAAAATTTTAATTTTAAATCTCCACTTCCACCGATGATTTTTTGCCAATTACCCGACCAATTTTTTGTGACATTAGTAACCGATAGTGAACTATCACCACTTATTGGCAAGAAAATAAGAGTTGGATTAATTTTTAAATTATCTAAACTGTTATTTAAATAACAGTATTTTAAATTTATCTGACAATCATTGACTATTAAAGTTATTGTCCATTCGGTAAAAATTTGAGCAAAATCTTCTTGATAGCCGTTTTTTTGCAACACTTCATTTATACTAGGAATTCCAACTAATTTTGATTTTAAGGAATCCTGCAATATATTAATACCATAGTGATCTACCAGATAATTCATAAATAGATTAATAACCGCATAATCATATTTTCCATTTTGCCATTCAACAACAGAATCGGAAGGCTTTTCTAAGAAATCTTTAACCCTAAGCTGCAGATTGCTTCCAATGTAAGAATTATTATAACCTAAAACAGTTATGGCATATTCAGCCCTTGCTTCATTAAGCCAAACTTCCTCTGAAACACCCAAAATTCTGTCTTTTTGATTAAAGGTAATAAGGTGGACAAATTCATGAGCCAAAAAAATCTTCAATTTATAGTTATTTTCAATTTGGCTGATTGGCAAATAAATCATTTCTTTTTCGTTTGAGTTTGGTACTTGAAGTTTCAAATACTCATCTGTTGAACGAAAATAACCCCCAATACCCTCTTTCATAGAGTGCAATAAAATAGTGATTTTATTGTCTCCATCAACTCCCGGCTTCCATTCAGTGCCAAAAACCGAGGTTAAAGTTGGATAAATATTATTATCAAACTCTAGTGATAAGCTATTTAAATTAGTAAGAATTTCGTCTTGTTTGGCTAAAACCTGGGCATCCCACCATTTTTTTTCAATATAAAAATAAAGATTAGGCGAAGTTTTTATCAAAACTGCCTGAACTTGAGAATTTGCATCTTTTTCAAATTCTTCATCTACTTGAAAATTTACAAAATCTCCAACAGCTACTGCTTTTGCACCAAATCCATAAAGTAAGCCTGCAAAAAGAATGGTAGTGAAAAAAAATGTAAATGCTTTTTTGCTGTACATAAAATCCTTAGTTTTATTTACTTTAAATTACAAATCTGAAAGTTACTTATAATACGGGGTAATGCTTTTTAAGTTATCAATAATTTCAGTCTTAGATCCTTTGTATATGATATTTTGCAATTTTTCAATATTTTTTTGCATATCCACAAAACTAATATCCGATAACTTTGCGACAAAGATTTTTTTATGGTGCGTTACCATCGTCCCCTCTTCAGCAGTTAACATTTCTTCAAATAATTTTTCACCAGGTCTTAATCCTGTAAAAACAATGGCAATATCTTGGTCTGGCTTAAATCCCGATAATCTTATCATTTCCCTTGCTAAATCTAAAATTTTTATAGGTTTTCCCATATCTAATACAAAAACCTCTCCACCATTTCCTATTGCCCCCGCTTGCATTACCAAAAGACATGCTTCATGGATAAGCATAAAATACCTTTTCATTTCAGGATGAGTAACCTGCACTGGCCCACCTTTTCTAATATGCTCTTTAAATAAAGGAATCACACTACCACGACTGTTTAACACATTGCCAAATCTCACTGATATGAATTTTGTGTGCTTGCCTCCAGTCGCGCCGAAGGGTTTTTGGTTATATGCTTGGCAAATCATTTCGCATACTCTTTTAGTAGCCCCCATCACAGAAGTAGGATTTACCGCTTTATCAGTTGAAATAAAAATAAATTTTTCTACATTATATAATATGCTTGCCTTAACTAAAACTTCGGTTCCAAAAATATTATTTTTCACCGCTTCGTCGGGCTGGTCTTCCATTAATGGAACATGTTTGTAAGCTGCAGCGTGAAAAACAATTGCAGGTTTTAATTCTTTAAAAATGGCATTTATTTTTTCTTCATCTTTTATATCAACCACTAAAGAATTAACTTTTACATTTGGAAATTTATCTTTTAATTCATTTGCCACATTAAATATGCCCGTTTCATCCTGATCTAAAATAATCAATGAAGATGGCTTAAATTTTGATACTTGCCTTGATAATTCCGAACCAATAGATCCGGCCGCACCAGTAATTAGCACTATTTTATCTTTTATAAATTGTTCTATTTCTTTTTTATCTAATTCAATTGCATTTCTTCCTAATAAATCCTCCACATCAACATCTTTTAAATTTTTAATAGAAACTTCCCCCCGTATAATTTCAGATAACATTGGGGCAATTTTAATTTTATATAAGCCGGCTTTTCTTCCCAATTCCACCGCTTCTTTAATTGTTTTATTATCAGCAGAGGGAATCGCAATAATTAATTGCTCAATATTATTGTCTTTTACAACTTTAGGAATATCAAAAATATTGCCTAACACTTTGAGTCCGTGTATTTTTACCCCCTTTTTCATTGGGTTATCATCAACAAAACCAACGGGAAAATAAGTATTTGTTTTTGAAGATAAAATATTTCTTGCAATTTGCTCTCCTGCATCACCAGCCCCCACAATCAGCGTTCTTTCTTTTCCAGCAAAACTATGTAATCCGTGAATTTGAAAATATACTCTTTTGGAAAATCTTATTCCACCGCAAAAAATCAATACCAGAATATAGCTTACAAAAATAGTGGATCGGGGAAAATTTAAAAAACGAGGAAAATAACTTGATAAAAAAATAGCTATACTTAAAAATATAAAAGAAATCGTAGTGGCCAGAAAAATAGAAACAACTTCATTGGCCCCCACATACGACCAAGAAAAAGAATAAAGTTTTTGGAAATAAAATACTGGAATTATAAAAATAATCGCTAATATAATTACCCTAATAACAAAGGGGTCGTATTGTTTAGGTATATTCAAATCAAATCGCAGGAGAAAGGCTAGGTATATTGAAAGCGCAATAAAAAAAATATCACAAATGATAAAAAAGATTGTCCTTTTTATTGCGGTTTTTTTAAATAAACTCATTTTTATAGCCATCTTACATAATAATTATTCTACTGCAAATTAAACCTTTTGGCTGAAAATTTCCAAAAACTTCGCGTCTTATCAATTTCAATGATAAGACTTGTTGTTTTTTAAAATTTTCAGCTTCAAAATTTATAATTTTCGTCACGAAAATTATTAAGTAAAATGGCTAATAACTTCTTTTAAATTTTTCACTACAAAATCAATTTCTTTTTGGGTTAGATTGTTGAAAAATGGCAACGCTAAAGTTCTTTGGCTAATATTTTCTGCAACGGGATAATCGCCCTTTTTATATCCAAAACTATTTTTATAAAATGGCTGCAGATGAATTGATTGAAAATAATTACTACATTGAATTCCCCTTTCTGACATTTTTTTTATAATTAAATCTCTTTTTTTGCTAGAAAATTGATCTGATAATTTTACCACATATACAAACCAGCTTAATTGACTTTCTTTGGAAACATACGGAATCTCTAGGGCCTCTATCCCATTTAATTTTTCGTTATACCATCCAGCCACTTTCTTCCTTTTTTTCAAAATTTCTTGTATTCTTTGCATCTGTACAATCCCCAAAGCACAACTTACTTCAGAAAGGCGATAATTATAACCCAATCTTACATGTTCTAACCACTTTCCATTTTTTACCGCTCTTCCTTGATTAGCCATACTTTGGCACAATTGTGCAATATTTTTATTATTTGTTACTACCATGCCTCCTTCGCCTGTAGTAATTTGCTTATTAGGATAAAAAGCAAATACTGAAGCATCGCCAAAGCTCCCGCATTTCTTACCCTTATACTCTGAACCCAGTGCTTCGGCTGAATCTTCAATTAAAAATAATTTATGTTTTTTAGCAATTTTTTTTAATTTATCCCAGTCGGCGGGATGGCTAAATACATCAACCGCTAAAATTGCTTTTGTTTTTTTAGTTATTTTTTTTTCAATTTTTGTAACATCAATATTTAAATTATCTTTATTAATATCTACAAATACCGGCGTTGCCCCTTCATACAATATGCAATTTGAAGAGGCAACAAAAGAAAAAGGCGTAGTAATAACTTCATCTCCTTTATTAATTCCTAAAGCTTTTATAATTAAATGTAATGCACTAGTTCCTGAATTTACCGCAACGGCATATTTTACGCCAACAAAAAATGCCACCAAATTTTCAAATTCTTTTAGTTTGGGACCTAATGCCAATTTTGGGCTTTGTAACACTTTTACAACTGCATTAATTTCTAATTGGGTGATATCTTGCTTTGAAAGGGTAATTTTATACATAAAATATAAATAGTATATTATCTAAATACTATCAGATTTTTAAGTTAAATCAATTAAAAAACCCGAAAAATAAGTTTCAGGAGTCTCTGTTTTTCAAATTACTTACTTTCAGAGCCATATAAAATCTATGCAAGTTGGTTTGGGTATGAAAAGATTGATTTTTCTAAATAAATAGCAATATAAATAGCAATTAAAATATTTATATTGTAATAGAAAAAAATCTTTGAGCGGCATATCTATTAAATGGATTCTATTTTTTTCCGAATTTCATTATCAATAAATTCTGGTAAATCCAGCGGGTCTATTTCTTGACCGGATCTCTCTTTGATTATTTCTGCTATTTTACTTTCCACTAAATGTCCTATGCGACGTTGAAGCTGAAAAGGTGTTTCACTTTCTTGAAACCAACCTACCCCCTCCTCGTTAAACCTTTTATAATTTGGATTTGCCTCATTTTTATCAATTCTTCTATCAAGTTCATTAATTTTTTTGCCACCAGGAGTAACCTCTGCTAACAAAGCCCAATTAACATCCCGGGTATAGTCATCTATATAATGCAATACTAAACATGCAATATCTTTTTGGGAAAGTGGACCTTGCTTACCAAGAATTTTAAGGATTAATTCCTGAACCCATTTTTCTCCGCCCACTCCTTCTTTAATGTAAATAATATCTTCACTAACTTTATTGTCTCGCATCACTTCTAATTCTTTTCTTGCCTGATTTTCAAGAACGGACTCTGTAACGCCTTTTAATTTTAAAGCTTCTTGCATTGCTTCAATATCATTTCTTTTATAAAAATCATGCAAGGCAGCAGCTGATTTTAAATCTCTTACTGTCTCTTCCGATAGGTTTAATTTTTCTCCAAAAACTTCAGCTCGAGCCACTTCAACCAAACAATGATCAGATACATTGCCCCAATCTTTTTTGTTTGCCTTTACTGAACTCGAGGGTTTTCTTTCCCATAGACCATGTGCTTTGTGTAACTTTAATACTTCGTAAACATCCCGTCCCAACCCAATAAAAAAATGCCTTTTTTTAGCTTTAAATTCTTCTGTTTCTTTAAATTGAATTGAATCAATTCTTTCTGCTTTTTCATTCATAATAATGTGTAAATATATTTTTATTTTAAAAAACCAAAAGACTCGTATTCTAATACTTCAATAGCATTTTTTGAAACAATAAAGTCTTGTCCAAAAATATTAATTATTTTTTTTCTGGCGGTAAAATTCCCTTATCAATATAATCTGGAATTTTATTTATTTCCCCCTTGGCTTTATCATAAGGTATTTTTGGTCCAGATGGATAAAGAATTATTTTCCCTTCGGTCATGTTTCTTGCCAATTCTCTATTAGATTTTGGATCATACCGCTTTGTCCTTGGCAGATGATAAATATCAGTTATTAAAATTATCTTTCTATTTTCATCAATTGATTATTTTGGAAATTTTTCAAACTGGTGGCCAGTGTGTTCTATGCCCAACTTACCTGATATGACAATTTTTTTTCTTGGAAAATGATACCTTTTTTCTACCCACCCTTCATCAATTCTCTGTCGGAAATTATCATTTGACCAATCAGTGCCATTCCAATAAATATCAGGACCAAAATTTAAAATATCTTCTAAAGTAAGCTCTTCAATCTTTTTACCCAAACGCTTAGCGGTAACTTCTTTGGCAACTTTGATTCCTGTTGCGAGCCTAGTATTGCTTTCATTTATTTTTCTTTTTATATCTTCTTTTGCAATTTTATCTTCTAATGCAAATATTACTTGACCAACTTCTTTTGCTTCTTTAAATTCCTCTGCAATGTCAATGGGTGGACCTGATAATACCCAAACTAAATCCCAGTCTCTCTCTACCATAGGAACTTCTATACCCCTCTTATGAAATTCCCTCATTTCATCTAGTATTTCATCTTTTAAATCTTCTTTTTCTAGATCTATTCCCTGATCCGATGGGCTATCCATACGGATTCCATGGTTTTCAAAAAAATGACCTTTTGATTCTTTTTCTGCCACATTTTTATTGTTTATTTTTTCATCATCTTTAATGAATACAATATTGTGACCCCCCCTCGGAAAATTCTCTTCGGGAATACTTTTTTGAATAACCTTTACACCATAACCTTTTAATTTTTTCATCGCTTTTTTGTCACCGCTCAAAAAAAGAGCATACGGATAAGCAGGATTACCCCTTAATAGATCATCATCATCATCATGATTATCAATTAATGGACCTATTACTGCCCTGCCTCCCTTTTTTAATACTCTCGCCATTTC
>MHOW01000003.1:0-2727 GCA_001820215.1 Candidatus Staskawiczbacteria bacterium RIFCSPLOWO2_01_FULL_33_13 | reverse complement strand
TTGAATCAAATAAAATGCAAAAATCATGTCAAAAGATTCGTCTTTAAATGGTAGTGCCTGGCCAATAGCAGCCACAAATTTCCCTTCAGGAAAAGATTCTTTTGATTTTGTTCTATATTTTTCTTCTATGAAATCTGGACTTAGAGAAATAACCTCTGCCTTTATCCCTGCCTCTTTTAGTTGCTTAGCAAACTTTGCTTCCAACCCTGCCCCCAAATCTAAAACAACTTTTCCTTCCAATTCCCGTTTATCAAATAAAAGCTCTCTCTCGTAAGTTGATAAATCCCTGCCTTCTGGTGGCCACGAACTATCAATCGTGCGTTGAATATAATGATAAGGCTCTTCTCGATTATCAAAATGGTACTTTTGATTTCTTTCTGACATATTTTTATTGTTTATTTATTATCATTTTTAATTAATACAATATTATGACAAGTAACATTGTAAATTCTTTGACCATAATGATCGTCTTCATCGTGATATACTTTCATACTCTTAATTAACAATTTCTTTTTGGGAATACTCTCTTGAATAACTTTTACGCCATAAATTTTTAATTTTTCCATCGTCTCTTTACTATTCCCTAAGGCAATACTGTCAGGATCATCAACATCTGGCATTGTACCCAGTGTTGCTTTACCCCCCTTCTTTAATACTCTTGCTATCTCAAGTATGCATCGCAAAAACATTTTTTGGGATATATGTTCAACTAAATGAAACGCAAAAATTCTGTCAAAAGATTCGTCTGCAAATGGCAGTGCCTGTCCGGTGGCAGCCACAAATTTACCTTCAGGAAAAGATTCTTTCACTTTTTTCCTGTATCTTTCTTTTGTAAAATCTGGACTTAGCGAAACAACATCTGCTTTTATTCCCGACTCTTTTAATTGTTTGGCAAATTTTGCCTCTGGGCCTGCTCCTAAATCTAAAACCGTTTTACCTTCTAATTCTTGCCTGTTAAATAAAAGATGTTGTTCATATAACGACAAATCTCTCCCGCCTTCAGGTTGTACCTGATGTTCAATTTCTCCTGGACTATATAAAGAAAGTTCTTTTAACTTATCGTCAGGATTTATATTTCTTTCTAACATATATTTTAATATTTTTTATGTATATGAATAGATAGCAATTCCCACAATAACTAGTAATACTTGAATACCGTAACAAATCGCAAGGGTTTTTTTGGTAGAAAATCCCTTTTGCAAAAGCTTATCGTAAAAATGAGACCTGTCGCCTAAAAATATAGATTTACCATTTGCTATTCTCCTTATATTGGTAAAAACTCCGTCAAATATTGGCAAACCAATAATAAAAATTGGGCCCAACACACTATAAATTTCATAGGGCCGAGAAAAAAGCATCGCAAAAACCGATAACAAAAAACCCAACGAATAGGCGCCAGAATCACCCATAAAAACTTTGGCTGGAGGAAAATTAAAACATAAAAAAGATGCTACAGCTCCCAAGCAAACTAGTGCAACCAATAAAACAAAACTATTGCCAGTTATTAAGCTAAGCATTACAAAACCTAATAAAGAAATAAATACTTGACCACCAGCTAAACCATCCATACCATCTTGATAGTTTATTGAATTTATTACGGTAAAAATATATATAAAACCCAATAATATGGCAACAATATATAGAGGGACGAAATTAAAAATAATACCTGAAAATGAAAGAATAATGGCTGGAATTAATGCGGATAATAACAAAATTGGAAATTTTAAAAATGGTTTTATGGTAGAAATATGCTTCCATTTTAAATCATCCCACAACATCACGCAAAAAATAATTAAAAATCCTAAGATGATTGCAATAAGTTGAGGGACAATCTCTTTTGTTGTAATAAACAAAAACCCAAGCAATATGGCAAGTGCCATCCCTAGCCCACCTATAAGCGGGATGCTTTTTTTATGGATTTTTAATACATCGCCTTCTGGAACATCAACCAAAAAATTGGTTTTTTCAGAGAATTTTAATAAAAGAAAAATAGCAATAATGCCTACAAAAAAAGGTGCTAAAAAATAAAATATACTTATTATCATTTTTTTATTTCATAACAATATACCCTCGAAGGGGCGTTGGTATGAATGCTAATATTTTTTAAAAAAGTAAAATTATTTTTTTCGTAAAACTTTATGGCGTTTATTAATTCTTCACCAACCACAACTTTAAATACTGTAATATTTCTTTGTTTCATTTGATCTAAAAATACATCTAATAACAATTTTCCCAAGCCCTGCCCTTGGAATTTTTTGATTATGGCAATAGTTAATAATTCTGCCTTAGGCAAAGATTGTTCTTTTTTAGGATATAAGAAGGATTCTAATATTTTTTTAAAAGAAGAAAAAATTTTAGGCAATAATATCACAAATGACTGAAAAAAATAATGCGAAAGAAAATACTTATAAAACTTACTCATATCAAAAACTCCTGAAATAAAACCTATTACTTTGTTATTTTCTTTGGCAACCACGCAAAAACTATATTTTGATTCTATTAAAGCAAGATAAAATATTTTTAAAAAATTAATATGCAACGAACTTAAAAATCCCCCACTTATTTCAGTTTTATGGATTTGGGCTAATTCTAGTGCATCATTTTTTTCTGCTACACAAAAAATCATTTTTTTTATCTTCTATTAACTAAGTCCTGTATTTTTATTTCCATTTTTTCTAAAAGAATATTTTTATCAAATTCTTTTTCAGCTTTTTTTCTGCCAGAAAG
>MHOW01000002.1 GCA_001820215.1 Candidatus Staskawiczbacteria bacterium RIFCSPLOWO2_01_FULL_33_13 | reverse complement strand
AAAATTCGTTAATTTGGCCTTTTTGAACTTAATTTCCGTCATTTTTCTATTATATCATGACCGATATCTAGTCTAGAGCCAATACTATTATTTTGAGTATAATAATTATGCTTTTTGTGTTGCTTTCCTTTGCCGCAGGATATATAATAGCGAAGTATCAAGATAGAGAAAAAATTATTATTACGAATGAGAAATCTTAATTGTAAAATATGAAAAATATACCACAACATATCGTATTATTTCCTGATGGTAACCGCCGATGGGCAAAACAAAAGGGGATTGTTTCTTTAGATGGACATTTGCAGGGCTATAGAAATATTATTGACTTTGCACAATGGTGCAAAAACAAGGGAGTGAAAGTACTTACTGCTTTTGGCTTTTCAACAGAAAATTGGAAAAGATCAGAAGAAGAAGTAAATTATTTGATGGAATTACTTGAGAGGGGATTGTTAGAATCTCTTGAAAGATTTAAAAAAGACAGCGTAAAAGTTACCATAATCGGACAAATAGAAAGATTACCAGAATCTTTAAAAAAAACCATAGAAATGGTTGAAAAAGAAACAAAAGAAAATACAGGTTTCCATTTAAATTTAGCAATAAGCTATGGAGGCAAATGGGATATGTTAAATGCAGTTAAAAAAATAATTACAGAAAAAATTGAACCAGAAAAAATAGATGAAGCATTGTTTGAAAATTATTTATCAACTGCGGGATTAGTTAACCCCGATCTTATAATAAGAGCAGGAGGAGAAATGAGACTTTCAAATTTTGTAATATGGCAAGCGGCATATTCGGAATTATATTTTTCACCAAAGCTTTGGCCTGATTTTACAGAAAAAGACTTTGATTTGGCACTGGAAGAATTTGACAGCCGCCAGCGAAGATTTGGTAAATAATTTTTATTGTGCGACACTTCAAATTAATGCGAGGTAAATAAAAACACCGAACTTCGGTGTTTTTATTTATAAACCTTTAAGTATGTCTTATGATTTTTTTGATAGCAAGTGAGCCATTTCTATCCACTTAGGCTTTTTCGGTTTAATTTTATATTTTGCAGCCAATTTGTGTATTTCTATTAAAGACAACAAGTCATTTTTTTGCCAATTTGAAAGATAAACGCCTTTATTTTTATAAATAATATCAAAAGCTTTTTGCCATAAATTAAAATCTTTTTTCTTTTTATCTGCAAGTTTGTTTTTATTAAAAAATGGAATAATATATTCTTTTATATCATCAATTTTTTGTACAGAAAATCTTGCTTGATCTTTAGTGGTAGAAATAGTGCCACAACCGATTATTTTCTTACATTTTTTCAATAGTTTTATATTTTCTTTTGGCACGGTAATAATGCACTGAATTTTCCATCTATAATAAGTTGGTGAATTTGTCCTTTCGTGCCTTGTGTCTTTGCGAAATTGTAAATCAAAGCAACCGTCATTGTTTACTAAATCTGTAATATTAAATTCTGATTTTTTTATAGTCATAACAAATTGAATATAGAATTTAGTATATTGAAGCTTGGGTGGAATACAGAATAAAGAGTTACGAATTCAAGCTACTAGATACTTAATTCAAGGTTCTACCATAAATTATAACAAATATTTAATTATGCGACAATAGTAAATACAGTAAAACATTATGAGTGGATAACTTTACTTGCCATGTTTTATATATTGCTAGTATAATTAACTTTAATGTGCAATAAAAGAAAAATAAAATTTAAGATAACTGGACATTTCATTGATATATTTGCATTTTTTTCAAAAATAGCCCTGAAGAAATTCAGGGTTGTTTTTTTGCTTTTGTAATTAAAAATTATTATTAATTTTACTAATATAATAATACGGCCATCGTAAAAACTATGATCATATTATTGAATTGGTAATATAAAAACATGATGCACAATTATAAGGGAGTTGAGGATATAGGTGCGTATGACAAAGTGGTGAGTCGTTTGCGCAAATTTTTTCAGGATAAAGGATTCATAGAAGTTCACACTCAAGATCGTCTTTCAATTTTGGCCGCCTGTGAAGACCCAACTACGGTTGCTACTTTCAATTACGCTGGGCAAACTTGGCCTCTTCCTCAAACAGGGCAAATGTGGCTTGAATATGAACTTTTAACAAAACCTCAAATTCCTGGGGTTTTTTGTTTAAGTACCAGTTTTCGCAACGAACAAAATCCGGTACCTGGTCGGCATAAAATAATTTTTCCAATGTTTGAATTTGAATCAAAAGGCACTATAGATGATTTACGAAGTCTTGAAGAAGATTTGGTAAAACACTTAGGGTTTAAGCAAGAAGGAGGATTTATACATCAAACCTATGATCAGCTTGCAGATAAATATAACACGAAAGAAATTTCACATTATGAAGAAAATAAAATGGAAGAAGATTTGGGACCAGTCGTTTTTCTTGAGCAATTTCCGGTAAGAACTTCTCCCTTTTGGAATATGCGTAAAAATGGGGAATACGCAAATAAGATTGATGTGATTATTGCGGGAAATGAAACCATTGGAAGTGCCGAACGCAGTTCAAATCCAGTAGAAATGAGAGAACAATTTGAGACTATTTCCAACGGCAAATATGCAGGGCTTTTGTATGATTTATTTGGGGAAGATAGGGTCAAAAAAGAGCTTGAAGAGTTTTTATCCCTTCCATTTTTTCCGCGATTTGGAGGAGGTATAGGAATTACGCGCCTAATTGATGGAATGAAAAAATATCAACTCGTTTAGATCAAATTATTACAACTGACCCTGTGGGCAGGCAATAAAAATAGCAGAAGCCAATAAGTGGGGGATTGGTAGATTTTAGATTACTAAATACAATTGTATTGTGCGACAAAGTGCTACAAATAGTTGATTACGATTTAAGATTTTTACCGCCATGAAATTGACGATGAATATCGCGCAACCGTTTATTAGTTACATGCGTATATATTTGAGTGGTAACAATATTTTTGTGCCCTAAAAATTCTTGAATGCTGCGCAAATCAACTCCTTGGGTTAACAAATCCGTTGCATACGAATGCCTCAAGGTATGAGGGGTAGTAAATACTGGAATTCCCGCCAATATGGCATATTTTTTAACGATTCTTTCAATTGACCTTGAAGTAAGTCTTGATCCAGTTCCATCCTTGTCCCTGAAATTTATAAATAATGATTTTTCTTTGGAATTTCGCAAAGACAAATATTTTTTAATATAACCTAATGCTCTTTCTGAAAAATACACCGTTCTTGGATTTCCGCCTTTTCCAATAACCGACAACTCAAAATCTTTTTTATCTTTTATATTAGCAAATTGTTCGGTATTTAACGCAACAAGTTCTGCAATTCTCAAACCTGTTGAAAATAATGACTCTAATATAGCCCTATCTCTTATAGTAATACGATCTTTTGGCGTAATCGCATTTAAAAGCTTTTCTATTTGGTCTAAATTAAGAAATTTTATGGTTTTTGCCCCTTTATCTACCTTAGGAAGGGCTATTTTATCTGGAGGTATAGAAAATATGTCTTTTTGAACAAAATAGCCTAAAAACGACCTTAAAGCGATTAAATAGTAGTTTTGGGTGGCTTTTTTGAGGGTTTGGCCATTTTTGGGGTTTTGATAGCGAGAAAGGTATAACCTATAATTCCAAATGTGATCTGAGGTTAGTTGGTGGGGAAGTAGGCCTTCTAAATGAGAGGATTTTAACCAGTCAGTAAATTTTTTTAGATATTGCCCATAATTTTTTTGAGTATTATTTCTTAAACCTTTTTCAACTTCGCAATAATCTAAAAAATCTACTACATGATTTTTTATGGGCTTGTTTGATTGTTCCATGTTTTAATATAGATTCATTAACTACTATCCTACTTAAATGTCGCTTTACCTACATTTTGCGACATTATATATATTAATACTAATGCCCCAAAAGTGCTTCGTCAACAGGTGCGTTACTCACTCTACTTTTGTACCAAAAAATTTAGAAAAGTTTTCTGCCAAATAGTTTTTTATTTTTTCCCACGAATTCTTTGCGATATTATTTTTTTGATTTTCAATTTCTTTCTTTATGACTTCTCCCCCGCTTGCCACCTGGCCACTGACTTTGGGATACACATGAGCATTAAACCAACTATTGAATTTTACCCCGTATAATTCGCCCTGTTTTTTCATTTGTGAATATGCTTTTCCCCCGCAGGTCTAAAATGCGGTTGCTGGCTTAAAAAAATAACAATTAATAAAATAATTATTATAATAATATTTTGAATAAACCCTTTTTCTTTATTCATAAATTTTATGATTTATCATAATTATTTGTCGCACAATAAGATTGCTTCTGAAATTCTTTGTAAAGATTTTTCCTTGCCTAATATTTCTGCAATTTCAAAAGGGCCTGCTGATGCAGATTTGCCTGATAACGCAACCCTTAACGGCCAAAGCAAATACCCCTTGTTTTGCAAAGGATAATTTTTTTCTAAATTAAATAATTCCGCTTCTCTTACTAATATTTTTTCTAAATTTTCTTTGTCCCATTTTTTAGCTAATAATAATGTTTTTTGCGCAGCCACTAAAGCGTTTTTTATTTCGTTATCCCCCATCTTGGCCCACTTCAAAAGATTTTTATCATACTCTAGCTTTTCTTTAAAAAAATAGTCTGTAAGTTCGGCAATATCCGAAAGTTTTTTTAATCTTGGTTTATGTAACTCAATAATATTTTCCAATTGTTTTTGTGAAAATTGCTTAGTATCAAATCCTTCAAGATATGGCATACATAATTCAGTTAATTTACGAATTGGCTTATTTTTTATATATACAGAATTAATAAAATCCAAGCGCTGGATATTAAACACCGCCCCCGCTTTTTGCACCCTTTCAATAGAAAATTCTTTTATTAATTCACTTAAAGAGAAAAGTTCTTTTTCTGTCCCTGGGTTCCAGCCCATCAATACCATAAAATTAATAAGAGCCTCAGGAAGATATCCCTGATTGTGGTAATCTTTCAAAGCCACATCGCCTTGGCGCTTAGACATTTTACTTTTATCTTTATTTAAAAATAAAGGAATGTGGGCGTATGTGGGATGCAAAAATCCCATAGCGTCTTGCAACAACATTTGGCGCGGCGTATTTGATAAATGTTCTTCACCGCGAATCACATGACTAATTTGCATTAAAAAATCATCAACCACTACAGTAAAATGAAATAAAGGATTTTCTAAATTCTTAGCAATCACGATGTCTCCTAAAAGACTAGTATCAAATTCTACTTCGCCCCTAATTAAATCACTCACTCTTACTGTTTTATTTTCTATTTTAAAGCGTATAACAAAACGATCATTATTTTTTATTTTTTCTAGAATAATTTTTTCAGAAAGATTTTTACAAGTGCCATCATATTTTGGCGCCAATCCCCTACTTATTTGATCTTGGCGTTTGGCTTCTAAATCTTCAGGCAAACAAAAACAATAGTAAGCTTTTTTTTCTGATAAAAGTTTTTCTAAATACTGCTTGTAAATATCTATGCGTTGTGATTGTTTATATGGACCAAAGCTGCCACCAATATCTGGACCTTCTTGCCATTGAATACCCAACCAATTAAATTCGTCAATAATTTCTTGCGTCCATTTTTGATCTGATCGTTCTTTGTCGGTATCCTCAATGCGCAAAATAAAACTGCCCTTATTTTGTTTGGCAAATATATAATTAAATAATGCAGTTCTTGCGCCCCCAATGTGCAAAGGTCCTGTTGGAGAAGGAGCAAATCTAACCCTAATATCTTTTACTAATATGGTTTTCTTTTTCATTTTATATTTACATATTCCAATATTTCTCTTGCAATTGCTTTTGCCGCAAGCGGTTTTGAAAATTCTAGCGCAGCCTTTTTCATATTTTCCATTATTTCTGGCTGTGAAAATAAGTAATTAATTCTTCCTAGAAAAAAATTAGGAATTAAATTATCTTGTTCAACAACTATGCCAGCACCGGCTTGTGAATATTGATACGCATTTTTTGACTGATGATTTCCCGCAGAAGAAGGCAAGGGAATTAATATACTTGGCTTCCCTAGTGCAGCTATTTCAAAAATACTTCCCGAACCAGTTCGAGAAACCACAAGACCACACACTGCGTATGCATGCTTTAGCTCGACTTCATCTAATGATGCTTTCAAGTGATAATATTTTTCTAAATCTTTATCTAAAATTTCTATTAATTCTGATGTTATTTTTTGGTAATTTTTAACACCACACACATGGATTATTTCATAGTACTGCAAAATATTATTTAATATTTCTAATACAAAGTTATTTATTGCTTCCGAACCCTGTGATCCTCCCATAAATAAAATAACAGGTTTTTGCAAAGTTAGGTTAAAAACCTCTTTTGCTGATGCACTATTGCCTTCAAGCAACTCTTTGCGTATTGGATTTCCAACTAATATTGCTTCTGACAAGCTAAAGTATTCTGTTTTTTTAAAAGAGGTAAATATTTTTTTTGCAAAGCGAGAAGTTATTCTATTTGATAATCCTGGAGCCATATCAGATTCGTGCAAAAATACAGGAATCATTAATACCCTGGCGCAGAAAGTCACCGCAATAGAACCCGTACCTCCTTTACTAAAAACCAAAAGAGGCCTTAAAAATAAAAGTAAAAAAAAGCTTTGTAAAAAACTCAAAGGAATTTTAAATAAAATGTCTATGATATTTTGAAAAGAAAAATACCTTCTTATTTTTCCCGATACAATACCATAAGTTTTTATGTTTTCCTGCGAAAGCAAAAGCAACCCCAATTCATCATTTGGACCAATATAATAAAGCTTAAGATTATCTTTTTGGTAGAGCCTTCTCAATTCCCTTGTAATTGCAATGATTGGAAATAAGTGGCCACTTGTTCCTCCACCGGTAAATAATATTCGCATAATTTAAAAAATAATTAACTAATTTTGAATTTTAAATTGTGATTTTGCATTTTGACTTTTGATTTTTGAATTCACTTACCCATTTTTAGATATATTCAACAATATTCCTACCCCTATCAATTCAGAAATAATATGCGATCCTCCATAGCTGAAAAATGGCAATGGAATACCGCTTAAGGGAAATAAGCCAATCGCTGAAGCAACATTCATAAAAGCCTGGGAAGTTATCCAAAAAGTAATGCCAATAGCAGTTAATTTAGAAAACTTATCAGTCGCTGAATTTGCAATTTTAAGACCTAACCAGAAAAATAACAAGAATGATAAAATCAAAAGAGAAGTACCTACAATTCCTGTTTCTTCGCCTATGATTGCAAAAATAGAATCGGTCATTGCTTGAGGCAAAAAACCAAACTTTTGAACCGACATTCCTAATCCCTTTCCAAAAATTCCCCCAGAACCGATAGCAATTAAGGATTGTTTCATTTGAAGTCCAATGCCTAATGGATCTATTTCTGGGTTAAAAAAAACTTTTAAGCGCTCTATTCTATATGACTCTCGCGCGATAAAAAAAACTGCGCTAGTTGCTGCTATTAAAAATGCTAGTACCATATGTAACAAAGGAGTACCTGCTACAAAATATACCACAATTAGTGAGGCAACGGTGATTAATAAAGTGCTAAGATCTTTTTGGTAATATAATATAACGGTAATTATTAATAGTAGCAATAAAAAGGGTATAAACAACCGCCTTAAGTTATCATAGCTTTTTTTTGCCAATGCCGCCCACCCCTTTTTTGAATGCTCTGAAAATCTATTAGAAACTAATGCTGCAAGATATAAAATAGCTGAAATTTTTAAAAACTCTGAAGGCTGGAATGTAATAGCGCCTATGCTTATCCATCTTGTTGCTCCCCAAAAATTAACTCCTATGAATGGTAAAAAAACAAATGTCAAAAATAATAAATTCACCACTAAAAGAATTGGACTTATTTTTTTTAAAAATGGCAGAGGTATTTTAAATACAATAACACATAACACAACTCCAATTAAGATACGAACAAGTTGGCGGAATAAATAGTAATTAGTATTTCCAAAAAAATTAAGCGAAGTAAGAGAAGAAAGAGTTGCTAAAAACAGTATGCCTGCCAAAAGTAACAACGCTACTAGAGTTAAAAAATAATAATTTATATGACGCTTCATTTATATTTTTTTACTTCTAATTTAAATTGATTGCCTTTTTGTTCAAAATTTTTCCATAAAGAATAACTGGGACTTGCGCCCGACAATAAGCATATTTTCCCTTTTTTGGTGTGCTTATAAGCAAATGCAACCGCTTCTTTCATGCTTTTAGTTTTTAATACATTAAGCCCCCTTTTATTTTTTATCATTTTATCTCCATTATCGGGAAATAATACTACATTACTTATTCTATATTTTTTTATTGTTTTTTCCAAATCAGAAAATACAAATCCCCTTTCTTGGCCGCCAATAAAAATAGTATCAACATTTTTAAGCGCCTTAATAGCTAAAATTGCCGACTCTGGATTTGTTGAACTTCCATCATCATAAAATGTAATTCCCTTAAAATCTCCTATAAATTCTAATCTATGAGGTAAGGCTTTAAAACTCTTAATTGCTTTTTTAATTACTTCTTTGGAAATATCTAATATTTTTGCGGTGGAAATTGCCGCTTTTATATTATTTTTATTGTGCTCTCCTTTTAACGGATTTTCACTATCTTTTAAAAGAATATTTTTTGAAAAAGGAATTAATTTGCCTTTATAATTCTTAAGCCAATTTGCCATTTTTTTATTACCACCATCATACACAAAAAAATTATTTTGATTTTGGAAATTAATAATGTTTTTTTTGCCCTCGTAATAATTTTTTAAAGTACCGTGATAATTTAAATGCTCAGGAAATAAATTAGTAACTACGGCGATATCTGGGGAAAATGCAATATCGTCTAATTGATAGCTTGATAACTCTAAAACAAAAATGGTATTTTTATTAACAGGTTTTAATAACTGCAAAAGCATGGGTTTTCCAATATTTCCCAACAGTTCAACTTTTTTTCCTGCAGTTTTTAATATGTGATAAATTAAGGACGAAGTAGTGCTTTTGCCCTTACTTCCGGTTACCCCTATTATGGTATTTTTATGTAATATATTTGAGAAAAAAATATTAGTGGCAGTGGTATAAGGTATTTTAACCAATTCTTTTTTAATTCCCGGAGCCAGAGCACTAAATTTTTTAGTGCTCGGTCGAGCGCCCATCGAAATGGGTGCTCTGATTTTAATTAGCTTTTCCTTTGGTATTCCAGGAGTCTTTATCACAATATCGTAATTCTTTATTTTATCCAGATAATCTTTCCCCTGTTTCTCGTCCGCAACCCCTATTTTTATATCGGGGTAATATTTTTTAAGATATTTTTTTGTTACTTGACCCTCTTTGCCATACCCCAATATCAACGCTTTTTCTACCCCTAAAAATAAAAATTGTTTTGGAATATTTGTTGCATTGTAATACCCAAATACCTCTTCAATTATCTTGTTGCCCGCATTTAGTTTAGTTGCAAATTGTCGCACAATAAAGCTTTCTTTGTGTTTTTTACTTGCTAAATGCAACGCTACTTTTGCTTCATTAAAAGTTCCTACGCAGTCAAAGGGCTTCATTTTGCCAAAACCCAATACATCTTTAAATAATGGCAATAATAATTCTTTTTCATACAGATTCTGGCCAAAAATTTCAAGCAGTTCTTTTTTTGGTAAAAATGCAGACAAAAGTATAAATGCAAATACGCATTTTGCACACTGACCGCACCATAGCTTTTTTTGTTGGGTATTATTAATAGTAAAGTTTTTATTACAACTAGAAAAATATGGAAAATATTTTTTGTAAGAAGAAAATATTTTTGCGATTCTTATTTCATAAAAAGGCCGTAATAGTGAAATGTATTTTACATCAGGGGTTATGATATTTTTTAGATAATCTGAAAAAAGCGTTTCAAATTCAAAAGATTTTGACCATTGGTGATTTACCCCCATCCCCCTGTAAGTTATATTTCCAAAATTACTGCTATGCTCATTTGAAACAATAAAATAGTCATAATGATATAATGCTGCGGTAAAAATGCCTAAAAATGCGTATATCGCGGAAATGGGAATGTGGCCATTATATTGGTGGGGATGTGAAACCTGCCGATCTAAAAATCGTTGGATTTTTAAACTTTCAACACCTAAATTTTTGATTACATTATTTACCAATTCCGAAGATTTACCAGTTTCTATATTAAAAGCGGTAATATCAAAACCTTGTTTTTTTAATAATTCCGCTGAAACTATTGAGTCTTTGCCTCCCCCAATGCCAACTAAAGATTTATTATATTTTTTTATACTATAAGAAACGGTTTTTACTTTTTTATTGTAAGGAAACTTAATAGATACATTGGGATTTAGTTTATTTTTATAAAAAAACTCGCCCAACCCTTTTTTATACACCGTATTCCAAAAATCAGCTTCTTGTTTTGACAAAGCATAAGGCAGCCTTACTTTTGTCGCACAATAAAACTTGTAATAGCTTATTCCCAAAACTATATGCAGACCTTCAAGTAATTTTGTTATTAATTCTTTTGGAAGGCGAGAAAGGTTTGGTATTTGGGGTAAAATAATCGTTTCGGTGAAAAAAAGCGGGTCTTTATCTTTAAATTCTGTTTTATAACTAAAAAGCACCCTCTTTTTTTGAGGTTCAAATTTATAAGAAGTAAATTCAAAAACTGTGGCTCCAGATTGCATAAATTAAGATACCTTGAATTATCAAATCCCTAAAGAAAACCCCTTGAAAGCATTTCATGATTCAAGGTAAATTACAAGCTCATAATACTCTAAAATTAGCTAAATTAAAAGGTTAGATTTTACAAAAAAGCATTAATAAAAAACACCCCAATTTTAAGGGTGTTTTTTAAAAGTAATCGTTATATAATATTATACTTCCGAAGAAAGCCTTCTAAATAACACAATAAATAACAATAATAATATTACGCTCACAAGTAGCCAAATATACCATCTTTTCATAAAATTCATGAGCGTACCTATAAAAGAAGAAGAATTTTCAGAAACCGCAGCAGTAAAGTTTTGTTCAGAATCTGCCTGCGCTTCTGCCACTTTTGGCGCTATGACAATTGTTAAAAAATCTGAATTATATATAGTATCATTGCTAACTGTTGCATTAAGTTTTACCTCACTTTGAGCATCGCCGGCTTTAATAGAAGATGTAATGTATATATCTTTAAATGTATTTGAAGCCATAGTTCCTAAATTAATACCGGAAACGATATTTCCTACTGAATCCACATTATCAATTTTTATATTTTCCGTATATACAATATTGTCCGAAGCACCAAGTTTAATAGAAACATTTTCTAGGGGCAAACTAGAAACATTTTTAATAGTTAATAAAAAATTAACTTTTTCATTATCTTGTACATTGACTGTTTCAGACCACGGTTCCCCCGCTACTTCCTTTTTTCCAGAAATAAAAACACTTATATCTTCGCTTTTAATTTTTTCCCCGCCGCCGCAATGCTTAATATAATCCGGTGAATTTTTTGCGCAAGTTGATCCATCGCATTTTAGCGCTCGAGAACATACATTATCGCCACAGCTATCAATAGTGCATTGATTATCATCAGAACAGTTTTCATAAATATCCTCAGGTGTACCCAAAGAATTAAACCAATATACACTGTTATTATGGCACATTGTCCTGTAATTTTTTATATAGGCAGGAGGCGGATTTTGAGCTTGCTTATCTACACATTTTGCTGCACTACATACCTTATTGGTAGTAGTACAATTTTGATACAAGCTGCCTTGATTACCGCAAGAATCCTGCCAGTATACAGAATTGCCTACGCATTTTTTTGAAACATAGGAAGTACAAGATGATTGAGGGGTTGTTGGAGCGGGATTATTATTTGGCAAACTAGGCTGCTGAAGAGCTTCTGTACACTTTCCATAAGTACATTGTTGATTCTGGCCACAGGTTATTTGAAATTTAGGAACCGATGAACTAGTACAAAACGCATTTGCAGTACCGGGATTATTACATGTATAAGTTCTATAATTTTGGTATATACTATTTCCTTGGCAAGTTTGAAATCCAAAATATCTATTAGATCCGCATTCGGAATTTGAATAGCACTTAACATAAGAACATGTGCCTCCAGAACACACTTCGGCGGCAGAAACTAAAAATGGGCTCATCAATAAAGATAAGCTAAAAATGAAAGAAATAATAATGAATATTTTTTTGGTTGTTTTCATTTATTTC
>MHOW01000001.1 GCA_001820215.1 Candidatus Staskawiczbacteria bacterium RIFCSPLOWO2_01_FULL_33_13 | reverse complement strand
ATAGTCAAGCGAGACAAGAAGAATTATCTTGGCTTGAGGAAACAGTCAGTTTGTATGATAAAAGTAATGAGCATAGGCACAAGGATATTTTATCTGAAAAAGATCCTCTCAAACAAGCCTCTATGGTACTTAGAAGTCCAAATCTTCACCATATTGCCGGAGCATATTTTAGGTGTTCAGAAACATCTAAGCAAGCCGGAGATATAAATAAAGCACTTGAATTTGCAAAAAATTCAGAACAGCTTTGGACTGTTATTTGTAATAATTCCCCCAATCCTGCTTTTCAAAAAAATCTCACCGATACGGGTCAATGGATTGAAGATTTGGAGAAAAGGAGGAAGTAAAGATTATTTTTTTAATTTAAATATTAATTTTTAGTAAAGAAAATATGAAAGAAAGCGAAAAACCATCAGAAGATTTGGGTGTTGAAGGAATGCTTGGCGACCTCAGGAAGCAGATTGCAGAATGCTTACCTGAAATAGAGTCACTCGAAAAAAAAGAGATTGCTTTTAAGCTTCTCATCTATGAAGCTGTTTTCGCCACGAACTTTGTGCCATGGATGACCAATACATGGGTGCGATGCCAGAGTGATAAAGCGCGAGAGGTATGCGTAGATAATTTATTATGCGAAATCAAAGAAGATCACCCCGCGATGCTGCGTAATTTTGTTTCAGTAGCAGAGCAACACGCCGGGGATGTCAAAATTGAAGAAGTAACGGAGAGTATAAGACGGATTATCTCACGCCTTACAGATCTTAGTCGGTCTCCAGACGCAATGAATGGTCTACTAATTATGGCAGCTCTTGAAAATACTTCGCTCGAATTTATCCCATGGATGGAAAAAGCGGCGATGAAGCTTGGAGCTACCGATTTGGAATACACTAAGAAACACGGCATGGCTGACATTGAACACGCTAATGAATTCGTTGTTGCAGTGAAGTCAGAAGCTGAACATTTGGGGGTTTTATCTGATCAGCTTACCCAATCCAATTCTTTGAAATTAGTCAGTGATTTACTTCAGGAAATCTTCAGTGCTAAATAAGTAAAAATTTTAAAAAACCGTTTCAGAATTAAACAATTAGAAATTTATTCAAAATTCATAAATCTTAAATCATAAATCATAACAATGGACTATTACGAAATTCTTGGCATAACTAAAAGTGCTAGCCAAGACGAAATAAAAAAATCTTTTCACAAATTGGCTCATAAGTACCACCCCGATAAGGGCGGAGATGAAAAAAAGTTTAAAGAGATAAACGAAGCTTATCAAGTGCTTTCGGATGCAAAAAAAAGACAACAGTATGACCAATTTGGAAAGGGGTTTGAAAATATGGCTGGAAATGGACAAGGCAACCCATTTGGTTCAGCTCAGGGCGGGGATTTTAATTGGGCATGGCAAAATTCCAACCAAGATTTTGCCTTTGAAGATTTAGGAGATGTGTTTGAAAATTTATTTAGTTTTGGGGGAGGCAGAAGAGCCACAAAAAAAGATGTAAGAAAGGGTAAAGATATACAAGTTGATCTTGAAATTTCATTAGAAGAAACCCTAAAGCAAACTTTAAGAAAAATTACTTTAAATAAGATAATTACTTGTCATAGGTGTCATGGAACTGGCGGCGAGCCTCAAACTAAAATTAATGAGTGTTTTTCGTGCCGTGGATCTGGCCAAGTACAGCAAATTAAAAAAACCATTTTAGGTTCTTATACAAGTTTTACGGTTTGCCCTGAATGTAAAGGAGAGGGAACCAAACCCGAAAAGCTTTGTAATGTATGCAGGGGTGAAAGTAGAATAAAGGGAGAAGAAACTATAGAAGTTTCTATCCCAGCTGGCATAGACAATAATCAAGCAATAGAAATTGAAGGAAAAGGAGATGCGGGTAAAAAGGGTGGTAGGTCTGGAAATCTTTATGTAAGAATATTTATTAAAGAGCACCCCGTGTTTAAAAGAAAAGAAGATGACCTTTATGTATCTAGCCAAATTACTTATTCACAAGCAATTTTGGGTGCAGAAATTGAAATGCCTACTTTAGAAGGAACAAAAATATTATTAACGGTGCCACAAGGAACAGAGTCTGGAAAAGTGTTAAGAATTTCTGGCAAAGGCATTCCTCATTTTGGAAGTTATGGAAGAGGTAATATGTTTGTTGAATTAATTATTAAAACCCCAAAGAAAATTACAAAAGAACAAAGAAAAGCCCTTGACCAATTAAAAAAGGAAGGACTTTAAATAATAAACCAATATGAATCTAGAAAATTTTCCAAATTTAAAACCCGACAGTCAAGAATTAAAAGATAGTTGCATAGTAGAAATTTACGATCCAAAAAAAATCTCTTGGAATGAAATTAAAGAAGATATTTTAAGAGTTGAAATATCTGCATTTGGAGAAGAAAAAGCCTTTGACGAAGAAATGCTTCAAGAAGCTTTTGAAAATCCAGATAGTATAGTGATTATGACAAGGGATGCAAAAACAAATAGAATAGTGGGCTTCACTTACGCAGAACCAACAGTTACGGCCTATCCAGAAGAATATCCCGAGAGAGAGATAAGCGAAGATACGGCATATATTTCTGATTCAGCTTTTGAAGACTTATATCAAGGGCACGGACTTATATCGCCCATGATGGAAGAACTTGAAAATCAATTAGTACAAAGGGGTTTTTCTTTTATGGAAAGAGATTCTGCTGATTCTAAAAGAGACGAAAATTCCAATGAAGAAACATATGCCGAAAAAGTAAGAAAGAACTATGGAGACAGGATTGTTAGAGAAGAACACCACGATTCTGAATACGGTCCGCAGGTTTTTTTCAGAATTAAATTAAGACGAAGTGGTAAAAACTAAAAAAAGTTTAAAAAAGTGAAAATATGAATAACCAAGAAGGATCAAAATCCAAAAAAGAATTGCCAGAAGAAAAACCACTAATACTAAATTTTCAAGCTCATAGTTGAATTTGGGTAAATGATTTATTATTAAAAGCAAGAAGGGAATTTATAAAAAATTTATGGAAATAAGAGAAACCCAAAACGATCAACAATTAAATGATACAAGACTTGACCCCGACTCTATTTATCATAAAAAGATAAAACGAAGTAAGTTATCGGTCTTCAAAGAAGCCCAAGAACTAAGAGAAATAATGAGGGGTGAGAATGTTGAAGAATCAAATCGGGCAAGACATAAATTAATAGAGAATAATTTAGGACTCATTACCACTGTTATTGATATATATTTTTCAAATTTACCTAAAGGTTTTGAAAAAGACGATTTGAAACAAATAGGGAGCAAGGGTCTTATTAGGGCCGTTGATAAATTTAATCCAAAAAAAGGTTACGAATTTAGTACTTATGCTTGTACTGCGATATTAAACGCTATTCGTGGAGCTATAAAAGATATAGAAACTGATAAAAGAAGAATTTTGCATCACCAAGCAAGTATTGATTCTAAATTAGATGTTCAAGATAAAAATTCATTATCACCGATTGATAATTTAAATGTAAAAGAGAAAAGAGAAAAGTTAAAAAGGGCTTTGGGTAAATTAGATACAGATTCTCAAAAGATAATATCGATGCTTTATGGTTTGGAGCCTTATGAATTGAAGCCTGATGAAGGAGAATATACTATAACAAGAATTGCTCAAGAATTGGGTTTGACGCGAAATAAGGTTTTTAGATTAAAACATAAGGCATTAAGGGAATTATTGGTTGATAACCCTGAATTAGAAGATTTAATTAGCGAGTAAATTATTTTTTTAACTTTTTTAAAAAATATGTCGATAGAAGATTCATTTGAAAATTATAGACCAAGAAATAATAACAGACTTAACGAGCCCTATACTGTTGATTTAGAAAGATATCCAACACTAAAAAAGGCAGAAAAAGAAAAACTTTATAAAGATATTATAGAGGGTGATGAAAAAACAAAAAAAGAAGCAATAGATAAGCTCATAATGCATCATTTAAGATTTATTGCTTATATTACTAGGCGACGCTTATCGGGAGTACCAGACGTCGATTTAAATGATTTAGTACAAGACTGTAACTTGGCCGTTGTTGAAGCTATGGCAAAATTTGAGCCAACAATAGCTGAAGCTTCCACTTTTTTAGCAACATGTATAAATAATAGTGTAAATAGAATTATTAAAAGTAGGAAAACACTTAAAAGAACCGCTCCAGCTGGTCAAATATCCACTTATGATTTTGATGTTGATGATAAAAAAACAAAAACTCCAGAAGATTTGGCAATTGAAAAAGAAAGGAAGATTTTAATCAAAAAAAAATTAGCCGATGCATTGAAATATTTAACCGAAAGACCTAAGTTGGTAATACGTATGCGATTTGGTCTTGACATAGGCAGTGAACCGTGTACTCTTGAACAAATAAGTGAAATTTTAAAGATTACCAGAGAAAGAGTTCGTCAAATAGAAGCAGAAGCTTTTTTAAGAATGAAAAAACGTGTTCCTGAATTAGAAAATTTATTAGAAAATTTAATTGAAGATTGAAAATTCGTTGTTGCCAAAAAAATTACAGTTTGCTCCTATAGCTCAACGGTAGAGCAGTTGCCTTTTAAGCAATTGGTTCCAGGTTCGAATCCTGGTGGGAGCACAACATAAAAAAACATTGCCTTAAGGCAATGTTTTTTTGGTTAATCTTTAAATAATATTATTATTTAAGAATCGCTTCAATTTTTGCACCATTGATTTGGAAATCTGTATTTTGATCAAGTTGAAAATTTAACATCATTTGTCCATCTAAATTCATCCCACCGTGTATGCTACTATGCACTGTTCCTCCAGATGCCATCACAATATTTTCAGAACCAACTTGCACCATTACATCGCTGCTGCTATCAAGTTTAACTACTGGCGCAAAAATAAAATTGCCATTGCCAGTTTTATGTAGTGATTTATCTACTAGCATATCAACTCTTGCAACAGAATTAGTATTGCTATTTACTACTATATTAGCTTGCATTTTTAATTCATTAGATGGAAGCTTGGCCTCTTTTATTTGTCCAGATTCCATTACCAATACTTTTGTTACATGAAGCCTAAGTTGACTATAGGTATCAGCCGCCACATCTGATTTTACAAATAATTTAGATTGGTTTTTTGCTTTTAATTCAAGCAAGTTGAATATTTGAGGGGTAGTTGAAAGCGTAATCCATCCTTGAGTGTTGCTAAATACTTCTAATCTGTCTATGGCCATATTTACTGCAGTAACATTTTGCATATTTGCGGCGGCGTCAGTAACGGTAAAATATAGCGTGCCTTTTGCCTGATTTTGATTATTATCGTTTTGATTGTTATTTTCGGTGGTATTATTATTCATATAATCCGTTATTGGATTAGGATAATTCATAACATACCAAGCGCCAAAACCAACTAATAGCACTAAAACTACAATAAGAATAGTAACGAGTGTTTTATTTTCCATGTATAATTTAAAATTTAATGTGTATTTATTAATAAATTGTAATATATGTCGACCCACTTACAGACTTATTATATTATACCTTAAATAATTGTAAAAAAGCGAATACTATTAATTTTTAAATAATGGTAATATACTAAAATACTTTGAATTACAAAATGATTTCTTCAGACCTGGCGAATTTCGCCGAAGCGAAATTGCGCTTGGGTCTGGAAGGTATTTTTATTAATAAAGATAAAAAAATGGAAAATCTTTATGAAAATAATTTAATCGCTGAAGGAAAAACCAAAAGAATTTATCAAACAGAAATACCAGAATATGTAGTTATAGAATCCAAAGATGATCTCACGGCTGGGGACGGCGCAAAGCATGATATTATTAAAGGTAAGGCAGTATTTTCTAATACTACCACTTCAAATGTATTTAGGCTTCTTAAAAAATGTGATATACCAGTTGCCTTTATTGAAAAAATTTCAGAAACAAAATTTATTTCTGAAAAATGTACCATGATTCCCTATGAAGTAGTAATAAGAAGAGAAGCGCATGGGTCTTTTTTAAAGCGTCGCCCAGAATTAAAAAGAGGGCATCTTTTCCCACGGCTAATTATTGAATTTTTCCTTAAGACTTCAAATAAAAAATGGCAAGATGTTGATTTATTAAAAGACGATCCGTTAATTATTTTTCAAGATAATAGCGCCCATTTATATTTACCGGATCAACCCATATATCAACAAAATCCCTTTGCAATGCTTGAAAGTTTTCCGCTTAAAGAATCACCAAAAGTTTTTGAAGAAATAAATGAAATTGCCACCCAAGTTTTTCTTGTATTAGAAAAACAATGGCAGCTTATTGATAAAAAATTAGTGGATTTAAAAATGGAATTTGGCATAAATGCTGTGGGAACATTAAAATTAGCAGATGTCATTGATAATGATTCGTGGAGATTATTAGAAAATGGAAAATATATAGATAAGCAAATTTATCGCGATGGAGCCAATCTAGAAACAGTTAGTTTAATGTATCAATTAGTTACTACCTTAACCGGAAATTTTAAATTACCACAACAACAGATTATTCTGTGGCGGGCATCAGAATCAGATGATGTAATTCTTTTTCAAGAAACCATAGATTTATATAAAGCGCAGGAAATTTGTGAAGTAAAAATTATAACTTGTTCTATTCATAAAGAACCTATGCGCGGCCTTCAAGAAATTATAAAATTAGTCCAAGAAATTCCCGATTCGGTTATCTTGACTTTTGTTGGAAGAAGTAATGGACTTGGTCCAACATTATCGGCGCAAGTTACCGTACCTGTTATTACTATTCCTGCAAATTATAAAGATTTTCCAGAAGATATTTGGTCATCTCTTCGTACTCCAAGCGATACTCCAGTAATGACAGTTTTGGATCCAAAAAACGCAACCATCGCAGCACTTCAAATACTTGCTATGCGTAATCCAAGACTATATGCAAAACTTCGCAGTAAACAAGAAAACCATTTTTATAATATACTTTGAATTACGAAATGCTTTCGAGGTATTTTCCCCAAATTTGGAAGGTGAAAATTTGATAGAATTCTAAAATGTAGTAAGCTACATTTTAGAATTATTGCGAATTTTCAACCCGAATTTGGAGAAAAGACTCGAAAAACACTTTTTAACTGGGCATTTCGTAATTCAAGGTAATATAGTTAAAGTGTAATCCTAATTATGATAGAAATAAAAAATATTACAAAAAAATTTAAGGATTTTATCGCAGTAGATAATATTTCACTTAAAGTAAATAAGGGTGAAATTTTTGCGTTTTTAGGGCCCAATGGCGCCGGAAAATCAACTACGATTAAAATGTTAACTACACTTTTGACTCCAACTGCGGGAGAAATTTTTCTTAATGATCATAATGTTACTGAAAACCCGCACCAAACACGAAGGTCTTTTGGTATTGTATTTCAAGACCCAAGCTTAGATAACGAATTAACTGCTTATGAAAATATGCAGTTTCACGCAATTTTGTATGGCCTTAAAAAAGAGGTGTACAAAAAAAGAATTGTTGATTTGTTAAATCTTGTTGAATTATACGACCGAAAAGATTCGTTTGTTAAAACTTTTTCTGGAGGAATGAAGCGCCGTCTTGAAATTGCAAGAGGGCTTTTACACCATCCTAAAGTATTATTTTTAGATGAACCCACTATTGGTCTTGATCCGCAAACAAGAAATCATATTTGGGCATATATTCATAACTTAAATAAACAAGAGGGGGTGACCATATTTTTTACCACTCATCACATGGAAGAAGTTGAACGCATTGCGCAAAGAATTGCTATTATTGACCACGGAAAAATTATTATTACAGGAACGATTGAAGAAATTCTTAATAAAGCACAAACAAAAAACCTTGAGGATGCATTTATTGCGTTAACGGGAAATAAAATTAGAGAAGAAGCAGCAAATGTGGGCTTAAATCAAATGCGTATCAATAGTAAATTAATGCGTTAGTATGCGAAAATAGAATTTTAGATTTCACATTCTACTTTCTATTTTCTAGATTCTAATTTCTAAACTTGTGTCTGCAATTTACATTTTATGGCTACGACAATTAAAAAGATTTATTAGGAAAAAAGCCACCATTGTAGGAGCGCTTGGTCAGCCTATTATTTTTCTTTTGGCAATTGGATTTGGATTAAGCCCTGTATATGCTAAAGCAGGTGGCGGAAATTATATTGAATTTTTAGCCCCCGGAATTATTGTAATGACCGTATTATTTACCTCTATTTTTACGGGTTTAGAAATTATCTGGGATAAGCAATTTGGATTTTTAAAAGAAACTTTTGTGGCGCCAGTATATAGATTTGAAATTCTATTAGGTAAAACACTAGGTGGAGCAACAGTAGCTATGATTCAGGGAGCATTAGTGTTTATTATTACCCTTATTATTGGCTTCAGGCCTAGTTTAGCCAGTTTGCCTTTGGCATTTTTATTCTTATTGTTAGTAGCTATTTTATCTTCGGCATTAGGGGCAGTTATTGCTTCAAGGCTTGAGGATATGCAAAGTTTCCCCCTTATTTTTAACTTTTTTGTACAGCCATTATTTTTTTTATCTGGGGCGATTTTTCCGATAAAAAACTTGCCATCCGTATTGGATTTTATCACAAAAATTAACCCCTTTTCTTATGGTGTTGATGGATTGCGTTATGCATTTGGCGGAGTAAATGTATTTCATCCTATACTAAGCATAGGAGTTTTATGCGGAGTTACTATAGTTATTCTTATTATTGGATTATATCAATTTTCAAAAGTACAATTATAAGGCAGCCAAAAAATAATAGTGAGTACAGAATTTAAGCGGTCGCTGGTTTTCTGTACTTACTTTTGTTGGGAGATTGATTTTATAAATTATTTGATGTATATAGTATCACTAGGCATTTTTTCATCGCTTATTTTAAAAATTAAATATAAATAAAATTTCACCCGATCAAATAAAATCCGAGGGATTTTAATTTTGCCAAAAAGCAAAATTATTTGACCGGGTAAAAAAATATGATGCAAAACATTTTGGGAAATAATTTTAGAAAATTTTTTGGAATATCGTTGACCGCACTTCTTTTATTTGGCGGTTTTTTTGTTGCAAATAATGTGTCTTCAATAGCGTTACCTGGATCAACACTTATTTTTGAAGATAATTTTGACCAATCGGGAAACGGTATGACAAATAAATGGGATGATTTTAGTGGTTCAAGTGATGGTAGTAGAGTTACTACAGATACTGAAGGTTCAGGTTCATCTGATGATTTCACAGTAGGAGTAAGCTCAAAAGGATTATTATTAGAGGGTGGTAGTAGTGGTAGTAATCCAGACGAAGGAGTTGAGCGCGAAATATCAACCATGGGATATTCAAGTTTAGATATAGAATATTCAAGAGCTTGGAAAGGCGGAGAGACTGATGATACTTTTGTTGCTTATTACTCACTTGACGAAGGTCCGTTTACTATATTAGAAACTCAGGCACTTGGTATAACTACCGCGCACACCTTAGTTACTTTTAACATTGCAAATACTGATAGAAATACAAAAATTATTCTAAGATTTGAAGTTAATGGTTCTGAGACAAATGACAATTTAGGTATTGATGATGTAAAAATATATGGATCAAATGCTCCTCTTTTTTACGATGGATTTGAGAGTGATGATTTTTCTGCTTGGACAAATACAGAAGAAACTCCAGATGCTCAAACTTCAAATACTTGGACAGATGGCAATACTTCAGCATCCGCTCATTCTACTCACCTAACTGGTAGCAACGGAGCAGATCCAGACGATGCTATTGAAAAAGAAATATCTACAACAGGATTTCAAAATATCAAAGTTCGATATGCAAGAGAAGTGGATATCACTGATGGATCACCATTTGACGATGAATTTTTTAAAGCAAAATTTTGGGATGGATCAATCTGGACAGATATAGAGGTTATAGAAGATGCAACAATGAGTTCTACTATGTTCACACTGCCCACTTTAGCAAATAATAACCCTGATTTTAAACTTCGTTTTGAAATGGATGCGTCTAATTCAAGTAGTGATAATGCTTATCTTGACGATGTCGTAATTTGGGGAGACGAATTAACTACTGGAAGCATTACTATAAATAAAACAACAGTAGGCGGAGATGGGACATTTAGTTTTACAAGGACAGGAAGTGAAGAAACAACTCAAATTACCACACAAGCATTAAGTGGAAGCGCCACTATAGAAAATTTAGAACCCGGAGATTACACAATAACCGAAACAGAACAAGAAGGCTGGAGCACAGAAAATAATACTTGTGTGGTAACCGTAAGCTCGGGCAATACAGAATCGTGTAGTTTTACTAATACAAAATTAAGCACTATTGTAGGATTCAAATTTGAAGATTCAAATGGTAATGGCGCGTGGGAAGAAGGGGAGTTGGGCGTTGCAAATTGGCCTATGTTTTTGGGAAAGGTAGGACAAAGACTACTACCCGAACAACCTGCTGGACCTGGCAATGAAATTCCAATAGAAATGGTGGCTATGGAATTAACTGGCTCAAGCCCAATTGGACAAGTCCAATTTGATAATCTTGAACTTGGTGATTATAAGATATTTGAAGGTCAACAAACAGGATGGGCCCCAACTACGCCTCAAATAGATTCTTTCTTTGACATTACCTATCAAATTGATTGGCAAGGAATTGCGCAAGCGCCATTTATAGAATCATTCTTTGATGTATTTGTTGAATTGCCTGGTCAAGTGCTTAATCAGGGTACACCAAGTTGCGGACAAGAATCTTGTCCTCTTAGCCCGATAGCATTTGGAAATTTCCACAATATTACTATTACGGTTGAAAAGGATGTGGTAAATCCACAGGGGGAAGTAGTTGAAGATAATCATAATTTTAGCCTTAGGCTTGATGAAATTAACGGAGAAACAATTACGCAAGGAACTGTTTACACTTTTAGTGAAAATAATGCAAAAGTATATACAAATATAGGGCTTGGAACTTACAAAATTTCTGAAACTAACGGTGAAATTACCGGAGACCCTGACTTTGATTTGCTCGCCATAAGCAATGACAATGATGCAGACCCAACCAATGGTTATACTTTTAATGTAGAAAGCGGTCAAGACATTACTATTACTATAACCAACCAACAAAAGCAGGGAAGCCTTACCGTAAGAAAAGTGGTAACTCATCCAAATGGGGGAGTAGAAACTGCCAACCAATTTTCATTTACCGTAAATGATGAGGAAAACGATGGAGACCCAATTCAATTTATCCAAAATGGAGAAAATACTTTAATGGGAGAAAATATACTACCAATAAATCCCGGCACTTATACGATTGAAGAAATTTATCCAGAAAATACTTACGCAATTTCATATAGTTTGGAATGCACTAATGTAGTTATTGAAAGTAATGATACTTCGGCTATTTGTACTATTACCAATAGCGACATTCCAACAGGATATGGCGCAATTACCGTAATTAAAGATCTTCCAAATGATAATGGGGGTACATTTTCTGAAGGAGATTTTCCTCTTACGGTTACTAGGGTTCCAGAAACCGAAGAAGAAGCAATAGTTGAAACGCAAATGTCTAGCGGAATATCTGCATTTTTTACTCCTGGAAATTACACCATATCAGAAAGCAACCCCGGTGAATTAGACGGCTTTACCCAAAGCATTTCATGTACTGACGGTGAAACAATAATAACTAATGGCAGTATTTCTGTCGCGCTGCAACAAGCTTGGATTTGTACTATTACCAATGATGACCAACCCGGAAGCCTTACTATTATTAAAAATACTGGAAATGCAAACCACAACGGCACATTTAATTTCACTATTTCTGGCACCGATTTAACTCCAAGTATTACTACCACAGGGGGCACTGGCCAAACTGCAGTAAACCTAGACAAGGGTTCTTATAATGTGGTTGAAACAGATTCAACCGGGTGGAATTTTAGCGGTGCTTCATGCGAATACGAAGGTGAAAGCGCAGGAGTTTCTATTGAAAATGGAGAAAGTATTTATATAGATAGCGGCGATAGCGTTACCTGTTCGTTTATTAATAGTGTTATCATGCCAAAGCTAACCGTTACTAAAGTGGTAATTAACGATAACGGCAGAACAAAAACCGTTGAAGAATTTCCATTATTTGTGGGAGATAATCCTGTAGCTAGTGGAATTTTAAATGAACTTAACCCAGGAATTTATACAGTAAGCGAAACCGAAGATGTAAATTATCAAAAAACTATTACTGGAGATTGTGATGCAGGGGGAAATATTACACTAAATCCGGGCGATGTAAAATCTTGCACTATTACTAACAACGATATTGCGCCTATCGAAGAAGAAAATACCGAAATCCAAGGAACAATTACCGTAACAAAAGTGGTTATTAATAATAATGGGGGAACGAAAACAGTTGCCGATTTTCCATTATTTGTAAATACTACTCCGGTAACTAGTGGGGAAGCGGCAAGTTTTGATGCGGGAACTTACACTATTTCAGAAACCCAGCAATCAGGATACACCGCTGTTATCAGTGGAGACTGTGCCGAAGGAAGCATTGTTCTTTTAGCGGGAGATGAAAAAAATTGTACTATTACCAACGATGATGTTGCGCAAGAAAGCAGTAGTGGTGGTAGCGGAGGCGGGGGCGGTGGTGGTGGCCAAGTATTTACCATTACTTCTTCAAATAGCACTGGCGGATTAGTAAATCCTCTTGGATCGCTATCTGTTGCATCAGGAAATAGTTATACGGTTACTATTGCCCCAGATTCAGGGTTTCAAATAGCTGATGTGCTAGTAGATGGAAGTTCTGTGGGAAGTCAAACTACCTACACCTTTAGTAATATTTCTGCTAACCATACCATTTCTGCAAGCTTCTCAGTAATTCCTATAATAGCAGGAGAATCAACAAGTACTGAAAATCCAATTCCAGTTCCAACCCCAACCCCAACACCAACACCTACTCCAGAAGTTAATACTACCAATCCACAACCTCCAACCAATAGCCCAGATATTAGTGATAGTGGGGCCACAGATATTAATAATGATGTAGAGGTAACACTACAAGAGCCTCCTGTTGAAACTATTGCAGAAAATGGAACTAATTTAAACCAGCCAGCAGCTCTTGGAGAATCTGATGGCGCAAACGCATTTTTACAATGGATTGGCGCAAATTGGTTATGGCTACTTATTTTAATCCTGCTGTTATTAGCGGCATATTGGTATTACCAATATACTAAAAAGAATCAGACTATTCCTTCTTAACCTTTTTCATTGGGGATTTCGTGATTCAAGCTTTTTAATAAAATCATACTTCCTAAAAAAGCCTCATCATTAGATTTGTCCCCAAATAGGGTTTATAACGAAGATTGAAGATTTTGAGCTAAAAATTTGATAGAATTTTAAGGTTTATGCTTGTCATAAGCTGAAAAATTATAGCAAATTTTTGGCCAAAATATACAATTTGTAGTAAAACTCTATTTGGGGGACAAGTCTATTATTGATCGGGGCTTTTTTTTGTGATAAAAATAAAGTAAAAACATATTATGAAAATCCACTTTATAGGAATTGGCGGAATAGGAGTTTCAGCATTAGCGCAATATTATTTAGAAAAAGGGGATGAAATTTCAGGCTCTGATTTAGCTTCTTCAGAAATTACCGATTTTTTACAAAATAAAGGTGTGCGCATTGTAATTAGTAATAAGGCAGAAAATATCCAAAAAGATTTTAACGAGGTAATATATAGCCCTGCGGTCAAATCAGACAACCCTGAATACCAAGAGGCAAAAAGACTAGGCATAACACTAAAGTCTTATCCAGAGGCCTTAGGAGAGCTCACAAATCAATATAGCACCATTGCTATATCTGGAAGCCACGGTAAAAGTACCACAACTGCCATGGTTGCCTTAATTTTGATAAAAGCCGGGTTAAATCCTACGGTGATTATAGGCACCAAATTAAAAGAATTTGGAAACAATAATTTTAAAATGGGCCAAGGTGAATATTTGGTAATTGAAGCCTGTGAATATGATGGCTCATTTTTAAATTATAACCCCCACATTGCAGTAATCACCAATATAGATAAAGAACACTTAGATTATTTTAAAACTTTTAGCAATGTGGTAAAAACTTTTAAAAATTTTATTTTAAAACTACCCGCAGCCGGATTTTTAATAGCTAATAAAGAAGATAAGAATTTAGTGAAAATTTCAAAAGGAAAATTTACTACAATGTATTATTCTACTAAACAAAAAGAAGCTATAAAGCTAAAAAAGATATTAAAAATTCCTGGCCAGCATAATATTTCAAATGCATTAGCGGCCTTGGAAGTTGCTAGAATTTTACATATTAAAGACTTTATTTCTTTTAAAGTACTTTCAGAATACAAGGGGTCATGGCGCCGTTTTGAAGTAAAAAATGGTATTGCAAATAATAAAAAAATAACCGTGGTATCTGATTATGGTCATCATCCTAAAGAAATAACAGCAACTTTAACAGCCGCAAGAGAGAAATACCATAATAAAAAAATCTGGTGTATTTTTCAGCCGCACCAATACCAAAGAACTTATTATTTATTCAAAGACTTTGTAAAAAATTTTAGATTAGTTGCCATAGATAATATTATTATCACTGATATTTATGATGTTGCGGGCCGAGAAGAAAAAAATATCAACGAAAAAATAAATTCAAAAGTGCTTGTAGAAAAAATTGCCCGTAAAAATATACACTACATGACACTAAACGAAGCCGAAAAATTTGTAAAAGAAAATATTAAAAGTGGGGAAGTTTTAATAATAATGGGGGCAGGTGATGTGTATAAGCTAGTAAATAAATTTTAAAATATTTATTACTTACTTTGAGTTACGAAATGCTTGTTTGAAAAGATTTTTCGGGTCTTTTTTCCAAATTTTGGCCGAAAATTCGCTATAATTTTTAGGCGGACGCTTTGCGTAAGCCTAAAAATTCTATCAAATTTTCAACCTAAAATTTGAAAAAAATATCTCGAAAGCATTTCGTAACTCAAAGTAATTATCCACTTTTTATTTTTTCTTTAAACTATTATAATAGACCTGTTGCATATTAAGGATTTACTCGAGACCCAGGCGCAATTTTGCCGAAGCGAAATTCGCCAGGTCTGGAGCAAATTGCATATTTTGACTACAAATTCGCTATAATTTTTCAGCTTAGCTAAAGCTAAACCTCAAAATTCTATCAAATTTGCAGCCTAAAATCTTCAATTTTCGTAACAATCCTTAATATGCAACAGGTCTAATCAACAAACATGGTAAAAATTGACCAAAAAAAAATAGAAGAAATTCTAACTAGGGGAGTAAGTGAAATTATTGTCAAAGAAGATTTAAAAAAGAAATTGTTTTCTGGTAAAAAAATTCGCCTATATTTAGGGGTTGATCCTACTGGCGCCACGCTACATTTGGGCCACGCTATTGTGTTAAAAAAATTAAAAGAATTTGCCAACTTAGGACATGAAGTTATTTTATTAATTGGTGATTTTACTGCTAAAATTGGAGACCCAACAGGTAAAGATGCAACTAGAATTCCTTTAACTGACAAGCAAATTAAAGAAAATTTTAAAGATTATAAAAAACAAGCTTCAAAAGTATTAGATTTTTCTAAAGTAAAGATACAATATAATTCAAAATGGCTTTCAAAACTAAAGTTTGTAGATATCTTAAAGCTTTCTAGTAATTTCACGGTTCAACAAATGTTGCACCGCGATATGTTTGATAAAAGAATAAAAGAGAATGCGCCTATAAACCAAACTGAATTTATGTATCCCTTAATGCAAGGATATGACTCGGTGGCAATGAATGTTGATTTAGAAATTGGTGGAAATGACCAAATGTTTAATATGCTTTGCGGCAGAACCCTGCAAAAAATTTACAATAACAAAGATAAAGATATTCTAACTACTAAACTTTTATTAGGCACCGATGGTAGAAAAATGAGTAAGACTTACAATAATGCTATTTACTTAATTGATACGCCAGAAAATATGTACGGAAAAATTATGTCTATAAAAGATGAATTAATTTTAGATTATTTTGAGCTTTGCACTAATATATCCCAAACTGATATTTCTGAAATTAAAAAAATCCCAAATCCGCGTGATCAAAAAGAAATACTCGCAAAAGAAATTGTAAAACTATACCACTCAGAAAAAGAAGCTAATAAAGCGGTAGAAGATTTTAATAAAACATTTCGCGATAAAAATCCAACTTTTACAGAATACATTATTGACAAAGAAGAATTTTATCCAAAACTCATTGATGGATTATTGGTTAGTGTTTCTGGAGCAACCTCATCAGTAAATGCAGCTAAAAGATTAATAATAGAGGGTGCTGTACAAATAGACGGCAATATTGATAAGGAATGGAATAAAATAATTAAAATAAAAGAAGGAGGCAGTGAAATTAAGGTAGGCAAAAGAACATTTGCTAAAGTTAAACTAAGAAAATAAAAATTCTAGGTTCTATTTTATAGATTCTAGATTCTAAAATTATGTACAGATTCCCAATTAATGAAGCAGTAAAGCATATTGGCGAAAAAATTAAGGTTTCAGGATGGGTAAATATAAAAAGATCCCATGGCAAGATTATTTTCATTGACTTGCGAGATAGGAGCGGGATTTTGCAGTGCGTGTTTATTCCTTCAAATAAAGAATCTTACGATAAAGCCCAAAACTTAAGGACAGAGTGGGTGGTTGAGCTTGTGGGACAAATAATAAAACGACCTGATAAAATGATAAACCCAAATATTGAAACAGGCCAGGTGGAATTATCTGTTGAAGAATTAACCATACTATCAGAGGCACAAACTTTGCCTTTTGCAATTGAAACCGACGGGAAAGAAATTAATGAAGAAGTAAGGATGAAATACCGATATGTAGATTTAAAAAGAGAAAGGCTTAAAAATAATCTTATTATGCGACACAAAGTGTCAAAGTTTGTAAGAGACTTTTTGAGCGCCGAAGAATTCATTGAAATTGAAACACCAACGCTTACCAAATCAACTCCAGAAGGCTCAAGAGACTTTGTGGTTCCTTCAAGATTGCATCCTGGAAAATTTTATGCGCTTCCACAATCACCTCAGCAATATAAACAACTTTTAATGTGCTCGGGAATTGAAAAATATTTTCAAATCGCAAGATGCCTAAGAGATGAAGATCCAAGAGGGGATCGCCAAACAGAACATACTCAAATAGATATTGAAATGAGCTTTATAGAAAAAGAAGATTTTATGGAACTATATGAAAGAATGCTCATTAAGCTAGTTGAAATTTTATTTAGCCACAAAAAAATCCAAAAAATACCGTTCCCAAGAATTACTTATAAAGAAGCAATGGAAAAATATAATTCAGACAAGCCCGATATTCGCAAAGATAAAAATGACCCAAACCTTTTAGCATTTTGTTGGATTGTTGATTTTCCTTTTTTTGAAAAAGATGAAGAGGGCAAATGGACATTTACCCATAATCCTTTTTCTGCGCCAAAAACAGAATTTGCAGAAGATTTACTAGAAAAAAATAATATAGAAAAAATACTTACCACACAATACGATATTGTGTTAAATGGATGGGAAATAGGGGGTGGCAGTATGAGAAATCATACTCCAGAAGCCTTGGAAGCAGTATTTTTAGTAATGGGATACACAAAAGAAGAAATTAAAGAAAAATTTGGGCACATGATAGAAGCTTTTAGTTTTGGAGTTCCGCCACATGGTGGAATAGGTTCTGGCTTAGATAGAATAGTAGCTCTTTTGCTTGGCGAACCGAATATAAGAGAAGTAATTGCGTTTCCAAAAACAGGAGACGGCAGAGATTTAATGATGCGCGCTCCAGATGAAATTAGCCCAAAACAACTAAAAGAATTACATATCAAAGTTGATTCAGCCAAATCAGTCAAAACCGAAAAATTCAATTCTGATTCTCCTAACTCAGTAAAAAGTAAAAAAACAAAAAAATAAATGGAGGGTACAAATAACACAATACGATTTATATTGCTGTCTTTTATTTTTGCTTTTTTTACCATAGGAATTTTTTTAGCAACTCAATTATTTTTGCAAAATGCAACCGCTGGATATTTTAAAATAAATATTTCAAAAAATAATTTTCCTGCAAGTTTAGAAAGCAGCAATGTTACCACTATCACTCAACAAGCTCCAGTGCAACAAATTACTCAACAAATAAAACCTACAATACCTAAAGGATTACAACTTACCGCAAAATCAGCCTTATCAATAGAAATTGAAAACGGTAACGAAAAAATATTATTTAAAAAAAATGAAAAACAACAATTGCCGATTGCGAGCCTTACAAAATTAATGACAACTCTAGTTGTATTGCAGCAATATGACTTAAACCAAGAAGTGATTATTACCGAAGACTCGTTAAAACAAGAAGGCGAACAGGGGGACTTAAAAGTGGGGCAAACACTTTCGGTAAAAGATTTGCTTTATATTACTTTAATAGAATCAAGTAATCGTTCTGCATTTGCTCTTTCAGAAATAATATCAACAGAACAATTTGTAATATTAATGAATCAAACCGCAAAAGAGTTAGGGCTTACCAATACCCATTTTGATGATAGTACTGGACTTGATGCAAAATCATATTCAACCGCTGAAGATTTAGTTAAGTTATCAAAACATTTATTTGAAAACTATCCTTTATTTGGGGAAATTATTCGCCTTAAAGAATTTGAACTTTATTTAACTGATGGTTCATTGCACCATACACTTATTAATACTAATAAGCTTTTAGGCCAGGTACGCGGCGTTGTTGGCGGTAAAACCGGTTGGACGCAAATTGCTAGGGGATCTTTTATGGTAATACAAAAAGAAGAACAAAATCCAAATTATTTTATACATATTATTTTAGGTTCAGAAGAAAGATTTGAAGATATGCAAAATTTAATGCAGTGGACTATACCTTAAATCACGAAATCCCCAATGTAAAGGCAAGTTTCAGGTCTTTTCTTTAAATTTCAACTGCAAATTCGCAATAATTATTTTATGTAGTAAACTACATAAAATAATTCTATCAAATTTTCGTTCTGAAATTTAAAGAAAATCTCCTGAAAGTATTTCGTGATTTAAGGTAATTCCAAATTTTAATGACTATTTTAACTTTTAGTATTATAAAAGTATTAGGAATATCAGCAATAGCGTCTGTTATAGCTATTTTGTGGTCTCCTTTTTTAATAGATTTTTTATATAAACACAAGCTTTGGAAAAAATCAGCCCGCACAAAAGCAATAAGCGGAGAAGATGCAGTAATTTTTAATAAACTCCATCAAGAAAGAGAAACAAAAGTTCCTCGAATGGGCGGGCTTTTAATTTTATTCACCACCGTATTTGTTATTTTTTTATTTTATATTATTTCACTTTTGTTTCCTGATTGGTGGTTCTCCAAACTTAACTTCCTTTCAAGGGGCCAAACATGGTTGCCATTATTTACTTTAATTGTCGCATCGTTATTTGGACTTTTAGATGATATTTTAACCGTATCATCTCTTGGAAGTTACATTGGTGGCGGATTATCTTTTAAAAAACGCTTGCTAGTTGTGGCGTTAATGGGATTAATAGGAGGCGCTTGGTTTTATTTTAACTTGGGCTGGGACATTATAAGTATTCCTTTATTGGGTCAAATTTCAATTGGAATTTGGTATATACCCCTTTTTATTGTGGTAATGATTGCATGCTGGTCTGGAGGCATTATAGACGGTTTAGATGGTCTTGCGGGTGGAGTATTTGCTTCTATTTTTGGAGCGTTTACCATTATTGCTTTTTCACAGGGCAAAGTTGATTTAGCGGTATTTTGCGCAGTAATTACAGGAACACTTTTTTCTTTTTTATGGTTTAATATTCCTCCAGCAAGATTTTATATGTCAGAAGTTGGAACTTTGGGCCTTACCGCCACTTTATCAGTAGTAGCATTTTTAACTGATTCTATTTTTGTACTACCAATTATTGCGGGACTTTTAGTGGTTGAGGTAATTTCTGTAATCATTCAGCTTTTATCAAAAAAATTCAGGAAGAAGAAAATCTTTCTTTCCACGCCCATACACCATCATTTTGAAGCAATTGGCTGGCCACCACAAAAAGTTACCATGCGTTTTTGGATTATTGGAATAATATTGGCAATTATAGGAGTAGTAATTAAGCTGGCTGGATAACCTTATTGTGCATTGCATATTTTTACGGTAAAATACTAAAAATGATCAATATTAACAAAAGAAAATTATTTAGTTATATATTACTAGTGGCGCTTTTTTTTGTGATATTTGGCGCCGGATTTTACTTAGGCAAAAAACAAGTGGTGTGCAGAGTATGCGCATCGGAAACTGTTAATTTTTCTTTGTTTTGGGATGCGTACAATAAAATACATAAAAGTTTTATTAATCCATCACAAATAGACGAACAAAAAATTATCTACGGCGCTATTTCGGGAATGTTAAAAAGTTTGGGTGATCCTTATACCGATTTTTTTGATCCCAAAGAGGCGAAACTATTTCAACAAGATCTTTCGGGATCATTTAGTGGAATTGGAGCAGAAATTGGATTAAAAAAAGGACAGCTAACTATAATTGCACCGCTTAAAAATACGCCTGGCCAAAAAGCTGGATTAAAATCCGGAGATCAAATTATTGCAATAGATGAAAAAAGCACTTTTGACATGTCTATTGAAGAGGCAATTAACTTAATTCGAGGTAAAAAGGGTACGCCAGTAATTTTAAGTATTTTTAGAGAGGGGTGGCCAGAAACAAAAGATATCAAAATAATAAGAGATACTATTAAAATTGAATCTATAGCCTGGGAATTAAAAGAAGGTAATATTGCATATATTAATATACGCCACTTTGATTTGTCGCTATCTTATGAATTTAAAAAAATTGCATTTGAAGTATTATCCAGTCCTGCAAAAAAAATAGTATTAGATTTACGAAATAATCCAGGCGGATACCTTGAAGTAAGCCAAGATATGGCAGGATGGTTTTTACAAGACGATCAAATTGTAACTATTGAAGATTTTGGAGAAAATAAAAAACAAAAACTCTATAAAGCAGATGGTAATGCGGCATTTGCAAATTATCCAACGGTTGTTTTAATAAACGGTGGCTCTGCTTCAGCTTCCGAAATTTTAGCAGGTGCGCTAAGAGATAATAGAAATATTACGCTAATTGGGGAAAAATCTTTTGGAAAGGGATCCGTGCAAGAAGTAATTACTTTGCAAGACAATGAATCATTAATTAAAGTGACTATTGCAAAATGGTTAACTCCAAAAGGTAATTCAATTGCAGAAATTGGTCTAGAGCCTGATATAAAAGTAGAGGCAGATGATGCTGATCCAGAAAAAGACTTGCATCTTCAAAAGGCCCTTGAAATAATAAGAGATTTACATTAGAATGTAAAATATAAAACTTTAGATTACTGCGAATTACGAAATGCTCAAATAAAAGACGAGTTTCTGGTCTTTTCTTCAAATGCACTTGCGAGGATGACCTTTGGGTCAAGGGATTGAAAATTCGCAATAATTATTTTACCTAGTTTACTAGGTAAAATAATTCTATCAAATTTTCACTTTACAAATTTGAAGAAAATACCTTCGAGACCCAGGCGCAATTTCGCTTCGGCGAAATTCGCCAGGTCTGGAGAAAGCATTTCGTAATTCACAGTAAATTAGAAACCATGAAAGTAATACTATTACAAGACATAGAAAATATCGGTAAAAAATATGAAATAAAGGAAGTAAAAGATGGCTATGCTAGAAACTTTTTAATTCCAAAAGACCTTGCAAAATTGGCCACAAAAAAAGCTTTGCAATGGTTAGAAGAACAAAAAGAAACTGTAGAAAATGAAGCAGAGGAAGATCTTAAAAAAACCCAGGAAGTTGCCTCAAAAATTGATGGAATAGAATTAAGCATTGCAGTAAAAACAGGACCAGACAATCAACTTTTTGAATCAATTAATAATGTAAAAATATCTGAAAAATTGAAAGAATTAGGATACGAAATAAAAAAATCCCAGATTAATTTAGAAAAACCGATAAAAGAATTAGGAGAATTTCCAATTAAAATTAGCCTAGATCATAATTTAGAGCCAGAAATAAAATTATTCATTATTAAAGAAAAAGAATAAAAATATAGCGACACTAATTTACTAATGACACCCTAATTTACTAATATTACGAATACGACATTCGTAAATTCGAGTTTCATTAGTATATTGGGATCGCCAAGCGAAGCGATGGCAAAATATATCTTTGTAGCAGGTGGAGTCATGTCTGGCATTGGCAAGGGAGTTGCCACCGCCTCCATAGGAAGAATATTAAAAAGCAAAGGATTTAAGGTTACCGCGATAAAAATTGACCCCTACATTAATGTTGATGCAGGAACCATGAATCCAATTGAACACGGAGAAGTTTTTGTGACCGAAGATGGCATAGAATGCGACCAGGATATTGGAAACTATGAAAGATTTTTAGATGAAAATATCTACAATGATAATTACATGACCACTGGTAAAGTGTACCAGACGGTTATAAACAAAGAAAGAAATTTAGAATACAATGGCAAATGCGTTGAAGTAATACCCGATATACCAAACGAAGTAATTTCAATTATTAAAAGGGCTGGAGCTAAGGTTAATGCCGACTTTGTATTAATTGAAATAGGGGGAACCGTAGGGGAATACCAGAATATATTATTTTTAGAAGCAGCAAGAATGCTGAAAATTTCACATCCAAAAGATGTGCTTTTTATTTTAGTAAGCTATATGCCGGTTCCTGAAATAATAGGGGAGATGAAAACAAAACCAACCCAATACGCTGTAAGAACACTTAATTCAGCAGGAATACAGCCAGACATTATTTTAGCTAGATCTATTATGGCATTAGACGAAAGAAGAAAACAAAAGTTATCAAATTTTTGCAACATCATGCCCGAGGATATTATTTCGGCACCCGATGTAAAATCAATTTACGAAGTGCCAGTTAATTTTGAAAAAGAAAATCTTGGTAATAGAATTTTAAAAAAATTTAATTTAAAAAGTAAAAAAAGCGACTTAAAAGAATGGGAAGCATTAGTAAAAATAATAAAAAATTCTCCCAAACCAATTGAAATAGGTATTGTGGGAAAATATTTTGAGAGCGGTAAATTCACTTTAACCGACTCTTATATTTCGGTTATTGAAGCAGTAAAACACGCCACCTTTGCACAACATAAAAAACCAAATATTACATGGATTTCTGCAGAAGATTTTGAAAAGAATCCAGCATCACTAAAAAACCTTAATAATTTTGATGGTGTAATTGTGCCGGGAGGATTTGGAAATAGGGGAGTGGAAGGTAAAATAAAAGCAATTAAATATTGCAGAAAAAATAAAATACCATTTTTGGGATTATGCCTTGGAATGCAGCTTGCGGTAATAGAATTTGCAAGAAATGTGTGTGGATTAAAAGATGCCACTTCTGCTGAATTTAATAAAAAATCTAAAAATATACTAATAGATGTAATGGACGAACAAAAGGCATTATTAGAAAAGAAAAATTATGGTGGCACCATGAGATTAGGTTCTTATCGCTGCGAATTAACACCAAATACTAAAAGTTTTAAGGTCTACGGGCAAAAAAATATTACCGAAAGACACAGGCATCGCTATGAACTTAATAATCAATATAGAAAAAGCCTTCAAGCCAAAGGCATGGTTATGGCGGGCCTAAATACAGAAAAAGATTTGGTAGAAATAATTGAATTAAAAGACCATCCTTTTTTTGTAGCTACACAATTCCATCCCGAATTTAAATCACGGCCGCTAAAACCTCATCCATTATTTAGTGAATTTATAAAATCATCAACTAAAAAACGAAAAAAGGCCTCTTGATGTGATAAGGTTTGTTACGAAAATTGAAGATTTGGAGCGATAAATTTGATAGAATTTTGAGGTTTACACAAAGTGTAAGCCGAAAAATTATTGCAAATTTATAGCCCAAATGTGCAATTTACAGTAAAACCTTATCACATCAAGAGGCCTGTTATTAGTTTCGTTTTTTAGTTTTTTAAGATTTACTAGGATTTATTTAACTAAATCTACATTAACAATTTTAGCTTGTCTTTGCTTGCCATTAAATAATTTTTTAAGTTTGGAAGCAAACCTAACAATGCCGTCCTTACCTGCGTAAAGCGTATCGTCTGAGCCCTTTTTAACATTTTTTCCGGCAAGGTATCTTGTTCCTCTTTGCCTTATAATAATCATTCCTGTTTTCACGGGTTGGCCAGCATAAATTTTAACGCCTAGTCTTTGGGCGGCTGAATCTCTGCCCAATCTAGATGAACCTGATGATTTACTTGTTGACATGACAATTTTGAAAAAATTGGCACCGAGCACAAAATTTTCAAAAAAAATTATGTGCTTGGTGGATATAAATTTTTAACTTTAAATTATATATGAATATCCTATCAAAAATATCAGAATTTGTCAAAGTACACCTAAATACTAGGCTCTAGACTAGATATCCAACCTAGCCACGATATTTTTTAATGATATTCCAAAGCTCTTTTTC